>NZ_CBCPHV010000005.1:0-273174 GCF_965118635.1 Empedobacter brevis | reverse complement strand
AGTCTACTGTCGGCATCTTTTTTTGTTTCGTTTTTTTAGATGAGTAAAAAAATGAAAGTAAGAGATTTCTTGTTTTAAGCATTTAAATTTCAATATTTTAATTCAAAATAACAAAATTATTTATAAAAAATGAAAATAAGAAACAACTTCTAATTCAAAATTTTAATTTTGCTTACCGCTTACCGCTTACCGCTTACCGCTTACCGCTTACCGCTTACCGCTTACCGCTTACCGCTTACCGCTTACCGCTTACCGCTTACCGCTTACCGCTTACCGCTTACCGCTTACCGCTTACCGCTTACTCCCTACATAAAGGCAGGATAAAGGCAGGATAATGGCTGTAGAGTGTATGTAATGTATTTGAAATGAATTATGAAAATCGATTTTTTTTATCTTGAATTATTTGATGTAATTTTCATTAAAAAGTGGACTTTAAAAATTAGAAAAGCATATATATAATCAGAATGTAAATAAATAGTTTGACTACAATGAATAGAAAGTTAACTCAATTCTGATTTTACTTATTATTCAAACTCAAAATAATTTTTGTTCCAACATTATGTTTGCTCTCGATTCGCATTTCAATCGCTGACAATTTTGCCAATTGCGAAGCAATATTTAATCCTAATCCAGATCCTGAAATATTGAATGTTGAATCATTTTTAATTCGGAAAAATCGTTCTTGTACAAATTTCAAATCTTCGTCATTCATTCCAATTCCATTATCTTCAAAAATAAGGTTGTAAGAATTATTTTCGATTTTAGAGCAGATATTTATTTCGCCTTGTAGATTCGAATATTTGATGGCATTTGATAAAATATTATCAATTATGATTTCAAAAAAAGCTTGATAATTCTCTATTTCATAGATTTGAAGTTGATCTGTAGAAATTGAAATTTCTTTTTCTTGCAATAAAACATCAAAACGTTCAATTGATTTTAAAACTTCTGATTTCACTTCAAATAAAGAAGTTTTTAGTTCCAAACTATTATTTTCTACTCGCGAAAGCAATAAAAATTGTTCCACCAAACGATCCAAACGTTTGACTTGTTTCAGCGTATAATCTATTTTTTTATTGTATTGTTCAGGCGAGCGTTCGCGTCGAATCAAAATTTCCAAAGTTCCTTTTATAATCGCCAAAGGAGTTCGAAGTTCGTGCGAAGCATCGGCAGAGAATTGTTTTGCTTTTACAATTTGAAATTCTAGTCGATCTAAAAGTGAATTAATTGTTGTTGAGAGTTGAAATAATTCATCTTTATTTTTGGGTAATGCAATACGTTCTGATAGATTATTTTCTGTAATAGATTGCGCAGTATGTATAACGTTGAATAATGGTTTGATAGATTTTGAGGCAATAAAACGAGCGAAAATAAAAGTCAATAAAACCGAAATAGGAAAGATAAGAAGCAAAGCTGTTTTCAAATAATCCAATGCTAATTGGTTGTGTTTGGTCGAAATTCCAACAACTATATATCCAACAATTTCACCGTGATGAATTAATTTAGCTTGAGAAATTAGTAATTGAATCGAGTTGTATTCAGCATAAAAAGGTTTCTTTTCGGCTTCTTCTTTATTCCAATCCAATTTATTTTGAACCAAGTTCGGAGAACTCTCAATTAGATTAAAATCTTTGTCATATATCGATATAAAAACAGGATTTAAAGCAATATCTGTATGTTCTACTTCTTCCCATTCGCGCGGTTGAACATAGTTTTCTAAAGTAGGTTCATGTAAAACGTATTCAATATGGCTATTAATTTCTTCCTCCAATGTTTCGTACATTGTTTTGTTGATACCACGGTTAACAGAAAAATAAATCAAATAAAAGATAACCAGTAGAACAACCGAAAAAGCAAGGCTATAGAAAAGCGCAATTCTATTTTTAACGGATAATTTTTTAAACATCTTTCGAAATATAACCAACGCCACGAATTGTATGGAGACGTGGATCGTCTTTTTTTAGATTTAATTTTTTACGAATCGCATTAATAAAAACATCTATAACGCTTGTATCGTAATCAAAATGAATATCCCAAACGTTTTCAATAATTTCTTTTCGCGTACAAATTCGGTTTTTATTCTTGAAAAGATAAACCAAAAGTTGAAATTCTTTCAATGTTAATTCAACCAAATTGTTGTCTAAAAAAGCTTGATGAGTTTCTGTATTTAATGAAATATTTCCGAAATTCAAAATGTTATTCGATTCATTCTGACGAAGATAAACGTTAATTCGTGCAACTAATTCATTGAAATCGAAAGGTTTCTTAATGTAATCGTTTGCTCCAGCGTTCAATCCTTCAATTGTATCTTGAACTGTATCTTTTGCAGTGATAAAAATAATTGGTGTATTTTCATTTGGATTTTCAGTCGTTCGAATTGTTTTACAAACTTCTAATCCTGAAATGTTTAACATTGTCCAATCCAACAAAATAACATCAAATTTCTCTTTGTTTATTTTCAATAACGCATCTTCGCCACTTAAACAATGCGTTGGCGATAAGTTTTCTTCTTCTAAACCTTGAAAAATAAAATTGGCAATTCCCAATTCGTCTTCAACAATTAAAACTTTTGGTATGTTCATTTTCTAATTCGGAACAATAACATTCAAAGCGTTCGGAACAATCGAAACTTCGATAGAATTTTGGTTAAAAATAACAGCTTCTCCATCAACTTGCGCAACTGTTTTAGGTTCTTTTGAGTTGAATTTTACTGAATTTACTTGCAAAACTTTTGCTTGTTTCATTTTCTCAATTCGTTTTCCTAAAACATTAGCCGAAAATTGAATTTGCTGTATAAAATTAAGCTTTTTTACGGCAAGAAAGTCTAATTTTCCATCATTTAACTTTGCATTAGGAGAAAATGAAATGCCATAACCAGCTTCGTTAGAATTGGAGCAGAATACAAAATAAAAATCATCATCTAATGTATCTTGATCATCCAATTCAATCTTGAATTTTTTCGGTTGAAAGTTAAAAATTGCTTTTGTACTCGCTGTTACATAACCCAAAAAGTTTCGCGTTTTGTTTTGCGCATAATTGTTAATCACATCTGCATCAATTCCCAATCCCATATTACTGAAAAAGTAATTTTCGTTGATTTTTCCCGCGTCAATTTTATTGATTTTTGCATCAAGAATCGTATCAAAAGCTTTTATAGTCGATTTTGGAATATGCAAATTAGCAGCCAATCCATTGCCAGAACCAATCGGAATAATTCCCAAAGCAACAGAACTTCCAATCAAAGCTTGTGCAACTTCATTAATAGTTCCATCGCCGCCACAAGCAACTACTATATCAGGATTCTTGGCAAGAACTTGATTTGTTATTTCGGTTGCATGTCCGCTATTTTTAGTCAAATAAGTTTCGAAATCAACATTTTTATTCTTGAAATATTGTTGAATATCATTTTCAATTAGTTGTCCTTGTCCTTTTCCTGCAATAGGATTGATGATAAAAATAATTTTATTTTTCATTTAATAAATGATTGCTAAATAAATAATCGGCTGTTTGATAATTTGAAATAATCGAACGTTCAAAAACAGGATCGATTTTCGTATCGATTAGATTTTTATTAATCCATTTGTATTGATTAATTTTCTTTTGGTCAGATAAAATAGAAACATCATCACCTTTTTTCATTCCTAATTTAATGTAGGTTCCAACGAAAGAACGTGATTTGTATTGAGGATCAAAAATGTCTTTTCCATAAAATTGAGAAGTATATTTCCAATTGAACAATGAAAATAAAGTTGGGAAAATATCAATTTGAGATACTTCTTTGGTTACATTTTCATTTGCATGCGATTTCAAATTATAGATGAAAGCAGGAATGTGATGATTTTTTATATCAATTGCATCTTTACCAGCGCTACTTGCACAATGATCGGCAATAAATACAAAAACAGTATTATTGAACCATGGTTTTGTTTTGGCTTGTTTAATTAAATCTCCAATGGCATAATCAGAATATTTTACAGCGCCAGGACGACCTGTTCCAGAAGGAATATCAATTTTTCCATCTTCGTATGTATAAGGTTTATGATTTGAAGTTGACATAACGAATGCGAAAAATGGTTGTTTTGTTTTGTATTTTTCGTCAGCAACTTTTATTACTTTTCTGTAAATATCATCATCAGCAATTCCCCAAGCATTTTCAAAAGTTACTTCATCATCATTGATGTTAAAACGATTTGTATTGATTTTATCACTTAACACACTTCCTCGTCCACGATCATAAATATCAAAGCCATTTCCGCCATAAAATGCATTCATATTATCAAAATATCCATCTCCACCATAAAAGAACATATTATGATAACCTTTCGCTTTGAAAACATTCGAAATTGTATACAAGTTTTGATTATCAACACGTTTCACAATACTATTTCCAGGAGTTGGAGGAATAGATAACGTAACAGCTTCCATTCCACGAACGGTACGCGTTCCATTGGCATACATATTAGAAAAATAGATACTATTTTTTGCAATATCATTAAGATTTGGAGTGATAGATTTTCCGTTGAACTGTTCTTGTAAAAAAGAAGCGCTCATACTTTCCATTAAGACAAAAATAACATTTGGTTTTTCTTCAGCTTGCGAAGGATTATTCGCTAAGATTGTTCTTCGTATTGGATTTTTAAATTGTTGATCAAAAATTGTTTTCGAATCTTTCAATTCAGATTTTATGATTGTAAAAGCATCTTCAATCGGAATAGATTTATAATGTTCATCATATTTCAAATGATTATTTCGGAAAGCAGAAAAGAAAGAGAAAATTCCAGCTTTTGAGATTTCATTGTTGTAGCGATTCTCTGAAGTTGAACTACTATCATTATTCAAAAAGAACAACGAAATAAGTACAATGATTAAATTAAAAAGAAAAACACCAACTTTTTGACTTGCTTTTGGTTTATTATGAAATGTATTATAAAAAAACTTTCCTTTTTTTGTTGCAAAAATAGTTAAGCCAGTAATCAAAACAATTCCACCAATCAAAATTGGTAAAGGATAGGATTCTTGTATATTTTTTACAACTTCGTATGTATAAATTAAATAATCGACTGCAATAAAATTGAATCGACTTTTGAATTCGTCCCAAAAAGTAATTTCTGCAAAAAATGTGAAATAAATGATAACCAAATACAATGCATAAACGAAATACAGAAAAATTCGATCAAATAATGAATTGACGAATTTGTTTGGTAAAACCATAAAATAAAAGGACAAGAATAGCGTAAAACAGCTTACAACACTAATGTCGTACACTAATCCATAAAAAATAGTATGCAATAAAGAGCTGATATTCCAATCGAAATCGCTTTTTACCCAAATCGCAAAAATTAGGCGTAGAACAAACGAAATTAGTATAAATAACGAACTGAAAAATAGTAAAATACTATAACGATTTTTTGATATATTTTTAAACATTTTGTTTTTGAATTATGGCACAAATGTCTTGATATTTAAAAGATTATCCAGCTGTTGAAGCGAATCTTAAGCAAATCTTAAGTTTCAAATAAACGCTTGAGAAATAGAATTTTCAAACGTTAATAATTAGTAAAAAAATGGTTTTCATTAGAAATAGTTGTAAATTTGTAACTGGTTTATAAAGTAGGTAGAATGGAAGAGATATTAATAAATGAAAAAGAAGAAAAGTTTTTAATCTATTGGGAGAAACGTTTCTCTGTAATTTTTAAAGACAATACGAATTGGACAACTTTGTTTATGACAGTTAACAAAGCTACTTTTCCAGATTCATTAAATATAGATACGTTTTGTAAAAAAATTATGCAAGATTTTAATATGAAATTATCATATAAGTTCGATGAATCAGATAACGAATATGATTTGACAATCACAAGATAATTTTATAAAAAAAAAGAAAATCCTTATCAGAAATGATGAGGATTTTTTTGTAGCAAAATGTTACATTTGATTGATAATCACGACTAAGATTTAAGGAAAATATTTAATATAAAAATTAAATAAAATATTGTTGATTTAGATTTGATTTTACTAATAAAATGTTTAATTTTGCAATTCACTTTTAAAGGTGATTTAGTTTTTAAAGTTTACAACATTTGTATAGCTCATAATAAGGTTGAGCGTCTCTACGGCAGACCATAAACAATTGCCACTACAAATGAATTTTTTTTCTAAAAATAGGTAGTGAACCACCAGAATTAGAAAATAATTTGTTTGTTGATGTAGATAATACAAATGGTCTAAACACATTAAACCAAATAGTACAGCAAACAATACAATGAACCAAAGACTTTTCATTCAGAAGAAATCGAATTTTGACGTTATCAGTCAGAAGACTACAATAGAACTCAGAAACCTTGTACCTCAAATTGTGTGCAAGGTTTTTGTTATTTATGATCTATTTAATATAGAAGAAAGCCAGCTACAAGAGGTTCAAAATAAGGTGTTTGTCGATCCTGTGACGGATATTGTTTTCAAACATGTAGAAGATGCAATTAACGAAAGCATTCCTTATTCTAAAAACTACTTTGCAACAGAATTTTTACCAGGACAATATAATCAGCGCGATGATTCTTCAGAACAATGTTTAGTTTTGATGAATGTTGAAAATGTTACGGTAAAATCAGGTTTACTTTATGTTTTCAATGATGATTTGTCTGCGGAAGATTTAAATAAAGTAAAAGATTATTTAATCAATCCAATTGAATCTCGAGAAAAAGATCTTTCGAAAATGGAAATTCCAGCGAATCCAGAAGCGACAGAAGTTCCAGTTATCGAAGGTTTTATTTCTGCTGATGATAATCAATTACAAGAAATTTACAAACAATACGGATTGTCGTTAGAGTTAGATGATTTAGTTTTTATTCAAGATTATTTCAAATCTATCAACCGAAATCCAACTGAAACAGAATTAAAAGTTTTAGACACATATTGGTCAGATCATTGTCGTCATACAACTTTTGAGACTGAAATTACAGACATTGAATTTAATTCTAAATTCAACGAAACGCTTCAAAAAACATTCGATTATTACCAACAAATTCGTCAAGAATTAGGAACGAAGAAACCAATTCGTTTGATGGATTTAGCAACTGTTATGGGGAAATATCTTTCGCGTACAGGAGTTGTTAAAAATATTGATGTTTCAGAAGAAATCAATGCATGTTCTATTGTCGTTCCAATCGATGTAGACGGCAATGAAGAAGAATGGTTACTACAATTCAAAAACGAAACACATAATCACCCAACAGAAGTTGAGCCATTTGGAGGAGCTTCGACATGTGTTGGAGGAGCAATTCGCGATCCTTTAAGTGGACGTTCTTACGTTTTCCAAGCAATGCGTATTACAGGAGCTGCAAATCCTTTAGAAAAAATTGAGGATACTTTACCAGGTAAATTACCACAACGTAAAATATCAAAAGAAGCAGCAAATGGATACAGTTCGTACGGAAACCAAATTGGTTTAGCTACAACTTTTGTAAAAGAAATTTACGACGAAGGATACAAAGCAAAACGTATGGAAGTTGGTTTTGTGGCTGGAGCTGTAAAAAAAGAATATGTTCGTCGTGAAGAACCAGTTGCCGGTGATAGAATTATTTTATTAGGTGGAGCAACAGGTCGTGATGGAGTAGGAGGAGCTTCAGGTTCTTCTAAAACACATGATGGGTTAAAATTAGACGATTTATCAGCAGAAGTACAAAAAGGAAATGCAATTGTAGAACGTAAAATTCAACGTTTATTCCGAAATCCAGAAGTCTTAGCATTAATCAAAAAATGTAACGATTTTGGTGCAGGAGGAGTTTCTGTGGCAATTGGTGAAATTGCACGAGGAATTAATGTCGATTTAGATTTAGTTCCATTAAAATATGCTGGATTAAACGGAACAGAATTAGCGATTTCTGAATCTCAGGAACGTATGGCTGTTGCCGTAGAAGCAAAAGATGTGGAAACTTTTATTGCATTAGCAAAAGAAGAAAACCTTGAGGCAACTTGTGTTGCCGAAGTAACGGGAGATGATACAATGACTTTGGTTTGGAAAGGAACAAAGATTGTTGAATTGGACCGTAAATTTTTAGATACAAATGGAGTTCGTAAACAAGCAAAAGTTGAGGTTACGGATGAAGAATATAAAAATCCTTTTGAGAATAAAACATTCAATAAAGAATCGTTTATATCAATGATGCAAGAGTTAAATCATGCATCACAGAAAGGTATGGTAGAAATGTTTGACAACAACGTTGGACGTTCTACTATTTTAAATGCTTTTGGAGGAAAAACAATGGATTCTCCAGAAGATGTTTCAGTACAAAAATTCCCAACAGATGGATTTACAAATGCAGTTTCAATCGCTTCATTTGGTTATAATCCTACAATTTCTCGCTGGTCAAATTATCACGGAGCTTACTTTGCAGTAATCGATTCGATGACAAAAATTGTCGCAGCAGGAGGAAATTATGCAGATATTCGTTTAACTTTTCAAGAATATTTTGAAAAATTACGTGATGAAGCTAAACGTTGGGGGAAACCATTTGCAGCTTTATTAGGAACAATCGAAGCTCAAAAACAATTCGGAATTCCTGCTATTGGAGGAAAAGATTCGATGTCTGGTTCTTATCAAGATATTGATGTGCCACCAACATTGATTTCTTTTGCAGTTGCGCCTTCTAAGGCAGAAAAAATTGTACAAGGAACTTTAGTTGACAAGAACTCGAAACTTTCAGTTTTTATTCCAACATTAACAGAAGAGTATTTAATCGACGAAGCAAATGCAAAATCTATTTTTGATTTTATTGGAACAATTAATTCTGATGTAAAATCAATGATGACAGTTAAGTTTGGTGGAATTGCAGAAACGTTAGCAAATATGGCTTTTGGTAATGAAATCGGATTTGAAATCAAAACAGATTTAGATTTAGCAAAATATTATCCAGCTTCAATTATTATTGAACATTCAGAGGATTTAAACATTCCTGCTGAAATTGCTCAAAATTACCATGTTCTAGGTCAAACAAATAATTCTACTTCATTCAATTTTAATGGAGAAGAAATCAATTTGAAAGAATTGAAACAACAATGGAAAGAAACATTCAATTCATTGTTTCCATACAAATCAAATTCTGAAACAGTAATAGAACAAAAAGATTTAAAAGCTGATCAAATTTGTTTTGCCTTTGCAGGACATAAAGTCGAAAATCCGAAAGTTTTTATTCCAATTTTCCCAGGAACAAATTCAGAATACGATTCAGCCAAAGCATTCCGCAGAGAAGGAGCAATTGTTTCTACTTTACCTTTCCGTAATTTAACGCAACAAGATGTTGAAGAATCGGTAGATGCTTTTGTAAATGAAATCAATCAAGCAAATATTTTCTTTATTCCAGGAGGTTTCTCAGCAGCTGATGAGCCAGATGGATCAGGTAAATTTATCGCAACAGTTTTACGTAATGAGAAAATTAAAACTGCCATTCACAATTTATTAGAACGCGATGGATTGGTTTTAGGAATCTGTAACGGTTTCCAAGCTTTAATTAAATCTGGATTATTGCCTTATGGTCGTATTCAAGATTTAGAAGAAGATACACCAACATTAACATTCAACGAAATTGGTCGCCACATTACGCAATTAGCCAAAGTAAGAGTAAATAAATCACATTCACCTTGGTTAAAAGGAATGGAAGGACAAGAATTTTGGATTCCATTCTCGCATGGAGAAGGTCGATTTGTAGCAAATGAGGTCGAATTAGAAAAACTAATTGATAAAGGACAAATTGCAACGCAGTTTGTAAATTTAGAAGGTGAATTGGCAGGACAAATGCCATATAATCCAAATGGATCTACTTTTGCGGTGGAAGGAATTGTATCGCCTTGTGGAAAAGTATATGGAAGAATGGGACATCCAGAACGTTACGAAGAAGGATTATTCAAAAATATACCAGGAAATGGATATATGAATATTTTCAAAAATGCGGTTGAGTATTTTAGAGGATAATAAGTTTTCCGAAATTAGAAGTTAGAGATTAGTTAGAAAAAAAATCTAAATACTAAAATCTAACATCTAAATACTAAGAAAAAAAACAAACAACAAACAAATACCAATTTCGATCCTGAACCAATCGAAATTAATACCGAAGATTAACCTTGAACAAGTTAATTTTCAAAACAAACAACAAACACGAAGTGGACTTTTTCATTTCAAACAAAACAAAAAAACAAACAACGTTTTAACAACAAACAACGATGAGCTTAACAAAAAAAGACTTCATTTACGAAGGAAAAGCAAAACAAGTTTACTCAACAGAGGAAGCAGACAAAGTAATTGTTTATTACAAAGATGACGCAACTGCATTCAATGCACAAAAGCGAGGAACTGTTGAGGACAAAGGAGAAATGAATAATAAAATTTCGACTTTAATTTTCAACTATTTAATCGAGAAAGGAGTTAAAACTCACTTTATCGAGAAGTTGAATGATCGTGAACAATTGGTGAAAAAAGTTTCTATTATTCCAATTGAAATGGTTGTACGCAATTATGTTGCTGGGTCAATGGCTCAACGTTTAGGATTAGAAGAAGGAGCACAATCTCCTGTTACAATTTTCGATATCTGTTACAAAAAAGATGAATTAGGAGATCCATTAATCAACGATCATCACGCAGTATTATTAGGAGCTGCAACGTATGATGAGTTAGATGAAATGTATACTCAAACCGAAGTAATTAATGAAGCATTGAAAGAATTATTCTTAAAAGCTGGATTAATTTTAGCCGATTTCAAAATCGAATTTGGTAAAGATGTTGATGGAAATATAATTTTAGCTGACGAAATCTCTCCAGATACATGTCGTCTGTGGGATGTAGAAACAGGTAAAAAATTAGATAAAGATCGTTTTCGTCGTGATTTAGGTGATGTTTCAGAAGCTTATCACGAAGTATATAATCGTTTGACAGAAGTTTTAAAATAAACATTTTTTTCATTCTATAATGATTGATAAAAAATTACATAAAAGCCAATTAAAAGCTGAATATTTATCGAATTTCTACCAAAGAAATTTATTGAAAAAATATGCAGCCGATACGCTAGATAGTGTAAATGAAGAATGTGGTGTTTTTGGTGTATATTCTCCAAATAATATCAATACATATTCTATTGCACAGTTTGGTTTATTTGCGCTTCAGCACCGTGGACAGGAAGCTTGTGGTGTTTCTTTCTTGAAAGATGGAAACATCAAAACGGTGAAAAAAACTGGTTTGGTATTAGACGTTTTCAAAACAATGGAAACCGAAATTGAAGAATACCAAGGAAATGCTGCGATAGGACATACACGCTACACAACTGCTGGAGGTGGAAGTCGTCGTAACATTCAACCACTTTACACATACAATATTTATGGAAAACCTCATTTCTCTATTGCACACAACGGAAATTTAATCGAAGTTGAAGCATTGAGAGCAGAATTAGAAGCTGAAGGTTTACCATTTTTAGCGACTTCGGATACAGAGGTTTTATTGCGTTCAATTCAAAAATATTCGCATTTAGATATTGTAGAAGCTATTCAGAAAGGAACTGAAAAAGTGAAAGGTGCTTATTCAGTTTTGCTATTAGCAAATAACCAAATGGCAGCTTTTCGAGATCCAAACGGAATTCGTCCTTTGTGTTTAGGTAAACTAGATGATGCCTATGTTTTCTGTTCAGAAACATGTGCATTAGATGCTGTTGGAGCAGAATTTATCCGAGATGTAGAACCAGGAGAATTGATTGTTGTAAATGAAGAAGGATTGAAATCATATTCATTAAATCAACCAACTCATCGAAATATTTGTGCATTCGAGTACATTTATTTTGCTCGTCCTGATTCAAATATTGAAGGAAATGAAATCTATGATCTACGCGTAGAATCTGGTCGTAAATTATACGAACAATCTCCTGTAGATGCAGATGTTGTAATTGGTGTTCCAGATTCTGGAATTCCATCTGCAATTGGTTATTCAGAAGCTTCAGGAATTCCTTATGAACCAATTTTGATTAAAAATCGTTATATGTCACGTTCGTTTATCGTGCCTTCGCAAGAAATGCGTGAGCGTGTCGTAAATCTAAAATTGAATCCAATTAAAAACAAAATCAAAGGAAAACGTTTGGTTGTTTTAGATGATTCAATTGTACGTGGAACAACATCAAAATTATTAATCAAAATCTTAAAAGAAGCGGGAGCAAAAGAAATTCATTTTCGTTCTGCTTCGCCTCCAATTATTGCACCTTGTTATTTAGGGATTGATATGCCTTCTAAAGCAGATTTAATTTCAGGAAACAAGTCAATCAAGGAAGTTGAAGAATATTTGAATGTAGATTCATTAGATTTCTTAACAGTTGATAATCTAGTTGATTTATTAGGAAGTAAACAACATTGTTTTGGATGTTTCACAGAAAAATATCCCGTAAATTATTCTAATGAAGAATGTAAAGAAGTAAAATCTTTGCATATAGATTAAATTACTAATTATGAATGATGAATTATGGCGAATATTTTGAAAGAAAAATCTTTTGATTTAGCTTTAAACATCATTCAGTTATCAAAAGATTTACAAAACAAAAATGAATATGTTTTAAGTAAGCAACTTTTGAGAAGCGGAACAGCTGTTGGTGCATTAGTTAGAGAATCTCAGAATGCTGAAAGTTCTAAAGATTTTATACACAAATTATCAATTGCTCAAAAAGAATGTGATGAAACACTTTATTGGTTAGAATTACTATTTAAAAGTAATTATCTTGAAGAAAAATTATTTTATAAAATATATTCTGATTGTATAGAAGTTTTAAAATTATTAAAAAGCATTATTCTCACAAGTAAACAAAAACTAAATTCATAATTCATCATTATCAAATCATAATTAAAAATGAGCAATACATATAAACAAGCCGGAGTAGATAAAGAAGAAGGTTATCAAACGGTATCGAAAATAAAAGATGCAGTTGCAGCAACACATAATGCAAATGTGTTAAATGGAATTGGAAGTTTTGGTGCATTTTATCAATTAGGTGGATACAAAAATCCAGTATTGGTATCAGGTACAGATGGTGTAGGAACTAAACTACGTGTCGCTTTAGATTCTAAAGTTTACGATACAGTTGGTATCGATTGTTTTGCAATGTGTGCAAATGACATATTATGTCACGGAGCAAAACCATTATTTTTTTTAGATTATTTAGCTTGTGGAAAATTAGATTCTGATATCGCAGCAGAAATTGTTGGTGGAATTGCACAAGCGTGTAAAGAAACAGGAACAGCTTTAATTGGTGGAGAAACTGCAGAAATGCCAGGAATGTACCAAATTGGAGATTATGATGTTGCAGGATTTTGTGTTGGAGTAGTAGAACGTGATGAAATTATTGATGGATCAAAAATAAAAGCTGGACAAGCAATTATAGCTTTGCCTTCAAGTGGATTTCATTCAAATGGTTTCTCTTTAGTTCGTAAAGTTTTCCCAGATTTTAACGAAGAATTTGAAGGTAAACCTTTATTTGAAACATTATTAGTTCCAACAAAATTATATCAAAACGATATTTTTAAAATCAAAGATGCTGGAATCGAAATGTCTGGAATTGCACATATTACAGGTGGTGGATTAATCGAGAATGTTCCTCGTATTATAAATGAAGGATTAACAGCTGTAATAGAAAAAAATAAAATAAATGTTCCAACAGTTATGCAAGAATTAGCAAAACGCGGAGGAATTGCAGAAGACGAAATGTTCGGAACATTTAACATGGGCGTAGGAATGGTTGTCATCGTTGACCAAACTGATGCTGAAAAAGTATTGAATATTATTGATGGAAGTGCAGTGATTGGAGAAATTCAAGAAGGCGCAGACAAAATTATATTGAAATAGTAGATTAAATAGTTTAAAAAGTCGGA
The DNA here is from genome assembly GCF_965118635.1 of Empedobacter brevis. Taxonomy (GTDB): domain Bacteria; phylum Bacteroidota; class Bacteroidia; order Flavobacteriales; family Weeksellaceae; genus Empedobacter; species Empedobacter brevis_A. Next base: position 259,284 of record NZ_CBCPHV010000005.1, on the reverse strand, counting down.
TAAGTTAATTCTTATCCGGCTTTTTTATTTTTAGGGATTATTTATTTTTGATTAATAAACTTCCGTTAATTTTCTCTCCGTTATTTAATTCGATAATATACCAATATGTGTCTGATGGCAATGATTTAAGTTGGTATTTACCATTCCATTCAATTGGTTGTTGAGATGCTGTAGCTTCAAAAACAATTCTTCCTAATCGATTAAAAACACGAACATATTTTAATTCTTTTAGATAAGATAAATTCCATACATCATTTATTCCATCGCCATTTGGAGTCATGATACTTGGTAAATCTTTATATAAATAAATTTGTCGAGTTTCGATACATCCGTTTTCTGATTTGAAATAGAATGTATATTCGCCTTGTTCTAATATGAAAGAAAAGTTTGAAGTATAATTAACTCCATCTAAACTCATTTTAGCATTAAAATCATTTAGAATGGTAAAATGTACTTGTTTTCCGTCGTATTTATAATCTACTTTTAATTCATTGAAATCTTTAATTTCGAATGTTTTGGTAACATGACAATTATTTGTTGTGACAGTAACTGAATATTTGCCAGAATTTAGAATATTGATAGAATTTGAACTTTCTCCTGTACTCCAAAGGACATTATCATAGTTTGCATCAAGTTGAACTTCCAATTCTGTATTTTTACATTTGTAGTAAATGTCTTGTAGGTTGATAATAGGATTAATATTTTCAACTAAAGGTATTTCAACGTAAGTTTTACATTTGTCTGTGGAAATATAAGTCGCATAAATTTTGTCAAGATTATGGCGGTTATTATAAACTCCTGTTATTGGATTAGAATTATTTTTAGCTTCTTCTAAGGTTTCAAAATAAATAATTTCAGTTGAACTAACATTTAGTGAAGTTGCAATTTCTAGAGTTTTTTCAGATAAATTAAATTGTCCAACAGTATTTTCGTTTTTACAAGTCTCAAAAGGAGTAGAGTTAACCACTGTATAATTTGATAGTTTGAAAAGAATTGTAGAATAATTAACGCATAAACCATTTTCTACTTTTACATAAATCAATTCATTATTCGAAATAGAAGTAGTTTCAACTTTATTTGTATAATTTGAATCTCGATAATATGTGATTGTAGTAGATTGTTCGTTATTAATTTCTGTGTTAAATTGATTTAAATTGATCTCAACAATTCCAGTTGAATTTACATCACATAGATTTTTAACAAGACGATTAGCGATAGGTTTAGGTTTTGTCTTTAAATGTATTTTGGTGAAAGCTGAACATCCAGAATTTAGTGTTGCTTTGATATAAACATATTCTAAAGATTGAATATTTTGATATGTTTCAGGAGAATTAATTGGTAAATTATTTTCTAATTTATCAAGAGATTCATAGTAATTAAAATTAACATTTTCTGTGATATTAAAATTTTGTTCAATAGAAGTTAAATTATAAATTTCATAATTATCACTTTCACAAACAGTAATATTTTGTTCTACGTTAAGAAAATTTTCAGCAGCTAGAACTTCTACTTCTTGAGTTTGTTCAGATTTATTACCAAATTTGTCAACATAAGTCCATAATACTTGATGAGTACCTGGAGTATTATATTCAACTTTATCAGTGCTAGCTTCTATTTCTACTCCACAAGATGTAATGGCTTTCGGTTTATCTAATTTTACAATACAATAATTTGTAATCTTTGGAAGATTATTCACAACTGGAGTGGGAGGTAAATTGAGATTTACTTCCTGTGCAATAATACTTATGTATCCAATGTTTGTTCCATCGTCAAATTTGCATGTGTACTGTCCAGGTATAGATGGTGAAAGTATTGATGATGTAGAAACTATATTTCCATCATAATCATACCAAATATAGTTATTAGCTCCACTTGCAGTGTAAGTTAAGGAATCTAAATAACAATCGTCACCAGATTTATCAATCTTAAAATTATTTGGTTTATTGTCTTCATATAGAGTAAGAGTTCCATTATAACCTGTTAATTTTCCATATTGATGTTCATAGATAGGTTTTGTTTGATAACCATTTGGTGTAGAAATCATGTAAGGAGATGCATTCCATCCGACTGCAATTATCTCATTTGTATTATAATTAAAATCAACTCCAACATATCTATTAAGATATGCTTTGTCTCCAGAAAGGAATCCCCAAATAGGGTTTCCTGCTGAATCAAATTTCATTAATAAGGCATTGTCATTCGTTATGTCTAGTGATCTATTTTCTATATTGGTTTGAAAATGATTACTTCCATAAGAAACCTTTGATTCATCGGTAGCATCACCAACTATAATAATTTCATTGTTATGTCCAATAACTATATCACTAATATATGATTTACCTTTTTCACCGATAAAAGTGCCAAAAATCTGTGTTCCATCAGAACTGAATTTTTTTAAGAAACCAGCTAATGAGGTACTTTCATAAACAGAGCTTGAGGTAAATGTTGGGGAATAAGAATTTCCAAAACTTACACTATTACGATCAATTGTTGCACCTACAATAATGATATCATTGTTATTATCAGTGATGATTTTTTCTATAGGTGTATAAATTTGTCCAATTTTTTTTTGTATCCAAATAGGGGTTAAATTTTTATCATATTTAGAAAGTTCTTTATCATATGCTAAAGAATTTGAACTTGAAGTGGAACGATTTTCAGTAATGATTATATTATGTTCATTATCAATTGTAAGTCCATCTATACTTCCATAACTTAAACTACTCCATATATAGTTACCGTTTAAATCAAATTTCACAATAAGCCCTTTACCTTCATTAAATTCTTGTGTTTTGATTATAGCATTTGACGAATGAACAAGATTAGAACTATGACTCGATCCTGCTATATAGAGTGTTTTATCGATAGGGTCAACTTTTAGTGCATTTATTCCTTCATTTAAATTACCTCCATAATAAGTTGACCATTGTCTTACACCATTTGTATTAAATTTAGCAATGAGAATATCATAATACTCATCTTTATTTACTTGATAAGCTCCAGGAGTTGCAAGTCCATTTCCAAAAGCATCAAAACCAACATAGATATTACCATCGTTATCAATATCCATTTCTTTGGCATATTCAGTATTACCACCAGATCCAAAATATGTAAACCAAATTCGCTCACTTTTTGTATTAAATTTAGCTATAAAAGGTTGATAAGTATTATTTAAAGCTATTGTTTGAAATGCTCCAGTAGTAGCAAGATTTCTTTGACTAGTTGTTCCGAAAATGTAAAATTCATTACCATGAAATTTAACTCTGTCGATTGACATAAAATGGTTGTCAGTTGGATAGCCGTTAAAGTAATATTTGCTTAAATAACTTCCCCATTTTCTTATTGGTAAAGGATCTATAACAACTTTTTTATTGATAATATTTTGATTTGTTTGTAGACCAATATTTCCATTTTGATGATAACAATACTCTACATTAATATTTTCAGATTTATTGTTATGTTCTATCCAACTATTAGGTAATGATTCGACTAAATCACCAAATCTTAATTTTATATCTAATTGGTTTGCTTTTAATTTTTCTTTAGCACCTTTAATATCAAATTGGATGTCATTGATTTTTGAGCCAGGATGCAAAATAAAATTATATTCAAAAGGTTTATTAGAATCAGGATTTACATAAAATTCTAAGTCAATGTTTTGGTAAAAATTTTTATAAATTATTTTTTGATAAAAATTAATAACAAAATCTTTGTTTTGATGAATATAATTTTCGAAGTAATCTATTCGGTTGTTTCGAATAATTTTATAGTTTGGATTAATATTCTTGAATCTAAATTCAATACGATGTGTTTTTAAGACATTATTTTCATTTTCGTAAAAATCATAATTAAAACCTACTTTATTAAGATTAACATTAAATCCATCAAGTTTTAAAGTATATAAAACAGATGTATTTTGTTTATTATTTTGATTAACAATTTGTCCAATATTTTTTTCGAAACCTAATGTGTTAGCGAGTGAAAAGATTGATAGTAGAGATAATAGAATAAATGCGTATAAGTGTTTCATTCAAAATATTTATTGTTTCAAAACTAGTATTTATTTTTCGTAATAAATACTAGTTTTCGTCTTAATATAATCTTCGTATCTTTGTTTTTATTCAAAAATTTCAAATTTCCTCATAAGTTATGCAACAATCAAAGGCTTTAGCAATTCTAAAATCTGGTCGAAATGTATTTTTAACAGGTTCTGCAGGTGCCGGAAAAACTTATGTTTTAAATCAATACATTACCTATCTCAAACAACATGGTATTCCTGTTGCTATCACAGCTTCTACTGGGATTGCAGCAACGCACATGAATGGGCAAACCATACATTCTTGGGCAGGAATCGGGATTAAAGATTATGTTTCAGATCGCTATTTAGCTTCGCTTCGCGATAAGAAATATTTTCGTGATAAAATGGATAAAGTAAAAGTCTTGATTATTGATGAAATCTCGATGTTACATCGAAATCAGTTGGATGCAGTTGATTATGTTTTGAAATTTTTTAAACAAAATGATGAACCTTTTGGAGGAGTTCAAGTCATCTTTTCGGGCGATTTTTTTCAGTTGCCACCAATCGGAGAAGAATGGGAAGAATCGAAAGATAAGTTTTGTTTTATGTCCGATGCTTGGGTACAATCGAAAGTACATATTTGTTATTTAACAGAGCAATATCGTCAAACCAATAATGCATTAAATGATATTCTGAATGAAATTCGTTCAGGGAATATTACACAAAAAACAGTCGATTTATTAGAATCTCGAATTGAATATTTTCCTGATGAAATAGATTCTCAAACACGTTTGTATACACATAATATGGATGTCGATCGAATCAACAAAGGACAATTAATTAATATCGATTCTTCTTCCAAAACATTTGAAGCAAAAGTTGCAGGAAATCCAGCTTTGATAGAAGTTTTGAAAAAATCCGTTTTAGCAGAAGAAGTCTTAGAACTTAAAATTGGAGCAAAAGTAATGTTTGTTCGTAATAATTTTGAAGTTGGTTTTGTAAATGGAACACTTGGAAATGTTTCGGGTTATACAGAAAAAGACGAACCAATTATCAAAACGTTGGATGGAGAATTTCATGTAGCCAAACCAGAAACATGGGCAATTGAAGACGAAAGCGGAAAAGCATTAGCTTCGTTTACACAAGTTCCGTTGCGCTTAGCTTGGGCAATTACGATTCACAAATCACAAGGAATGACGTTAGATTCTGCTTTTATTGATTTGTCAAAAGCATTCGAAAAAGGACAAGGCTATGTTGCACTTTCACGTTTACGCGATTTAAACTCGTTGATGTTACATGGATTAAATCAAACTGCTCTAGAAATTGATTCTCTAGCAATGAAGGCAGACAGACGTTTTCAAGTTCTATCAAACGAAGTAGATGCATTATTAGACGAAAAAGAATTACAAAATTCTTGGGCTGCTTTTATTCGATATTCCGGTGGAACATTAGATAAAAAGCAAATTGCGAAGAATATAGAAAAGAATAAAACAAAAGAAAAAGGTCAAAAGAAATCAACTTACGAAATAACTTTAGAATATGTAAAAGAAGGATTGTCTTTAGAAGAAATTGCCGAAAAAAGAGGTTTAACATCTTCAGCAATCGTTGATCATATTGGTAAAATAAAAGAGATTGAACCAGATTTGGATTATACTAAGTTTAAACCTTCGGATAAGATTTTAGAAAAAGTTCGTTTTGCATATAGCGAAATCGACTTTGAAGAAAATAAAATTTTAAAACCAATCTATGATTATTTCAATGGTGAAATTGGTTACGAAGACATTAAAAAAGCGTTACTTTTTATAGATTAAATTATATTTTGTCAGTTATAAAAGTTAAATAACTGACAAAATTGGTAAAATTCTTCGAAAGGAATAATTGTTGTTATGAAATAAGTATTAAAAATGAACGCTTTTCAAAAGCATCCATAATTTACAATTTATGTCAATAGAAAACAACAATGTAGTTTCAGTTAACTACTCATTACATACCATTGAACCGAATGGTGAAAAAGTATTTGTAGAACAATCAAATGCAGAAGAGCCATTAACATTCTTAGTTGGAGCAGGAATGATGATTCCTAAATTCGAAGAAGAATTAAAAGGATTAAAAGTTGGTGATAAAAAATCATTCATAATTACACCAGCAGAAGGTTACGGTGAAAGAGTAGAAGAAGCTGTTGCTAAATTACCTTTAGATATGTTCAAAGAATCAGGATTACCACCAGTTGGAGCACTTTTACCATTAACTGACGATGCAGGAAACCAATTCCGTGCTTCAGTTGTAGAAGTAACAGACGATGCTGTAATTGCAGATTTAAATCCGCCAATGGCAGGAAAAACATTAGAATTTGATGTTGAGGTTTTAAATGTACGTCCAGCTACAGAAACAGAAATTGCTCATGGGCATGCTCATGGAATTGATGGAAATCAAGAAGACTAAAAAAATATTTAAAAAGGCTATTTCATTTGAAATAGCCTTTCTTGTTTTTAATTGTGAATAAATCATTAATAAATAGATTAAATCCAAGTTATATTTTTCGGCTAGCTTCAACTAAAATCTTATCTTTGTAAAACAAACAAGATTACTTACAAACAAACATGAAAATAGCTGTATTTGTTTCCGGAGGCGGAACAAATCTTCAAAATATTATTGATGCAGTTGAAGACGGAACTTTACCAAATGTCGAAATTTCGATGGTAATGGCAGACCGCGACTGTTATGCAATAGAACGATCGTTGGATAAAGATATCCGAACGTATGTCTTAGACCGAAAAACTTTTTCGGAAGATGCCGAACATAATTTAGAAGATGAAGATATCGACTTAATTGTTTTAGCAGGTTTTTTAACCATATTATCACCAGAATTTACCTCGAAATGGGGCTCTAAAATGATTAATATTCATCCATCCTTATTACCAAAATTTGGTGGAAAAGGAATGTATGGTTCAAAAGTTCACAAAGCAGTTTTAGAAGCTGGTGAAAAAACATCAGGAGCAACTGTACATTATGTAACAGCAGGTGTAGACGAAGGACAAATTATTTGTCAAGGAACATTTGATGTCGAAGAAGGAGACGAAATAGCAGATTTACAGCGTAAAGTTGCTGACGTAGAAGGAGAAATCTACATCAAGGCAATTAAGCAAATAAGCGAAGCATAAATATAGAATGCCTCAATGTCTTGTACATTGAGGTTTTTCATTTCCAATAAATATAGTAAACAAACAATAAACTTTAAAAACTAAAACACAATGCAAAAACAAGCGCTAATCAGTGTTTCGGACAAGTCAAACTTGTTAGAATTTGCAAAATTCTTGATTGAACAAGATTACAAAATCTTATCAACTGGAGGAACATACAAACATTTACAAGAAAATGGAATAGAAGTTACAGAAGTAAAAGATGTAACTGGTTTTCCAGAAATTTTAGATGGTCGCGTAAAATCTTTACATCCTGCTATTCATGGTGGTATTATGGCTCGCCGTTCAGACGAAAATCACATGGCAACAATTGCAGAACATGGAATTAATCCGATTGATATTGTAATTGTAAACCTTTATCCATTTTTCGAAAAAATGAATACAGGTCTTTCAGAAGCCGAAATGATTGAGTTTATTGATATCGGTGGTCCATCAATGTTACGTTCATCTGCAAAGAATTTTTACGATGTAACTGTTGTAACAGATGTAAATGATTATGAAGTTATAATGAATGAAATTCGTGAGAATGGATCAACTTCTATCGAAACACGTAAATTATGTGCAGGTAAAGTATTCAATTTAACTTCTGCTTACGATGCCGCAATTTCTACTTATCTTTTAGATCAAGATTTTCCTCAATTTTTAGAATCTTCTTATGAAAAGGTAATGGATTTGCGTTATGGAGAAAATCCTCATCAAAAAGCAGCTTATTATGTTGATAAAACGAAAAATGGAGCAATGAAAGATTTCGAATATTTGCAAGGAAAAGAACTTTCTTTCAATAATATTCGTGATATGGATTTAGCTTATAAAGTAGTTTCAGAATTCGAAGAAATAGCTTGTTGCGCAGTAAAACATTCAACTCCTTGTGGAGTAGCAATTGGAGATTCAACATTAATAGCTTACGAAAAAGCATATGAATGTGATCCAATGTCAATTTTTGGAGGAATTATTGCTTTTAATAGAGAAGTTGATGGAAAAACAGCTGTTGAACTAAATAAAATTTTCTTAGAAATAGTTATTGCACCTTCATTTACAGAAGAAGCTTTAGAGATTTTTAAACAAAAGAAAAATTTACGTATTATCAAAGTGAAAAATCCAGTTTCGGACAAAGTAACTTATGTAAAAGTTGATGGTGGATTAATTGTTCAATCTACAGATAATCAATTTTCAAAAGATCTTAAAGTTGTAACAGAAGCTCAACCAACAGAACGTCAAATGACAGATTTAGTATTTGCTCAAAAAATTGTAAAATGGGTAAAATCTAATGCAATTGTTGTTGCGACAAATGGACAAGCTTATGGAATAGGTGGTGGACAAACCAATCGTATATGGGCAGCTCAACAAGCAGTTGCACGTGCAAAAGAGAAAGTAGAAGAGGATTTAGTTTTAGCATCTGATGCATTTTTCCCTTTCCGTGATGTAGCAGATTTTGCAGCAGAAAATGGAATTAAAGCAATTATTCAGCCAGGAGGTTCTATCAAAGATCAAGATTCTATTGATGCATGCAATGAACGAGGAATTCCTATGGTTTTCACAGGAATGAGACATTTTATGCATTAATAATTAAAAACAAAAACAAATGACAAAAATATTAATAATAGGTTCTGGAGGACGCGAACATGCTATTGGATGGAAGTTTTCAGAAGATTTTAAGAAAAAGGAACAAGATTTAGAACTATTTTTTATTCCAGGAAATGCTGGAACAGCTCAAATCGGAACAAATGTTTCAATTTCTTCGATTGAAGAAATGAAAGATTTTGCGAAAGAAAATCAAATCGATTTAACTTTTGTTGGTCCAGAAGCAGAATTATCAGAAGGAATTGTTGATATTTTTCAGAAAGAAAATTTGAATGTTTTCGGACCGCATAAATCCGCAGCACAATTAGAAGCTTCAAAAGCTTTTGCGAAAGATTTTATGAATAAATATGGTGTGAAAACAGCAAAATATAAGAATTTTCAAGGACCAATGTTGGCGATTGATTATTTAAAAGAACAAGAATATCCTATTGTTGTGAAAGCGTCTGGTTTAGCTGCAGGAAAAGGAGTTATTATTTGCCAAGATTTTGATGAAGCGAAACAAGCTGTATTAGAAATTATGGAGGATAAAACTTTTGGAGATGCAGGAAACGAAGTCGTTATTGAAGAATATTTAGAAGGTTTTGAAGCATCTATTTTATCTTTTTTCAATGGAAAGAAAATTGTTCCATTTGTATCTGCAAAAGATCATAAGAAAATTGGAGAAGGAGAAACTGGATTAAATACAGGTGGAATGGGAGTTATAGCTCCAAATCCATTGTTTACTGAAGAACATTTCAGAATGTTCCAAGAAGAAATTATGGAACCTACAAAATGTGGTTTAATCAAGGAAGGATTAGAATTTGCAGGAGTTATTTTCTTCGGATTGATGATTACTACGAAGGGTGTTTATTTGTTAGAATATAACCTAAGAATGGGAGATCCAGAAACGCAAACAACTTTGCCATTGTTAGAAAACGATTTGGCTGATGTTGTAAATAAAGCAATAAAAGGAGAAGATTTCGATTTGAATTTCAAAAAACAGCATGCTTGTTGCGTCGTAATGGTTTCAGGAGGATATCCAGGAAATTATGAAAAAGGTTTTGAGATTCGTGGATTAGAAAATGTAACTTGTCCCAACTTTATTGCTGGAGCTAAATTAACAGGAGATGAAATAGTAACTTCTGGTGGTCGTGTAATCAATATCGTTGGATTAGGAAATACATTAGAAGAAGCTCGTGAAACGGCTTATGAAAATATTAAGAAAGTACATTTCGATTACGAATATTATCGTAAAGACATTGGAATTATTCAATAAAAGGTTTAGCTTATATCATAAAAAAATCGGTTCGAAATGAACCGATTTTTTTTATTTATTCCGAAAATTGGATATGATAAACATCGCTTTTATTTCGGATAATTTTTCGATATTCAAATCCTCCAGCTTGTGGTATAATTTCTATAAAATCGAATGATTTACAACTCTTCGGTAAACCATTAAAAATTAAAGTGAAATTTATAGAAGAACCTTCTTCTATATACGTCCAATTTGGATACATCGTTATTCCATCAGCAAAAACTAATTGAGAACGTTTCCCTGACTGATTATCAATAATGAAAGTTGAAGGCCAAATACGCGCAGCATTTGCATACTCGTCAGCTATCATACAACAATGTATAATTACTTGACTTTCTTCCTCAATATTAGTTAAAAGCTCAGAATCAATGAAAATTTTTTCTTCAAGAATAGATGACATTATTTTACAATTTTTTTGATGTACAATTCTTCTACTTTCTTACGCGCCCAATCGGTTTTTCGAAGAAATTTTAAAGAAGATTTCAAACTAGGATTATCATTAAAACATTTGATGTTAATTTGATTTCCCAAACCTTCCCAACCACCATAATAAATGACCAATTCTTCAATAATATCGTCTAAACGTTTTCCATGTAATGGATTATTTTTTTGACTTTCCATTTTGCAAATTTACGAAAAATGTTTTGGTGAATTTAAGTGAAATAAATTTCAAACGATCATTCATATATTTCATTGAAGAAGTATTGTCTTTTTTTTTTGAATTAATTTCAGTTTGTAATTGGTTTAGAATGAAAAAATATTTTATATATAATGATGAATAATCATAAGAAATTTATTTATTTTTAAGTAAAATATTAAAAAGTTTCAATAGATTAAAAACTATAAGCCGTATTGTCAGTTTTGATAAAATTGGAACCGATTTTGATAAAATTAAAACACAAACTTGTAAATTACTATGGCTTTTATAGATTACTATACAACATTAGGTCTGCAAAAGACCGCATCAAAAGATGAAATAAAAAAAGCTTATCGAAAATTGGCGCGTAAGTATCATCCCGATCTTAACCCAAATAACGAAGAAGCTGCACAAAAATTTAAACAATTAAACGAAGCAAACGAAGTGTTGAGCGATCCAGAAAAACGTAAAAAATACGATAAGTATGGAGAAAACTGGCAACATGGAGAAGAATACGAAAAAGCTCGCCAACAACAGCAACAATATCAATACAGTAACAGTGATTTTGATGGAGCTGAAGGTTTTGGAGATTTTGATGGTTATTCTGATTTTTTTAGTTCAATGTTTGGACGTGAAGGAAGAAGTAGATCAACTGGTTACAAAGGACAAGATGTAAATGCCAGTTTGACACTAAACTTGACAGATACGTTGGCTTCTCATAAGCAAACTTTTGCTGTGAATGGTAAAAATATTCGTATTACAATTCCTGCTGGAGTAGAAGATGGACAAACAATTAAGATAAAAGGTCACGGTGGAAAAGGTTATAACAATGGTCCAAATGGAGATTTGTATATTACTTTTCATGTCGTAAATAATACATCATTTCAGGTAAATGGAGCAGATTTGTCTAAAACTGTTGAGGTCGATTTATATGACGCAATTTTAGGTGGAGAAACAATGATTGACACACTTTCAGGGAAAGTGAAAGTTCCGATAAAAGAAGGAACAGAGAATAATAAAAAGGTAAAATTAAAAGGAAAAGGTTTACCAATTTATAAGAAAGATGATCAGTTTGGAGATTTATACGTAACATTTTCTATAAAAACTCCAACTAATTTATCAGAAGAAGAGAAAGAATTATTCGAGAAATTACGTTCAATTAAAAAAGCTTAAAACCATGAAAAATGTAACGATATCAGTTGTTCAGTTTAGCAAATATCATGAGATTGAACCTCAATTTGTAATTGATTTATACAAAAATGATTTGGTTGTTTTACACGAACGTAACCAAGAATATTTTATCGAAGAAGATGATTTGAAATTAATCGAAAGATTTATAGAATTTCATTATACTTTAGGCGTTAATTTAGAAGGTTTAGAAGTAATTCATCATCTTTTAAAACAAATTGAAACGCTACAAAAGCAACGAAAATAAACGAAATCAAAACAACCTTTGTAGTTTAGTGCAAAGGTTGTCTTATTTTTGCATAAATATTTTTGTATGAATACTCCCGAAAAGAAGAGTAAATTAAAAAAATTACATTCGCGCAATCGTCATTTAGCGCCTTATAATTTCGAAAAATTGTGCGCGATTTATTCACCACTTTCCAAATATATCAAACCTAATAAAGAGAACGAACCAACAATTAATTTTTCGGATAGAGATGCTGTAAAAGCATTAAACAAAGCGTTGTTGAAAACGTATTACGATATTGATTATTGGGAATTACCAAAAGATAATTTGTGTCCGCCAATTCCTGGTCGTGCCGATTACATTCATTATGTTGCCGACATTTTAGACGAAAGTTTTGATGGTGTTATTCCACGAGGAAAAGACGTAAAAGTTTTGGATGTTGGTGTTGGAGCCAATTGTATTTATCCGATAATTGGAAATTATGAATATGATTGGAATTTTGTCGGAGCAGAATTAGATTATGCTTCTTTCAAAAATGCGGAAGAAATTGTAAAGAAAAATGCTCGACTTCGTAATAAAGTTGAGATTAGAATGCAATTTAATCCAAATAACATTTTTAAGAATATCATCAAACAAGGAGAAAAGTTTGATATTACGATTTGTAATCCACCATTTTTTAGATCAAATCAAGAAGTGATGGAACAAACAATGCGTAAACTGAAAAATTTAGGTCAAAAATCAGATCAAAAACCAATTCAAAATTTTGGTGGAAATAATTCAGAGCTTTGGTGTAGAGGAGGAGAACGTTTATTTATCACAAAAATGATAAAAGAAAGTACTGATTACAAACACCAAGTAAAATGGTTTACAACATTAGTTTCTAGAAAAGAGAATGTTCGTATTTTAGAAGGAATTTTAAAACGCGAAAAAGTAAGAGATTATCGAATTGTAAATATGCAACAAGGAAATAAAATTTCTCGTTTATTGGTTTGGAGATTTTAACTGACTTAATAATAGTTGATTAACAATTTAAAATTATTCTAAATTTTTTAAGGTATTCTATTCGGTTTAATATTTGTTTTAACTTCTGCAACAAACTTATTACAGATGAAAACAAGTAGAATAATGACTTCTTTGGGAGTTTTAGCGTTGATGTTTAGTATTTTTTCATTTACAAATTCTCGCCAAATTGACACAGGGAAATCGATTTCGAATTCGGAATGGAAAAACCTAAAAGTATTACCACAAAATATATCAGAAGATAGCCTGAAAGGTTTGATGAGTGGATATAATGAGGCATTAGGTGTAAAATGTAGTTATTGTCATGCAGTAAATCCAGAAACTAAAAAGATGGATTTTGCAAGCGATGCAAAGAAAGAAAAAGAAATTGCACGTTATATGATAAAGATGACTCGTGATATAAATGCAAAAAATTTCAATTGGGAAAACGCAAAAAATCCAGAAATGATTAATGTTGTAACATGTACGATGTGCCACAGAGGAAACGAAAGTCCTACAAAATCATTGAAGGAATTGAAAGACGAAACTGAAGTGAAAAGTGTTTCTGAAGTAACTAAGCCATTGAAAGAGGCAACGAAGAAATCAAAATAAGATTATAAAATAGAATAAAAAAAGGTCGCTCATTGAGCGACCTTTTTGTTTATTTAGAAATTTCGGATTTATTCGATATTAGCGACCAAATAATTGTGATTAGTAAAACGCCACCAATTATAGAAAGAGAAACTGTTGATTCGAAATGATAGAAAGGCATGATAATCATTTTTATTCCGATAAAGCTCAAAATAATTGCTAAACCATAATGTAGTTTATTGAATTTATCCATTGAGTTTGCCAATAAGAAATACAATGAACGTAAGCCTAAAATTGCAAAAATATTAGAAGAATAAAGAATAAAAGGATCGTCTGGAGCAACAGCAAAAATAGCAGGAATGCTATCTACAGCAAAAACTAAATCTGTTACTTCAATTACCATTAAAGCGACAAAAAGCGGTGTAGCCATTCTTATTCCGTTTTGAATGCTAAAGAACTTATCGCCATCAAAGTTTGGTGTGACTTTGAAAAATTTATGTACCAATTTAACACCGAAATTTTGAGATAAATCTTGATTTTCATCTTCATCACTTGATTTCCATGATTTTATTCCAGCAACAATTAAAAAGAATCCAAAAAGCGTTAATACAACATTTGGTCTGAAGAATTGCTTGGCTTCAAAGTTTGCATGTGTGGCATCTTCACCAAGATTAAAATGCCAATCTCCAATAGAAAAAGCTGGTAAATAAGTCATTTTAATTAATTCAACTCCTGCAAAAATAAAGATTGCTCTAAAGAAAAGTGCTCCTAAAATACCCCAAAAAAGTACTTTGTGTTGATATTCTTTCGGAATTTTGAAGAAACCAAAAACAAGTATAAACACAAACAAATTATCAACAGATAAAGCTTTTTCTATCCAATAGGCAGCTTGGAATTGTGAAAATTTATTTAATGCAAATGCATGTCCATCAGCTTGTTTGAATACGAAATAAATTACTCCACTAAAAACCATTGCTAAGGAGATCCAAACGATTGTCCAAGTAAGTGCTTCTTTATTCGAAACAGCATGCGCATTTTTATTAAAAACACCTAAATCCAACAGCAACATAATAATTACTGCGACTCCAAAAACAGCTATTAGTCCAGGATGATTTAGCATACTATCCTGTACAACACTGAAAATACTCATATAATTTTATTTAATTTGACAATTTACTATAAATTTACCAATCCTAACAGTTAAGCCTATTAAAAAATGTCTCTACAAAAGAAAAAACATACAAAATTAATTTATTCTGGAATGAAAAAAATAATATCATACATATTCTTAATAATTATTTTACCTATTGCCTCTAAAGCACAACAAATTTCTCCATTGTATAAAGATTCTATCCAAATGAAATGGGTTGATGAAAAGTACAATTCAATGTCTTTAGAAGAGAAAGTTGGTCAGTTATTTATAGTTGCAGCTTACTCAAATAGAGATGCAGCACATGAAAATGAAATTTTAAAATTAATTCAAGAAGAACACATCGGTGGTTTGATTTTTATGCAAGATCAAGCAGCTCATCAAATAGAATTGACAAATAAATTTCAATCAATTTCTAAAATTCCATTGTTGATTGGAATGGATGCAGAATGGGGATTAGCAATGCGATTAAAAGGAGTGGAACGTTTTCCTTGGAATATGACACTTGGAGCTTTGCGCGAGAATAAATTAGTATATCAAGTTGGGAAACAAATTGGTTTACAAGCAAACAGAGTTGGAGTTCAGTTCAATTTTTCACCATCGATTGATGTTAATGTAAATCCGAATAATCCAATTATTGGAAATCGTTCTTTTGGTTCAAATCCAAATCGTGTAGCAGAAAAAGGAATTGCTTACATGGAAGGAATGCGTGAGCAAAATGTTTTGTCTTCAGCAAAACACTTTCCTGGACATGGAAATACAGACCAAGATTCGCACAAAGTTTTGCCTTTAATTCCAGATAATAAATTAGATTTAGAAAAATATCATATTGCACCTTTTAAAAAAATGATTGAAGCTGGTGTACAATCAATAATGGTTGCGCATCTTAATGTTCCGGCTTTGGAGCCAGATCCAAAAATTCCATCTACTTTATCTAAAAAAATCATTACAGATTATTTGAAAGGAGAATTACAGTTCAAAGGAATTGTGATTACAGATGCATTGAATATGGATGGTGTTGCAAAAATGTTTCCTCCTGGAGATGTTGATTATAGAGCATTTATAGCAGGAAATGATATTTTATTATTTTCACAAAATGTACATGTTGGTAAACAAAAAATAATTGATGCGATAAACAAAGGTCAAATTTCTGAAGCACGTTTAGAAGAAAGTGTAAAGAAAATCTTGATGGCGAAATATATCACAGGTTTGAATGAAGTTAAAACATTAAATCCGGTAAATGTTTTAGAAGATTTAAACTCTGCTGAAAATTTGGCTCTTACAACTAAGATTTTCGAGAAAGCTTCGACAGTTGTAAAGAATGAACACAAAGTTTTACCAATTAAAAAATTGAATCAAAAAATCGCATTCGTTCCACTTGAACAAACTGATTATGAGCAATTTTTGACACATTTACAAAAATATACAAATGTAGAATTGGTGAAAATTACAAATCCAAATCAAGTCAATTTATTGAATGATTATGATGTAATTATTTCGGGTGCATTTTTATCGAATGAAACGGTTTATAAACCATATAAATTATCAGAAAATTCAAAAGCAATTTTAAAAGCATTACCAAAAAACAAAAAGAAAATCTTTTCATTATTTACAAGCCCTTATGGTTTGAAAGATTTAGATTTATCAAATATAGATGCTGTTACAATTCATTATCAAAATACCAAAGATGCGCAAATAGCAGCGGCACAAGTTATTTTTGGCGCAATTGATGTTGACGGAATTTTACCTGTAGATATTAATGAAAATTTGAAAGAGGGAAAAGGAATTGAAATAAAACAGATCAAACGTTTGGGATTTACTTCTCCTGAAAATGTGAATTTAGGAAAAAAAAACTTTTAGAAATTGATAAACTTGCTGAAGAAGCAATTGCAAATCATTACACACCTGGAATGCAAATTTTGGTAGCAAAAGATGGTAAAATTGTGTATGATAAAAGCTTTGGAACGCAAGATAAAAATTCTTCAAAAAAAGTGAAGTGGACAGATTTATATGATGTCGCTTCTGTAACAAAGGTAGCGGCGACGTTACCTTTGTTGATGTTGGAGGTAAATGAAGGAAAATTAAACCTCGAACAAACGCTCGGAGAAATTGATTCGGATGCTAAAAACTCGAATAAATCTATATTAAAAATTAGAGAAGTTTTAGCGCATCAAGCTGGTTTAAAACCTTGGATTGGTTTTTATAATGAAACCGTAAATGTAAAAAATGCACGATTATATTTAGATTTCTATTCGAGAAAACAAGACGAAGAACATCAAATAAAAGTTACAGATAATATTTATATTATTAATTCTATAAAAGATACAATTTACGAGGATATTTATAAATCTCAACTTGGACATAAATCTTATGCATATTCAGATTTGGGTTATTATATTTTCAAGAAAAAATTAGAAAATGATTTTGGGAAAGATTTGAATCAATTGACTCAAGAAAAATTTTATCAATCATTGGGAATGTATCGCACAACTTTCAATCCGAAGGAAAAATTTAGTTTAGAAGATATTATTCCTACTGAATACGATAAAACTTATAGAAATCAATTAATTCATGGTTTCGTTCACGATCAAGGTGCAGCAATGTTAGGCGGAATTGCAGGTCATGCAGGTTTGTTTTCAAATTCTATTGATTTAGCAAAATTGATGCAAATGTATTTGAATGGAGGTGAATATGGTGATGAGGTTTATTTGAAACCAGAAACTATAGCAGAATTTACCAAACAACAATTCAAAGGAAATTATCGTGGTGCAGGTTTTGATAAAATAAAATCAGTTTCGAAAGTTGGTCCATCAGCCGAAAGTTTCGGGCACACAGGTTTTACAGGAACAATGGTTTGGGCAGATCCTAAATATAATTTGATTTATATTTTTCTTTCCAATCGAGTGAATGAAACTGTTGAGCCAAATTATCTTTCCATTAAAAAAGTACGAGAAAATATTCGACAAGTAATTTATGATGCAATTTTGCCTTAAATTTGTCTAAATAAGAATCGCAAATGAAAATAGGAATTGTATGCTATCCAACTTACGGAGGAAGTGGAATTGTGGCAACAGAACTGGGAATGGATTTAGCGGAAAAAGGGCATGAAATACATTTTTTTAGCACAAATGTTCCTGCGAGATTAAACATTAAATTATCAAATATATACTTTCATCGAATTCATGTCGAAACATATCCTTTGTTTCAATATCAACCATACGATTTGGCGTTAAGTACAATTTTATATGATAAAGTTTTGCTTTATGAGCTGGATTTGGTGCATGTACATTATGCTATTCCGCATGCATATGCAGCATATTTTACGAAGCAAATGTTGGCGAGAAAAGGATATAAATTACCAATTGTAACAACTTTGCACGGAACAGATATTACGTTGGTTGGAAAACATCCGGTATATAAAACAGCAGTAGAATTTTCGATCAATGAATCGGATGCTGTAACATCAGTTTCCGAAAGTTTAAAACAAGATACGCTTTGTGCTTTCGACATTACAAATGAAATAGAAGTTGTGCCGAATTTTATAGATAACGAACAATATCTTCCAGAAAAATGTGTGTGTTGTCGAGATAATTTTGCTCAACCAGACGAGAAAATTATTTTACATACTTCGAATTTGAGAAAAGTAAAACGTATAGAAGATGTAATTAAAACATTTTATTTAATTCAGAAAGAAATTCCATCTAAATTGGTTATTGCTGGCGAAGGACCAGAATGGGAAATGGCTGATCAAATGATTCAAGATTTAGGAATTCAAGATAAAGTGAAAAGTCTTGGAATGGTAAATGATTTGAATGATGTTCTCAAAGCAGCCGATTTATTCCTTTTACCATCCGAACAAGAAAGCTTTGGTTTAGCAGCACTCGAAGCAATGGCAGCAAGTGTTCCGGTTGTTTCCTCAAATGCAGGCGGACTTCCAGAAGTTAATATAAATGGTGTTACAGGATTTGTTTGTCCAGTTGGAGATGTCGAAATGATGGCACAAAAGGCAATTTATATCTTAGAAGATGATAAGCGCTTAGCAGAGGTTAGTCATCAAGCAAAAGAACAAGCAATACGATTTGATAAAACGAATATTCTTCCAAAATACGAAGAACTTTATCGTAAAGTTATTGCAAAATCTAAAATCGGGTAAATCCCGATTTTTTTATTTAATAGAAATTTCATTTTTAATTTTCCTCATTCACATAACAAAGCCTTATTGAAAAACTGACAAATTATTTAATTGGCACAAGGTTTGTCTTATTTATAGTTGCTTTTCCAATAGCTTTAAACGAGAAGAATATCACATTCATTTTGATGTTATGAAAAGCTTTCGTCAGTTAAAAATAGTTTTACTGACACATTGAACGTACAAAAAAATTATGAACATAGACAATTTGTCATTAGCACAAGTAATGGAAGAAGAAATCGAATTAATTCCTTTGATGAGTAAAGACGAAGAAAGCAAGCTGAATAAGCAAGATATTTCTTCAGTATTGCCTATCTTATCTTTAAGAAATACTGTTTTATTTCCTGGCGTAGTTGCACCAATTACAGCAGGTAGAGATAAATCTATCCAACTTTTAACACAAGCGTATAAAGAAGATCGCATTATTGGTGTGCTTTCACAGAAAGAAATTGCAGTAGAAGATCCAACAAAAGACGATTTATACACAGTTGGTACAGTTGCAAAAATTATGCGAATGATAAAATTGCCTGATGGAAACATCACGGTGATTTTACAAGGAATGAAACGTTTTAAAATTAAAGAATTTGTTACTGATGATCCATATTTTAAAGCAGAAGTAGAAATTTTATCAGAAAAAGTCCCAACTTCTCGCAATAAAGAATATCCAATTATCATTGATTCAATTCGTGATTTAGCTTTTCAGATTGTAGAAGAAAACCCAATGTTGCCTTCAGAAGCTGCAGGAGCTATAAAAAGCATCGAAAGTAATACATTTTTAATCAATTTTGTAGCCTCTAATTTAACATTAAGCTTAGACGAAAAACAATTGTTGTTAGAAATTTCTGATATGAAACTTCGTGCAATGGAAGTAATGCGTTTTATGAATGTTGAGTTGCAAAAATTAGAATTAAAGAATACGATTCAGAATAAAGTTCGTAAAGAATTAGATCAACAACAAAAAGAATATTTCTTAAATCAACAAATCAAATCAATTCAAGAAGAGTTAGGAGGAAATTCGACAGAAGAAGAAATTAATGAAATGCGCAAACGTGCGCTAACAAAAAATTGGAGTGAAGAAGTTGCTAATCATTTTGATAAAGAAATTAATCGTCTTTCTCGTCTAAATCCACAAATGCCTGAACATAATATTCAGCGAAATTATCTAGAATTTATGCTGGATTTACCTTGGAATGTTTTGACGAAAGATAACTTTGATATCAAACATGCGAAGAAAATTTTAGATCATGATCATTATGGTTTAGAAGATGTGAAAGAACGTATTTTGGAACATCTTGCAGTATTGAAATTAAAAGGAGATATGCGTTCGCCAATTCTTTGTTTATACGGACCTCCGGGAGTTGGAAAAACATCGTTGGGAAAATCTATTTCAGAAGCGATTGGTCGTAAATATGTTCGTATGTCATTAGGTGGATTGCACGACGAATCAGAAATTCGTGGGCACCGTAAAACATATATCGGTGCGATGCCAGGACGTATTTTACAATCAATAAAAAAAGCAGAATCTTCGAATCCTGTTTTTGTTTTAGATGAGATTGATAAAATGACAGCAAGTGCGCATGGAGATCCTTCATCAGCAATGTTAGAAGTTTTAGATCCGGAACAAAACTCGACTTTCTATGATAATTTCTTAGAAATCGGATACGATTTATCGAAAGTATTTTTCGTTGCAACAGCCAATAATATTGGCGATATTCCAAGTCCATTGCGAGATCGTATGGAGATGATTAATATTGCAGGTTACACAATAGAAGAGAAATCTGAAATTGTAAAACGTCATCTTTTACCAAAACAATTAACAGAACATGGTTTAAAAGAGAAAGATGTTGTATTAGGTAAAAAAGAAATTGAATATTTAATTACAGGTTATACGCGCGAATCTGGAGTTCGTAAATTGAATCAGAAAGTAGCTAAATTGGTTCGTTCTGCAGCAAAACATATTGCATTGGAAGAAGAATTTAATGCTAAATATTCTATCGAAGATATTTCGAAAATCTTAGGACCTTCTATTATACCAGATCAATATGAGAACAATGAAGTTCCTGGAGTTGTAGTTGGTTTAGCTTGGACAAGTGTTGGAGGAGATATTTTATTTATCGAATCTATTTTATCTAAAGCGAAGAATGGTGGACTTTCGATTACAGGAAATCTTGGAACGGTAATGAAAGAATCTGCGACAATTGCATTAGAATATATCAAAGCACATGCGGACGAATTAGGTATCAAACCAGAAGTTTTCGAAAATTATAAAGTTCATATTCACGTGCCAGAAGGAGCAACGCCAAAAGATGGTCCATCTGCCGGAATTACAATGTTGACATCTTTGGTTTCGTCTTTTACACAACGTAAAGTGAAAGCTAAATTAGCAATGACAGGAGAAATTACACTTCGTGGAAAAGTCTTGCCAGTTGGCGGAATTAAAGAGAAAATTTTGGCTGCGAAACGTGCAAATATCAAAGAAATTATTTTGTGCGAAGATAACCGAAAAGATATTGAAGAAATAAAAGAAGAATATATAAAAGGAATGACTTTTCATTTTGTAAAAGAAATGAAAGAAGTTCTAGAAATTGCTTTAACAAATCAAAAAGTAAAAGGAGCAAAGGTTTTGGATTAATCTGAAATTTTCTCAAAGCAAAAAAAGGAACTCAAATTTGAGTTCCTTTTTTTATATATTCTATTCTTAATTTTGACCTATAATTAACCTTACTTTATCTTATAAGAAATTCCCCAAAAAACAGGCATATTGAAAGGTCCACTATATTTTCCGTAACCAGGAATAACCAAAGGATCTATTCCCTGATCTTTTTTACCTCCAATATAAGCTGCAGGATGCAAAGCTAATTCACCATAAAAATTCTTGAAAATCTCTACACGTCCTCCAACAACAGCTTCTATCCAATAACTACTTACATTTGCTTTTGGCAAACTTCCTCTATTGATAATCTCATTCGATTGTAAATCTCTAATCGGATAACTATTGATGGTTTGCGAATATTTAGAATACGCAATTCGTCCACCAATGTAAATTCCGTTCGATTGATTTTCTACATCTTGCGTAACAAACCAATTTGCTCCAAGTTTTGCAAAAACACCATCTACATCAACATTCCAATTGATTTCATTGAATTTATTTTTTTCAAAACCAGCTTCTACAACAGCATGCCACTTATTATTGATTTGATAAGAAGCATAAGCACTAACTCCTTTTTTATCGTTGAAAGCAGAAACAATTGGATTGAAAACATCTACACCGATAAAAATATCATGGTGTTTTTTCTTTGGAATAGAATCTGTAACCGAAACCTTCGTCGAATCAGTTTTATTTTCTTGACCAAATGCAAAACTAGTTGCGTTCGTCAGCAAAAAGCTTAATAACAGTTGTCGAACCATCTTTTATTTCAGTATTTACAGTTTCTATATTTTTTATCCAATTTCCAGCTCCACTTCCAGTTTTTCTAACCAATTCTACATCGACTCCTTCGAAAGTTAATCCAAAACCACAAGCTTTAGAAGTATATGAATTGCCAATTGTATCATACTTAAGAATCAAACGATCTCTTTTTGCATAAATTGTTCGTATAACTTTATTGTTATCGTCTGTAATTGGAACATCTCTTCCTCTTGCAACGGTATAATAGATTTCTTTTTTCTTATTATTACGAATTGGAGCAGCAAAAGAAGATTTCATATTTACAGATCCTTGATCAATTAATATTGTATCTTTATTTGTTCCAGTTGGGATAGAATCTTTTAAAACATAAGCCCAATAGAAAATAGTATCTTCTAATTTCGTAGTTTTATCAATGTTGTAATACATATCTACAACCATACGAGGTACTTCGCCTTCATCGGTACAAATATCATCGTCTTCGCAACTATATAATACAAAACTTGTCAAAATAGCAGCGATTGAAACTGATAAGATGGTTTGAAATTTTTTCATTTTTTTGGATTGAATTTTAAATTCGCTCTAAAAGTACAATATTTTCTACATGATGTGTTTGTGGAAACATATCAACCGGCTGAACTTTAACAATTTTATATTGATCTTTCATCAATTCTAAATCGCGCGCTTGTGTAGCAGAGTTACAAGAAACATAAACAATACGTTTAGGATTCATGAACAAAATATTTTCAACCACTTTTTTGTGCATTCCATCACGAGGAGGATCAGTAATCAAAACATCTGGAATTCCATGTTCGTTGATGAAATCTTGATTCAATACATCTTTCATATCACCACAATAGAAATCGCAATTATCTATTCCATTAAATTTTGCTGCTGCTTTTGCAGCATCAATAGCTTCTTGAACAGATTCTACACCAACTACTTTCTTCGCTTTTTTCGAAACGAATTGTGCAATTGTTCCTGTTCCTGTATATAAATCGTATACTAGCTCATTTCCAGTTAATCCTGCAAAATCACGTGTTAACTTGTATAATTCGTAAGCTTGTTCTGGATTTGTTTGATAAAAAGATTTTGGACCAATTTTAAAGTTCAAATCTTCCATCTTTTCCATAATATGATCTTCTCCTGCAAAAACTTCAATGTCTAAATCATAAACAGAATCGTTTTGTTTAGGATTAATCGCATATAATAAAGATGTGATTTCTGGGAATTTATCTTTTAGATTTTGTAAGAAAGCTTCGCGATTTTCTTTTTCTTCACGGAAGAACTGAACTAAAACCATTACTTGTCCATTCTGAGAAGTACGAATCATTAATGTTCTTAATAAACCTTCTTGATTCTTCAAATCGAAGAAATCTAAATGATGTTCCAATGCAAAACGTTTTGCTTCGATACGAATCGCATTCGAAGGATCGCGTTGCAAATGACATTTTTTGATATCTAAAACTTTCGACCAAGCTCCAGGAATATGGAATCCAATAACATCTCTATCATCAAATTCTTTTCCAGATTGAATTTCTTCTAATGTTAACCAACGAGCATTAGAAAATGTAAATTCTAATTTATTACGATAAAAATATTGTTCCTTTGATCCTAAAATTGGAACGATTTCAGCTTCTAAATCTTTGAAACCTCCAATGCGAACCAAATTATTTACAACTTCGTCGTGCTTAAATTTAAGTTGCGCTTCATAGCTCATATCTTGCCATTTACAACCACCGCAAACACCAAAGTGCTCACATTCTGGTTCAACACGATAAGGAGATTTTGTATGAATTTCAATTGCTTGACCTTCCAAATAGCTGCTTTTTTTCTTTAAAACGTGTACATCTACAACATCTCCAGGAATCGCACCTTTTATCAAAACAGTTTTTCCTTCCTCTGTTTTACCAACTGAAACACCTTTTGCACCAGCACGTAAAACTTCTATATTATTTAATATGATTTTTTGCTTAGATTTTCTTGACATTTTGCAAAGGTAATGAAGTCGTAGAAATATTCAATTTTTTATCTTTTTTTGGAATCAATCTTTGTATTTTAAATATTATTTCTATTTTTACAACATAAAATCTATCGGAATTATAGATTAATAATTTTTATGAAAAATTTAGTACTTAATATAATCTCAATGTTTATGGGTTACTCTTTCGAAATGGAGGACTCTTTTGTGCTATATTAAGTTGAAAAATAATAGTTCATAAACTCCTCTAAGATTTTGAGGAGTTTTTTATTGTCAAAAAATAAGTTTGAAAAGAATGTCAAGTCAAGAAAAAAATTATTTAAATCAATTAGAAGACGAAGCAATCTACATTTTGAGAGAAACAGCAGCTCAGTTTGAACGTCCAGCTTTGTTATTTTCAGGAGGAAAAGATTCGATTGTTTTAATTCATTTAGCATTAAAAGCCTTTCGTCCAGGGAAGTTTCCTTTTCCTTTGGTTCATGTTGATACTGGACACAATTTTCCTGAAGCAATAAAATTCAGAGATTATTTAGTTGATAAAATTGGTGAAAAACTGATTGTTGCTTCTGTTGAAGATGCAATAAAAAAATATAATTTGAAAGAAACTGCTGGTCGTTTTCCTTCTCGAAATGCCTTGCAAACATACGCATTATTAGATATTATTGAAGAAAATGAATTTGATGCATGTATTGGTGGAGCGCGTCGCGATGAAGAAAAAGCACGTGCAAAAGAGCGTATTTTCTCAGTTCGTGATGATTTTGGTCAATGGGATCCGAAACTTCAACGTCCAGAATTATGGAATATTTTGAATGGAAGAATCGAAAAAGGACATAATGTTCGTGTTTTTCCAATTAGTAATTGGACAGAATTAGATGTTTGGAATTATATCAAGAAAAATAACATCGAGTTACCAAACTTATATTTTGCTCATGAACGAGAATGTATTGTTTATAATGATAAATTGATTGCGACTTCAGATTTTATTCAACCAAATGAAAATGATGAGGTTGTTGTAGAAAAAGTTCGTTACAGAACGGTTGGAGATATGACATGTACGGCTGCTGTACCATCGGATTCTTCTACGATAGATGATATTATTACAGATATTATCAATACAAGAATTAGTGAAAGAGGGCAAACTCGTTTAGACGATCAATTATCAGAATCAGCAATGGAAGACCGCAAAAAACAAGGTTATTTCTAGATCATATTTTTTCAAACAAAACTCTATAATATCTATAGAAATTAAGTAAAATGAATACATTAAAATTTATAACAGCAGGAAACGTTGATGATGGTAAAAGTACTTTAATAGGACGTTTACTTTATGATTCAAATAGTATTCACACCGATCAATTGGGTGTTTTAGAAAAACGTAAATCAAACGAAGATGACGAAATAGATTTGTCTTTAATTACAGATGGTTTGCGTGCAGAGCGAGAACAAGGAATCACGATAGATGTAGCGTATAAATATTTTTCTACTTCAAAACGAAAATTTATTATCGCAGATGCGCCTGGACATGAACAATATACACGAAATATGATTACCGGAGCTTCAAATTCAGAATTGATAATTATTCTGGTTGATGCTCGAAAAGGAATCACTTCTCAAACGAAACGTCATGCAAGTATTGGTTCGTTAATGGGAATTAAAAAAGCAATTATTGCAATTAATAAAATCGATTTAGTAGATTATTCTCAGGATATTTTCGAAACGATAAAAAGTGATTTTCAGCAAATTCAAAATCAATTGAATTATGATGAAGTGACTTTTATTCCAGTTTCTGCTTTGGTTGGAGATAATATTGTCGATAAATCAGAAAAAACACCTTGGTATAATGGTGAAACATTATTGCATCAATTAGAAACAGTTTCAATTGAAACGGATAAAAAATTAGCAGCTCGTTTTCAAGTACAATGGGTGATTCGTCCAAAGGATGAAGAACATCATGATTATAGAGGATATGCAGGACAAATTTTGAGTGGAGTTTATAATGTTGGAGATTCAGTAAAAGTTTTTCCATCAAATATCGAATCAAAAATTGTTAAAATAGAACGACATTTAGAAGAAGTTGATCAAGCTGAAGCTGGAGAAAATGTTGTTTTGCATCTCGAAAATAATATTGATATCAGCAGAGGAGATACAATTGTTAAAACTTCGGAAGAACCACAATCGACAAACGAGCCAAAAGCATGGATTTGTTGGTTAGATAATCAAGCATTGCAGCAAGGAAAAACATATGTTTTACAACATCGTTTTCATTCGGTTCGTGCAAAAATCAAAACAATTAATCAACAATTAGATATTAATAATTGGGAATTTATTCCGTCTGATGAAATCAAACTAAACGATATTGGACAAGTTGTTTTAAAAACAAATCAACCTTTGTTTTTTGATTCTTTCAAAGAAAATATTCATACAGGAAATGCAATTTTGATTGATGAAACAACGAAAAATACAGTTGCAGCTTTGATGTTTATAGATTAATTTTTTAATAGTTAATCAATTGATGAATGGAAAATAATTTATTCCCAATATTTTTAAAAACAGAACAGTTACGTTTTCTTATTGTTGGAGGCGGAAAAGCTGCTTTAGAAAAGCTGTCGGTATTAATTAAACAAAATCCTTCGGTAAACGTAAAAGTTATCGCAAAGGAATTCAAACAAGAATTGAATGATATTTTTGTGGATTATCCTACAATAAAACAAGAAAATCGTGCTTTTACAATTCATGATTTAGAGCATGTTGATGTAGTAATTGTTGCGATAAAAGACAAAGAAATAATACAAAAAATTAAGGAAAATGCCAACGAAAAAGGGATTTTAGTTCATGTTGTTCATCAACCAGATTTATCTGATTTTTATTTCGGAACTATTGTAAAAAAAGATCATCTTAATATCGCAATTCATGCAAATAAGAAATATCATAAAACGGAAAAATATTTAAGTAATTATCTTTCAGATATTATTCCAGATTCGATTGATGAGAAGACTGAAAATTTTAATCAATTAACTTCTTCAGTTGAAGGAAAAAAAATATCAAAAAAATATAAACGATTAGTTACTGAAATTACGTTAGTTTTCTTTGCATTGTTCATAGGATATGCATTGTCTTCAATTGTAAGTTTTTCGGAAGCAAAAGATTTTGTGCTTCATATTCCAAATGTATTTTATGTCATGTTAGCGATTGGATTTTTTGCTCAAATGGTTGATGGCGCAGTTGGATTAGGTTATGGAGTAACTTGTTCTACAAGTATGATGTTATTCGGTGTTAATTTGCCTTCAATAAGTGGAAGTATTCATACAGCAGAAATGTTTTCGAGCGGAATTAGTGGTTTCTCTCATTATAAATTTGGTAATGTAAATAAGAAATTATTGGTTGCGTTAGCTATTCCAGGAATAATTGGAGCAATTTCAGGCTCATTATTGTTGGTTTATTTGGGAAATAAATATGAAACAATAACTTACGGAATTTTAGCTTCTTATACATTAATTATCGGAATTCGATTAATCATTTTAGCATTCAGAAAAAAAATAGAACGTAAAAAAGTAAAAAGAGTTGGACTTTTAGGATTCTCAGGAGGATTTTTAGATGCCTTTGGAGGTGGAGGTTGGGGCCCAGTTGTAACATCCACTTTATTAGCAAAAGGAAAAAAATCAAACTTAGTTGTAGGAACTGTTAGTTTAGCTGAGTTTTTTGTAACGCTTTCTGCCTCTTTAACCTTTTTTGTTGCTTTAGGTGTAAGTCATGGATTTATCATTGCAGGTTTAATTATTGGCGGCGCATTAGCAGCTCCAATTGCAGCAAAATTAGCAGGCAAAATTCCTCAAAAAATAGCTGTTTTAGCTGTTGCTTTTCTGGTTATAATTTTTAGTATTCGTATTCTTTTTAAAATGTTATAAATTATTTAGCAATCAAATAGTAAATAAAAACACTCTTCATCTCGTATGTTGAGTGTTTTTTATTGTTTTTTTTCTAAAACATATTTTTCCAAGATATATTTAGAAACAGGTTTTAATGTTTTACCATTTTCTGGATGTAAACCATAATTTGTATAAATGTTATTAAATGGCTTATATAAAGTTATTTATGAATTAATTTTAATAATTATCTTATTAAAAAAATATTTTTTGTTTGTCTTAAGCTCTAAGAATTGATATTTTGACTTTTACGTTAATGTTTAATTCAAAAGAATTGAATTTTATTTTTTCAGTTTTATTCTCTTCAATTATGATATTTTTAAATTCTAGATTAAAATCTCTGAAACTTTCATATCCAATATAGTTAGCCAGAATATTTAAAATATCTATAGATATATTTTTTTCCTCAATTTCATTTTTCTCTAAATAATCATAGTATCTCGAAAAAGTTTTGGAACTAATTGAAAAATTGGTTGCTTGTTCTAAATGTTTTGCAAGAGCGTTTTTTATTTCACTTTCACGTTCTCTTTTTGCTTTCTCAAAAACCTTTTCGAATAACTGTTTTTTTGTAGACATTTCACTTTTAATTCTTTTACAAAGAAGACAAATTTTGGTCAAATTAAATTACGGTTTTACGTAAAGTAGGTTGTCTAATAATTGTCTAAAACTTGTCTATTTTTTGTCTATCAGATATTTTACGTTCTGTATTTACTTTGCAACAGAAATCAAAATAAAACAAAATAATTTGATTTCTAAAAATATAGGATTGAAAATAGTTAAGGCTAACTGATGGGAAGCATTTTTCCTTAACTGTTTTCATTCTATAAAACTTCCCAATAAGAAGCGCTTCTTTTTTTTCGGTGTATAAGACTTGCAATCTGTTTTGCAAGGAAGAGCACTTATGTCAAAAAAATAAAATTTAAAGTTATGTTCGAATTATTATTCGCTTTATTGGGATTCTTTTTTCCTAACCAAAATACAAATACAATTTCTCAAGATAATCATGCATCTGTATACAAATTATCAGCAGATAATAGTATAGAAGGAGAAACAAATGGAGAAACAGGTAACACTCCACCAAAAAAATAAACTTCGAACGGATAGAGAAATCTATCCGTTTTTTCTTTAGCTTTATTGAGTAAATATGAAGTTTTGGAAAGAAGTTTATTTATTGGATTAATTTTATTTATTTTTGGTTGTCAACAAGCTCAAGATGAAAATTCTAAGGAGGATACAACTTCTAATAGTGAAATTTATGAAACAGCTTGGAAATTTTATGAAAAAGAAGAAAGTGACAGTGCTTATGCTTATTTTAATGAAGCCAAGAATGTTTTTCTAAAACAGAATAACAAATCTCAAGCAGCAAAATGCCTGATTAATATGGGATATATTTCTAAGGATAAAGGAGATTTATTTGGAAGTCAAGAATTAACCATAGAAGCAATAAAACTTTTAAATCCTAATGAAAAAGATAAAAAAGAAATTTTATCTAGTGCTTACAATAATTTAGGACAAACTCAACATAAGTTGGGAAATTACAAAGAAGCAATAAATTATTACAAAAAAGCAATAGAATATTATCCTGATAAAACGGCTTATGTTATCAATCAAAATAATATTGCAAATAGTTATCGTTACAATAATCAATTTGATGAAGCTATAACGATTTACCAAAACTTATTAAAAGATAATAAAATTACTGAAAATCCGAAAGAATATGCTCGTATTTTAGATAATTTAGCTTATACAAAATGGTTGCAAAATAATGAGCAATTTGTAGAAGAAGACTTGAATAAAGCGCTTGCAATTCGAGTAGATGAAAATGATTTGTGGGGACAAAATGCAAGCTACGCACATTTAGTAGATTATTATTCGAATTTAGATCACAAAAAAGCTTTGGATTATGCTTATAAAAGAAAAGAAATAGCTTTCGAAAATAATAGTATAGATGATCAATTAGAAGTTTATGAACAACTTATTTCATTAGAAAATTCAATAAATTCTAAAAAATATTTTGATGATTATCAAAAATTAAATGACAGTATACAGCTTATACGCAATAAATCCAAAAATCAATTTGCCTTAATACGTTACGATTCAGAGAAAAATAAAGCAGATTTTCTAAAAGCTGAAGCAGAAAACGAAAAAAAGAAAAATGCTATTTTAAAACTTTATATTCTAATCGGATTTTTAATCGTGCTTTCTATTTTTGGCTATTTTATAAGCCGAAAAAGAAAACAGAAATTACAGCAAGAAAAGATTCTGGAAGTAAAGAAAACAGAACTGAAATATTCGAAAAAAGTTCATGATAAAGTAGCAAATGGAATTTATTATGTAATGTCTGATATTGAGAATAAATCGGAATTGAATAGAAATGAAATTTTAGATAAATTAGAAATCGTTTATGAAATTTCTCGAGATATTTCTTATGATAAAATAGATAAAAATCAACAAAGAAATTTTGCTGAAAAATTATCCCAATTAATTAGTTCTTATGATTCGGAAATTGTTAAAATATTTTTGATTGGAAATGAAAACAAACTTTGGAAAAAAGTTGAAGATCACGTAAAAACAGAGATTTTCTTGGTTATGCAAGAACTCTTAACAAATATGAAAAAGCATAGCGAAGCTACGCAAGTAATTCTAAATTTTAAGGAAGAGAACGAGCAAATTATCATAAAATATTCAGATAACGGAATCGGAATTTCTGACTTACAACCAAAAAATGGTCTTCAAAATACGGTTTCACGTATTTCTAATTTAAATGGAGATATTATTTTTGAAACTGAAAATGTAAATGGTCTTCAAATTATGATCAAATTTTCAATTCAAAACCCAAATAAAAAATATGTTTAAAAAAGTATTAATTGCAGAAGATTTTGAAAGTTTTAATATTTCAGTTCAGAAAGTTTTAAAAGATTTACAAGTTGAAAATCCTGATTATGCTTTTTATTGTGATGATGCCTTTTTGAAAGTAAAAAAAGCATTACACGATAATCAACCTTACGATCTACTAATTTCTGATTTATCTTTTGAAGAAGATCATCGCAAGCAAAATTTGAAAAATGGAAAAGATTTAATAGAAGCTGTAAAAACAATTCAGCCAAACCTAAAAGTAATTGTTTTTTCGATAGAAAAGAAAGCTGATATGGTAGACAATCTTTTTAAAAAATATCAAATAGATGGATTTGTAGCAAAAGGTAGAGAAGATTCGAAAGAGTTGAAAAAGGCAATACAAACAGTTTTTGCAGATGGTAAACATTTGGAATTGAATGTGAAACGTAGTATAAAACAAAAAAATACATTAGAGTTTACTTCGTACGATGTAACGATTGTTTCATTACTTTCGAATGGATTTTTGTTAAAAGATATTCCAAATTACTTAACAGAAAAGAATATAAAACCTTCAAGTAAAAGTAGCGTAGAAAAAAGATTGGGCGTACTAAAAGAATCATTACAAATTACAAGTAATCATCAATTAGTTGCCTTTTTTAAAGATTTGGGTAGTATTTAACCCAAATCTTTACACCATTTTTTTACAAAAATTTCTTGTAGTTGTTCAATTTCTTTTTGGTAAATCGTATTTTTTCGAGATCCGAAATAGAGTATATTTTCTAATGGTTTTTCTCCTTGCCAAACCAATTTTATTTTTCCAGAATTTAAAGCTTCTTGGCACAAAAAATCAGGAACAATAGAAAAACCATTTCCATCGCTCAAACAACGAATAATAGAACTGATATTTGGAACGATATAATTTGGTTTGAAATCTGGATGTTCTTTAAAATTTTGCATCCAAAAATTTTTCAAATGTTCCATATCTGCAGCTGTACTGTACCAAAGATTATCTTTTAATTCATTTTTTAATGCTTTGTAATCTTTGTCGAGTAAATTTTTTTCTACAGAAGTTAAATCTGTATTATTTCCAGCAATTAAAATAATTCTTTCTTTAGAAAAAGGCTGATAACAAAGGTTTTTTTGTATATTTTTTTGCGGAGTAATAATCAAATCCAATAAACCATTATCCAAATCTTGATGCATTAATTTATAATCACCAAATTTGATAATTAAATTAAAATCTAATTCAGAAACATGTTCTTCTAATGTATATTGAAAAGTTTCAAAACACATTCCAATACTAATTGTTGCTCGATCTTTCTCTGATCGTTTATGAAAATGTTGTTCAGCAGATTCTAATTTTTGAATAGGTTCGACTATAAAATTATATAAGATTTTTCCTTTTTCAGTGGGAACCATTTTTCGTGCCGAACGATCAAATAATTTGTAACCTGTATATGCTTCTAATGAATTGAGATGCAGACTTACGCCAGGTTGCGAAATAAATAATTGTTGTGCAGCAGCAGATAAAGTTCCTGTTTCGTAAATTGCCTTAAAGGTTCTAAACCACTCAAGATTTGATTGCATAATTTCTTAAATTAAATTTTATTATAAGCTAAATCCTCTAAAAATTAATAGAATCAGTTCTTCACTTTTTTAAAATGAGATTGTTTTCTATTTCTATAATAATTATAATACAAATGTATAACTTAACTTATTTTAATAATAGAAAAACTTGTCAGAATTTTGTGTCATCAAAAAAGAAAATACAATGAAAAATGTTTTTATTATAAATGGAGGACTTAAACATGCGCATTCAGGCGGAAAATTAAATCATTCTATTACAAATTGGTCAGAAGAAATATTAAAAGATTTAGGGTTGAATATTCGAATAACAGATATCAATGATGAATTTGATTCACAAGAAGAAGTAGAGAATTATAAATGGGCAGATTTGATCATTTATCATATTCCAATTTGGTGGTTTCAGGTTCCTTATCGTTTCAAATTCTATATTGATGATGTTTTTACAGCAGGATATAACAATGGAATTTATGCAAGTGATGGGCGTTCGCGAAAAAATCCTGCAATTAATTATGGAAAAGGAGGATTAATGCACGGAAAAAAATATTTGGTAACAAGCACTTGGAATGCACCAAAAGAAGCATTTACATTAGAAGGAGAATTTTTTGAACAAAAATCTGTAGATGATGGTGTTTTGTTCGGGTTTCATAAGATGAATGAATTTACAGGAATGACAAGATTGAATGGTTTCCATTTTCATGATATTGAGAAAAATGCAACTCCAGAACTTATAAAAGCTTACGAAAATGAATATAAATTATTCTTGAAAAATGAAATTGAACAACAATTGAAAATGATTTAATAAAAGTATAATTAAAAGTAAAAAACCTTCCATTTTAGGAAGGTTTTTAAGTTTTATTCTGCTAAAAGTTTTTTAATATCTTCTTTTAAAAATTCTATTTCAGGATGATATTTTCCACCTAAAGAAGGTTCTTTTCCTTCAGGATCTTTGTAATTCAAACCTGAATAAAACAACATCGGAACACCAGATTTATTATAACGACTTCTGATATTTCCTTGTTTGTCAACCAAAGCTAACTTTCCGCTATGATTCAAACCTTCTGCTGTTGTTTCATCTTTACCAACATAAATATTAAATTGATCAGAAAGTTGTTCAATTTCCTTTCTATCAGCGGTTAAATAATGCCAATTCGGAGATTTTACACCAATTTGGTTTGCATATTCTAACAAACGAGCAGGAATATCGCGTTTCGGATCGATTGTAACCGAAATAAAACCAAGGTTTTTATTCGTTATTTCATCTTCTATCGAGCGTAGATTATGGCTCATAACAGGACAAATTGTTGGACAACTTGTAAAGAAAAACTCTACAACATATACTTTTCCCAACATATCACGATTGGTAATTGTTTCATTATGTTGAT
Source organism: Empedobacter brevis (assembly GCF_965118635.1). Taxonomy (GTDB): domain Bacteria; phylum Bacteroidota; class Bacteroidia; order Flavobacteriales; family Weeksellaceae; genus Empedobacter; species Empedobacter brevis_A. The sequence goes on along the minus strand of NZ_CBCPHV010000005.1, from coordinate 225,097 downwards.
CTGTCATCGAAAATTCCGGAACTTTCATTACAGTATAAAGTTCATCTTTTGGTTTATTTTTTAGCCAAAAAACAGTTCCTACAACAGCTAAAACAATAACAATAAAAGCAATTAACTGTTTATTCATGAATATATTTTTCAGGATTTTTCAGAAACTCTTCTTTGCACATTGTCGAACAAAAACCATATGTTTTTCCTTTATAATTCGCTGTATCACTCAAATGATCAGCTGTTTTCATTCCACAAATAGGATCAGCTTCATTTACAACTGCAACATCCAATTTGTTTGCAGCTTTCATTTCTTCGTGAGAAATATGTTTCACTTCAAAATTTTCTTCTTTAGCTTGTTCTTTGTTACAAGAAAGTAATGTAAATCCTAAAATTGTAAAGGAGAATATATTTTTTAAATTTTTCATTTTAAATTGTTTATTTATAATTAATTATAATCTTATTTTGTAGTTTTTATATAGATATAATTAAACAATTGGCGGATGAAAAACTAAACGAATAATATAATTAGAATCAATATCTTGATAATTATCGATTGACGATTTATTCTTTTCTATAAAATAATGTTGTGGAGAAATATTTTGTTTCTGAGGAACAATTGCATCCAATATTTTGACCGAATTTTTGACAAAATGATTTTCGGTCGGATTTTTTTCATTTTCCGAAACCTCTTTTTTCAAATAACAAAAACCATTGCAAAGCAATTCGGGTTCTTGTCTATTTTCACAAAGTTCATTTGCGATTTCATCATAATTCAAAACATAATCTATCATCGGCATTAAAGGACGAAATGCGATAGAAAAGATAAGCGATATGAAAAATAGTATACGCAAAAAACGAATTTATTGGCAAATTTAACCAAATTGATTGAGGTTGAATATGATAAATTTTATGAATTTAAAAGAAAGATTTATCATAATATTCACTTTTATATTCTACAAAATTTTTATCTTAAAACAGATTTTTCAATCCCTAAATATTTATGAAAAAAAGTATGATTTTAGATTTTACAACAACAGAAGAATTAATGCAATTCTTAGTTGAAAATCAAGATGAAAATCCTCTATATAAAAATGTTATAAATAAATTTGAATACGAAACTGAATTACTAAAATTACAATCGGAATTAGTAAATCTTCAAAATTGGATTTCTACAGAAAAGAAAAAAGTTGCGATAATTTTTGAAGGAAGAGATGCATCTGGAAAAGGAGGCACGATTCGACGTTTTCGCGAACATCTTAATCCGCGTTCTATGCGTGTTGTTGCGTTAAATAAACCGACCGAAGTAGAACAAAATCAATGGTATTTTAATCGTTATATCAAAGAACTACCAAATGCCGGAGAAATTGTCTTTTTTGATAGAAGTTGGTACAACAGAGCAGTTGTAGAACCTGTTATGGGTTTTTGTACGGAACAACAATATGAACAATTTATGGTACAAGTTTCTGAGTTTGAGCATATGTTGTACGAATCTGGAACATATATTATTAAATTATGGTTTTCTGTAACCAAAGAAGAGCAGCAAGCTCGTTTTGATTTAAGATTAAATAATCCACTAAAAAAATGGAAATATAGCCCAGTCGATGCAAAAGGACAAGAACTTTGGGACGAATTTTCTCATTATATCAATCAAATGTTTACACGAACACACAACTCTTTTTCGCCTTGGATAATTGTTAATGCAAACGATAAAAAAGCAGCAAGATTAGAATCTATTCGTTATGTTCTTTCTTTGTTTAATTATAAAGGGAAAGAAGATGCAGAAGCCAATTTAATGGTTGATCCAAATGTGATTGAGCGTTATTATCGAAAAGTAAAAAAAATGAATTATTAATTTTAAAATAACTTGAAATGGAACTAAAACCGAAAGATTTAAAATTAATTCAAACAAAAAAAGGACTTATTGGGCTTTTGAAATCTGATCACGGAAAACTGAACTTTACTAAAGCCTTGCGTACTGTAAAATATGAAAATAGAATAGAACAACTACAAGAAGAATTAATAAAACTGCAAAGTTGGATAGTTAAAAACAAGGGAAAAGTAATGATTGTTTTTGAAGGTCGAGATGCTGCAGGAAAAGGAGGAGCAATTCGCCGAATTGTGGAACATCTTAATCCACGAGAACACAGAATTGTAGCGCTTCCTAAAGCCAATGAAGTAGAACGAGGACAATGGTATTTTCAGCGTTATGTACGTCAATTACCTCGCGAAGGAGAAATTGTTTTTTTTGATAGATCTTGGTACAACAGAGCTGTTGTAGAACCTGTAAATGATTTTTGTACAAAAGAAGAATATGAAACTTTTATGAATGAAGTGAATGATGTCGAAAAAATGTGGATTAATTCAGGAATCTATTTAATTAAAATTTATTTTTCTATTACAAAAGAACAACAAGCAAAGCGATTTGCAGACATTATAAATTCACCAACCAAAAAATGGAAATATAGTTCTGTTGATCAAAAAGCCCAAGATTTATTTGATGTGTATTCAGCTTATAAAGATGTCATGTTTAAGAATACAAATACAAAAAATGCGCCTTGGAAAGTAATTGATGCGAACAAAAAATACAAAGCTAGAGTAGAGGCAATGGAATATATTCTATCCAAAATTCCTTACGATGATAAAAATAAACGTATTTTGAAACATCAAGATTTAGAAGAAGAAAATTAATCGTAAAAACCTAAAACTATGGCTGAATTTGATTTAAATGATTTAGAAAAAATAAATGATAAACAAGAAATCATTGATTTTTTAGTTGAACATGATATTATAAAAGAAAAGAAATTCAAAGAACAATTAGCTTACGAGAAAGAATTAAAACAACTTCAAGAAAAATTATTAAAAATTCAATCTAATATTATAAAGGATAATAAACGTTTATTAATTATTTTCGAAGGAAGAGATGCAGCAGGAAAAGGAGGAACTATTTCTAGGATAACAGAATTTCTAAATCCTAAAAAATATCGCGTAGAAGCTTTACCAAAACCAACAGAAATCGAGCAAGGACAATGGTATTTTCAACGTTATTTTAAGAAATTACCAAATGCGGGAGAAACTGTTTTCTTTGATAGATCTTGGTATAACAGAGCCGTAGTAGAACCTGTTTTCGGGTTTTGTACGAATGATCAATACGCGAAATTCATAAAACAAGTTACAGAAGTAGAACAACTTTTACAAGATGATGGAATTATTTTAGTTAAAATATTTCTTTCAATTTCGAAAAACGAACAAGCAGAACGATTACAAGATCGAAAAGAAAATGAATTGAAACATTGGAAATTAGGCCCGTTGGATCAAAAAGCTCAAGAATTGTGGGATGTCTATTCAAATTATATTGAAAAGATGTTTCAACAAACAGGAACTAAAAGTTCACCTTGGATAGAAATTGAAACAGATGATAAAAAAACAGCGAGAATTCTAGCTATGAAATCAATAATTTCACAATTAGAAAATAAAACTTTTGAGAATGAATTAATAAAAATTCATTCATAAATTAAAGAGAATCATTTGTATAATTAATATTTTTGATTAATTTTGCATCCACATTGTTCAACCTCTGACGAAAGACGTTTAAGTTGCTCAATTTAAATAAATTGAAATTATAATAATGGAAAATTTAGTAAAATACGTACAAGAAAAATACGTAGCTAAAAAAGAGTTCCCAGCTTTCGCAGCAGGTGATACTATTACAGTTTATCAAGAAATTACAGAGGGTGGAAAAACTCGTGTTCAGTTCTTTAAAGGGGTTGTTATCCAAAGAAGAGGACAAGGAACAACAGAAACTTTCACTATCCGTAAAATGTCTGGAGATGTTGGTGTAGAGCGTATCTTCCCAGTTAACATGCCAGCGTTACAAAAAATTGAAGTTAATAAAAGAGGTAAAGTTCGTAGAGCTCGTATCTTCTACTTCAGAGCATTACGTGGTAAAAAAGCTCGTATCAAAGACGCTGCTTACTAAAAACTGCTTTTTTAGGAAAAATAAAAAATCCCTTCAATATATTGAAGGGATTTCTTATTTTATAAATGTTTATTTGAAATAGGCATCAGAAGTTCTAGCAGGACTTTTTGTTTCTGGCCATTCTTGTTGTTTTCTATCTTTATTAGCTGGTAAAATACGACGATCACGATTTACTAAATCTTTTTCTTGATCTGCCATCATCGCTAAGGTTGCAGTTAAAATAGCGTTACTTTGTACTTCTTCAAAAACAATTTTATCATAAGTATCCTTATTCGTATGCCAAGTATAGGTACCATAACCCCAATTTAGAGAACTAAGTCCAAATGCTGGTGTGCCTGCAGCGATAAAAGAAGCATGATCCGAACCACCGCTACTTGGTGTTCCTGGAAAATCTGTTTTGATTTCTTTTGTAATAAAATTAGGAACAGCTTGTAACCAGCGTGTCATGTATTCGTAAGATTTTTCAAAACCAGAACCGTTGATGTAGACAACTCGTCCAGTTCCATTATCTTGGTTGAAGACAGCTTGCGTATTTTTAATAATTTCTGGATGATCTTCAACAAAAGCACGAGAACCATTTAGTCCTTGTTCTTCGCTTCCCCACAAACAAATCAAAATTGTACGTTTATTATTTGGGTATAATTTTTTGATTGTACGAATAGCTTCCAGCATTGTAATTGTTCCTGTTCCGTTATCTGTTGCACCTTGTGCACCATCCCAAGAATCGAAGTGAGCAGAAAGAATGATGTACTCGTTTGGTTTTTCTTTACCTTTTATTTCTCCAATAATATTGAATGTTTTCGTAATACCATTGTGTTTAGATTGTGCATCGATCGTTAATTTTGGAGCAGTTCCATTTTCGGCTAAACGATATAACATTCCGTAATCTTCATTTGAAATGTCTAACATTGGAATTGTTTTCGTTTTAGCACCAAAAATTCTATTTGCGCCCATAGTTCCAGTCCAATTTGAGATAGCAACTGCAGCAGCTCCATTTTTTTCAAAAACTTCAGGAAGTGTATTGTTATTGTAACCTGTTACTTTTATAGAATTTGTCCAGTTTTCAGCTTCAGTTTTTCTATTTTCAGTTACTTTTTTATACAAATCTTCTGTACCAAATTCTTTGTATTGATAATTAGAACGACCGTAAGATTGGTTCTGTGACATTAAAACAACTTTTCCTTTTACAGAAGGTAACCATGCATCAAATTCTGCTTTTGTTTTGAAAATTGGCATTGCAATTACATCAGCTTTGATAGCTTTTTTTGTTGCTGGTGACCATGCGAGTTGAGTTGCTTCAATAGATTTTGCTCTTGGATAAATCATGTCAACATGCGTTATTCCGCGTTCCCAAGCTTTCCATGTTCCATAATCTTCGCGTCGAGCATCAATTCCCCAAGCTTTTAATGTTTTAATCGCCCATTCTCCAGCTTGATCCATTTGAGGAGTTCCAACTAAACGTGGACCAATACCATCTAATAATTCATGTGAAATTTTCTTTAACTGCGAATTATTTTGAATCTCAGTGACAAAGCTTTGTACAGTCGGATTTAATTTTTCCTGTGCTTGCGCATGTACTGCAATAGATGATAAAATGATTGTAGAGTAGGTTAATGTGTTAATCAATTTCATTATTAAATTAATTTCGTGTGATAAATTTTACTAATTAGATCTAAATTAAGTTATTTTCGGAAATAAAAAAAGACATCTCAAGGTGTCTTTTAAAATTTATGTTTTTATGAAAATATAATATTGTTTTTTTTGAAAAATGAATTTAAAAAATCCTCAACTTCGAAAAATTGAGGATTACTAACCAACTAAAAATAACTATATCTATGAAATATGTATGCTTCTTTTTTCTTTAGGTAAAGCTTCTTCTTTTTTAGGTAAAAGTATTTGTAAAATTCCGTTTACATAAGAAGCTTCTATTTTGTCTTCGTTTATTGTTTCTGGCAATGTAAATGCTCTTTTGAAGTTTGAAAAATTAAATTCTCTTCTCGAAAATTTTTCTTCTTTCAATTCTTCCGTTTGTTTTAGTTCTGATGAGATTTTCAAAATATTTTCATCAACTTCTATTGCGAAATCTTCTTTATTCAATCCAGGCGCAGCTAATAAAATTTCGAAACTATTTTCATTTTCTTTGATGTTAACTGCTGGAAATTGATTTTGAGAATTAACAAAAGCTTCTAATTTTGGTCGCATTCCATTTTCAAATCCAAAAGGATAATAATTTTCTTTTCTAACCGTATTCATTTTTATATGTTTAAGTTTTTGATTTTCATTATTGTTATTTAATGCTTTTCAAATTACATGCAAAACAGTTTAAAGAGACAAAATGTCTTGTTTTTAGAAAATTACAATGTCAAAAAGTCTGAATTTATTAGTTTTAAAATATAAAAAATCCTGAAAATTTACTTTTCAGGATTGTGACTTATTCTATAATGATTTAAAAATTTAGATTATTTGTAAATATCATCTAAAACTTTTGCTAAACGAATTCCTCCTTTTAATAATTGATCTTCGACAATATGTTTATTATCAAAATGATAACGATAACCTAATTTATCATCCATTTTTACTCCAGCATAAATGTTGTTTGCAAGAACATAAGAACCATAAATCCAATCAGCATACGTTCCTTCTTTTATTTTTTCTTGTTGTTCTTTTGGTGCAATATCCAATAAATTAGAGTATTCTGTGTATGAATAATTTTCGTAATCTACCAATTTAGAATCCCAAACGGTGTGAATATTTACTTTGTCACGAAACCATTCTACTTTTATACGATTTCCTCCCAAATCATCTGGGCGACCAACGTGAAGAGGTTGATGCGCATCACCAAGAATATGGATTAAGAAATATAAATCGTGTTGTTTTTCTTCTATTGTAAGGTTTTTATTGTTTTTTAATTCATTTATTAAAAACAATCCCTTTTTGTACATATTATCTTCTGAAGTTTGCGCTAAAGCAACATCAAATTGTTCACGATTTAAATTTCCTGGAATGTTTACATAATGATAAGAATCTGCATGTTTCCAAGAATCGTCAGATTTGATAAAATCTGGCCAGTTTGCCCAATATGCTAACTTTTGTGGACCAATAATTTTTGTAATTTCTTTACGAGTTTTTTTGCTAATATGTTGTTCTGCAATTTGAGAAACTACTCGGTGACCTGTTAATCCCCAAGCTAAAGCATTTTCTGAAGCTAAAAATGCTCCTAAAAGCATTGCACTTCCTATAATTTTTTTCATTCTGTGAGCTCGATTTTTGGCAAAGGTAAGGAAACTAATTCAAGTAAAATGAGTGATTTTTGAACGTTATTTTAAGAGAAAGTTAATATTTTTTCAAAGCAAATTATATGATTTTTGATGAGAATTCATCTTTATTAAAAAAAACTAAAAAAAATATTAATTCAATAAGCATAGATAAACAGAGGTTTTGTTGAATTTTGTATTTATAATACTAAAAATATTTTAGTACTTTGTTTTGCATAATACTAAAAGTTTTATATATATTTGTATAACAAAATAAAACAAGCCGTTCTTATGAATATAGAGAAAACAAAAGTTCAGATGCGAAAAGGTGTACTGGAATATTGTATTCTCAGCATTATCAAAAAAGGAGATGCATATGCATCTGATATCATAGACGAATTGAAAAAAGCAGAGATGATTGTTGTTGAAGGAACATTATATCCGCTTTTGACAAGACTAAAAAATGATGACCTTTTACAGTATCGCTGGGAAGAATCAACATCAGGACCACCTCGCAAATATTATGCACTTACAGAGTTAGGTGAAAAATTTTTAAAAGAATTAGCTGAAACTTGGGAACAGTTAATTGAAGCAGTGAATAAAGTAACCACAGAAACGCACAAAAATGGATAAAACAGTATCAATAAGTATAGGAGGATTTTCTTTCGTGTTAGACGAAATCGCCTATAATAAATTAAAGACCTATTTACAAGATGTTAAAACTTCGTTGAGAGGAACAGAAGGTGTAGAAGATATTATTGAAGATGTAGAAATCCGTATTTCTGAATTGTTTCGTGAACGATTAAAATTTAGAGAAGTTGTTAACGAAGACGATATCAATTTTGTAATTGCGACAATGGGACATCCAGATCAATACAAAGTTGAGGATGAAGAAAATGAAACTGCATCTACAAATTCATCTCAGAATTATTCATCAAATAATCAATCTTATGGAGGACAACAAACTAGTGCAAAACGTTTGTATCGAGATCCAGATGATACAATTGTAACAGGGTTATCTGCTGGTTTAGCACATTATATGGGCGTTGATCCTTGGTTTGTACGTTCTATTTGGTTAGTTCTTGGAATTTTAGGAATTTTCACAGCTGGTGTTTCATTTTTCTTAGTAGTATTCTGTTATTTTATTCTGCTAATCTTTGTTCCAAAAGCAAAAACAACATCTGAAAAATTGCAGATGTACGGACAACCAGCGAACATTGATACGTTAAAAAAAAACGTAGAACAAGCCAGTGATGCTGTTGTAAGTGGGAGTAAAGAATTGAGTAATAAATTAGGTGGAGTATTTGGTGTTTTTGGACGAATTTTACTTTGGTTCGTAGGATTTATCATTCTAAGTTCTGGAATTGGATTAATAATTGGAGGTTTTTTCTTCTTCTTTACAACTTGGACAGAAATGCCAACAGAATTATTCGGTTATCTTGTAGAAGAACAGTGGATGAGTATGGCAGCTAAGATATTTGGAGGAATTTTGATGATGATTCCAGGTGTTTTATTGACAATTTTAGGCGTAAAATGTTTCTGGAATAAAGTAAAAGTAAGTAAAGCTGTCATATTTGGATCAATAGCTCTTTGGTTTGTTGCATTATTTGCAATCATTGGAATATCAATAAGTACAGCAAGTAAATTTAGAAACTCAGTCGAGTTGACACAAGAAAAAAGTTACATAATTCCTTCTGATACTTTACAAGTTTATTTTAGAGAAAATAATGAAGGAAACATGAAATTCAAAACTTTTAACGATTTAGATCAATTAATTGATGCTGATGGAAACCTAATTATTCCAATTGATGATATTTTTGAGATTGAAGAAAGTACAGATGAAAAGTTTCATGTTCAAATTACTTATTCTTCTAAAGGAGGAAGCAAAGAAGAAGCAAAACGAAATTTAGAAGCAATCAGATATAATTATGAATTGAAAGACAATAAGCTTTATTTAGATGAGTTTATTAAAATTCCAAAAGATGGCAAATTCAGAAACCAAACAGTTGACATTAAATTGTATGTTCCTAAAAACAAATTGATTCACTCAAATAATGCTGATCGAATTAAAATTATTAATAACGATAATGACCGAGATTATTTATACGATTTAAAGAATAAATTTATTGGATATAATGGAAAAAAATTCGTATGTTTGAATTGTCAGAAAGATTCAGATTCTGAAGATGAAATCAATCTTGATTCAGAAAATCTAAACATTAATGTAAATGACGGAAACGATTCGGCGAGAGTTAGAATTGATAAAAATGGAATTCGTGTTGAAAGTAAAGATGGTTCTGTAGGACTGAATTTACCAAGAACAGAAAACAGAAACAAAAAAACAAACCAAGAAATACACTATAAAGATGATACAGATTCTATTAACATTAACTACAGAAATCATTCAAATAATCGTTGATTTCTTTGCATAAACTCAAGAAGTATTTTAATTAATAATATATAAAAAGAGACATTTCATTCAGGAATGTCTCTTTTTATTTTATGTCGATTTACAAATATCCGTTTCGAGTTTTGTATGTTTGCATATGCTTAAAGCATATTTTTATGAAAGAATTTTTAGGTAAATTACTCTATTCTTTAGGAGGTTGGAAATTAGACAATCATCTCGATTTGTCAAAAGTAGATAAATGCGTTTTGGTTTGTGCGCCGCACACTTCTAATTGGGATTTTTATTATACTATTTTAGCTTTTTGGCAAATGAAAATTCCGATGAAAATGTTTATCAAAGATGCTTGGACAAAGCCTTGGTACGGATATTTTATTAAGAAAATGGGAGGAATTGGAATAGATCGTTCGGAACGAAAAAATATGGTAGATTTTGCTTCGGATATTTTAAAAAAATCAGATAAATTATATTTAATCAATACACCAGAAGGAACGAGATCGCGTGCAGAAAAATGGAAAAATGGATTTTTTTACATTGCACAAAAAGCAGATGTTCCGATTGTTTTAGGTTATTGTGATTTTAAGAAAAAACGAGCTGGAATTTCAAAAATTGTAGAAACAGAAAACAGAACTTTAGAAGAAGTAATGAGCGAAATTCAAGATTTTTATAAAGATGTTAACCCAAAATATCCTGAACTTTATAATCCAAAAATATTTTAAATCATGAATGAACAAGATCGTTTAAAAAAGCTCAACGAAATGTCAAAAAATACATTACTTGAGACTTTAGATATAGAATTTACAGCAGTTGGAGAAGATTTTTTATCAGGAAAAATGCCTGTTACAAGTAAAGTTCATCAGCCTTTTGGTCTTTTGCATGGCGGAGCTTCTATCGTTTTGGCAGAAACATTGGGTAGCACTTTATCGAATATAATTTTAGATTCTGATGATTTTGTGGCAGTTGGTCAACATGTTGATGCAAATCATCTTCGTCCAAAAAAGGAAGGAACAATTTTTGGATATGCAACTGTTGTGAAACAAGGTCGTACTTCGCATTTAATAAAAATCGAAATTAAAGATGAAAACGACAAATTAATCTGTTATACACATTTAACAAACGCAATTATTTCTAAAAAACATGTTTAAAAAATTTCAAGATAAACTTGAAAAACTTATTCAAAATCAACAATCTTTTCTACTTTTTAGAAAACCAAATTCAACACAAGTAGAATTATGGGAGAATAAAGAGATTGAATCAGCTCAAAAGTTTATTTGCAATAGTTTTGATAATACAACTTTCATCGAGTTTAAAGATGATGAGGTTATTGAAATTGAAATAGATAAATTACCAAATTTCGAACTTTCTTTGCCAGAATCAGATAAAAATGAAGCAATTTCGTATGATAATTATATCGATTTGATTCAAAAAACTGTTCAAGAACTACAGAGTGATTCGCCTACAAAAAAAATTGTAATTAGTAGAATAAAAACACTTTCTCTGTCAAATATAAATTTGGCTGAAACATTCAAAAATTTACATGAACATTATCCAAATGCTTATTTGTATTTGCGATATAATGCGGAGGAAGGTTGTTGGATAGGTGCTTCTCCCGAATTATTATTAAAAGAAAATAATCAATTCATACAAACTGTTTCTTTGGCTGGAACAAAGGCGAAAGAAGACGAATGGACAGAGAAGGAATATCATGAACAACAAGTTGTTACCGATTATATTACGTCAACTTTAGTACCTTATACATCATATATTGATGTTGATGGACCATTTTCTGTAAATGCAGGTTTCTTTGAACATTTGAAATCATATATTTCGGCTCAAATCAAAGATAAATCAGAACTTTATAATTTACTGAAAGCTTTGCATCCAACACCAGCTGTTGGAGGAATGCCTAAAGATTTATCAAAAGATTTTATTCTAAAAAATGAAGGATACGATCGTACTTTTTATGCAGGTTTTATGGGCTATCAAAATGAAACAGAATCAGAATATTTCGTTAATCTTCGTTGTGCTAAAATATTTTCGAACAAAGTAAATTTGTATGTTGGTGGAGGAATAATGCCCGATTCTATTCCAGAAAATGAATGGCGAGAAACAGAATTAAAATCAAAAACAATCGGAGAATTGTTGGTTTAATTAAAAATTAATACATTTTATTCTTTGCTTGAGAAAGATTTTATATTAAGCTTAGAAGAGATATTTGATTAGATTAAAATTAGAGAATTTATTCGAAAAGTAGTATTTTCGAAGGATTAAAAAAGACAAAATAAAAAAGATATATAATGGCAACAATAAATTGGCAAACGGTAAAAGAATACGAGGATATTACATTCAAAAAATGTGATGGAGTAATGCGTATTGCTTTTAATCGCCCTGAAGTTCGCAATGCATTTCGCCCAAAAACAGTTTTCGAATTATTAGATGCTTTTCAATTAGCAGAAGAAGATCGTGAAGTTGGTGTGATTTTATTAACTGGAGAAGGTCCTTCGCCAAAAGATGGAGGTTGGGCATTTTGTTCAGGAGGAGATCAACGTGTTCGTGGAGCAAAAGGTTACGAAGGACAAGATGGAGTTGGTCGTTTGAATATTTTAGAAGTACAGCGTTTGATTCGTTTTTCGACTAAAGTTGTTGTAGCCGTTGTAAATGGTTGGGCAGTAGGAGGAGGACACTCATTACATGTCGTTTGTGATATGACGTTAGCTTCTAAAGAGCATGCAATTTTTAAACAAACAGATGCTGATGTTGCTTCTTTCGATGGTGGTTATGGTTCTGCTTATTTAGCAAAACAAGTTGGTCAGAAACGTGCTCGAGAAATATTTTTCTTAGGATTGAATTATTCTGCACAAGAAGCTTATGATATGGGAATGGTAAATTTAGTTGTTCCGCATGATGAGTTAGAGCAAGTTGCATTTGATTGGGCTCAAGAAATTTTAACAAAATCGCCAACGGCAATTAAAATGTTGAAATTTGCATTCAATTTAGTGGATGATGGTTTGGTTGGACAACAAATTTTTGCTGGAGAAACTACACGTTTTGCTTACGGAACTGAAGAAGCTGTAGAAGGACGTAATGCTTTCTTAGAAAAACGACCAAGAGATTTTTCTAAATTTAGATAATAAAATTTTCAAAATATAAAGTAAAAGCGATGTTCGACATCGCTTTTTTATTTCTTAAAAAATCAATTACATTTACTCAAAACCCAATACTATTGTGATAATAGAATTTCCAGTAACAGTAGATTTTTTTGGACATTCAGTTTTAATTCATCCAATCCTCGAATCAATTGGGATTTTTATTGCGATGCGTTATTATGCTTTTCTCCGAAAGAGTAATAAATCAAGTTTAACAACAATTCAGTCGTTTAGTATCATTATTGGTGCATTAATTGGAGCTCTTTTAGGTTCTAAAATTGTTGGAACATTAGAAAATACTCAAGCTTTTTTCGATGCAAAAAATCCCTTTCTTTATTTTTGGACAAGTAATACAATTGTCGGCGGATTAACCTTTGGTTTAATTGGTGTTGAGCTGACAAAGAAAATTATTAATCATAAAGAAAGTACAGGTGATTTGATTGTCTTTCCCTTAATTTTAGCGATGATAATTGGTCGGATTGGTTGTTTTTTGACTGGTATTTACGAACAAACGTATGGCATAGAAACAAACTCAATTTTCGGAATGAATTTAGGAGATGGTTTATTGCGTCATCCCGTTGCTTTGTATGAAATTGTTTACCTTATTTTTCTTTGGATCGTTTTGAAAATTATTCAGAAAAAATATATTTATCCTTCGGGATATCTTTTTCAAATTTTTATGCTAGCTTACTTTTCATTCCGTTTTTGTCTAGATTTTATCAAACCAATTCATTCGTTGCTTTTAGGCTTTAGTTCTATACAATTAACATGCATTTGTGTCATTATTTATTATATCTTTAAATTATCACAAACTAAACCTAAATATTTAAAATGATTTACACAGTTATCTTTGCAGAAGGTGGTCTTGGAAACGGAATTATTTATGTTATCATCATAATTTTGTTAGGAATCGCAATTATTGGAGGAGTTGTTGGTTCATTAATTTCGCTAATTATTAACTCAATTTCGGGACACAAAAAAGAACGAAAATACTATTTAATGGTTTTCGGAATGTGTGCATTAATAACACTTGTTATTTCAGGAATGATTTGTGGTTCAATAGTGTAAATATTAACCAATGTTAGCAGTTATTTTTTTACAAAATTTTATACATGAAGGAACTATAAATTTTATTATTTTTCTTGTTGTATTAGCTGTAATTCTTATAGCTTTTATAGGTTCAAGTCTTATTACTTTAATTTATAAATTAATTCAGAAAAATGTTAATCGAAAACGATTAATGTTATTGTTTTTTATATCATTTATTAGTTTGATCATTTTAATTATTCTAATTTCTTTAATATCAATTGTTTCTATTTTATTATAGAAGATTTTATATACTCAAAACCATACTATGCCAGTTAGAAATTACACCTATTACGATTATACAATAAGTCTTTGTCCAGAATGTTTGAAACGAGTTGGGGCAAAAATTATTATTGAGGACCAAAATGTTTTTATGACAAAACGTTGCCCAGATCATGGTTTTTTCAAAACAAAAATTGCAACTGATGTTGATTATTACAAGAACATCAGAAATTATAATAAAGCTTCTGAGATGCCTTTGCATTTTGGAACGGATGTCGATTATGGTTGTCCGTACGATTGCGGTTTATGTGTTGATCACGAGCAACATTCATGTTTATCAATTGTAGAAGTGACAGACCGATGCAATTTGACATGTCCAACTTGTTATGCTATGTCATCACCTCATTACGGTTCTCATCGTAGTTTAGAGCAAATCGAAGCTATGTTCGATACAATTGTAAAAAATGAAGGTGAGCCAGATGTGGTACAAATTAGTGGCGGTGAGCCAACAATTCATCCGCAATTTTTTGAAATTATGGAAATAGCCAAGTCAAAACCGATTAAACATTTGATGTTGAATACAAATGGTATTAGAATAGCAAATGATCCTGGTTTTGCTGAAAAATTAGCGACTTATGCACCAGAATTTGAAGTTTATTTACAATTTGATTCATTCAAAAAAGAAGTTTTAGAAGATTTTAGAGGTAAAGACTTGACTGATGTTCGAATGAAAGCTTTAGAAAAATTGAATGAATTAAATCTTTCTACAACTTTGGTTGTTGTATTACAAAAAGATAAAAATATTGATGAAATAGGTAAAATAATTGATTTTGCACTCAAACAAAAATGTGTACGTGGCGTGACGTTTCAACCTGTAGAAATTGCGGGAAGAAATAGAGATGATTCGGCTCACGAAAAAATTACATTGACAGAAGTTCGTCAAGAAATTATTGATCAATATCCACTTTTCAATTCAGATGATATTATTCCAGTCCCGTGTAATCCAGATGCTTTGGCAATGGGATATATGTTGAAATTGAATGATGAGGTTATTCCGCTTACACGTTACATAAATCCTGCGGATTTGTTGAATAATGAATCAAAAAATACAATTGTTTACGAACAAGACGAAGAATTAAAAGTGCAATTATTAGACATTTTTAGTACAGGAATTTCGGTTGATAAAGTGCAACCGAAAGTGAATCAATTACTTTGTTGTTTACCAGAAGTTTGCGCGCCTGAATTGGATTTAGATTATGATAATTTGTTTCGAATAATTATTATGAATTTTATGGATGCAAATGATTTTGATGTTCGTGCTGTAAAAAAATCTTGTGTACATATTGTGAACAAAGATTTGAAATTAATTCCATTCGAAACGATGAATTTATTTTACCGCGACGAAAAAGCAGATTATTTGGAAGAGTTGAGAAAAGATGATAAAGTGCTATTTTAGATGAATTATTTTTCTTTACTTTTATTAAAAGAAAATCATTTATAAAGGATTTCAAAAGGAATAATATTTAAAAATTAAACAATAAAATGACAAACTGCTTATTTTTTGGAGATAGTATTACGTACGGAGAATACGACGGAATATTAGGAGGTTATGTAGAAATTTTGAAACGATATTGTCATGCAGAATTTTACAATAACAATGCAAATGAAGTTAATTGTTTTAATCTTGGAATAGGAGGAGAGACAACTGAAGGCTTAATGAAGCGTTTTGAAGTTGAAACAAATGCGCGTATTTCACCGGATGAAAACCTAATTTTCTTATTTTATGGAGCTAATGATGTAGCTGAAAAAAATGATATAGAATTGGTTTCTTTAGCAGATTTTGAAGCAAACTTATTTGAAGTTATTTCCCAAGCGAAAGAATTTACAACGAATATTTATATGCTAAATATTTTACCAATTTCTAAAAAAGTTGATGGTGTAAAAATTCCTGAACGTAAATTTCGTACATCTGAAAAAATTGAATTATATAATCAAAAAATAAAAGAATTAGCTTCTCAAAATAATATTAACTTTATTGATATTTATTCAAGTTTTAATCCAAATAAAGAAGAATTTCTCTCAAAAGATGGAATTCATCCAAATGAGAAAGGTTATGATTTTATCGCAAATCAAATTAAACCAATTCTTACAAGATTACTATAATTACCTTTACTCATTATAAATAACTCATTTCTATTTTGTAAGTTTGTAATGAAAGTTTATGGTAATTTTTAAAATAAAAAATTAGTATTAACAAACGAAATTTTCTTCGGGGCAAGGCGAAATTCCTTACCGGCGGTTATAGTCCGCGACTCCTTTTAACTTTGTTATGGGACTGATTTGGCGAAATTCCAAAACCGACAGTATAGTCTGGATGAGAGAAGAAAATTGAACATAATTGAAAGTTATGAATGATAAATGTTAAGTTTTGAGTAAAAAACTCAAAACCTGCAATTTTAAATTCATTACTTAACAATGTGTTTCGCCCTGAAGTGATGTTTCATGATAAAAACAAAAATCAAATGAAAACAATCACACAATTTGGCTCAACTGCCAATGAAAGAATTGCAAATGCAATTAAAGAACTTCAAAACGGAAAAGGAATTTTATTAATCGATGATGAAAATCGTGAAAACGAAGGTGATATTATTTTTCCTGCTTCCACAATTACAGCTCCAGATATGGCTATTTTAATTCGCGAATGTAGCGGAATTGTTTGTCTGTGCATATCTCAAGAAAAAGCAAATGAATTGGAATTGAATCCGATGGTGGAAAACAATAATTCTCGTTTCCATACAGCATTTACTGTTACAATTGAAGCTAAAGAAGGTGTTACAACTGGCGTTTCTGCTGCTGATCGTATTCAAACGATAAAAACTGCAGTTAATTCTTTTGCAAAACCTTCAGATCTTAATCGTCCTGGACATGTTTTTCCTTTAATAGCTCGTCCAAATGGTGTTATGGAACGCCGTGGACATACAGAAGGAAGTATAGATATTGTAAAATTGGCTGGTTTGGGAAATGAAGCTGTTTTGTGCGAATTAACAAATCCTGATGGAACTATGGCAAAAGTGCCTCAAATTATAGATTTTGCAGAGAAGAATGAAATGACTGTTTTAACAATTGAAGATATTTACGAATATCGTCTTCAATTAGAGAATAAAAAAGAGTTAGAATTCGCTTAAACTGAATCATAAATATAAAATCATAAACTTTCAAAAAACTTCGTGAATTAATTCACGAAGTTTTTTTGTTTAAAACAAAAGTGAGCTTTTTCAGCTCACTTTTTAATCAATTGATTTTAGTTATTAATTATTTTTTGATTAATTTTTTAGTAACTGTTTGTCCTTTAACATTCAATTTAATAAGATAAATTCCTTTTGGCAAAGATGTAATATTGATTGAACGATCTGAGTTTAGTTGGAAATTAATTTTTCTTCCTGATAAATCATATAACTCAACAGAATTCAAGTCATCAGCTTTTACAAAAACTTTGTCAGATGCAGGGTTTGGATAAAGTTGTATCTCATTTGCAATTGAATAATCTGTAAGCGAAAGATTTCCTTCTTTAGAAGCATCAGAATATGTATTAGAAGCATCAATAGATTTTACACTCCAATAAATATTTTCAGGAGCATTTTCTAATTCCAAGAACCAAGATGGAGTTGTAACAACATATTTTGCAATATCTTGTGCACCAGCTTTTGTTCCTACTTTTATTTCGTATCGTAATGCTTTCGTTGGAGTTTTGTCATCACTTGCTCCATTCCAAGAAAAATTATATCGATTATCTTTTTTCTCTAAATAAAGACTTGTAGGAGCAAGAGGTTTTTTATTTTCTTCCGCAGAAGTATTTTTGAATAATTTGGTTAAAGCTGGAATACTTTCTTGATTCCAATCAAAACCAGACATTAATACATCTAAATGGTTGTCATTGTCATAATCTAAAAGTTGAATATTTCCTTGGCTTCCTAAATTAGATAATCCTGTATCTTCTGCTTTTGTGAAACTATGAGTAGAAGGATTATAAAGAAAAACTTTAACCCATCCGTTAAAATCTTCATCATCTCCGATAACTATAAAATCGTAGTAACCATCATTATTTAAATCTCCAGTTTTGATACTAGATCCTAAAAGGCCTTCATTCTCAATAATTTCTGAAGTGAATTTTCCTTTTCCATCGTTCCATAAAACAGTTAAATATTCATTAAAATCCTCGTCAACACCAGAAGCAACCAAATCTAAAAAACCATCTCCGTTAAAATCGGCATAATTCATTTTTCCATCGCTCATTCCAGGTAAATCTTGAGAAAATTCTAATTTTCCATTATTGTTTAAATAAACTTTGAAAGTTGCTGTCATATCAGCATCAAAACCAAAAACAACAGCATCAAGAAGATTATCGTTATTTAGATCCATCACTTTGAAACTTCCATTTTGAGTGCCAGGCAACCAAGCATTTTTTACATCGAAACCATTTCCGTTGTTTTTATGCAAATCCAATTCAAAAACAAATCCTTTATCTTTTACATATTGTACACCGTTCAAGGCAAAATCTTGTTTTCCATCATTATTGAAATCAAAAACTTCTAACGATCCATAGATTTTTCCTGGTGTGTTTTCAATCATTTCGAAACCATTTCCTGTATTTCTAAATTTGTATTGTTGATAGTTGACAATATCATTATAACTTAATCCTGTAGAAACAATATCTAAAAGACCATCATTATCAAAATCTATAAATTTGATATCTCCTAAGTGAGTAGAATTAATTCCTAAATCGCCGTAAGTAGAAAAAACTCCATTTGTGTTTTTGTAAATTTCATTGAAGGTAACATCAACATTTCCGTCTTTATCAGAATCTATTGCACCATTATAAATTACATCTAAAAAACCGTCTCCATCAAAATCGGCAATATCGCTCGAAGAGTAGTAATAATCAGCGATAGAGGTTTTTATTTCTTTAAAATTTTGGGCATTCAATGCTAATGGTAATAGTGCTAATAAAAAGGTAAATTTTTTCATATATTATAATTATTTTTATTTAGTCTAAATTAAATAATATATGAAACCTGACAAATTTTTTTATAGGGTTAAAACATAATATTTATCAGTAATAAAAGCTGATGAAATGGAGGAATTTTAATGAAAATTGGAAATGAAATTGGTTGTTATTTTTTCCAAATATTTAAATTATTGAATCGCATTTTTTTTGTTGATGTTCAAAAAAATAATTAACCAAAATCAAGATGATTTGATAAAAATCAATGTACATTTAAAAGATCAAAATTCAATTTAAAAAATGACGACAGAGAAGAAGATTCCGTCCGTTTGGAAAAATAAAGAATTTATTCCATTCATATTTTTAAGGTTTTCCTTAATCTTTGCTTTATTCATTCAAAGTACTTCCGTAGCCTACGAAATTTTTAAAGTAACGAAGAAAGAGATTTTTCTTGGTTTAATAGGTTTAGCTGAGTTTTTACCAATTCTTCTAACTGCATTTTATGCAGGGCAACTGGTCGATAGATTGGATAAAAGAATGATTTTGGTACGAAGCATTGGTTGTTTTATGATCGCTTCTTTTGTGCTAATGATTGTTAATTTTCCATCAGTTCGACAAGAAATTGGAATTCCTGTTTATTTAGGAATCTGTTATTTCGCATTTTTTATTTTGGGATTAACAAGATCTTTTAGTGGACCAGCTTTGTTTGCACTTTTAGCCTTAGTGGTTCGTAAAGAAAATTATACAAAAGCAATTCCAGTTTCCTCTTCCGCATTTATGATTGGTTCTGTATTAGGACCATTGTCTGGAGGAGTTATTTTAGCAAATTTTGGAATAGAAGCAGCTTTAATAACAGCTTTTACAATTATGTGTATTTCGATGATTATGATATTATTGATTTCTAAAAAGCCAGCAGAAATTACAGAATTTGAATCGATAGAATCTCCAATGATACGCATCAAAGAAGGATTGAAATTTATTTGGGCAACACCAATTATTTTGGCTGTTTTAAGTTTAGATATGTTTGCCGTTTTCTTTGGTGGAGCAGAATCATTATTACCAGCATTTGTCGAAAAAGTATTGAATCAAGGTTCTGAAGCATTTGGATTATTACGTTCTGCACACGGAATAGGATCTATTATTATGCTGTTTTTCTTATCAATGATACCGAGTTTATTAAAAGGAAATGTCGGACCAAGATTATTGCTAGCTGTTGCTATGTTTGGAGTTTGTATTATTGGTTTTGGATTTAGTCAAAATCTCTATTTATGTTTTGCGATTTTATTATTTGCTGGAGCTTTCGATTCAATATCTATGGTAATTCGTCAAAGTATTTTACAAATCAAAACGCCAGAAAATTTAAAAGGTAGAGTTTCCTCAGTGAATTCTATTTTTGTTAGTTCTTCTAATGAATTAGGAGCTCTAGAAAGTGGAATTGCAGCAACATTTTTAGGATTAGTTCCTGGAATTATTTTTGGAGGAATAATGACGATTTTAACAGTGATATTTATCGCATTTTTTATCAAACAAATTAGGCATGTAGAATTGAAGTAAATAAAAACTTAGTTATTTAACTAAGCTTTTTTGTTCTTTCGCTTTTTGTTTCGCCATATAAGAAAACCTGTAATTGGTAAACTTGCTACAATCATTGAAGAGCTAAAAGCTAATATCTTTCCAAATAATCCTAAAATTTGTCCAGTATGAATATCATACATCGCATTAGAAAATTTTTTACCATTTGATAAATCTTTATCCATTAATTGAGATGCTTTAAATTGTTCTGAATCAAATTGATATTCGTCAACAGTATAATATTGTAAACTTTTGTGATAAGCTCTTATTGCCAATGGATTTTTTTCAGGAATAGGCATATAAATCCAATGCATTGTTGCATTAGGACTATTCTTTAAACTATATTGATATGCTTTATCGACAACTGAAAAATTGTTTACTAAAATTTTAGAGGGTTTGTAAACATATCCTTTTTCCTCATTTGGATAGGATTTTCCTAAATTGACAATTTGTGAATACGATTCTCTAATGGGTTTGAAACTAAAAGCTAAACCAGATAAAGCAACAATTATGGCTATAGAAAATGCATAGAAACCTAATACATTATGTAAATCATAATTCACACGTTTCCATTTCGCATTCCATTTTATTGTCAGTGCATTTTTAGCTTGTTTTTTCTTTTTTGGCCACCATAAAATCAAACCACTTATCATAATAATGACAAAAATAACGGTTGAAATTCCAATGATATTTTTACCAATTTCTCCTAATAAAAGATTCATATGAATATACTGAATAACCAAGAATAAATCTTGTTTCATATTTTCTTGGTATAGAATTTTGCCAGAATAAGGATTAATGTATATAAAATAGGATTCTTTTTTGTCATCTTTTGTCATCACAACTGTCGTGCGATTTTTATCCATATACATCACACGTAAAACTTGATGTTTAGGATTTTTCTTCTGAACGTTTTGAATGATTTGGCTCGGTTGTATAAAAGGTTGATGACTTACTTCTATTTTTCTGTAATTAAAAAGAGCATCTTTCAATTCATCTTGAAAACAGAAAATTGCTCCTGTAATAGCGACAATAAAGATTATTATGCCTGTAAATAAACCTAACCACTTATGTAGAAAGATGAAAATTTTTTTCATAAACTAAACTTAATTTAGAATAAATTAAAATTATATTTGCAGCAAATATAAAATTTTTAAAATTACACCATGAGAAAAAATATAATCTGTTTAGGTATTTTACTTGGTACGGTTTCGCTGTCTTCAGCCCAAACGAATGATAGTATAAGTACAAATCTAAATGATGTAGTTGTTGTTGCTTCAAGAAAGCCGACTAAAATATCTGACTTAGCGGGAACGGTTTGGGTTATTAATCAAGAACAAATTGCTCAACAAGCTAAAAATGGAGTTCCTCTAAAAGAGGCTTTAGCGATTATGATTCCAGGAATGGATGTAGGTTCGCAAGGACGTTCAAACTATGGACAGAATATGCGAGGACGTTCAATGTTAGTTATGATTGACGGAGTTTCATTGAATAGTATTCGAAATATCAGCCGTCAGTTAGATGCAATAGATCCTTTTAATATTGAAAGAGTCGAGGTTCTATCTGGAGCAAGTGCTATTTATGGAGGAAATGCGACTGGAGGAATCATTAACATTGTGACTAAAAAAGCACAAAAAAATGGAATTAGTGGAGAAACTGAACTTGGTTTAAGAACTGGTTTCGCAGGTAAAGATAATCATGATTGGCGTGCTGCACAATCTATAGGGTATAAAAACGATAAATTTACAGGAAGATTAGCCGTTGCTTTCCAACAAAATGGAGGTGCTTATGATGCACATGGTGATCAAATTTTTGCAGATATATCGCAATTAGATCTTCAATATAATCAGTCGATAGATGTTTTAGCAACTGCGGGTTATAAGTTTAATTCTAAACATCAACTAAATGGATCTTTGCAATATTATCGTTCAAAATATAGTGGAGATAGAAGTTTATATCTAGGTGAAAATATTAGTGTATTAACGAAAGGAGATGCTTCTGTTTTACAAATGAAGGATGGTTTTGATACCGATAAAAATCCTGGAACAGAACGTGTAATGGGGACATTAAGTTATACAGGGACAAATATTTTGGGTGGTCAAGATGTATATGTTCAGTTTGCATCTCGTGTAGAAAAATTAGGATTTTATCCATTTCCTGGGAATTTAACATTACCTTCTGGAACTAGTCCATATATGTCAGCTTCTCAACAAGATACTTATTATTCAGGATTAAAAGCTGTTTTAGTAAAAGATTGGGGAAAATTAAAATTGACGTATGGAGCTGATGTTGATTTTGAAAAATTTGAAGGTCAACAAAATGTTTTTGATTCACAAAAATCATTATCTAGTGGAGGAATGATTAATAAAACTGTTCTAACAATTGATCGTTATCCTACAAATCGCTCTACTAGTTTTGCAGGATATGCGCAAGCGGAATATGACATTTTACCTCAATTGAAAGTTTCTGGAGGAATTCGTTACCAAGATATTTCGATTAAATTAGACGACTTTATTGGTTCTACTCAACAGTTACAAATCGCTAATGGTTATGGAAAAACAGCCGATTATATTCCAGGAGGAAAAAGTAGTTATAATATGACGATGTTGAATGCAGGTTTGTTGTATAAAATTAATGAATCGAATCAGGTATGGACAACTTATTCTCAAGGGGTTTCTTTAGCAGATCCATCTAAATTTTATGGATATGGAAATTATAAATTCAATTCAGCTACAAATAATTGGGATTTAAGCTCAAGTGTAAACGTAAAAGAATCGCCTCTTTCTGGTGTAAAAACTGGTCAATTTGAGCTTGGATATCGTTTCAAAACAGCTAATGGGTTTAAAGGACAATTATCAGGATTTATTAGTAATTCAGATAAAAATATTGCCTTAAAAAGAGATGGTTTAAATCTTTGGGTAGACGTTATTGATCAAAAATTGAGAAATATGGGAGTTGAAGCTGAGGTTTCATATTCTACTGGAGGTTTTTATATAGGAGCAAATACATTATTAATAAAATCAGAAGTTGAAAAAGATGGTTCTTGGAAAAAACAAGATGTTTCCACTTCAGGACCTTCAAAACTTACAGCTTATACAGGTTATGCTTTTGATAATTGGAATTTTAGATTTCAGACTTTACAAAGTTTCAAATATACAGATGGTTTAGAAAATGTAATTGATAGTTATTCTACATCAGATTTGATGATAAGTTACAAATTGCCTTTTGGAAAAATTAATTTAGGCGTACAAAATGTTTTTAATACCGATTATCAAACAATTTGGAGTGCAAAATCACAAGTGTTATATAGTGCATACAAAGTTCCTGAATTGTTTTATTATGCTGGACGTGGAAGAACATTCAACTTAAATTTCACATATAATTTTTAAAATTCTAGTAAAAAATTCTAAAAAAAGCGAATCAATCGATTCGCTTTTTCTTTATAATGTCAATCCTTCTAAATCATCGATAGTTCCGTTGTAAATGTTAACATCAACTTTGTAACGTTTTACACCTTCTATGGTTGCTTTTTCGGTAAATTGCCAAAAATCCCAATGGCCTTTCATTTCTGTTACCCAAAAATTGTAATTCGCAATCCAAATAATATGATCTTTAAAATGATGTTGTAGATAATCTTCAAAATATTTGTCCGATGTATAAATAATCGGTTTGATATCGTAATGCTCTTCAACAATTTTGCACCAATTTTTTATTCCTTCTACTAAACGTTCCATCGATTGAGTTTTAGGTAAAGTTTCAATATCCAAAACAGGAGGTAAATCGCCATTCTCTAATTTTACTTTAGCAATAAAATTCTGTGCTTGCAGAGTAGAGTTTTCATCAGGACGATAAAAATGATAAGCTCCACGTAAAATATTATTTTCTTTTGTACCTTTCCAATTATCCTCAAAAGTCTCATCAATAGACGAAGTTCCCATTGTAGAACGAATAAAAGCAAAATTTATAGGATACAAATTATAAATTGTATGCATTTTTGTCCAATCAATTTTTCCTTGATAATGTGAAACATCTACACCAAAAGTTTTGAGATAATATTTATCCATCACCTCAATATTTCTAATGTCAAATTTTGTGACTTTATCGTCGACTAATTTTTCACCTTTCAGCGATTTTTCAACAACCGAAAAATAATAATTGATCCCATGACGATAACGATATGCAAAATAAACAACACAAAAAATCATTAAACTAATGACATAAGTCGAAAGTTTAATTTTTTTTAATGTATTAAAAATAGATTGTTTTGTTTTCTTTTTTCGGGGCATTTTAGTAGTTGAAATAGATAAATTTTATGCAATATTACTTCAATTTTCGATGATAAAAAAAGTAAAATCTTCATTATCTTTGTTCAGTATGAAAAAATGGATATTGGCCGCAAGGCTTCGCACATTACCACTTTCTTTAAGTGGATTATTATTGGCAGGATTTATTGCAAAATCAGAAGGAATCTTTCGAAATGATATATTTTTCTTATCACTTTTAACAACTTTGGCTTTCCAAATTTTATCAAATTTCGCTAACGATTATGGCGATGCAGTAAAAGGAACGGATGCAAATAGAGTAGGAGAACAACGCGCTGTTGCTTCTGGATTGATAACTCAAAACCAAATGAAAATAGCTATCGGCATTATGGTAGCGATTTCTTTAGTTTGCGTTGCAGCATTATTATATGTATCTTTTTATCCAAATGATTTAAAATATATTTACATTTTTCTTGGTTTAGGCGTTGCATCTATTTTTGCAGCAATGGCATATACAATGGGAAAAAAACCATACGGATATATTGGTTTAGGAGATATTTTTGTTTTCTTATTTTTCGGAATTTTAGCAGTTGCTGGAGGAGAGTTTTTATATTCAAAAGTTTTTCAATGGCAAACATTATTGCCAGCAGCTTCAATGGGATGTTGGAGTGTAGCAGTACTAAATCTAAATAATATGCGCGATGTTAAAAATGATGTTAAGAATAATAAAATTACAGTTGCATCAAAATTAGGATTTCAAAAAAGTAAATATTATCAAATGGCTTTAATGACAATTCCATTTGCATTAAGTGCTTTATATGTAACAATGTCACCATTGAAACAAGGTAGATTATCTGGATTTACATTTTTAATTTTAATCTTTTTCGCGAATGCAATTCGTCGTCAAATTTTTGCAGTGAAAGATCCAAAGGATTTTGATCCATTTTTAAAACAAGTGGCTATGTTAGCTTTATTTTTCGCTGTATTGTTAGGCTATAGTTTAATAGGTTTTGATTTTATAGATACTTTAATTCGTTAATCACAAAAAATAACAAAATGAACATTCAATATTTAGGACACGCTTCTTTAGCAATTGAAGCAAACGGTAAACATATTATTGTCGATCCATTTATCACACCAAATGAATTGGCAAAAAACATTGATTTCGAAAATTTAAAAGCAGATTATATTGTTATTACGCATGCACACCAAGATCATGTCTATGATGTGGAAGAACTAGCAAAACGTACAGGCGCTTTGATTATTTCTAATGCTGAAATTGCAAGTTATTATGCTGCAAAAGGATTGAATGCTCATGGCATGAATACAGGAGGAAAATACAATTTTGATTTTGGTTCTATTCAATCTACAATTGCATTTCATTCAAGTTCGTTTGCTGACGGAACATATGGAGGTGATCCAAATGGCTATATTATTGAAAGCGAAGGAAAACGAATTTACATTGCAGGAGATACAGCTTTGACATACGAAATGAAGTTGATTCCAGATACAATAGGACAACTTGATTTAGCAATTTTACCAATTGGAGACAACTTTACAATGGGCGCAAAAAGTGCTTCAATTGCAGCTGAATATGTACAAGCAACTAAAGTTTTAGGTTATCATTACGATACTTTTCCGCCAATTAAAATTGATAAAGCTGAAGCAAAATCGATTTTCTTTTCTCGTCATATTCAATTGATTTTGTTAGAAATTGGAGAAGATTTAACGGTTTAAGAAATTCTTTACAACATATTAAAGTTCGAGATTATCTCGAGCTTTTTTTTATTGATTTATTCTCCTTGAAAAAAGATTATCTTTGCCGCAATTATTTGATGAAATTTATGATTACAGTTAATGATATAGCCGTTCAATTCGGATCTTCAACATTATTTAGTGGAGTTAGTTTTGTGATAAACGAAAACGATAAAATTGCTTTAATGGGGAAAAATGGAGCAGGAAAATCTACTTTACTTAAAATTGTTGCAGGAATCAATAAACCTTCTTTGGGAAATATTTCAGCGCCAAAAGATGCGGTTATTGCTTATTTACCACAACATTTGTTAACAGAAGATAATTGTTCTGTTCGTGAAGAAACATCAAAAGCTTTTGCTGAATATTTATCAATGAAGAACGAAATTGATGAATTAAATGAGCAATTAACTGTACGAACTGATTACGAAAGCGATGATTATATGAAGTTAATCGAGCGTGTTTCAGAAGTTAGTGAAAAATTTTATTCAATAGAAGAAGTTAATTACGAAGCCGAAGTAGAAAAGGTTTTGAAAGGAATGGGATTTGCACAAGAAGATTTAGATCGACCAACTTCTGAGTTTTCTGGAGGTTGGCGTATGCGAATCGAATTAGCAAAAATTCTTCTGCGAAAACCAGATTTAATTTTGTTAGATGAGCCTACAAATCACTTGGATATAGAATCCATTCAATGGTTAGAAGATTTCTTAAAAAATCAAGCCAAAGCGGTTATGGTAATTTCTCACGATCGTACTTTTGTGGATAATATTACAAATCGAACAATTGAAGTAACAATGGGACGAATTTATGATTATAAAGCAAAATATTCAGATTATTTAGTTTTGCGTCAAGATCGTAGAATTCATCAGCAAAAAGCATATGATGAACAACAAAAATTCATTGCCGAAAATAAATTATTTATCGAGCGTTTTCGCGGTACATTTTCTAAAACAGAACAAGTACAATCGCGCGTTCGCATGTTAGAAAAGTTAGATATAATCGAGGTTGATGAAGTAGATACATCTGCTTTGAAATTAAAGTTTCCTGCAGCAGCTCGTTCTGGACAATATCCTGTTGTTATTGAAAATTTAGACAAATCTTATGGCGATCATATTGTATTTAAAGATGCAAATATGGTGATTGAGCGTGGACAAAAAGTTGCTTTAGTTGGAAAAAATGGAGAAGGAAAATCGACAATGATTAAAGCAATTATGAATGAAATTGATTTCGATGGAAAATTAGAAATTGGTCATAATGTTCAAATCGGATATTTTGCCCAAAATCAAGCGGCTTTATTGGATGAAGATTTAACAATTTTCGAAACTGTAGATCGAATTGCAGAAGGTGATATCAGAACACAAATAAAAAATATTTTGGGCGCTTTTATGTTCAAAGGTGATGATATTGATAAAAAAGTAAAAGTTCTTTCTGGAGGAGAAAAAACACGTTTGGCAATGGTAAAATTGTTATTAGAACCGTACAATGTGTTGATTTTAGATGAGCCGACAAATCATTTGGATATGAAAACAAAAGACATTATCAAAGATGCTCTGAAAGAATTTGAAGGAACTGTAATTTTAGTTTCTCACGATCGTGATTTCTTGGATGGATTGGCAGAAAAAGTTTTCGAATTTGGAAATAAACGTGTTAAAGAACATTTTGAAGATATCAAAGGTTTTCTTGCAACCAAGAAAATGGAAAACTTAAAAGAAATAGAAAAATAAGTTCAGTTTTTAGATAAAACTAAAAATTCCACTCAATGAGTGGAATTTTTTTTATGCTTGCTTCTTTACAAACTTCGTTAAAATAACGATTAATTGTCCGTCAACTTTTCCTTCTATTTGATCCGTATTATCATGTACTAAACGGATATTTCTTACAGCAGTTCCTATTTTCGCATTAATCGTAGAACCTTTTACATCCAAATCTTTAATTAATGTAACAGTATCTCCATTCACCAAAATATTTCCATTGCTATCTTTGTGTAAATCTACACTTCCGTCACCTTCATGATCTCCAGAAGCTTTTGCCCATTCCATATTTTCATCGTCCAAATACATCATATCCAAAGCATCAGCAGCCCAAGATTCGTTTCTAAAGCGATTCAACATTCGCCAAGAAAGTACTTGTACAGCAGGAACTTCGCTCCACATTGATGAAAGTAAAAATGATTCCCAAAAAGAAGCATCTAATTCTTCTCTTTTTTCAATCTGATTAATACATTTTTGAGTTATATATACATTTCTGTCTGGATTGCTACTTGCATCAGGATTTACTTCATAAATAGCTAAATCTTCTGTAGCTCCTGTTAACTCGCATTGATTACCACTTCTTTCTTGTAAAAATGTTTCTAGTTTCATATGATGATTTTAAGTTTTGCAAAGATAACTTTTATTTAGAATTTTAACTTTTAATGATTTTTGATTAGAATTATTTAAATTCGTTAAGAATAAATCCAACTCTATAAATATGTTAGTAAAGAAAAACTCGGGTGAGTTAATTCCATATAATCCAAAAGCATTAAAGCGATCATTAACCAAATCTGGCGCAAAAAGAGAAGAAGTTGAAGAAGTTTTTGAATTAGTTTCAAAAGATATTTACAACGAAATCCCAACAAAAGAATTGTATCGCATTGCTTTTTCGCATCTCAAAAATTATAGAAATTCTTATGCAGCTCGCTATAGTTTGAAAAGAGCCTTGAGAGATTTAGGTCCAGAAGGTTATTATTTCGAAAAATGGATTGGAAAGTTGATGCAAGCAGCAGGTTATCAATCACTAAATTCGGAAATTGTACAAGGAAATGCAGTAACACACGAAATAGATGTTGTCGCATCCAAAGACGATCAATTGCTTTTTTGCGAATGTAAATTCAGAAATGACGAAGATGCGAAGATTTCTGTCACAACGCCTATGTATTTTTTATCGCGAATGAAAGATGTAGAAAATCATACGTATCATTTTTTTGGAAGAGATCTTAAACCAACAAAGGGTTTTTTGGTGACAAATGCATATTTGACAACTGATAGTATAGATTTTGCGAATTATTATGGAATTGGATTAATTTCTTGGGATTATCCAGAAACCAGAAGTATTAAATATTTGGTTGATAATGCAGCTTTGTATCCAATTACTTGTTTAACGACTTTAACACCAGAACAAGAGAAAGTTCTTTTGTCAAAAGAATGTATTTTGGTGAAAGATTTACAACAAAATAATAAGTTTTTAGATGAATTGAATTTATCTGAAGAACAACGAAAAGAAGTGCTCGAAGAAACAAACGAATTGCTAGAAATAGAAGATTTTAAATGCGAAATTGCTTAATATATAATACAAAAGGAGCTTTAATATTAAAGCTCCTTTTGTATTATAATTCTTTAAAAATATCAAAACTATCTTTGTGATCGCACCAAAATTCATCCAGATTAATCATTCTTTCTTTTAGGAATGGAATAATTTGTGGCCAATCTGTTTCTCTAAAAATACTTATGTTTTCTAAACGTGTTTTTATGGTCGAAATCATTTTTCCATCTTCATCATAATCTTCTTTTGTCCAAATCCATTTTTCGCCAAGATAACTTTCCAAAACATTCTCATATTCCTCAAACTGTTCATAAATCATCAATTGAACTGACGGATCTGGATGAGAAATCTCAATCGAAACTTCAGCATATTTTCGTTCCACATCAGTTCTAAAATATACACCTTTTACATCCGTTTTATAATTTATCCAATTAATACGTGTTCCTTCTGCATTCATTTGCAATTTCATATAAGTTCCATACGAAATCCAAAAATCTTTTTTTATGCGATAAGCATCTTCTTTTGAAAACAAATTGATTATTTTTTTACAAAAATCGGTTTAAAATTCTATTCAACAAAATTTTAAGAAAAATAGCTTGGTTTGATTCTTGTTCTATTAAATTTGAACAAATATTTTTAAAAAGTAAACATGAAATTATTTTCTTTCCTTGGTTTAATCGGGATTTTAGCTTTTTCTACTGCAAATGCACAATCTGTAGAAACTGTAAAATATGAAGCTTTGCACGAAAAAATAGCAAATTATAAAGATCAAGTTGTGGTGGTTAATTTTTGGGCAACATGGTGCGCACCTTGTGTAGAGGAAATTCCTGCGTTTATGGAAATTAATGAAAAATATAAAAACAATCCGAATTTCAAGATGTTATTAGTTTCATTGGATCGACCAAAAGTTATGGATAAAGTAAAGAAATTTATGCTTGATAATAAGATGAACGCTGAAGTTATTTTGCTGGATGATACGAAACGTATGAATGAATGGATTCCGTCTTTTGATGCAAAATGGTCAGGGAATATTCCAGTAACTATCATTTATAACAAAGGTGAGAAAAAGGTTTTCCATGATCAAGCGATGACAAAATTCGAATTAGAAGATTACATTAACGAATATCTTAATTAATAGAATAAAACTCCTGAAAATACTTTTAGGAGTTTTTTATTTTTTGTAAGTTTATATCAACATAAAACTAAAAAAAATGAATAAAAAACATATTAGAAAAGAAGTTATCGAACATCTTATTCAATTGAAGCAAGACGAAATAAATGTCTTAAAAGAATCGAAAAAAATATATAGTGAAAGTGCAGATTTAGATGAAGAATCAAGTTTAGAAATAGATGATTTTTCACAACAAGATCAAGCAAATGATTCAGCAAGAAATCTACAAATTCGCATTAATCAAGCAACTGAAGATTTGGAAAATTTCAAAACGCTTCGACCAGAATTAGTGGATGAAATAACAGAAGGTAATGTGGTTTTTACAGATAAAGTTAATTTTGTAATTGGTTTATCTTTCAAAGATTTTGAATGGGAAGATAAAAAGTTTGTAGGAATTAGTACACAAGCCCCAATTTTTGAAGCTTTGGTTGGAAAACGAGTTGGAGATAAACTAGAATTTAACGGAATTGATTATTCAATAGAAGAAATATTATAATATGCCAAAGATACATACAATCGATCTTAATTTTCAAAATGAAAATGAGGCAATTGCTACTTATCTAATCGAAACAGAACAAGGGCCAGTTTTAGTGGACCCAGGACCATATTCTACTTTTGAAAATTTGAAAGCAGGAATAGAAGCATTAGGTTGGAGAGTAATTGATATAGAAAATATATTAATAACGCATATTCATTTTGATCATGCTGGTGCTGCATGGAAATTCACAGAACATGGCGCAACAATTTTTGTAAATCCTATTGGTTTACCGCATCTCAAAAATCCTGAGAAATTGTGGGAATCTGCAAAAATGATTTATGGCGATGATATGGATCGTTTATGGGGTGAAATGCAACCGATTGATGAGGAATATTTGGTTGGTTTGGCAGATGGACAAAGTGTAGAATTTGGCGATGCAGTTTTTCAAACTATTTACACGCCTGGACATGCTGTACATCATAATGCTTATGTATTAGATGATGTTATTTTTACAGGAGATGTTGCTGGTGTTAAAATAGAGAATGGTCCTGTTTCTCCGCCATGTCCTCCTCCAGATATCAACATTGAATTATGGAAACAATCTATTGCAAAATTGAGAAAAGTGAACGCAAAAGGAATTTATCCTACACATTTTGGTTATCATGAAGATTTAGAAAATCATTTCAATCAATTAGAAAAAGCATTGGATGAATGGTCTGCATACATAAAACCATTGTATGATGATAAAATTCCGGTAGAAGAAATCGTTCCAGTTTTTGTAGATTATGTAACAATTAGCTACAAAGAATTAGGTTTGACAGAAGACGAAATTCAAGTATATGAATATGCCAATCCTTGTTGGATGTCAGTAAACGGATTATTACGTTATTGGAAATTAAAGGAACAAGGAAGATTATAAAGATAAAAAGCTGTCAAATTTTGACAGCTTTTATTCTATATTCAATTTATAGTCTTCAATTAAAATATTTCCAGTCGAATTTAAAATTTCAGTTCCAAATTCAAATGATGATAAATAGATGTTTTGCTTAATGAAATTTCGCTTATTCATTTCATTAATTAATTCTATTACATTAACTTTTCCTGATGTGCGCTTTTCTTTTCTTACAAAGGCAATGTAATCCCAAGTCGTATTCAAATCTTTTTTTATGAGATGTCCTTTGTAAATATCATATTCGCCAAACGAAGTAAACACATTTCCAACTTTTTTACCAAATGGTTTAAATTTATTATAATCTTCCCAAATCATTACTTCAATTCCGATAGTTTCCAAAGCTACTTTTGGAGAATTATGTAACCAAAAATCAAAAGCTAAATTATACTTTTTGTTATCAACATTTAATTTTGTTTTATACTCAACATCAAATGTTTTCAACTCATTTATATTCTTGAAATAATTATCTGTTTTAATAGCTGATAAATTAACCCAAGCACTTTCTCCAAACCAAATTTCAGGATAGCCAATCACGCCATATTTTTTACCTGATGTTTCCCATTTCCAACCAGCTGTTGTATTAGTTGTAAAAATAGTTTGCGAATAAGTACCTTTTTTTACTTTGTTTTCTCCCCATTTATTGTTGTTTATTTCAAATTTCTGCCATTTCAGAGTTGATCCATTTTCTGATTTTTCTTGATAAGATTGCTGACAAAAACTAACAATTGGGACAAAGAAAAATAAACTATTTAAAAATTGTTTCATCATTATAATTAATTAAAAAAAAGATGCTTTAACATTCTGATAAAAATATCAATTTGTAATCATTACAGTTGTAATAATCTATTTTTTGAAGCTTGATAATCAAGTAATAATTCATCAAAAACTTCTGCAACTGTCGGAATTGAATCGATTAATGCAGATACTTGTCCAATTTCTAATTCTCCATTTATCAAATCTCCTTCAAACATTCCTTTTTTTGAACGACCTCTTCCTAAAAGTTCTTTTAATTCTTCTGCCGTTGTTCCTTGCTTATATTTTTCTTGAACTTGATTATAAAAATCATTCTTAATCAAGCGGACAGGTGCTAATTCTTTTAATGTAAGTTGCGTATCACCTTCTTTAGCATTCACAATCGCATTTTTGAAATCCTGATTAGCTGAAGATTCTCTTGTTGCAGCAAAACGAGAACCTATCTGAACTCCATCAGCTCCTAAAGCAAAGGCTGCCAAAATTTGAGAACCAGTTCCAATTCCTCCCGCAGCAATTAGCGGAACATCTATTTGACGTTTTACATTTGGAATAAGGCAAAGTGTAGTTGTTTCCTCTCTGCCATTATGTCCACCAGCTTCAAAACCTTCTGCCACGACAGCATCGACACCAGCATCTTGAGATTTTAATGCAAATTTGGCACTACTGACAACATGAGCAACAGTAATTCCTTCTTTTTTTAATATTTCTGTCCACGTTTTAGGATTTCCAGCAGAAGTAAAAACAATTTTTACACCTTCTTCTACAATAATCTGCATAATTTCTTCAATATTCGGATAAAGCATAGGAACATTAACGCCAAAAGAATGATTTGTAGCAGTTTTACACTTCTTTATATGTTCACGTAAAATATCAGGATACATACTTCCAGCACCTATTAAACCTAATCCTCCAGCATTACTTACAGCAGAAGCTAATTGCCAACCACTATTCCAAATCATACCTCCTTGAATAATTGGGTATTTTATTGCAAATAATTTTGTTATATTCGTGTCCATTTTCATTATATTTAGACATAAAAATAATGAAATATAAAGAAGGAAAAAATTTAATTTTAACATAAATACTGACAGTTTGACTTTGGCAAAAAATTTGATTTGCAAAAATTGAATTCTTTGATAGGAATTAGAGTTAAACTATCTCTACTAATAATAAAAAAATAAATATAAGCTATGTATTGGACTTTAGAATTAGCATCTTATTTAAGTGATGCACCTTGGCCAGCAACAAAAGATGAATTAATTGATTACGCAATTCGTACTGGTGCTCCTTTGGAGGTTGTAGAAAATTTACAATCAATAGAGGACGAAGGAGATTCTTACGAAAGCATCGAAGAAATTTGGGCTGATTATCCAACGGATGACGATTTCCTTTGGAACGAGGACGAATATTAAAAATAAAAAAGCCCAAATTGGGGCTTTTTTCGATTCTATAATCTATAACTAACATAGTTAACGTATATTTGTATCTGAATTAGTCATCAAATATATTGTGGCTAATTATGACGAAGAACGCATAAGAATATGAATATTTTAAACAAAATTTTACAAGGTTTCTTAGGAGATAAGAATGCCAAAGATGTAAAAGAATTACAAAAATATGTTGATCTTGCTAATCAAGCAGGTCAATCACTTGGTTCATTAACAATAGATGAATTAAG
Organism: Empedobacter brevis; assembly: GCF_965118635.1. Classification (GTDB taxonomy): domain Bacteria; phylum Bacteroidota; class Bacteroidia; order Flavobacteriales; family Weeksellaceae; genus Empedobacter; species Empedobacter brevis_A. The sequence goes on along the minus strand of NZ_CBCPHV010000005.1, from coordinate 190,095 downwards.
AGGAAAAACAACAGCTTTCAAAGCTAAATTAGTTGAAGCAACAAAAGAACTTAAAGCTCAAATTGATGAGTTGAAGTTGAAAGTTGAAGAAACTGAAGATTTTGGTGAAAAAGAAGATTTATATGCTCAAATCGATAAAATCAACAAACAAGCTTACGAGGTTGAAGAAAAGATTTTATTAGAAATTTTACCTGAAGCTTTTGCGGTAATGCGTGAAACAGGTAAACGTTTTACAGAGAATGAAACATTAGAAGTTACTGCTTCTGATTTTGATAAAACATTAGTAAATCGTGGTCATGATTTCGTATCGTTAAAAGATGATAACACTGCTGTTTGGAAAAATTCGTGGGATGCAGCTGGTCGTCAAGTAACATGGGATATGTCTCATTATGACGTTCAATTTATCGGTGGATCTGCTCTACATTTAGGTCGTATTGCAGAGATGCAAACCGGTGAAGGTAAAACATTAGTAGCAACTTTGCCAATATATTTAAATGCATTAACAGGAAGAGGAGTTCACTTAGTAACAGTGAATGATTACTTGGCAAAACGAGATATGGCGTGGATGCGACCAATTTTCTCTTTCCATGGATTGTCTGTAGATTGTATTGATAATCATCAGCCGAACTCTCCAGGGCGTCGTGATGCATATGCATCTGATATTGTTTATGGAACAAATAACGAATTTGGTTTTGACTATTTACGTGACAATATGGCAAACACGCCAGATGCATTGGTTCAACGTGAGTTAAACTTTGCGATTGTCGATGAGGTCGATTCTGTTTTAATTGATGACGCTCGTACACCATTAATTATTTCAGGTCCAGTTCCACAAGGAGATCGCCATGAATTTGATGTATTAAGACCAAAAATTGATCGTTTGTATCAAATGCAACGTGAGATGTTAGGAAAAACATTAAACGAAGCTAAAACATTATTCAAACAAGGAGATTTAAAAGAAGGTGGTTTCAAATTGTACCAAGTTTATCGTGGTTTACCAAAATACAAACCATTAATTAAATTCTTATCTCAAGACGGTATTCGTGCTCAATTACAAAAAACAGAAGCGCATTTTATTCAAGATAACAATCGTGAAATGCCAAAAGTTGATGAGCATTTGTACTTTGTAATTGACGAAAAACAAAATCAATCTGACTTAACAGATAAAGGTATTGAGTATTTGTCTAAAGGAATGGAAGATGAAAACTTCTTCATTTTACCAGATGTTTCGACAAATATTGGAGCTATTGAAAATTCAGGAAAAGATAAAGAAGAAATTCTTCAAATGAAAGAAGAGTTTTTCCGTGATTTCTCAATAAAATCTGAACGTATCCATACATTAAGCCAATTATTAAAAGCTTATACTTTATTTGAAAAAGATATTGAATACGTTGTTGTAGATGGTGAAGTAAAAATCGTTGACGAATCGACAGGACGTATTATGGATGGTCGTCGTTATTCTGATGGATTACACCAAGCAATAGAAGCTAAGGAGAATGTAAAAATTGAAGCAGCAACACAAACATTTGCGACAATTACATTACAAAACTACTTCCGTATGTACAATAAATTAGGAGGTATGACTGGTACAGCTGAAACTGAAGCTGGAGAGTTTTGGGAAATTTACAAATTAGACGTTGTTTCTATCCCTACAAACCGTCCTATTTTACGTCATGATAGAAATGATATTGTTTTCAAAACAAATCGTGAAAAATATAAAGCAGTAATTGAGGAAATCGTTCGTTTGTCTCAAGAAGATAAACGTCCAGTTTTAGTTGGTACAACTAATGTTGAGATTTCTGAATTATTATCTAAAGCATTAAAATTACGTGGAATTAATCACAATGTTTTAAATGCTAAATTACACAAAAGCGAAGCTGATATTGTAACAGAAGCTGGTAAACCGGGAGCTGTAACAATTGCAACAAATATGGCAGGTCGTGGTACCGATATTAAATTAATCCAAGAAGTAAAAGAATCTGGAGGTTTAGCGATTATTGGTACAGAACGTCATGATTCTCGTCGTGTAGACCGTCAGTTACGTGGTCGTGCTGGTCGTCAAGGAGATCCAGGATCATCTCAATTCTTTGTTTCATTAGAAGATTCATTAATGCGTTTATTCGGTTCAGAAAGAATTGCGAAATTAATGGACCGTATGGGACATAAAGATGGAGATGTGATTGAACATTCTATGATTACAAAATCTATCGAGCGTGCACAGAAAAAAGTTGAAGAAAACAACTTTGGTATTCGTAAACGTTTGTTAGAATATGATGATGTTATGAATAAACAACGTGAAGTAATTTACAAACGTCGTCATAACGCATTATTTGGAGATCGTTTGGAAGTAGATATTGCAAACATGATTTATGATGTTGCAGCTTCTGTTGTAAAATCAAACAAAGATTTCGAAGATTTTGGACAATATGAATTAGATTTAATTAAATTCTTCACAATGGGAACTCCAGTTACAGAAGATGAATTTAGATCTAAATCAATTAAAGATTTAACAAACATTACGTATGATGCTGCGGTTGCAGATTATAAAGCACGCATGAAATATGTTGCAGAAACAGCTTTCCCAGTAATCTCGAATGTTTTCGAAAATCAAGGACATATGTTCTCTCGTATTCAAGTTCCATTTACAGACGGAATTCGTCAAATGACAGTTGTTTGTGATTTGAAAGAAGCATACGAATCTCAAGGAAAAACATTGATCAAAGATTTCGAAAAATCAGTTGTATTAAGTTTAATTGATGATAATTGGAAAGAACATTTACGTGATGTTGATGATTTACGTAAAACATCTCAAAATGCAGTTTACGAGCAAAAAGATCCATTGGTTGTTTACAAACAAGAATCTTTCCACATTTTCCAAAGAATGTTGGATACAGTGAACAAAGAAATCATTTCATTCTTATTTAAAGGAGAATTACCAAATGCTCAAAAAGAAGAATCTCTAGAAGAAACTGAAACAGCGAACTAAAAGATTTTTTTATATAACTTTTAACCCTTTCTGAAACTTTCGGAAAGGGTTTTTTATTATTTTTACATTAACTACTGAATGTTTTCAGTATTAAATTATAAAAAATAAAATAAATGAAATTTGCATATTTACACGGATATCAAGGTTTTGTAACAGATGAAAAAAGAGAATATTTAGATTCTTTAGGACAATGTTATGCACCATTTATTGATTACGATAATGCACCAACTTTAATTCAAGATTTGGTTGAGCATTTTACAAAAGAACCAATCGAATTTATTGCAGGAACAAGTTTGGGCGGAATGATAAGTTATTATTTGGGGTTGATATTAAATGTTCCCGTTTTGATGTTCAATCCTGCTGTAATTGCAGTTGAACGTTTAAAACCATTTTTGCCAGAACAATTATTAAAAGGAATTCCAACTGAACAAAATTTAATTTTCACAGGTTTAAAAGATGATGTTATCGAACCAAAATTTCAGATTGAATTTGTAGAAAATCTTCAAAAACAAAATGCGAATATTGAACAGATTTTTGATGCTGAAATGACGCACTTAATTACATTAGAAGAATTCGAAAAAGCCTTTGAAACTTTTTTGGAGAATAAAAAAGCCACTTAAAAAGTGGCTTTTCTATTATTATAATATCAGTTTTTATAAACCTAGCATATTTGGACCTTGCTCAAAAACAACATCAACTGGAATATTTTTCGTTTTCAAAACATCTAAATCATTTTGTAAATCTGAATGAATTGTTCCTTTATCAGCATACAATTTTTTCACACCATCGTAATCTCCATTTCCTTGTAATGTCAAAATCAATTCTGATAAACCATTCATTGCTTTTTCCATTTTCGGAACATTTACTTTATAACGTCCATTTTTAGTTTTTTCGAAAGCACCATTTTCTGCAAAATAATTAAATGCAATCATATTTGCTTGGCCATGTGCAGAGCTTGCTCCAAAACGAACAGAACGTAAAATTCCTGCTAAAAATGTTACAAAATAATCTTCCTGAGTTCCTGTTAATTCTCCTTTTTTCAATAGTTGATTCACCATATACAAACCAAGAATATCTGCTTTTCCTTCTTCCAAAGCCGAGTTTGCTTCTTTCAAAGCTTCACGAACAGAACCTTTTCCATTTACAGTATTTTTGATTCCTAATCCGTGCGCTACTTCATGAAACATAACATTTGAGAAAAATGCATCAAACTTGATATTTTTTTGTTGACTTTCATCAATCAAAGCAGATGAAATTGGAACTAAGATTTTATCAAATTTTGCTTTCATTGCATTTTTCAATTGTAAACGACGCGTCCCTTTTTCCAATTGAACTTTTTCATCATTTGGTAAATTAATCGCAATTGTTTTTCCTGCAGCATTACAATCTCCTGCATAATACACAACATCATAAGCATTAAGATCAGAATCTGTTCCTGGAACTTCCTTTTTATAATTTGCAGAAACTGGTAAATTCTTTTGTAATTCTGGTAAATATTGTACGAATTTGGCTAACTTATTCGACCATTCGATATCTTTTACTAAAATATAAGCTGAATAAGATGTTTTATATCCGAATAATTGGTCTTCATAATTTTCGATAGGACCAACAACCATATCAATATTCGCATTTTTCATATCCATCCAAGCTAAATCACTCGCATAGAAATCATCATTCGTTAAAGCTGTTGCACGTAATTTTAAGTATTTTTTTAATCCAGCATCTTCAGCTAATTCAGAAGCTTGATTCAAATAATCAGCTGCTTTTTGCAATTGATTTTTGAAGTTTTCATGATATGGAATTGAATATAAATTTCCTTCATGATTGCGACGAATAATAGAGTAGGGCGATTTACCATCTTTGATATTCGCTTTTTCAAATTCCTCTTTTGTCATATTTGTTGGATAGAAAGTTGCACCAGCAGGTTTTGCTCCAACACCATTTATAAAAGGAGTTTCGTTATTTAATCTATCCCAAGGCCCATAATTTATTTTTGCATATTCTTTGGCTTTTCCTGTCGTTTCGTCCATTAAATCAATTTTAGCTCCATAAGCTTGTTGCCAAAATAAATCATCCATAATATCTGCCGTTTTAAACATTAAACGTAAAATCTCTTTTTCGTTTTTAGTTAAATGCGAAATATCTGTTGTTAAAGGAACTTGAGCGTAATATTGATAAGGATAATCTTTTGTCATTTCTGTTGAAGTTTGAGCTGATTCTGTTGCTGTTTTTTGTGTAGAACAAGAAGTTAAAACTCCTGCAAAAACAATCAATCCCAAGAATATTGATGATTTTTTCATTAAATGATTTTTTTTTGTGAATAAATTTAAGGATTATATTCGATGATTTCTTGACCTAAAATTAGAAAAATTTGATTTTGATTTGTTTTTTCGTAAATATATAAGCCCGTCATTTCACCAAAAGCTGGCATAATTAAGGTATTATTTTCAAGATAAAAACAAGGTAAACGATAAGATTGTCGCGCTCGTGCTTTTACAATAATTCCGGGATGATGATGTCCGATTATATTTAGTTGATGAGGTTCTGTTTCTGAACTTTTGTGTGTGAAAATTAAGTCATCAATTTGGTAAGATTTTACAACTGTAAGATTTTCTATTTGATAAAATTCAGTTGGTAGAATATCGTGGTTTCCTTTGGTTAAAATAAATTCAATCTGAGAATTTAATTGAAGAAATTCGACAAAATCAAACCAATCCGAATTTAATTCACTGTGAAATAAATCGCCTAAAAGAATGATTTTTTTTAAACCTAGATTTTTGATTAGTTGCTGAATAAAAATATATTCTTTTTGATTATTAATTTGAGGAAGAAATGCACCATTTTTTCGGAAATGCTCTATTTTTCCCAAATGCCAATCTGCGATTACCAAAGTTTTCTGTTCTGGTAAATGCATTAATTTTTGAGGTAAAAAATGAATTTTAGTAGAATGATAATTCCATTCAAACGGATTATACATTTGTCAAATCGTCTTTTAATCGTTTTAATCGTGTTTCCCAATCTTCGTTTGAATAACGTTCTCGAAAAGATTCTGCAAAGATAGGAAATGCAAATGGAGTTAATTTTGAAGGTTTTCTTAAAATTATTTCGTGGCTTTCTATTCGTTCAAAAGCTTGTTGCATTCGGCTTCTTTCCAATTGAAAATCGTAAACTTCGTCATAAGCTTGTTTATATAACAGATTATCAGGTTCATAATCCTTAAAAACACTAAAAAATAATGAAGCATTTGCTTGAAGATGTTTTGTTTTTATTGATTTTCCCGGATATCCATTAAATATTAAACCAGAAATACTTGCGATATCTCTAAATTTTCTTCTTGCCATTTCTTCTAAGCTCACACCTTGCGAAATATCTGTACTTAAATTTTTAACTTCAAAAAGTTCAAACAGATAATCTTCGATTGGAAATTCTTGATCACTTAATAATTCGAATCCATAATCATTGGACGAAATACTAAAAGTCATCGGCTGAATTTGACTGATTCGATAAGCAAGAATAGCTGCCATACCTTCGTGTACTAATTTTCCTTCATAAGGATAAATAAGCAAATGATATCCATGTTTGGTATGTATATATTCAACCATTAATTCGTTTTCTTTGGGTAGATAAGATTTTATTTTTTGTTCTTCAAACAAAGGTTCTAAAAATCGTAATTCTTCATATTTTTTTGAAATTCCTTTGTCTACTTCATCAAACATATGACGAATTGCTTCTCCGTAATTCTGAGATATTCCAAATCGCCCGCCCATCCAAGATGGGATTGTTCCTTTTTTCTTTTTTGAAGGTTTGACTATTACTTCGTTGTATTTTATTTGCTGAACTTCTAATGGACGACCAGAGAACCAAAATGCTTCACCTTCTTTTAGTCGGCTGATAAAGCCTTCCTCTATTGATCCTAAATATTTACCGCCTAATAATTTAACTTTCATCATTAGATTAGATACTATTGTTCCTATTGATAAACGATGTTGCATTGCAATTTTTCGTGAAGCAGCTTTATATAAATTGTCTTGGTCGTCTTTTATCAATTTATGAAATTCATCATATGCAGTTAAGGATTTTCCTCCGTGGGTTAATAAAGCTAAACATTGCATATATTCTTCGCGAGAAACACTTTTATAAGCATGTGTTTGTATAATTTGATTGTACAATAAATCAACATTCAACCCTTCACCAACTGCTAAAGTCATCATGTATTGAATTAATAAATCAAAGCTTCGGATATAAGGAATTCGCTCTTCTATAAACATTCTTTGTATTGCATATTTTATAGAAGAACCTTCCATTATTTCTAAAGAATGTGTTGGTAGAAAATAGATTTTAGACGTTTCATTTGGTCGATGACCAGATCGTCCTGCGCGTTGTAAAAATCGAGCAATTCCTTTTGCAGAACCAATTTGAATAACACAATCAACCGAATTAAAATCTACACCTAGATCTAAACTTGAAGTACAAACTACTGCTTTTAAAATTCCTTTACGCAATGCATCTTCTACCCAAAGTCGTAGTTCATCACTTAAAGAACCATGGTGTAAGGCAATTTGTCCTGCAAAATCGGGATGATGTTCAATTAGTTTTTGATACCAAATTTCTGCTTGAGATCGAGTGTTGGTAAATAATAATGTAGATTCATGCGCTAAAATAATAGGAATAACTTTATCAATTAATTGTAATCCTAAATGTCCTGCAGATGGATATTTTTCAACGTTATCAGGAAAAATAGTTTTGACTTCGATTTTCTTTCTAATATTAGACTTTATTAAAGTAGAGTTTTGATGCGGAATTAATATTTCTTTTGCTTGATTCAAATTGCCAATGGTTGCAGATATTCCCCATATTTTTAAATTTGGGTTTAATTCTCTAAGTGTTTGAATTGCCAATTCAATCATTACACCGCGTTTAGAACCAAGTAATTCGTGCCATTCGTCCACTACAATAAATTCTAAATTTTCGAAAAACTTTCTCCAATTCTTAGTAGATAAAAGAAGATGAACACTTTCTGGCGTTGTAATTAATGTTTCTGGCGAATCTTTTAATTGCTTTTGACGAGCTGAAATAGAAGTATCTCCAGTTCTCAATTCTATGCGATAATCTAATTCTAATTCATCTGAAACACGATTAGTTGCAAGATAAATTTCTTTGGATAAGGAACGTAAAGGCGTAATCCATAAAGTATGTAAACCTTTTCGATTTGGTTTTTCTTTTAAACTTTGATTGTAATAGTAATCTAAAATTCCAAACCATATGGCAAATGTTTTTCCATAACCTGTAGGCGCATTTAACAAACCTGATTCTCCATTTTTGATGGCTTTCCAAGCTTGTTTTTGAAATGGATGAGGAATCCAATTCTGGTTATTATAAAAAACATCAGCAAAATTGTTCATTAATTTCCGTATTTAGCTAATAGATCATTCAAATCCTCTAATGTATTGGCTTCGTTTACACTTTTATCTTCTCGCCAACGTGATATCCTGGGAAATCGAACAGCAACTCCAGATTTATGTCGAGTACTTTTGGCAATTCCTTCGAATGCGATTTCAAAAACCAATTCTGGTTTTACGCTTCGTACAGGACCAAATTTTTCAAGTGTATTTCGTTTCACCCAACGGTCAACTTTATTAATTTCTGCATCAGTCAATCCAGAATATGCTTTAGCAAAAGGAACCAATTGATTTGCTTGCCAAACAGCAAAAGTGTAATCTGTAAATAAATTTGATCGTCTTCCAGAACCACTTTGTGCATATAATAAAACAGCATCTATACTTAACGGATCTGATTTCCATTTGTACCAATTTCCTTTTTTTCTACCAACTTCGTATGGTGAATTTGATCGTTTAATCATCAAGCCTTCAGCATGATGATTTCTTGCTTCATTTCGGAATTCTAATGCTTCATTCCAATCAGAAAAAATTATTTCTTCTGAAAGTAATAAAAGAGGAGAATTTATATAAGATAAAATTTCAATCAAACGTTTTCTTCTTTCATGTAAAGGTTTATGTCGAATATCAATTCCGTTGTCTTCCAATAAATCATAGCAAACCATTACCAAGGGAGCTTGTTCCAAATATTTCTTTGTTACATTTTTCCGACCAATTCTTGTTTGCATTATGCTAAACGGTAAAGGAGCATCATCTTTCCAAGGAATTATTTCACCATCAATAACAGTTCCATTTGGTAATTGTAATTTCAGTTCTTCAAACTCTGGAAATTTATCGGTTAAAATATCTTCACCACGTGACCAAATGTAAATTTCATCTTCTCTGATAATAAGTTGACCTCGAATTCCATCTAATTTTTTTTCTAAAATAAAATCATCAATTTTTTCGATTTCGAAGAAATTATCTTGGACAGGATAAGCTAAATAAAACGGGTAGGGAAGATGAGCTTTAGATTCGATCGCATTTTTGTTAAATATAGAATCGAATGTAATTTCCAATGGATTCCACTTTCCAATAATTAGATGTGAAATGGTAGATGTTTCTTCATTTAATAATTTAGCCAATGCTCTAACGACCAAAGTTTTGGAAACGCCAACGCGTAAATTTCCTGTAATTAATTTATTGAAAATAAATAAATCTGTTCCACTCAATTGATTCCAATTATGTAGGACATATTTTTTTTGCTCTTCAATGGTCCAATTTTTAGCAGCTGTTAGTTCTTGAAAATAATTTTTTAAGGATTTTTCTTTGTTTTGATTGTGATGAGTAGGAATTAATAAAGCTAATGTTTCAGCTAAATCGCCAACAACATAATAAGAGTCTTCGATCAACCACAAAGGAATTTCAGAAATTTCTGAACACCATTCTCGTAAATGTGTTGTTTTAAATGCTCTTTTAGGTTTTAAACCAATTAATAATGCAATGGAAAAAAGTAATTCTTCTTGATTAACTTTTTGGAAATAAGAGATTAAAGCTTCAACTTTTTCATTAGTTTTTGTTGTGCTATCCAAAGCATCAAATAAATCAGCAAATTTTCTCATTCCTCTTCATTATTATCATTAAACAATGTGTTCAATATTTGACCATTCAAATTTAATTCTTCATTAATCCATTTAGTAAATTGAATTTCATAACCATGTGTAACGTAAATATTTTCAGCCTCCGTATTTTTAATAGCTTGATTCAAGCTCTTGAAATCGCAATGATCAGAAAATACAAAACCTTTATCAACACCTCGACGGCGACGAGCTCCACGAACTTGCATCCAACCACTACAAAATGATTTTTTTGAAGGGCCTAATTTTTTTTGCCAAGTAGAACCATCTGATGCTGGAGGACAAATGATTAAACTATTTTTGATTAACTTTTTATCGGTTTCTTGAAAAATAGGTTCTCCTTCAAAATGAAATCCAACTTTTTCAAAAGCTTTATTGATATTATAAACAGCGGGATGAACATAAATATCTCCAATAGATTGATCGATTGAATTTAAAATAGATTGTGCTTTTCCCAATGAATAACACATGACAATTGTGTTTAGCTCTTGAGATTGATTTTCTTTCCACCATTCTTCAATTTCTTTAAAAACTTTTAAAGGAGATTCAAATTGATAAATTGGCAAACCAAACGTTGATTCAGTGATAAAATGATGACATTTTACAGGTTCGTAAGGTGTCGATGTTCCGTCATCATATAATTTATAATCTCCAGTGACAACCCAAATTTCACCTTTGTATTCTAATCGAATTTGAGCAGATCCTATCACGTGACCAGCAGGAAAAAAAGTGACTTTAACACCATTGATTGTAAGTTGCTGCTTGTAATCAATTGTTTGAATGTTTAAATTCTCTCCTAATCGCAATCGTAAAATAGGTTCTGTAAACGTGTGACACAAATATTTCTGATTTCCCCAACGAGCGTGATCGGCATGAGCATGTGTAATCAAAGCATGTTTCACAGGTTTCCAAGGATCGATATAAAAATCGCCTTGTGCACAATAGATTCCATTTTCGTTGGTAGAAAGTAATTTCATGTTAGTTTATTTATGCGGGCGATCAAAACCAAAAGTTTCTAATCTTGGTTCATTTTTTCCTAAAATAATGTTACGCAAAACTTGAGCAGCAATCATAGAAAATGTAATTCCATTTCCTCCATAACCTAATGCAAATAATTTTCGTTCACCTTTTTTCCATGGTCCCATATAAGGTAATCCATCTTTAGTCGAACTAAATGTTCCACACCAAGCCATTTCCGTAATAAATTCGATCTCTGGATATAAATTCTTGAATTTTCGTTCAAGTGTTTTTATTTTATTACGAAGTAAGTCATCTCGTTTTTCAGGATTATAAAATTCTTCATCTTCTCCACCAACAATTAATCGATTATCCAATGTCGTTCTCATATATAAATATGGTTCGGCTGTTTCCCATATTAAACTTCGATGTGGCCATATCATTTTTTCATCAACAGGTTGAGAAATAATTGCATAAGTGGAAAGTAAAGACATTACTTTTTTAGGTAAAAATTGTTCAGCTTCAAAACCTGTTGCGATGATAATATATTTACATTTAATAGTATGACCGTCTTCAGTTAATAGTTCACAATCGTTTTTATTTTCTTGAATTTTTTCAATTTTTGTATGCGTAAATAATTTTAGATTATTTTTTTTCTGATGATATTTCAAAAGATTAATCGCACCTTTGTAAGCATCCATCATAGCAGAAGTGTCATTTTGTAAAGCTGCAATTCCATCAATATTTTGATATTCTTTTAGTTGTTTTGCATCTAAATAATTTACTGGTAAACCAACTTCTGTTCTTATTTCATATTCTCTGTCTAATAATTCAACACCTTGCTTATTACTGGCTAAAAAAACGGATGGAACACGAACAAAATCTGCATCAACCTTAGTTTTCTTGAAAACATTTTCAATAGCTGCAATTGATTGTAAACAATTAAAATAAGCATCAACTGCAATTTTTTCAGGAACCTTTTTTACTAAATCACAAAGCGGGATATCAATCTCATATTGTAATTGGGCAGTAGAAGCACTTGAACTTCCCGTTCCAATTGTACGTTTATCAAAAATTGCACAAGAAATCCCTGCCTCACATAGTTCATGAGCGACTAATGATCCTGTAATTCCAGATCCAATAATAGCGACATCAATACTATAATTTTCTCTGAGCGGATTGTAAAGATTAAAGAATTCGTTTTTAACGATCCAAAAAGGTAAGCCTGAGTGTAAATCCATAGTAAGTAATTTGTTGATTTTTTACTAGAGAAAAAAATATACCAAATATGAATTTTAATAAATTATTATTTGAATTTTAAATATTTACGGAAAGTACTTAATATCTAAATCTTATCAAAATGGAAATAAAATCGAATAAAAAAATCTCAACTTCAATAGAAAAGTTGAGATTTAATCTGGGGTGAATGATGGGTCTCGAACCCACGACCTCCGGAACCACAATCCGGCGCTCTAACCAACTGAGCTACAATCACCATTTGGTATGAATTTCTTTTGAAACGAATTCTAACGTTTTAGGGTGAATGATGGGTCTCGAACCCACGACCTCCGGAACCACAATCCGGCGCTCTAACCAACTGAGCTACAATCACCATTTGGTGTGAATTTTTTTTGAAACGAATTCTAACGTTTTTAGGGTGAATGATGGGTCTCGAACCCACGACCTCCGGAACCACAATCCGGCGCTCTAACCAACTGAGCTACAATCACCATTTATCAATATGAAATTAACTTTAAAATTAATCTCTCAATTGGATTGCAAATATAGCCTATTAATCGGTACTAGCAAATAATTTTTGTAAAAAAATAAAGGTTTTTTAAACCTTTATTTCTAAATTAAAGAATCTAAATTATTTACACCAATATAACTTCGTGAAATAAATCCTTCTCCAGCTTCTCTTCCGATTAATCTTCCTAAATCATATGCTCGATATCGAATAGAATCTGTAAAATTTTTCGAAGAAATAGGTGTTTGTGGTTCACTTGAATTAGGATCAAAGAATTGTGTCTTATAAGCTAAACAAGCTTCTACTTTTGTATCAATAAATCCTGAAATGTCTACGACAAAGTGAGGTTCTAAAGGCAACCATTGAATATAATGAAAGTGCTTTTTAGGGCGCCAAGCTGCTAAACCGTTCTCAATTTTTGGTAATCCTGATAAAAAGATAGCGGTATTTACTAAATCAGATCCTTTTCCATGATCTGGATGTCTGTCATGAGGAGCATTACTCAAAATTATATCGGGCTGATATTTTCGAATGATTTCTACAATTTTTAATTGATTTTCTTTGTCATTCATGAAAAAGCCATCAGGGATTCCAAGATTTTCTCTTACAATAATTCCTAAAATATTTTTGGCATCATTTGCTTCTATTCGGCGAGTTTCATCAGTTCCGCGTGTTCCTAATTCTCCTTTTGTCAAATCAAGAACTCCAACTTTTTTACCGTTTTTAATTTCTTTTGCAAGCGTTCCTCCACAACCCAATTCTATATCATCAGGATGTGCACCAATTGCAAGGATATCTAATTTCATTTTTATTTATTTAACCAATCTATGATTTCTTTTGAATCTGGTGTTACTTTAGAAGAATAAGAAGCTTCTAAAGTTCCATCTTCATTAATCAAAAATTTTGTAAAATTCCATTTTACCTCATTGTCAGCTTTCCCGTTCAATGATTTTTTGGTTAAAAATTTGAAAATTTCATTTTGATTTTCTCCAATCACATCACTTTTTGACATTAAAGGAAATGTAACTCCATAATTTAATTTACAAAAACTTGCAATTTCTTCATTGTTGTCAAATTCTTGTCCCCCAAAATTATCCGAAGGAAAGCCTACAATAACCAAACCTTGATCTTTGTATTGTTGATATATTTTTTCTAAAGCATCGTATTGAGGAGTATAACCACATTTTGAAGCTGTATTTAGAATAAGGATTTTTTTACCTTTCAAATCTGCGAAATTAAAATCGTCATCATTGATATCTTTGAATGTATAATTGTAAATTGTTTTCACTTTTTGTGGTGTTTTTGTACTTTGATGAACTGTTTGCTTTTTCGAAACTTTCTTTGTTTCTTGTGCATTACAAGCTATAAATAGCCCTAAAAATCCGATGAATAAGTATTTCATTACGTCTTGTTTTAAACAAATTTAAAAAAATGTTAGGATTTGTGAGTTAAAGTAGATTAAAATAACTCAAAATATATTTAACCCAAAAGGCTTTCTCATTTCTGGGAAAGCCTTTTTTCTATTCATATAATTTCATTGCAAAATCCTCCATTGGATTTCTAACTTTTTTCATAGGAGCTAACCAATCTTCGCTATCTCTGTAACCCAAAGGAAGTAACAAAACACTTCGCATTCCTTTTTCTTTCAAATCAAGTAAATCATCCAACTCAGCATTTTCAAAACCTTCCATTGGAGTACTATCAATTTTTAATTCTGCTGCTTGTGCAAGAGCAAAACCTAAACCAATGTAAGCTTGACGCGCGGTATGAATAAAATTTTCTTCAGAAGTTTGAGGTAAATAAATACCTTTTAATCGATCTGTATAAGAACCGAATCGACCTCTTGGTAATTCTCTTTCGTCTGTTGTATAATCATAGATTGCATCAATTCGATCTTCTGTATAACGATCCCAAGCAACAAAAACCAATAAGTGCGAACAATCGGCAACTATTTGTTGATCATAAGCAATTGGAACAATTTTCTGTTGCAATTCTTTATTTTTAATAATTAAAATTCGGAATTGTTGTAAACCTGATGATGTAGGAGCTAATCGAGCAGCTTCAACAATTTTTTTAACATCGTGTTCTTCAACAATCAAAGACGGATCATATTTTTTTGTAGCATAACGCCATTTCAAATCATCTATTAAAGACATAAATTATTTATTTAAAATCTTTCTAAAAATACGTCAAAAATGAAATGATTAAAGCCAAAAATATGCTAAAATTTTTATTAATTATCTTGTTTCCATTCCAAGAAATAACTTCCTTTTGCATTTGTAGAAGTCCAACGAACTTGGTAATCTCCTTTTGCTAAATCAAGTGCAAACTTTTCTTCTTTCGAGTTTTTAAGCTGACTATTAAAAATGACTTGATTGTTTTGATCAACAATTTCAAAATTTATTTTCCCATCTAACTGAACAATTGAATGAAAGTTAACCGTTATTTTTTTTGAAACATTTAGTTTAATATAACTTGTTCCAGAAATATCATCAAACTTGGCTTTTGTCCAATTGTCCCCGTTTGAGTTTGACCATTTCGAATCAGTAATTCCTTTGTCAAAAAAAGTTCCTTGAGATTTGATATTCGGATTATCAAAATTTTTATAAAAAGTCTCCGAATCAACATCTGCATTAACTTTCACTGTTATACATGATTGAAAAGAAATCATTGCGATAATAAGAGCTATTTTTTTCATATTAGTTTATCTTTATTTCTTAAAAGATGCAACATTTTGAAAAAGGTTACAACAAACAAATATTTTTAAATCATTTTTGATATGCGTAACTTTCGGAAAATATTCTGAATGAACGAAACTAAAGCTCAATTTTTGCAAGAAAATTTTACTCAAAAAGCTATTGAAAGTTTAACTCAACTTTCAGGAGGAGGTTCGGCTCGTGTTTATTCGAGATTTTTTGATGAAAATCAATCGTATATTTTGGCAGAAAGTTCAAATGTTGAAGAAAATAAAGTATTTATTCAATTTTCATTAGATCTAAAAAAAGTGATTGATAATATTCCTGAAATTATTTCAGTTTCAGAAGATTTTACAAACTATATTCAAACCGATTTAGGCGATGAAACTTTGATGAATCTTGTTCTGAATGATTTTGAGAAAGCAAAACCTTATTATTTCAAAACGTTAGAAAAATTAGCAATTGCTCAAATTCAAGGTGCAAATAAAATCGATTTTAATCATACTTTTTCTTATCCAAAATTAGATAAAACCTTAATTTTAAGAGATCTATTTCAGTTTAATTTTTACTTTTTAGATATCTTAGGAATTGATTATAATGCGGGAAAATTAATCCAAGACTTTGATCGTTTTGCTTCTCAATTTGATAAGCTTTCGCCTCAAGGTTTTGTATTTAGAGACTTTCAGACACGCAATATTATGATTCATGAAAACGAACCATATTTTATCGATTATCAAGGAGGTTTGTATGGACCTGTTGTGTATGATTTGGTTTCGTTGATTTGGCAAGCAAAAGCTAATTTATCTCCTGAATTTAAGAAAGAATTGTACGAATTCTATTACCAAGAATTGGCTAAACAAATTCCAACTTTAGTTCCGATCGATTTTCGTCAATCCTATGAATATTGTGTAGTTGCTCGACTTTTACAAGTTTTAGGAACTTATGGTTTGAGAGGAATTATTGAACGAAAAAAACACTTTTTAGAAAGTATTTCTTTTGGGCTAAAAAATTTAGAATCAATTATAGATTATCCTATATTACAAACTTATCCAGAATTAAAAAATAGTATAAAAATCCTCGTTCTTCCAGAAACGTTAGAACGTATAAATCAAAAAATAAATGACTAAATTAAATATAAACGTTCGTAGTTTTTCGTACAAAAAAGGAATTCCAACTGATCCAACAGGAAACGGTGGAGGTTTTGTTTTCGATTGTCGTGGAATTTTAAATCCAGGTCGTATTCAAGAATACAAAACAAAAACAGGACGCGATGAAGAAGTAAAAAAATACTTGGAAACAGAAACTAAAATTGCAGTTTTTTTAGAAGGTGTTTTTCAAGTTATTGATATTACAATTGAAGATTATTTACAACGTGATTTCGAGAATCTAGAAATCAATTTTGGTTGTACAGGCGGACAACATCGTTCGGTTTATTCTGCTGATTTAACGGCTAAGCATATTCAAGAAAGATTTCCAGAAGCACAAGTAACTTTACAGCATGTTGTGCAAGAAGAAAAAAATTGGATAAACGAGGCTTATTAATATGAAAGCAATGATTTTTGCTGCGGGTCTTGGAACTCGTTTAAAACCATTCACTGAAAATCATCCCAAAGCCTTAGCTGTTGTAAATGAAAAACCTCTTTTGCAACGAAATATAGAATATTTAAAATCTTTCGGAATTAATGAAATCGTGATTAATGTGCATCATTTTGCAGATCAAATTATTGAATTTTTAGAAAAAAACAATTATTTCGGAATCGAAATTACAATTTCTGATGAAACAGATCAAGTTTTAGAAACTGGCGGAGGTTTAGTGAAAGCAAAAGCCAATTTTGAAGAAGATTTTTTGGTGATGAATGTCGATATTCTAACAGATTTGAATCTTGCTGATTTTATAAAAGCGCATCAAGCAAATAAATCATTGGTAACATTGGCTGTTTCGGATAGAAATTCGTCTCGAAAATTATTTTTTAATGAACAAAATGAACTGAAAGGTTGGCGAAATCTGAAAACTGAAGAAGAAATAAAAGCAATCGATTCTTTAGATAATTGCAAAGATTTGGCTTTTAGTGGAATTCATGTTATTTCTCCGGCTCTTTTTGATAAAATTACAGAGAAAGGAAAATTTTCGATCATGAAAGTTTATATGGATTTAATGCAAACCGAATCTATTCTTGGTTTTGATCATTCGGGCGGAATTTTAATCGATGTTGGTCGACCAGAAAGTGTTTTAGAAGCAGAGCAATTTTTTAAATAATTCAAAAACTCAATTCATTGAATTGAGTTTTTTTTATGTAGAAAAAATATATACCTTAGACAGAATGAAATACATTAATTATTTTGTCTATTTAACTATTGTTGTAGTGTTGATTTTAGTTTCAATACTTTACTTTTCTTTCAAAACTAAAGTGGGAAGGATTGATAAAAACGAAATTATCGATCAAGGAACTTCTTTCAAACCTTGTTCTTCTTTTGTTTATCAATATTATTCTGTAGAATCTGGTTATAGAACGGAACGTTATGGAATTCGTAAAGTGATTTCTGAACCAATTCATCAATTAAAATTTCCTAATTTTTCTGGAAATATAAATGTTCGTTTTATAATTAATTGTAAAAATGAAATTGGTTATTTCAGAATTAAAGCAGTTGATCAAGATTATAAAAATGTCGAGCTTTCGAGCGATTTACAAAAGAAAATTGTTGCTATTATTCAGAAATTAAATGATTGGAATGGAAAAAATGAGGATTCGTATTATCAAATTCAAATAAAATTGAGAAATGGAAAAGTTGAAGACATTTTTTAAGTCAAAAACGTGGCGAATTATTTCGGGAACATTGAAATTATTGATTTCAATTCCGATTTTTTGTGTAAGTGTTTTTTATATTAACAAATTCTTATTTTCATCTAACAATAAATTGTTTGATCTAGCAGGTGATACTCAAGGTTCTTATTATTCGGATTTTACGTTTGATCGTTTATTAAAATCAGAACCTAAGAATTCTAAATTTTGGTGGGAATCTTCTGTTGCATATAATAAAAATGGAGATTTTGAAGAAGGAATGAGCCGTTTAAACGTAGCGAATTCTCTAAATAAGATTGATCATTTAGGTTACACAGGTTGGATAAAATATACGAAATTAAAAGATTATGAAAATGCGTTAAAAGATTTTCATCGATTGGATAATTTGTCGAAGGTTGTGGAATATCCTTGGGGCGAAAATATTTATTATCAGATGGGAATTTGTTATCAAGGTTTGGGAGATTATGATTCGGCGATTGTTTATTATGATAAATTTATTGCTTCTGAAAAGAATCCAGATAATATTTCTCCAGGAATGTATGCGTATCGTGGAAAAATTGAAGCTGATCGAGAAAATTATTCGAAAGCATTAGATTTTTACAATCAAACAATCAGCTTGGATAAAAATATTGCGGAAGCCTATTATTATAAAGCCGAAACATACAGACTTATCAATAAGAAAGATTCAGCCGAAGCGAATTATAATAAAAGCTTAGATTTAATACATAAAAATTATAAAGATCAAGATCATTATGATGAACGATTTTTAGAAATTTATGCTTCTGAAATCAGTGATAAATTGAAAGAATTATAAAATTACAATATCCCAAAAAATAAAATTTGCTTAATAAATTTATTCTTCTACTTTTGCAGCAATAACTTACATTATAAGAAAAACATGAAGAAACTTACTATTGCTCTACTGTTCGGAGGATTATTCTCTTTGACAAGTTGTGCAACTATTATTTCTGGTTCTAAACAAAATGTTAGTTTTACAAGTAATCCTTCTAAAGCTACAGTTTATATAAATGAATCTGAAATTGGTAAAACACCTATTGAGACTAAATTAGAAAGAAAGAAAAATTACAACGTTAAAATTGTTTTAGAGGGATATGAACCTTTTGAAACTAAACTCACAAAAAAATTCAATGCTTGGTATATAGGTAACATTTTATTTGGAGGAATTATTGGTCTTGTGATAGATCCTATAACTGGAGCAATGTTTAAATTAACGCCTCAACAAATTGAAGCAGAAATGGCTCAAGGAACAGTTTTTAAACAAAAAGGAAATGATATTTATTTTACTGTAAAATTAGATATTGACCCTTCTTGGCAAAAAGTTGCTCAATTAAAAAAATAATTCATGAAACCTCTTTTTAGAGGTTTCTTTTTTTTAATAAAAAACTCCATCTACATAAAACCATTTTCCATTTTCTTGCACAAATGTAGAAAGTTCGTCGTGTTCGTAGATTTCACCTTTTTTATATTGATAATAAGCTCTAAATCGAACTTTATTATCTTTTGCAAAAACAATTTCTAATTTTAACCATTTATTCGATTTTGCCCAATCTTCAATATCACTAAAATCATTATTTTTTCGAGTAGATTTGTGTGTAGTATCCATCAAATATTCAGGCAAAACCAAGGAAAAAGCAGCATAACGCGAACGCATTAACTCTTCTGGAGTTTTGGGTAATTCTTTATTTAGGTGAAAAGATTCGCAGCAATTTTTATATTCTTTTCCTGAACAACAAGGACAATTCATGTTACTTTTTATTTCTGCAAATATACAGTTTACTTGTCTTTGTGATAATGATAATGATCTTGAATCACAACTTGAATAAAATCAATATTTCCTAAACCATCACTTTTTACATCCATTATTTCCTCTAATTTTCGAGTCAATTTTACTAAAACATCATAATTATTATTTTTCAATGCTGAGGTAAAATTTTCTTTTACAATATTTATATCTCGATCAGATAAGCGATAAACTTCTGGAAAACGAATTTTATATGTTTCAGAAACTTCAGCGAAAATAGTTTGAGATAAATCTAATTTTGGATTGAGATCAATCAAACAAGTATTTGCAACAATATCACCTAAACGTTGCCCGTTTTTATTTACAATCATTGTGATTAAGGCAATTAAACCAAAAAACATAAACAATTCTACAAGTCCAATCACCCAACGTAAAAAATAGTCAAAGTTATTGGCACGATTTCCGTCCATTCGTATAACTCGAATTTTCATAATCCATTTTCCAATTGTTTGTCCTTTCATTAAAATTTCGAGAATCAACGGATAAAGTAAAAATATAAATCCTATTACACTGTAAATTCCCATTTGAAACCATCCGTCTTTATAAGGAATAAATTCAGAAAAATAATATAATGCATAAATCAATATGATGCGGATTATCATATCGATAATGTAAGCAATCAAACGTTTTCCGATTGGCGCAATATTATAAGCAATTTGCACGTTTTGAGGAGTATTGACTAAAAGTTTATTCATATATTTGGTTAACTAACAACCACTCTACAATGAGAGAAGCGCATTTTATTGATAAAAATAAGGCTAAATGGTCTGATATTGAACATAATTTGAAAAATAAAATTGAAGTTCATCCAGATATTTTGGCAAAAAACTACATCGAAATTACAAATGATTTGGCTTTTGCTCAAACTTATTATCCAAAAAGTAAGACAAAAGATTATTTAAACGAATTAGCTTTGTTTGCGCATCAATCTATTTATAAAGATCAGCGAACTTCAGGTAATCAATTTGTTCAGTTTTTCAAGGAAGATGTTCCAAATGTAGTTTATAAGAATCAGAAAATGTTTTTGTATTCCTTTCTAATTTTTGCTTTAGCTGTTTTTATTGGGATTTTATCTTCACATTTCGATCCAGATTTTACACGATTAATTTTAGGAAATCATTATGTAGACGAAACTTTAATGAATATCAAAAGAGGCGATCCTGCTGCAATTTATAAATCAGGAAGCCAAACAGGTTCTACATTAGCTATTACAATCAATAATATTCGTGTTGCATTTTTAGCTTTTACATTAGGTTTATTTTTCAGTATTGGTTCGGGATATATTTTATTTTCGAACGGAATTATGTTAGGCGCTTTTCATTATATGTTTTTCAAAGAAGGCGTTTTAGGAAAAGCAATGTCAGCAATTTGGATGCACGGAACAATCGAGATTTCTGTTATTATTATTGCAGGAGCTTGCGGTTTGATGTTAGGAAATGGATTCATGTTTCCGAAAACTTTATCCCGAAAAAAATCACTTATAATGAAAGCAAAAGAAGCTGTAATGATTTTATTGAGCACAGTTCCAATGTTTATCATCGCTGGTTTTATAGAAGGTTTTATTACACGTTTATATGATGTTAATATTGTATTGAGTTTAATGGTTATTATTCTTTCATTAATCTTAATTGTTTGGTATTATATTATTTATCCAATTCAAAAAAATAGACAAAAAATGCTTTCGTTCAATCAAACTTTACAAACGAATGAAACAATCTAAACTATTTTTAACCATTACATTATTATTCGTTCAATTTTTTGTTTTTGCACAAGAAAAAACAGCAGAATTTAAGGCATTCAAAGAAAAATATGCTGGAAACGAATTTAATTATGAAGAAGTTCCAAAACCCAAAAAAGAAATTGAAACGAATTATTTTTTAGATTTTTTAGAAAGATTATTTCGATTTTTGTCTTATATCCCTTGGAAAATCATTTTTTATGTTGCTGTTTTATTATTTCTAGTTTTCCTTGCGACGCGTATTTACAAAAATGGTGGAATTTTCAAACGAAATTCGAAGAAATTGTACAATGAATCTGATTTTGATTTTATTGAAGAAAATTTGGCAGAAGTCAACTTGAATTCATTAATAAATAAAGCTGAAAAAGAACAAAATTTTGCTTTAGCAATTCGCTATTTACATTATCAGAATCTACAAAATTTAGATAAAAAAGGTTGGATTAATTGGGATCCAAAGAAAACGAATCAACAATTTATTAATCAAATAAAAGACGAAAAATCGAGAAATATATTCAATCAGAATACCAAAATTTTCAATCAAGTTTGGTTTGGAGAATTTAAAATTGATGAAGAAAAATATCAAGAATTCAAAACGAATTTTAATCAGTTTAATCAATATTTAGCCGCATGAAAAAGAAATTAGGAATTCTATTAGGTGCAATTTTATTGATTGGTTTTTTTGTTTTTTCCTTCTCAAAATTAAATTACAAATTGATTAAATCGTGGGAAGTTAATCTTTTCCAAAATAGTAAAGATCCTTATGGATTGTATATTATGCACGAAGAACTTGCAAATTTATCCAATGGAAAGATGAAAGATTTAGAAAAACTTTCTGAATTAAAAATTGATCCTAAAAAAGCCAAAGATTATGCAGTTGTTGTATTGGGTTCTGAGATTTATTTTGACACAGTTTCCAAAAATTTATTAAGCAAAATTGCTAGAAATGGAGGAATTGTAATGGTTGCAGATTATAACGATAATTTTGGTGATGATACAAATGGTTACGAAGAAGATTCTTTTACAGATACAATTGAAGAGGATTCAAGCGAAATTGATGAAAATACATTATATAATAAAACATTAAAGATTAATGATGATTTTGAATTAAGAACAGATAAATTGTTCAAAATAAAGAAGAAAAAAGAAATCGAACATCACTATTTTAGTGAGATTACGAATGATTCTAAAATTCTTGGAACAATTTCCTACAAAGACAAAGCTTATCCAAATTATTTAAAAATAAAACCAAAAGATTACAAAGGTTTTTATTTATATCATGCAGAACCGCTTTATTTTTCGAATTATTATTTATTAAATGAAGACAGTTATTTCTATGCAAAATCGGTTTTAGAACCGCTGAAAGGAAAAACGATTTTTTGGTACAATACATCGAAAACATATGCAGGAAGTTCGTCTATGATGCGCTTTATTTTATCCGAACCAACATTAAAATCAGCTTGGATAACATTACTTATCTTACTTTTTCTATTTTTAATTTTTAGAAGTAAACGCGAACAAAAAATTATTCCAATTTATACAAAAGAAGAAAATCATACGTTAGAATTTGCCAAAACTATTTCTTCTTTATACGAAGAAAATGGAGAAATAAAAGACATTCTTTCGAAGAAAATAGATTATTTTTTATACAAATTAAGAAAAACATATTTAATCGAAACGGATAATATTACAGAGAAACAATTTATTGAAATTGTGGCACAAAAAGCAAATCTGAGTTATGAAGAATGTTTGGAAAAATTTACGATTCTGAAAAATATTTATCAAAAAAATAAACCAAATGAACACGATTTGAAAACAGCATATCAAATCATCGAAAACTATAAACAAAAAGCAAATATCTAATGAACGAAAATACATATCAACCATTCGAAAATAGAGTAGATTTTTCGGATATACAATATAAAATGCAAGCTGTAAAAAATGAATTGAAAAAAGTAATTATCGGACAAGATGATATTATTGATCAATTGATTTTAGCTCTGCTTTCCAACGGACATTCTTTGATTGAAGGTTTGCCTGGAGTTGCCAAAACAATGATGGCAAAATTATTAGCCAAAACAATCGATTCTGGTTTTAGTAGAATTCAATTTACTCCAGATTTAATGCCTTCTGATGTGATTGGAACTTCAATTTTGAATTCTAAAATCAATGAATTTGAATTCAAAAAAGGACCAATTTTTTCGAATATTGTCCTGATTGATGAGATTAACCGTTCACCAGCAAAAACTCAAGCAGCTTTATTCGAATCGATGTCAGAAAGACAAGTTACAGTTGATGGAACAACTTATCCTTTGCAAGCTCCTTTTTTGGTTTTTGCTACTCAAAATCCGATAGAACAAGAAGGAACATATCGTTTGCCAGAAGCACAATTGGATCGTTTTATGTTCAAGATTTATGTGAAATATCCTTCTTTGGAAAGTGAAATTGAGTTATTGAAAGAGCAACAAGAACGAAAAAATATAGACAAAGAATCGTTGGTAGAAAAAGTAATTTCAGGAAATGAAATTATCGAATTCCAAGATCGGATAAAATCGGTTTTCGTTCACGAAACATTGATTACATATATTGCATCAATTGTTCATCAAACTAGAATCGATCAAACCTTGTATATGGGCGCTTCTCCGCGTGCTTCGATTGCTATTTTAGATGCAGCAAAATCAAATGCAGCAGTTAATGGGCGCGATTTTGTTATTCCAGAAGATATCAAACAAGTTGCGCATATAATTTTGGGACATCGTGTTGTATTAGTTCCAGAAAAAGAAATGGAAGGTTTTACAACAGAACATATTATTCTGCAAATTATTGATCGCGTAGAAATTCCTCGTTAATGAAATTTTTCAGAAGCTTATTTCTTACTAATCGCTTTTTTTATGCGGGATTATTGCTTGCGTTTTGCTACGTAATTGCATTTTTCTTGCCTTTCTTTTACTTTATTGTAAAAATATTGACATTTGTTTTTATCATTAGCGTTATTATCGAAATATTTTTGGTTTATATTCCTAAAACTTCGATAGAAGTTCGTCGAAATTATCCTGAACGATTTTCTAATGGAGATGAAAACAAAATGGAAATTTTTGTGCGAAATAATTATCAATTTTCTTTGAATGTCAGGATAATAGAAGAATTTCCGGTTCAATTACAATTAAGGAATTTTGAGTTAAAAAAACGATTTAAAAGCAATAAAAATACGAAATTTGATTTTAATATTCGACCAACAGAACGCGGATCATATAACTTTGGATTGACAAATGTTTTTATTTCTGTTTTCGGATTGATCGAGAAAAAAGTGAAAATAAATGAACCAATTTCTATTGCTTGTTATCCTTCTTATTTGCAATTAAAACAGTTCCAATTGTATTCTACAGCGAGTTTTCAGAATGAATTTGGAATGAAAAGAATTCGTAAAATTGGTACAAATACTGAATTTGAGAACATCAAAAATTATACAATTGGCGACGAATATCGTTTAATCAATTGGAAAGCAACTGCGAAAGCAAATCGTTTGATGGTGAATCAATTTCAGGAAGAAAAATCTCAGCCAGTTTATTCGTTAATTGATTTAGGAAGAACGATGCGAATGCCTTTTAATGGTTTAAAATTGTTGGATTATTCGATAAACTCGAGTTTGATTCTTGCAAATATTTCACTTCAAAAGAATGAGAAAGCTGGTTTAATCACATTTAATAAAACAATTCAAGATCATGTTGTTGCTGATAGAAAAAATCATCAAATGCAATTGATTTTAGAAAAGTTGTATAATGTACAAACTGATTTTCTTGAAACTGATTTTGGAAAATTATATGCCTATATCAAACGAAAATTAACGCAACGTTCGCTTTTATTTATTTACACAAATTTTGAAACAATTGATGGTTTGGAACGGCAATTACCATATCTGAAATTGATCAAAAAATCTCATGTTGTGGTTTTAATTCTTTTTAAAAATTCGGAATTAAAAAAATTAACAAATCAAAAAGCGAGAACAACAACCGATATTTACGATCAAACAATTGCAGAGAAATTTAATTATGATAAAGAATTAATTGTAAATCGTTTGCATCAATTTGGTATTTTAACCATTTATTGCGAACCGCAAGAATTGTCAATTCATCTTATCAATAAATATTTAGAGATAAAAGCGAGAGGTTTATTTTAAAAATTATTTTTTAACTTAATTTTTAGAAAAAAAAGCATAATTATTGTTAAAAACGTTAATCAAAATAATCTATGAAAAAACTCTTTATGCTTTTCTGTTTAGTTCTGTCAATTGGAATTTTTGGACAAGAAAATGCTGTTAATTATATTGCTGATTCTACAAAGCGAATAATTCTTCTGGATGCTGGTCATGGAGGATCTAATACTGGCGTTAAAATGAATGAATTTCAGGAAAAAGATATTGTTCTGAAAATTGCAAAAATTATACAAGAAAATAATCCTTTTAATGATGTTGATTTTGTGTTATTAAGAAAAGGGGATGAGCAAATTCTTAATACAAGTCGTACAAATATGATTAATGAAATAAAACCAGATCTGGTTTTGTCAATTCATGTTAATTACAATATAAAAGAATCTAAAAAAGGTACAGAAATTCTTCTTTCTCCATTAAATCCTACTTTTGAAGAGAGTAAAATGATTAGTGAAAAAATCGGTAAAAATATAAGTTCTTTAGGTTTTGAAAACTTAGGAATAGTTGAAACAAACTCGAAAATATTACGCGATTCTAAGGTTCCAATTATTATGATTGAAATTGGATATTTAACAAATGAAGAAGATCGAAAAATATTAACTAACGAAAGTTATTATCCAAAAATAGCTGATAAAATTTATGAAGCGTTGAAATAATAAAAAAGCCTTTCTATCAAGAAAGGCTTTTTTATTTTATTGAACAATTGATCTAAAAAAACCTTTTCCTCTAAAATAAATGGTATCGTTTTGCATAGAAGTTTGTCTAATCAAAAATTGTGATTTTCCATATAAACTATCTCCTTTTTTATAAGATGCTTTATTTAGCGTTAATTCTTGTTTGATAATTGTATTAAATATTTTTTTGTCTTTATCCGATTTTACTAAATAAATATAAGGTTCAATAAAATAATCGTTTTTTTGAACTTTGATATTAAAACCATCTTCAGAATCAATGTTTTTATAACCAATATTTATAAGTATTTCATTGGGATTAATGAATTTTGCTGTACAATTAAAAATAGAATCTTCATATGTTTTTGAAAAATCTAGCGAGTTATTAGTTTGTAAAATCATAACCGTAGATCTTTTTAATTTTTCATTTGGTTTTAGATTAAAATCTAAAATTTCTGGCATTTTATTCATTTTCTTGAAAATGCTTATTTTATTAAGATGCGAATCTATTTTATATGTATTAAAAATTGAATAATCTGTTATTTGTTTTATTTCATTCTTTGTTTTACCTGTACAAGAGAAAACCAATGATAGTACACATATGTTTATAATTATTTTCAAAGTCAATTATATTTTTTTTAAAATCAATAACATAACGGGAACAAAAATAATAATTACTTCTTATCCTATTTCATTTTATGATTTAAAATTTTTATTCGTCAAAAAAGTCTATTGAACGGCGATAATTGTATAAAAACAATCTTCGTCTTGCTTCTAAGTCGTTCACTCTTATAGATGAAATATCATCAATTTGGAAATACAAAGAACCTTCATCTGTTCCTTCGGAACCAATACATTTCAATTCGAAATCTTCTTCTGTTAAATTTCGAATGAAGCCCGCAAAACGACTGTTATTATTTAATTGAATACGTGAAACATATTCAGTTTGATTATTTATTTCAGCTAAAATTTGTTGAACCCAATTTTCTTCGGGCGTTATAGTAAGATTTACTGGATTTTCTTGATCCAATTCGGTGTGGTGTTCTTTTAAATAATTCAAGCATTTACAGTAATCATCAACATCTATTCGGCTAATTTTGAAATAAGGTTCGATTAGGATTCCATCTTTTTTACCATATTTTGAAATATGTTGCATTACAAAAAATTCATCATTAAAATCTAGAATATATCCAGCCCAGAAATTATCTCCTTCTGGATAATTATAAATGGCGATTATAGATTTATTTTCTTTCGAATGATTTAATATTTTAAAAAAATTAGAGTTCATATTTGTTTGGGTTAAAAAATCAAATTACAAATCTTTATTGATAAAAAAAAGGTTATTGAATATTTCAAAAACCTTTTCATTCTTTTAATTTGCTTTTCGGAAAATACTGGCTTCATAACTTAATGATTGCCAATCTCCTTTTTGTAAATTGTCTAATTTTATTTTTTTGTAGATATTTTCTTCTCCTGCAATAGTTATTGTGAATTGAGTTCGATCTAAAATATTTTTTTCTGAAATGGAATAATTAATATCAAATTTCTTCTTTGTTAATTTTTGGACCAAAGGTTTTAAGTAATCAATAGTTGCTTCAGGTGTTTTGAATTGTTCATTTTGCGGAAACTGAACTTCAAAATAACCTTCGTATGTAAAATCTGGTTCTGTAATAATTAAATTATAAGGATCAGCAAACAATGCTTGACGCTGTTTTTGGTATTCTTTTTCGTTTTTGTATTGACGTTTTTCTTCTTTATAAATCAATGGGTATTTTTCTCCAAGAATAGCTAATTTATCCGCGTCGTACGAATAAGGAACACCATCATGAAAAACATTGTACAATGCAGGATTTACCAACCATTGATCAACTATTTTTTTATCTTTTACAATGTAAACCATAAGTCCATTATCTTGTGCTTGAAAATTAGACGATTGGTATCCATATTCCAAAAGTGGTTTTGCAGCTTGGATAGCATTAGGATTTTCTAACATAAAATTAAAATTCTCGTAAGCTTTCGTTGGATCATTCAAAGATGCCATTCCATAGACTTTCGTCGAAGAATCTACATTTTTATCATTAATCATTGATGTTACTTGTGCAGTGGCAAAATTCGAAAGTACAACGGCTGTTGTAAGTAAAAGTTGTTTTATCATGTATTGTATTCTTTAATTTTAAATGTTTCCAAATTTATTGAATAAGTAAAAACAAAACTCCAATATTTCTTAATTCTTCATCGGTTCTTTGATTGGAATAGTTGTTTTTCTTTTAGTGCTTTGATTTCATTCAATATTTAAAAATAGAAAAGTTTATAGAAATTAACTATTTTTAGCATTGAATTTGATAAGGAAATATCAACAACTGTTAATAAAAATAAATAACCTATGAACTCTAATAAACATTATCTTTCTAACAATGTGTTGTTGCAGGTAGCATTTATAGCAATAATACTTTTGGTTTTTGGATTAATAACTAAAAATTTATTGTCTTTTTTACCAGGATTACTTGGCGCTTTATGTTTGTATGTTTTGCTTCTTAATCCATTGCAATGGATGGTAAATGTAAAAAAATGGAATAAATTAGCAAGTATAATTCTACTAATGGTAAGTAGTGCAATTTTGATTATTGGACCTCTTTATTTATTAATTCAAATGTTAACGAATAAGGTGATGGTTTTATTGAATGATACTGCTCAAATAAAAACCGATGTCAATAGAATTATCAAGATGTTGCAAACTAAGTTTAATATTGATGTTTTTAGTGCAACGAATATTGAAAAAATAACACAAGTCGGAGGAAAATTGTTAGAAAAAACTTTGAATGCTTCGATGGATATGACAATTCAACTTGGTGTTGCTTTCCTTATTTTGTATTTCATGTTAATGAATCATCAAAAACTTGAAAATTGGTTTTATAAAACAGTTCCTTTTAAAACAAGTAACTTAATCAAGATGAACAAAGATCTTAAAGATTTAGTTATTTCTAATGCTGTAGGAATGCCTTTAACAGCACTTTTTCAAGCAATTATTGCTTATATCGGTTATCTTGTTTTTGGTGTAAATGATGCTTTTACTTGGTTTGTATTAACCATTTTCGCAGCAATGTTACCAGTTGTTGGAGCAGCACTTATTTATGTTCCTTTAGGAGTGTTTATGTTAGCAAGTGGAAATACAGGACAAGCTGTAGGTTTATTAATTTACTGTTTTGTAATTGTAGGATTATCAGATAATTTGATTCGTTTAGTTTTACAGAAAAAAATGGCAGATGTCCATCCATTAATTACTATTTTTGGAGTAATTGTTGGTTTAAATTTATTTGGATTTATTGGAATTATTTTTGGACCAATTTTGTTTTCAGTGTTTTTCTGGTTAGTTAAATTGTATAAATTCGAATTTATTGATCCAAATCCTGAAGATTAAATATTTTTTATAAAAACCGTAAAAATGAGTATAGAAAACTTTAAATTTTTTAAAACATTAGAACCACGTTGGAGTGATTTTGATCCAATTGGTCATGTTAATAATGTATTTTATTTCGAGTATTTCCAAATCGGTAGAGCTTATTATATGATGGCTTCTAGCAAAAAATGGCAATGGACGCAACATATGTTTGTTATTGCACATATGGAGGCAAGTTACAAGGTAGAATTACGACCAGATGCAATAGAACCTCGTATTGGTGTTCGTGTTTCGAAATTAGGAAATAAGAGTTTTGATTTTGAATATATCGTAACAAGCAAAAATGAAAAAGGCGAAGATATCATACATTGTACAGGAAAAAGTACGCAAGTGATGTACGATATGGTAGAGAAAAAATCAACTGAATTACCAGACTGGGTAAAAAACGATTTTAAGAACTACGAAGGAGATCTTTAAAATAAATCTTTAAAAAAAACATAACAGTAGTTAAGTCTTTTCATCAGATAATGATTAGATTTAACTACTGTTTCTTTTTAAACGCTTAGGGTTATGAAAAATTTATTTTTAATGCGACATGCAAAAAGTAAGTGGAATGAAAATGTTTCGGATCAATTTCGTTCTATCACAGATACTGGAGAATTCAAAACAAAGAAAGTCGCAAATTATATTCATGAAAATTTTGAGTTGAAATTTGATAAAATATTTTCGAGTATCGCCATTCGAGCAAAAGAAACTTCTCAACTTGTCAAACCTATCTTGTTTCCCGATCAAACCATTCATCTAGAAGAAGATTTGTATACATTTTCACATTATTTATTGGATACATGGATTAGAAATTTAGATGATGAATTGCAAAATGTTCTTATTTTTGGGCATAATCCTGCATTTACAGATATTACCAATCAATTAGGAAATGAAATGATCTACAATCTTTCAACTTCTGGGTTTGTGTGGTTGCAATTTGATTCCGATAGATGGAGTAAAATAGAAAAAGGAAAAACGATAAAAATAATTTTACCGAAAGAAATTAAATGAAAAAATATATAAACCGCGAAATAAGTTGGTTATCTTTTAATGCTCGCGTGTTACAAGAAGCTTCTGACGAAACTGTTCCGTTGTTAGAACGAATTCGATTTTTAGGAATTTATTCCAATAATTTAGACGAATTTTATTCTGTTCGATATTCTACTATTTTACGTTCTATTCAGTTCAAAGATGTAGAAATCGTTTATCAAAACATTATAACAGACCAAACGGATGAAGAATTGATTGATGAAATTAATGAAATCGTTCGTCATCAACGCGTTCAATACGACGAACTGCATAATCTATTGTTTAAAGAATTAGAAAATTATAATATTTTTGTGATTGATGATAAATCAATTCCAGAAAATTATTTAGAATACATTTCCGAATATTTTTACAACGAATTTATTCATACTGTTGGTGTTTTTATTTTAGATGATATTAAAAAAGCACCATCTTTACGCGATGGATCTTTCTATTTAGCGGTGAAAATGAAGTTGAAAGATAAAGTACAATATGCACTTCTAATTGTTCCTACACATTTATTTCCTCGTTTTATTGTTCTTCCGAAGTACGACGAAAATACTTACGTCATGTATTTGGAAGATATTATTCGCTATCATTTGAAAGATATTTTCAAAATGTTTGATTTCGAAACTATTGAAGCCCATTCAATCAAAATTACACGAGATAGCGAACTTGATTTTGATAATGATTTGGAACATAGTTTACTAGAAAAAGTAATGCATAGTTTAGAAAATCGTAAAAAAGGAGTTCCTGTTCGATTGGTTTATGATGCTGAAATAGCACCAGATACATTGAAATTTTTCTTGAAAAAATTACGATTAGATGAATATGATAGTATCAATCCTGGAGGAAAATATCATAATAAAAGGGATTTGATGAATTTCCCGAGTTTTGATATTCCAAATTTAACTTACAATCGAATAAAACCAATTATTCAGAAAAAACCATTTGAATACAATAGTTATTTTCAGGCTTTTACTGAAAATGAAGAAATGATGATGGCGCCTTATCATGATTATTCTTTATTGTTAAAATTTCTTCGTGAAGCAGCAATCGATCCAAAAGTAACCAAGATAAAAATTACAATTTATCGCGTTGCAAAAGATTCACAAGTCATGCATTCGCTAATAAATGCAGCGATGAATGGCAAAGAAGTTACAGCTGTATTAGAACTTCGTGCACGTTTTGATGAATCGAATAATGCGATGTGGTCGAAGAAGTTGCAAGAAGCTGGTGTAAATGTTATTTTTGGTGTTCCAGGCTTAAAAGTACATTCAAAAATTGGTTATATTGAACGCAAACCAGAAGGAAATCTAGCAGAAAAATATGTATTTATTAGTACAGGAAATTTTCATGCAGGAACTGCAAAGATTTATACAGATTATACATATTTCACAACAAATCCAGGGATCACGAGAGATGTAGAACAGATTTTTAAATTTTTTGGAGCAAATTACTTAAATTTAACTTACAATCATTTATTGGTTTCGCCTTATGGAACTCGTAAAAAAATTGTAAAAATGATAAAGCGAGAAATCAAAAATCAACAAGCTGGTTTGCCTGCTGAGATTAATATGAAATTAAATAGTTTAAGCGACAAACAAATTATCGATTTATTGTATAAAGCTTCTCAAAAAGGAGTAAAAGTTCGTTTGGTTGTTCGTGGAATAAATTGTTTAATTCCTGGCGTTAAAAACCTTTCCGAAAATATTGAATGTGTAAGTGTAATCGACAAATTCTTAGAACATCCACGTGTTTATTGGTTTAAAAATGCTGGAGATGATAAAGTTTACATTTCTTCTGCCGATATGATGGAACGCAATTTAGATAATCGAGTAGAAGTAGCTTGCCCAATTTATGACCCTAAATTCAAAAAGATTGTTATCGATACATTTAATTTAAGTTTCGAAGACAATGTGAAAGGTCGCCAAATAACAGCTGATTCTTCTTTAGAATATAAACGAAATAATAAAAAACCTAACCGCTCTCAATTCACGACCTATGAATATTTAAAAAAAATAAACGAGAAAGAAAATGAAGATTAGAAAATTAGGAGCAATAGATATTGGGTCTAATGCTATGCGGTTATTGATTAATTATGTTTATGAGGAAGAAGGTCGAGCACCTATTTTTAATAAGACAAGCATTGTCCGAATGCCAATTCGGCTAGGTCATGATGTTTTTATTGAAGGACAAATTTCTGATGAAAATATAGAGCGTATTTGCGATGCAATGCTATCTTATGCTCTGATGATGAAAGTTTATAATGTCGAGATTTATAAAGCCTATGCAACGTCTGCCATGCGCGAAGCAAAAAATGGGAAAGATGTTGTAAAAAAAGTAGCCAAAAAATCAGGAATTAATATCGAAATAATTGACGGAAGAACTGAAGCTGAATTATTGTTTAATACAGAATTAGGTGATTTTATAAAGGATAAAAAAAACTATTTATATGTAGATGTTGGAGGAGGTAGTACAGAATTAACTTTGTTAAAAGATAATAAGGTATTCACTTCTAAATCTTTTGAAGTAGGAACTGTTCGTTTATTAGAAAACAAAGTTTCACCCAATGTATATAATGATATAAAAGAATGGATTGGCGAAAATATTGGTAAAGATGAAGTAGAATTAATTGGAGCAGGAGGGAATATCAATCATGTGTACAAATATTCTGGTGTAAAATTAGGAATACCTTTGAGTAGTGTTTATGTGAAAAAACATTATCAAATTTTACAAAATATGACAACTGAAGAACGTATGCAAACCTTTAACATGAAACCAGACCGTGCTGATGTTATAGTCTATGCATTAGAAATTTATAATAATGTTCTAAAGTGGTCAAATGCTAAGCGAATTCATGTTCCGAAAATTGGACTTTCAGACGGAATTATTCGAAAAGTTTATAAAGATTTAGAGAAATAAATGATTTCAATCTAAAAAAATCTAATTGAATAGAACGCAATAATAAATTAAAAAAGCTTGAACATTTGTTCAAGCTTTTTTAATTTATATTATATGGAAAAATTAAGCTTTAACTAATTTTTCTTTTAAGTTTTCAATCATTGTATTTGTCATTTTATCAATGTCAAATTTAGGAGCAAATCCCCATTCCGCTTTAGCAACAGAATCATCAATAAGAGAAGGCCAAGAATCAGCAATTGCTTGACGAAAATCTGGCGCATAATCTATTGAGAAATTTGGAATATGTTTCTTTATTTCTGCAGCTAAATCTTCTGGTGCAAAACTCAAACCTCCAAGATTGTAAGATTTAAATTCTCCCAATTTTTTTGGATCAGCTGACATTAATTGTATGATTGCATCAATTGCATCGTCCATGTAAAGCATTGGTAAATATGTACCTTCTTTTAGAAAAGAAGTGTATTTTCCATCTTCTATCGCTTTGTAATAAATATCTACAGCATAATCTGTAGTTCCTCCTCCTGCAGGAGTTTTCCAAGAAATTAAACCAGGGAAGCGAACCGAACGAACATCTACATTGTGATTTTGTTGATACCATTTACACCAATATTCTCCCGCTAATTTCGAAATTCCGTAAACTGTAGAAGGTGTTTGAATTGTATTTTGTGGAGTATTTTCTTTTGGAGTGTCTGGGCCAAAAACGCCAATAGAAGAAGGCCAAAATATTTTATCGATAACTTTATCTTTCGCTAATTCTAGGAAAGTAAGTAAAGTATCCATGTTTAATTTCCAACCAAACATTGGATTTTTTTCAGCTGTACCAGAAAGTAGTGCAGCTAAATGATAAACAGTTTTTATATTATGTTTTGCAATGACTTCTTTTATTCGATCAACATTCATTACATCAATGACTTCGTAAATTCCATCATAATCAACATCTTTAGGATCACGTATGTCAGAAATAATTACATTATTTTTTCCATAAATGGTTTTTAATTTTTCGGCTAGTTCAGAACCAATTTGTCCTAAAGCGCCCGTGATCAAAATCGTATCGGTTTCCATTTTAAAAAAGTTACTTTTGTTTGTTCAAATTTAAAAATTTTCTATTAAATTTAGATATAACAAAATAATATTTAGATATTAATATAGAATTACGCTTATTTATGTTAAAAAAATATATTTTGAAACTTTTTTATAGAAAATAATTTTGTTTTATAGTCTTTCCTTTGAAAAATGAATTATTCTAAAAATATGTTTTTTATTTAAAAGTGATTAAATTCTTCAATAACATTGTCAAGTCTCAAAATTGAATGAATAATTAATTCTTTATTTACTAAATTTGTAACAAAGGTCGTATCAATTTCGACAAATCATATCAAAAATACTTAGTAGAAATATGAAAAAACAACTATTTATTGCTGCATTTGCATGTACTTCTGTTTTAGCAATTGCACAAGAATCATATCAAGCTTTTAATCCAAATTATATGGATAAGTCAGTTCGTCCACAAGATGATTTATATAATTATGTAAATGGAAATTGGATGAAAATCACAGAAATTCCTTCTGATAGAGCAAGATGGGGAAGTTTTGATGAGTTAAGAGAAAATACAGATAAGGTTACTTTACAATTGGTTAAAGATCTTATTAAAACAAAACACGCTAAAGGAACAAGCGAGCAAAAAATTGCCGATTTGTATGAAGCGTATATGAATATTGATGCGCGTAACAAAACAGCTTTAGCACCATTACAAAAATATTTCAAGCAAATTGATGCGATCAAAGATATGAAAGGTTTACAAGATTATTTAATCGATGTAGCTTCTATCGGAGAGAATCCATTTTATGGCGCTTATGTTTACACTGATTTGAAAAATAGTAAACAAAATGCTGTTTATTTAGGCGATATCGATTTGACTTTAGGTAGAACATATTATCAAAAAGAAGATGCTAAAAATACAGAAACTTTAGCGAATCTAAATAAATTTGTTGACCAATTGATGCCTTTTACAGGTTCTAAAACAAGAGATTTGAAAGGACCAAAAATTGTGGCCTTCGAAAAAATGATGGCGAAATACATCAAAACTGTAGAAGAAGATCGTGATCCAAATAAATCATACAATCCTGTAAAATTATCAGAAGTTAAAAACTTAACTAAAAATATTGATATTGAGCGTTATGTAAAAGCGTTAGGGATTAATCCTGAAACAGTAATTATTGGAGAATTAGATTATTATAAAAATTTAGATAAAGTTTTAAATCAAGAAAATTTACCGTTGATTAAAGATTATTTACGTTTCAAATTAATCAATTCTTATGCAAGTTATTCAACATCTGAATTAGATAAAATTAATTTTGATTTCTATGGAAAAACGTTATCAGGTCAAAAAGAACAACGTCCATTAGAAAAAAGAGGTTTAGCATTTGTAAATGGAGCAACAGGAGAATTATTAGGACAAATTTATGTGAAAGATAATTTTCCACCAGAAGCAAAAGAAAATGCAGAAGAATTAATTAGTTATTTATTCAAATCTTTTGATAAGCATATCAAAGAATTAGATTGGATGTCTGATGAAACAAAAGCTAAAGCTTTAGAAAAACTAAATAAATTTACAGTAAAAATCGGTTATCCTGACAAATGGAAAGATTATTCAGGATTACAAGTTAAATCTTTGTCAGAAGGAGGAAACCTAATCGAAGATGTAATGGCAATTAGTAAATGGCGCCAAGCAGAAAACTTGAAAGATTTCGGAAAACCAGTAGATAAAACACGTTGGGGAATGTCGCCACAAACTGTGAATGCATATTTTAATCCAACAAATAACGAAATCGTATTCCCAGCAGCAATTTTACAACCACCTTTCTATGATTATAGAGCAGATGCAGCTGTAAACTTTGGAGGAATCGGAGCAGTTATTGGTCACGAAATTTCTCACGGATTTGACGATTCTGGAGCTAAATTTGACGGTGATGGAAACTTAGTTAACTGGTGGACACCACAAGACGAAGAGAAATTTGCAAAAGCTACGAAAGCTTTAGCAACTCAATACGATGCATATGAACCAGTAAAAGGATCGCATGTAAATGGTACATTTACTTCAGGAGAGAATATTGGAGATTTAGGAGGAGCTTCTGTTGCTTTCGATGCATTACAAATGTATTTAAAAGATAAAGGAACTTATGCAAATATTGATGGTTATACTCCACAACAACGTTTCTTCTTATCTTGGGCAACTATTTGGAGAACAAAAGCAACTGATGAAGCTTTAGTAAACCAAGTAAAAACAGATCCACATTCACCTGGATATTACCGTTCTTTTGGACCAATCATAAATATTGATGCGTTCCATGAAGCATTTAAAACAAAACCAGGAGATAAATTATACAAAGCACCAAAAGATCGTATTAGAATTTGGTAATTATGCTGTTTGATAAGATTATTAATTGGATAAAAAATAGAAATAGAATTATAAAAATGACAACAGTTGAAGCAATAAACAATGCTAATGTTACATTAGTAGATGTTCGTGAACCTTTTGAATTGGAAATGGATGGATTTGTCCCAAATGCGATTAATATTCCATTAGGAGAAGTTCCTACAAGAGTAGAAGAATTTAAAGCAATGTCAAGACCAATTGTAATTTTTTGTAGAAGTGGTAACCGTTCTGGTCAAGCTGCGCAATATTTACAAGCTCAAGGATTAGATGAAGTTTTCAATGGAGGAGGTTTTCAAGATGTTTTAGATATTTTAGAAAAATAAACAGAAATAATCATTTATTTTATAAAAGCCGATAAATTTTTATTTATCGGCTTTTTTATATACTATTGTATATTAATTAGATAATCGTTTGTGGTAACTTTATTTAATATTTTTAGAAAAAAAAATAAAAAAATATGTGACCAAACACGAACAATTGTGTCTTAAGAAAGTAAGCAGTTAAAATGTCAAAAGATTCTATAGAAAAAATTGCAGATGACATTTTGGTGTATGAGATTGTCGAAACAAAAAATCAACATTTGTTTGGAACATTATATGATCGATATGCCCACGCGGTATATAATAAATGTTTGAGCTTTGTTGAAGATAAAGCCGAGGCGCAAGATATGACGCATGATATATTTGTTAAGTTGTTTGTAAAACTGAAAACATATCAATCAAAGTCAAAATTCTCTACTTGGTTATATTCTTTTACATATAATTTTTGTGTCAATCACGTACAACGAAAAATAAAGGAAGAAAGAAAAAAGTATTCGGTAACGGATGACTTGGTTGAAAACTATAATGATGAAATTATTGATGATAAAGAGATTTTTGAATTAAAAATAGAAAAACTTACGCAATCGCTAAAGAAATTAGATGTAGAAGAAAAATCTATATTACTAATGAAATATCAAGATGAATTTTCGATCAAAGAAATTTCAGAAACTTTAGAGATAGGAGAAAGTGCCACTAAGATGAGATTGAATCGAGCAAAAAATCGTTTATTAAAAATCTATAACACTTTATAAAAATGGAAAATCCTTTTAAGACTATGCTAGCCAATGAAGAGCTTCCAGAAACAATAAAGAAAAAAGTTATGGACGATGTTGCTCTAATTAAATTATCCTTGGAGGTCGCTGATCTGGTTTCAGTAAAATATCCAGGTACAATTGGAAACTTTTTCGGAATCGCAAAAAAGAAGTCAAATCACAAGCCGAATAAAAAAGATAAAGAAGGTTAACTATAAATAGATTATATGAATATAGGTTTAAATTTTAACTTGTTAGAAAGTTTATATCAAGAAATGGTACTCGTTTTTCCTAAAATTGTAGGAGGTATCATATTCCTTATCCTTTCGTATATCTTACTTAAGTTAATTTTGATACTAACCAAATACATTTTGAAATTATCTAAAATAGATAAATTGAAAAATGCATTAAACAACAACGAAGCATTAAAAAACTCGTCAATTGAAATAGATCCGACAAAGATAATTTTACAATTTGTAAGATTATTTATGATACTGTTAATCATCATTATCGGTTCAGATATTTTTGGTTTAACAGTTGTTTCTAACCAAATCGGACGAATAGTAGATTATCTACCACAATTTTTTAGTGCGGTTTTAATATTTGCAGGAGGATTTTATTTGGCAAATTACATCAAATCATTTTTGAGAAGTTTGATAAAATCTATTGATTTAAATGGAGCAAACATAATTAGTAATATCATTTTTTATATCATTCTGATATTTACAATTGTAACCTCATTAAATCAAGCAGGAGTTAACACAGATTTAATAACAAATAATCTTTCATTAATCTTAGGATCAATATTTTTAACACTAGCAATTGCTTTCGGATTAGGATCAAAAGATATTATTTATAGATTATTATTGTCTTTCTATACGAATAGAAATTTCGAAGTTGGACAAAGAATTATAATTGAAGACGATGTAAAAGGAGTAATCATTGCAATCAATAACATCTGTATGACAATACAAACTGCTGATGAAAAAGTTGTTTATCCAATAAAAGTAATAACGAATAAAAAAATACGAATTATAGAAGATTAATCTTACCTACCTAAACCTATTTAATAATTATTAACTAACCTATGATTAATTATTAAAACAAGCCGATTTTAACCTACCAACCAAAATCGTGAAAGCATGTCTTTTACAACTAACAAACCTATTCGATTTAGTAGAATATATTACCTATCACTTTCTATTATCTATTAAATCAAACTAAACCAAATTTTGAAAAATGACCGACTTAACCAATCGGTCATTTTTATTTTTACAAAATTTATTATTTCATATAATTAGTTGTATATTTGCAGCTCATTACATAATAATTATTAAATAATATTGGCATGTACTTAACATCAGAAGTAAAAAGCGAAATTTTCGCTAAGCATGGTAAATCTGCAACAGATACAGGATCTGCAGAAGGACAAATCGCATTATTCACTTACAGAATTAACCACTTAACTGGTCACTTGAAAAAAAATCATAAAGATTTTAATACAGAAAGATCATTAGTTATGTTAGTTGGTAAACGTAAAGCGTTATTGAACTACTTAAAGAAAAAAGATATCACAAGATACCGTGCGATTATCGCTGAATTAGGATTACGTAAGTAATTTTACGACAATATAAAAGGGCAATTACGTATAAATTGCCTTTTTTTTTGTAATAAATTAAAATAAGATATTATCTTTATACAATACGGTTGAAGCAAACGGCTTTAACTTTAGACGAATTAAATATTAAGAAGACGAATGATTCCACAGGCGATCACAGAAAAGATTACTCTTTCAGACGGAAGAGAAATCACAATTGAAACAGGGAAATTAGCTAAACAAGCTGACGGATCTGTGGTTGTACGCATGGGTGACACCATGTTATTAGCTACAGTTGTAGCAAACAAAGAAGCAAATCCAGGTGTAGATTTTTTACCTTTAACAGTAGATTATAGAGAGAAATTTTACGCAGCAGGACGTATCCCAGGAAATTTCTTCAGAAGAGAAGCAAAACCATCAGATGATGAAGTATTAACAATGCGTCTTGTAGACCGTGTTTTACGCCCAATGTTTCCAGAAGATTTCCATGCTGAGGTTCAGGTAATGATCTCACTTATTTCTTACGACAAAAATGTAATGCCAGAAGCTTTAGCTGGTTTAGCTGCATCAGCAGCCATTGCAATTACAAATATTCCTTTTACATTAATTTCAGAAGCTCGCGTTATTCGTTTGAACGGAGAATTAATGATTAATCCTTCTAAAGAACAATTAGATCAAGCAGATATCGATATTATGGTTGGTGCTTCTAAAGATTCTGTTGTTATGGTAGAAGGGGAGATGAGTGAAATTTCTGAGCGTGAGATGTTAGATGCAATTGAATTTGCTCACTCAGAAATCAAAAAACAAATTGAAGCACAAGAGAATTTAGCGGCTAAAGTAGGGAAATCTACTCCAAAACGTGAATATAATCATGAAACTCATGACGAAGAAATTCGCGAAAAAGTTTGGGCTTATGGATATGATAAATTTTATGATATCGCTAAAAATCCATCAGATAAACACGAAAGAGGTGAAAAATTTGCACAAGTTGAAGCAGATTTCTTAGCTCAATACGATGGAGATGAAGAAGAGTTAGCTCGTGTAACTCCTTTTGCTCATATTTACTTCCACGATGTACAAAAAGAAGCTGTACGTCAATTAATCTTAAACGAAGGAATTCGTTTAGATGGGCGTGATCCAAAAACGATTCGTCCAATTTGGACAGAAGTTGATTATTTACCATCAACACATGGTTCTGCAATTTTTACACGTGGAGAAACTCAAGCATTAGCTACAGTAACTTTAGGTTCATCTAAAGATGCTAATATGGTAGATGGTGTTGTAACAAACTTCGACGAAAAATTCTTTTTACATTATAATTTCCCACCATTCTCAACAGGTGAAGCTCGTCCATTAAGAGGAACTTCTCGTCGTGAAGTTGGTCACGGAAACTTAGCTCAACGTGCATTAGCACAAATGTTACCAGACGATTGTCCTTATACAGTTCGTATTGTTTCAGAAGTATTAGAATCGAATGGTTCTTCTTCAATGGCAACAGTTTGTGCAGGAACATTAGCATTAATGGATTCAGGTTTACAAATGAAAAAACCAGTTTCAGGTATTGCAATGGGATTAATCACAGATACAAAATCTGGAAAATTTACAGTATTGTCTGATATCTTAGGAGACGAAGATCACTTAGGAGATATGGACTTTAAAGTAACAGGAACTGCAGATGGTATCACTGCTTGTCAAATGGATATTAAAGTACAAGGTTTATCTATGGAAATCATGGAAACAGCTTTGTTACAAGCAAAAGAAGGTCGTGAGCATATTTTAGGTAAATTATTAGAAACTTTACCAGCACC
The DNA here is from genome assembly GCF_965118635.1 of Empedobacter brevis. GTDB lineage: Bacteria > Bacteroidota > Bacteroidia > Flavobacteriales > Weeksellaceae > Empedobacter > Empedobacter brevis_A. The sequence goes on along the minus strand of NZ_CBCPHV010000005.1, from coordinate 148,158 downwards.
TCGTCCACAATTGAAACCAAATGCACCAAAAGTTGTTGTCATTGAAATTCCTAAAGAATTCATTGGAGCAGTAATCGGACCTGGAGGAAAAGTAATTCAAGAATTACAAAAAGAAACGGAAACAGTTATTGCAATTACTGAGTTAGATTCAACAGGACGCGTAGAAATTAATGGTGTTATTCAAGAAAACATCGATCGCGTTGTCGAAAGAATTAAACAAATTGCTTTCGTTCCAGAAGTTGGTGAAACATATCACTCAGTTGTAAAATCTATTAAACCATTCGGAGCGTTTGTAGAGATTGCGAAAGGAGTTGAAGGTTTAGTTCATATCTCTGAATTAGAGCACAGACGTTTAGAAAAAGTTGAGGATTCTGTAAACATCGGTGATAAAATTGATGTTAAATTCTTAGGTTACGATGATAAAAAGAAAATGAAATTATCTCGTAAAGCATTATTGCCAAAACCAGAGAAAACAGAAAAACCTGCTAAACCAGCAGACAAAAAAGAGGATAAACCTCAAGTAAATAAAGAAGCTTAATTAAGTTTTATATAAAGTAAAAGTCCGAGATTTTCTCGGACTTTTTTGTTTTTAAATATTTTTGAGTTTCTTCTATAAGTAATAAAAGATGTTATTTATTCAAAATTACTCAATAAAATGTCATTAAATTCTTATTCATTAGGAGAACTTCAGATAATCAATTATTTTAGCAATTCGTAAAATTGAAGATAAACAAATAATGAAAAGAATTTTATTATCCACGCTTTTAGTGGTTATGCTTTTTCCTTTTAAAGTAAAGGCTGACGAAGGAATGTGGTTCTTGATGTTCATAGAACGTCTGAATCATCGTGATATGCAAAAACAAGGTTTACAATTAACTTCAGAAGAAATTTATAGTATCAATAATAATTCTTTAAAGGATGCTATTGTACAATTTGGTGGTGGATGTACTGCTGAAATGGTTTCTGGACAAGGTTTAGTTTTGACGAATCATCACTGTGGTTATGGTGCTATTGCAGAATTATCTGCTCCTGAACACGATTATTTGAAAGACGGTTTCTGGGCTAAAGATAAAGCTGCAGAATTAAAACCTAAAAGCTTAAAAGTACGTTTCTTCGTTCGTATGGATGATGTTTCTAAGCGTATATTAGGTGTTGTTAATGATAAAATGTCTGAATCAGATCGTGAAAAAGCGATTAATCAAGAGATTGCGAAAATTGAAAAAGAAAACAGCGAAAATGGAAAATATGTAGTTTCTGTTCGTTCGTTTTTCCAAGGTAATGAATATTATTATTTTGTTTATCAAGATTATGAAGATGTTCGTTTAGTAGGAACTCCTCCAAGTTCTATTGGTAAATATGGTGGAGATACAGATAACTGGGAATGGCCTCGCCATACCGGAGATTTCTCTATTTTCCGTGTTTATGGAGATAAAGATGGAAATCCTGCAGCTTATTCTACAAGCAATGTTCCATTACAACCAAAACATCATTTACCAGTTTCTTTAAAAGGATATCAACAAAATGATTTTGCGATGATTTTAGGTTATCCAGGTCGTACAAATCGTTGGATGCCAGCGCAAGGTGTTGCTCAGAACGTTGACTATGCATATCCAGCTTGGGTTGAAGCTTCTAAAGTAACAATGGATCAAATGAAAAAATATATGGAGCAAAATCAAAAAGTAAATATTGATTATGCTTCTAAATATGCTGGAGTTGCGAACTATTGGAAAAATCGTGATGGAATGATTGAAGCTTTGAAACTTCATGGAACTGTTGCGAAGAAAACAAAAGAAGAAGAAAAATTCAATAAATGGGCTCAAAAGTCTAAAAACAAAACTGAATATGGTGATGTTGTATCTAATTTGAATAATTATTATGCAAAAACAAATTTAGATGCTCGTCATAACAATTACATCAACATTTTATTACGTTATTCTACATTGGCAATTGCTCCTTATTCTATTGGTAAAGCATTAGAAAATTATGCAGTGGCAAATGATGCGAAACGTGACGAAATGCGTCCTCGTATCCAGAATACAATCAATGCATATTATGAAAAAATGTACTTGCCTTTAGAAAAAGATTTATTGGCAGCACAATTAAATCTTTATGCATCAAAAGCGAAGGAAGCAGGTTTAGCACCTTATGTTGCCGATTTAGCAAAACAAAATAACAATAACTTCACATCTTTTGTAAATGATGCAGTTGAAAGAAGTTTCTTTGCAGATCAAAAACAAGTTGAGAATTTCTTAATTTCTCCAGATGTTGAAGTTTTGAAAAAAGATCCTTTGTATATTTTATCAAATGCGTTAGTTGAAAGAGCTTCGAAACAAACACCTGAACAAGAGAAATTGAATGATGTTTATTCGAAAAACTTCCGTTTATTAGTAAAAGGTTTACGTGAATCAAAAATTGGAAATATTTTATATCCTGATGCAAATTCTACGTTACGTTTAACATACGGATCTATTCAAAATTTACCAAAAAGTACAAATCCAAAACGTCAACCAGATGTTGCGTCTAACTACTTTACAACATTAGAGGGAACTGTTGCTAAAAATATTCCTGGCGACGAAGAATTCGAAAATCCACAACGTTTATTAGACTTAGCAAAAGCGAAAGATTACGGACAATATGCAGATAAAGATGGCTATTTACACGTTAATTTCTTATCGAATAATGATATTACAGGTGGTAATTCTGGATCTCCAGTAATGAATGGTAAAGGAGAACTAATTGGTATTGCATTCGACGGAAATATTGAAGCAATGGCTGGTGATGTTATCTTCGATCCTAAATTACAACGTACGATTTCTGTTGATATTCGTTATGTTTTATGGGTTGTTGATAAATTTGCTGGAGCAAAACATATCGTTGATGAGATGACAATTGTAAAATAAAATTTTCAATCATCATAATTTTTAAGGCTTCCTTTTTGGAAGCCTTTTTTAGTATTATAAAAATACCTTTTACTTCTAGTGAATCAAATTATTAATCGTTTAATTGATTTAATTTGAACGATGAATCGATATTGAATAACTATATTTTATAGATGTGAGATGATTATATAAAAAAAGAAGCCTTACGTTTGTAAGGCTTCTTTATATTTATTAGATAAAAATAGTAATTATTTTTGTCCCAAATAAATTTGGAAACCTACTTTTAAACCTAATCCATTCTTAGCTTGCGCACTTGCAAAATCTGATTTAGAATAGTCATATCCAACCATTCCTTCTAATGCAACATTACGAGATATAAAGTGAGCATAACCTGCATTTATACCAAAAGCAAAAGAAGTTTCAGCGTTGCGAACATCTGTTGCTCCTGTTCCAGAGATACCTATATCACCTTGTCCAAAGAAACGACCTGTTGAGCTTGCTCCTTCAGGGAAATAGTAACGTACGAATGGTGCTACTCTATAGTTCCATACATTTTTACCTCCGTTTACAGTTTGTAAACCAGCTCCAACTCCTAGACCTACAGCAACTCCATCAGAAAGAAAGTAACCTGCTTGTGGATTAATGTTTATGTTGAAATTCTCTCCTTCAAAAGAATATCCTAAAGATCCAATAGAACCTCCTACAATCCAATTACCTTGTTTAATAGGAGTTGTACCTACGCTAGCAGATGTTTGAGGTGTTGTAATTTCTTGAGCAAATGCTGAAGTTGCAAATACTCCTAGCACTAATGTTAAAAATGCTTTTTTCATAATTTTTTGATTTTAAATATAGTTGTCATAAATTATGCCAAAAACCTTAAGGCAATGTTAATATTTTATAGAATTCCATTTTTAGATTTTATAAAAATAAGATGAATAAAAAATTACCTATAAAGATTAAAGAGAAAGTTCCACAGAAATGAATTAATCGAAACCTCAATAAAAAGGATAATGAAAGGATTATTTTTTAACAATAAAATTTCTTAAAGCTAGCCAAAAAATTAGTAAAATCATATCGATGTAAATCGTAACTTTTAACTGATCGATTTGTGAACAAAGATTTTTTCCTGTGACAGAAGAAATACAAGTTTCTATTCCATCTGTTTCATATTTTATACTTACCATTGTATTGATTATCATATAAAATACAAATGGAATAATAAGAATAATGATGGCTAAGATGATGTTATAATATCGTTTTTTTAACATATTAATCTTCGAATGTAGTTTCTATTTCTTGTCCAAATTGTAAAATGTAGCCATTGTTGTCAAAAATTGCAAACTCGCGCATATCCCAATCAAATGTTTCAATTTCGTAAACAATTTTACAATCATTTTTTACTTGATTCCATAATTCATCTACATTATCTACTAGAAAATAGAAAGATCCAGTAAAATGAGCTTGTTTAAAATCTGAATTTTCATTTGGATAAGCAAGCATAATTTCTACATTGTCCTTTTGTAAGCAAGCCCAAACCCAATCTTCGTTTTGATCAGCAATTTTGAAACCTAATTTTTTATAGAATTTTGTTGTTTTTTGTAAATCTTTTGTCCAAATAATTGGGCGCAAACTTTTAAAAGCCATAGTATATTATTTTGGCTAAAATTACTTCAAATTTTCTTAAATATACATTGAATTTTCAATGATAAACATGTTGAAAATTGATGAATATTCATCTGTAAATTTTAGTGCAAAAAAAAAAACTCCTACTTAGTAGGAGTTTCATTTTATAAATCAATGTTGATTTATGGATTATATTTTTTGTTTAATGCTTTCAAAATAGCCCAAGTTTCAGCATCTATAACACCGTCATACTTTTCTGGACGGAAATGCATCTGAAATGCTATAATTGCATTTTTTGTTTGGTTGTCAATTACACCATTTGTAGAAACATTATATCCATATTTTTTTAGATCTGTTTGCACTTGAGAGATAAAAGCTGAACTTGTTATATCCCAAGGATATTGTTGTATAAACATATATTTGTCAGCATCATCATACCAAGCACCAACACCATAGTCTGTATACAATTTTTTCCAAGGGAAAAGTGGTCCTGGATCAGGTTTTCTTCCTGGAGCAATATCTGAATGTCCTATAACATTAAAAGGAGAAATATTGTAACGTTTGATAATATCTTTTGCTAATTCTCCAACTTTTTTAATTTGGTAATCAGGATAAGGAGTGTAATTTGGATAAGCATCTGTTCCTTTGTTTCCAAGATTAACAATTTCTATCCCAATAGAAGAGAAATTTAAATTATCTAAACCTTTCCAATTGCTTACACCAGCATGCCAAGCACGTTTTGTTTCATCAACAAGAAGATTAATGGTTTTGTCATCATAATCATTAATCATATAATGTGCACTTACATTTTTTTGAGTTAATACTTTTAACGATAACTCAGTATTGATCGCGGTGTAATGTAAAACAAGAAATCGCACACGTTCATCTTGAGAGATAGATGGATAATAATCTGTTGTAACTTTGTACTTGTCAAGCTTAGCAGCTCGAGTTATTTCTGGTTGATCTGTTTTTGAATTAATAATGACTGTGTCACGAATTACTTTTGTAATAGTTTTTGGTGGAACTTTTTTCGTTGCACAACTAGCCAAAATAAAAAAACAAGAAATTGCAGAAAATACTAATCCTTTAAAATTCATTCTTTTAGTTCTAAATAGTCTTTTAAGTAGCCAAAATTAAGCCAAATATTTTAATTTTTTTTCAAAAAAGACTTGTTTTGCAATAAAAGTCAGATTATATTTGCAACCGCTTTATGAGACTAATTATAGTCTTGTTTATAAAGAGTAGGAGAGGTGCCAGAGCGGTAATGGAGCAGATTGCTAATCTGTCATCGGGAAACCGATGCCAGGGTTCGAGTCCCTGTCTCTCCGCTTTTTTTAAGTTTAAAAAAAGTACACCATTCGGGGTGTAGCGTAGCCCGGTCATCGCGCCTGCTTTGGGAGCAGGAGGTCGCAGGTTCGAATCCTGCCACCCCGACGAATTTTAGTAATAAAATTTTGGATTGGTCCAGTAGCTCAGCTGGATAGAGCAACTGCCTTCTAAGCAGTAGGTCTCAGGTTCGAATCCTGACTGGATCACAATCTTAAGAAAAACCCACACTTCTAGAAGTGTGGGTTTTTTGTTTATATCTTGTTTTAACTTTCTATTCTTTATTTTTAAGATTTTATACTAAATTTTCTTTCCCTTTTTCACTCAATTGCTTAAAGTTAATTGCTGGAATGGTTGGATTCAATTCAGATTTGAAATTGGTAACACTTGGCGTTTCAAAAAAATCTAATTCGTACAAACCATCTTCCACGAATTGACAATCATCAGTTAAAATATAAATTTTAGGAAAACTCGGCTTTCGTTCTATTTTTACCTTCTTGATGTTATTTTCATCTGTAAAAACTTCTCCTTTCTTTGTATTTGCCATATAATTATAAAGTTTATGCTCCTTTTTCTATTTTTCTATATTGAATAATTCTATTTTGTAATTCGGAACATAAAGGATTAACTAACTCAGTTTTATTTCCTTCATATTGAAAAATAAGAGTATTATTAAATCCTTCTTCTTCCCAATTGATATTAACATATTTCAATAGAGTATCAATAGTATCATATCTAGCAGTTGTATATTTACTCTCTGGACTAAATTTATATAAACTTGATAAAACTTTTTCGCTAGAAGATTTATCCTCTATTGTATAATCTTTAATATTTTTATAATCTAGTTTACCTAATTTATTATAATTAGAATCAAAAATTATTAAAGATTTCTTATCAAAGTAAATTTTTGTATTTTTAAAATTAGAAGTAATAATAGGAATACCGTTATAAAGAGTTCCTGAATTCATGAAATTTTTTGGATCATATCTGTTATCTATAATCTTTTTTTCAAAATTCTTATTTTTGTTTAGATTAATAGAATGGTTGATCATTAAAATTAGTAAAAATAATAAAGGTAATACTCCAACCCAAATCATAATAATATTTTTTATACAAATCTATTATTTATCTTGAAAAATCCAACCAAAACCATCATTTATATATCTTGGGAAAAGATGTAAATGAAAATGTCCAATATCATTAAAATAACCACCATTTTGCATAATCGAATAACCATCGATTGTATATTCTTTTTTTAGATTTAGTAATAATGATTTTGTAATATTCATTAAATGAGAAAGTTGTTTTTCATTTAGTTCATCTAAATCTAATACATGCATTTTTGGAATAATAAGAAGATGACCTTCATTAATTGGATCGATATCTAAAAAAGCAATAAATTCTTCATCTTCAAAAAGTATATCAGCTGAAATTTCTTTGCGAATTAGTTGACAAAAAATACACGTTGAATGGCTCATAAATATTGATTTTGATTATTAAACAATAATAAAATATTTCTACCTTCGTTACAAATAAAACCACGTGAAATATAAAAATCAAATCATAATTTTGTTTTTTCTTTTAGGATTAACAAGTTGTTTGCCAACCAAAACAGTTTCTATACCAAAAGTTGTAACTCCAGAAAGTACTGAATTGTCTGGCAAATGGAATATAAATGGAGATGAATACATTATTTTTGAAGATGCAACAAAAAAAATGGTGATGAAAACGACTTGCGGAATTATCACGGCAGATTATACTAAAATAGATCAAGCAATTATTTTTAATCATTTAAAAGAAGTAAATTCTGATTGCGAAATTTCTAAAAATTTGATTCAAAATTTGCAAAAAACTGCTTATTTTAAAATAAAATCACCAAATCAAATTACTTTTTATGATGAAGCTCATCAAGAAAAGTTAACTTTGAGTCTAATAAAATAAATCACAAACAAAAATTTATTATGCAAAGCATAATTTTTTATTAAATTTGTCTAAATTTCTAATGTTGAAGAAAATTTTAAGTTATCCGTTATCAATCGTATATTATTTCTTTTATGGATTAACGTTTTTGGTAATGCATGTTGTACAATGGTTAAGTTACAATATAGGAGGTTATTCTGCTCATCATCAAAGTGTAAAAGTGATGAATGGTCTTTTGGTTTTTTGGACAAAAATCTTAGGAACAACCTATACATATAAAGGACGAGAAAATTTGATACAAAATGTACCGTTGATTTTTGTAAGTAATCATCAAAGTATGTATGATATCTCTCCACTAGAATATGATTTGGCTGATTATCATCCAAAATTTATTTCGAAAATAGAGTTAGCAAAAGGGATTCCAAGTGTGTCTTATAATTTAAGGCATGGAGGTTCTGCATTAATTGATCGTAAAAACGGAAAACAAGCAATAGAAGAGATAAAAAAATTAGCGCAGTATATTCAGAAAAATAATTATTCAGCGATTATTTTTCCAGAAGGCACAAGAAGTAAAAATGGAGTACCTAAAGCTTTCAAAGAAAATGGATTGAAAGTTTTGACGAAATATGCTAAAGACGCATATATTGTTCCTGTTACATTAAACAATACATGGAAAATTGAGAAATGGGGAAAATTCCCAATGTATTTAGGAGCAAAAGTAACAATAGAATATCATAAACCACTGAAAGTGAGTGAATATAAATTTGAAGAAATATTCGAACTGACTGAAAAAGCTGTAAAAAGTAGTATAACCGCATAAAATAAATATATGTCAATAAAAAATGTTCGCCTGGAAGTAATGAAATTTCTTGAGAAAGATATTGATGCTTATATGGACAAATTCTTAGTTCCAGCTGATAAAATTTGGCAACCAACAGATTTTTTACCGAACTCTCAAACTGATTCTTTTTTTGATGAGATCAAAGAATTACAAGAGCTTTCGAAAGATTTACCAGATGATTTTTGGATAACATTGATTGGAGATACCATTACCGAAGAAGCTTTACCAACATACGAATCGTGGCTAATGCAGATGGATGGTGTTGTAGATGAAGAAGGTAATTATTTAGAAAATGGATGGGCAAAATGGATTCGTCATTGGACAGGAGAAGAAAATCGTCATGGCGATGTCTTGAATAAATTCTTGTATTTATCTGGACGTATCAACATGCGCGAGGTAGAAGTAACAACTCAACATTTGATCAATGATGGTTTTGATATCGGAACGGCACATGATCCTTATAAAAACTTTGTTTATACAAGTTTTCAAGAATTAGCAACTTATGTATCGCATAATAATGTATCGGCAATTGCAAAAAAATATGGTGCTAAAAAATTATCACGTATGTGTAAAATTATTGCAGGCGATGAAATGCGTCACCATTTAGCCTATACAGAATTTGTTCGTCGTATTTTCGAAGCTGATCCTTCAGAAATGATGTTAGCTGTTCAACATATGTTCAAGCTTAAAATTGTTATGCCAGCACATTTCTTAAGAGCATCTGGCGAAGAGAGAGGAACTTTATTTGATGCTTTTTCAGATGCTGCACAACGAATTGGTGTGTATACAGCTTTTGATTATATCGATATTATGCGAAAATTAATCGAAACATGGAAGCTAGATAAAATCTCTGGTTTGAATGCAGAGGCAGAAAAAGCTAGAGATTACATTATGAAATTCCCAGACAGAATGGATAGAATTTCTCAACGTATTGTAATTCCAGAAGATGGACCAGAATTTAAATGGTTAATTCCGGCAACAAGTAAATAGATTATATCTAATCTAAATCAAATAAAAAAGAGGCAATTTAACATTAATTGCCTCTTTTTTGTTATAAATTTGACCTGTAAAAAAATAAAAAGCAACTGCTTATGGATAATTTTATTGCGGCAAGAAGTCAGATGGCGATGTCGCTAGCCTTTCATATTGTTTTTTCGTGTATTGGAATGGTAATGCCTTTTATGATGGCAATAGCTCATTACAAATATCTAAAAACGAAGAACGAAATTTATAAGGGTTTAACCAAAGCTTGGAGTAAAGGAGTTGCAATTTTATTTGCTACAGGAGCTGTTTCAGGAACAATGCTTTCATTTGAATTGGGATTGTTATTTCCTAAATTCATGGAACACGCCGGACCGATTTTTGGAATGCCATTTTCATTAGAAGGAACTGCCTTCTTTATAGAAGCAATTGCTTTAGGTTTCTTTCTTTATGGTTGGGATAAATTCAACAAATGGTTCCATTGGATATGTGGTGTAATAGTTGGAATTAGTGGTTTAGCTTCTGGAATTTTAGTTGTAGCAGCCAATGCTTGGATGAATTCACCATCAGGTTTTGACTATGTAAACGGCGAGTATCTTAATATAGATCCTATAAAAGCGATGTTTAATGATGCATGGTTTTCTCAAGCATTGCATATGACAATTGCTGCTTTTTGTGCGACAGGATTTGCTGTTGCAGGTTTGCATGCTTATTTAATTTTGAAAGGTAAGAATGTAAATTTTCATCGAGAAGCGTTCAAAATTAGTTCTATTTTAGCTATTTCGGCAGCATTACTAGCTCCTTTAAGTGGAGATATTTCTGCGAAAGATGTTGCAAAACGTCAACCAATTAAGTTAGCTGCGATGGAAGCTCATTTCAAAACTGAAGAAAGCTCTCCGTTTGTTTTAGGCGGAATTGTGGACGAATCTAAAGAAGAAGTGAAATACGCAATAAAAATCCCAGGAGTTTTGAGTTTCTTAGTTCATGAAGATTTTAAAACACCAGTAACAGGATTAGAAGAATTTCCGAAAGACGAATGGCCGCCAGTTGCAATTGTTCATTATGCTTTTCAGACTATGATTACATTCGGAATGTTGATGATGGGGATTGCTGTAATTTATTTGATTGCACAATTTTTTAAGAAAGATTGGCGAACAAAACGATGGTTTTATAAACTGTTTATGATTGCTACTCCGTTTGGATATATTGCTTTAGAAGCAGGTTGGACAGTGACGGAAGTTGGTCGTCAACCTTGGATTATTTATGGAATTATGCGCACAGTAGATTCTATTACTCCAATGCCAGGCATTCAATATTCGTTCTATATTTTTACGTTTGTATTTATCACATTATCTATTATTTTGGTATTCTTAATGAATAGACAAATACAAATGGTTGCTAAACTTTATGATCCGGAGGATCCAAATTATAAACCAGAAAAACATTAAGTATGATTTACGTAGTAATAGCATTTTTGTGGGTTTCTATCTGTCTATATTTAATTTTAGGTGGAGCAGATTTCGGAGCAGGAATTGTTGAATTATTTTCTAAAAAAAGTTATAGAAAACGAACGCAAAATATTATGTATAATTCGATTGGCCCTATTTGGGAAGCGAATCATATGTGGTTAATCATAGCTATTGTAATTTTATTTGTAGGTTTTCCTAAAATCTATGCAGATATTTCCAATCATTTGCATATTCCTTTGGTAATTATGTTGTTAGGAATTATTGCGCGCGGAACATCTTTTACGTTTAGAAATTATGATACGATCAACGATAAATGGCATAATTTGTATGATGTTATCTTCACTTATTCTAGTTTTGTAACGCCTTTATTTTTAGGAATAATTGCAGGATCTATAGTTTCAGGAAGTATTGATAATCATGCAATTTCATTTCAAGATTCGTATATATTTTCGTGGTTATCTTGGTTTAATTTTTCGGTAGGGATTTTCACTGTTTCAATCTGTGCTTTTTTAGCTTCAGTTTATTCGATTCAAACGGTTAAAAGCAACGAAGATAAAGTCATTCTAAGAAAACGTGCAAAATATTATACAGCATTAACTTTTGTTGCTGGAGCATTAGTTTTTGCAGTTTCACTTTGGAAAAACATTCCATTATTTAGTTGGATAACTTCAGAAATTTATGGATATATCGCAATTGCGATCGCTTCAATTTCTATCATATTATTGCTTTCAGCATTGAACAAAGGAAAAGATTCTTTGTTAATTATTTATGCAGGAATAATTGTAATGATGATTTTATTTGCAGCATCTTATTCGCATTATCCAAATTTAGTTTTATTCAAAGATGGTTCTACTTTATCATTATTAGAGGATTATGGCGCATTAAGCACAATAGATATGTTAGCTTGGGCATTGTTACTCGGTTCGATATTTATTTTACCATTTTTATTTTATTTGATTTATTCATTTCATCAGAAACAAAAAATATAAATTAAAAAACCACTTCAATTATGAAGTGGTTTTTTAATTTTAATTATATTTTGCTTGCCATTCTGCAACTTCTTGATCATTCAGTAAACAAGAATTTAATTCGTTTATGATTTTTTCCTTATCTAAATCTTGACCAATAAAAACAAGTTCAATCATACGATCTCCCCATTCTTTCGACCATTTTTCATCAATTGTTTTCTGGTTGAATTGATAAGCCGCAAACTGAATTCTTTCATCATACGGCATCGAGCACCACCAAGCTCCAGCAGGATCTATTCTGATACTTCCACCAGCTTGACTTAGAAAAATAGCTTCATCAGGGCGATTTGCTAACCAAAATAAACCTTTTGATCGATAAATAGTTGGTGGAAAATTATCATTCAAATAAGTTAAAAAACGTTCTGCATGAAACGGTTTCTTTTGACGATAAACAAAAGAAGTCATTCCATATTTTTCTTCCAAATGATCGTGATGTTCATGTGTACAATGTTCTCCACATTCGTGATGATGATCATGGTGATGTTCTTCTTTTTCTTGCTCTTCCAATAATTTTACCCAAGCATCCATATCTTGAATTTTTTCGAAATCGAATAAATTAGTATTCAGTATTTCAGTTAATTCAACGTGAGAAAAACTTGCAGGAATTATTTTAGCTGAAGGATTTAATTTTGTAACAAACGTTTCGATATTCATTAACGTTTCTTCATCAACCAAATCCATTTTATTTAAAACAATCACATTAGAAAACTCAATTTGATCAATTAAAAGATTGACAATCGGACGATTATCTTCTCTGTTTTCTGTAAAACCTCGATCAAAAACATCTTCGTCTGTTCCTAAATTTTTGAAGAAGTTATAAGCATCAACTACCGTTACCAATGTATCTAATCGCGCAACTTTTGGCAAATCAATTTTACCATCGGGTGAAACAAAATCCAATGATTGTGCAATAGGACCTGGATCAGAAATTCCAGAACTTTCGATCACTAAATAATCATATTTTTCTGATTTTGCTAATTTTTCAATCTCAACGATTAAATCTTCGCGCAATTCACAACAAACACATCCATTGCTCAACTCAACCAGTTTTTCATCTGTTTGGATCAAATCATTTTCGCGAGAAACCATTTGTGCATCAATATTTATTGCGCCCATATCGTTTACGATAACAGCTACTTTTAGTCCCTTTTTGTTGTGTAATATATGATTAAGAAGTGTCGTTTTTCCGCTTCCAAGAAATCCAGAAAGTACCGTTACAGGTAGTCTATTTTTCATAATTTATGCTTAAAAATGTTTTACAAAGTTACGTTATTATGCTTCAAAATTTTATGTAGAATCATTTATAAATTTTATAATTATGTGTTAAGAATTTAATAATAGAGAGTTGTTCAAAAGATTTGTTTTATTTTTGTTTAAAATCAATCAAAATAATGTTTATCAGTAGTGTAATCACGCTAATTATCATTTCAATCGTACTTGAAATTTACTTGTATTTTAATTTTAAAAAATTCTTCTCAAACAACTATTTTCTTTTCGGAAATATACTTTTATGGTTACTTGTTTTGGGTAATTTTGGGTATAATTTAATCTTTTTTGATCGCAATGTAGGTCAAACACAAACCACAATGTGGGCAACAGGTTTGTTTATGTTGTTTGGATTTCCTCGATTAATTTTGTTTCTGTTTTTTCTTATTCAAGATATTTTTAGAGGATTCGGTTGGCTATTTAATCGAGCAACAAATCATCAAACGAAAGAAAATTCTTATTTGCCTTCTCGTCGAAAATTTGTCATGATTTCAGGATTATCAGTAGCTTCTATTCCTTTTTTTAGCTTGATTTATGGAATGACTTTAGGGAAATATAATTTCAAAGTTATTAAGAAAAAATTAGCGTATCAGAGTTTACCAAAATCATTTGATGGATTTAGAATTTTGCATATTACAGATATACATTCTGGAAGTTTAGACAATCGAGAAAAAATAGAATATGCAATTGATTTAATTAATCAACAAGAGTTTGATATTTTATTGTTTACAGGAGATATTGTGAATAATTTTCACTGGGAAATGGATAAATGGTATGATGTTTTTTCTAAGATAAAACAAGCTCCTTATGGGAATTTTGCTGTTTTAGGAAATCATGATTATGGAGAATATTCGGATTGGAAAACGGAGGAAGAAAAACAAGCGAATTTTGAAAAAATAAAAGCTATTTTCCCTAAAATTGGAATGAAATTATTGCTTAATGAAAATAGATTTATTGAGAAAAATAATGAAAAAATTGCTTTGATAGGAGTTCAGAATTGGGGAACAAGATTCAAAAAACTTGGAGATATTGATGCCGCTTCTCAAGATGTAAACAAGGATAATTTTAAGATTGTAATGTCTCACGATCCTTCCCATTGGAATGAAATATTGAAAGATCATCCAAAACATTTTGATTTAACTTTATCTGGACATACGCATGGAATGCAATTAGGAATAGAAGTTCCGAAAATTGGACTTCGTTGGAGCCCGGCTCAATATATTTATCCACAATGGGCAGGTTTTTATGATTTTGAAGGAAAGATCATCAATGTAAATCGTGGTTTCGGTTATCATTTTTATCCTGGAAGAGTAGGGATTTGGCCCGAAATTACATTAATAGAATTGAAATCCGTTTAATAGAGAACAAATAATATTAATATAAAAAACAAATGCGATCATAATGATCGCATTTGTTTTTTATTCTTAAATAGAAAAGCTTTTATGCTTTCTGATTATCATCATCGTGCGTATATGTTTGTTCAATAGCAACATGTCCTTCCCATTTGTCAACTGCAACAGTCGATAATGAATTTCCAAGTACATTTGTCATTGAGCGAGCCATATCACAGAAGTGGTCGATTGGCAATATTAATGCGATTCCTTCTGGAGGAATTCCAAACATAGAACAAGTCGCAACAACTACAATTAATGAAGCTCTAGGAACTCCTGCAACACCTTTTGAAGTAAGCATTAATACTAATAACATCAAAATTTGTTTTTCGATTGGCATATGAATGCCATAAACTTGAGCAATGAAAAGTGATGCAAATGTCATATACATCATTGATCCATCTAAATTAAAGGAATAACCGAGTGGTAATGTAAATGAAATAATTTTCTTTTGAGCTCCGAATTTTTCTAATTCTTCTACCAATTTAGGAAATACAGCTTCTGAAGAAGTTGTAGAAAAAGCAATTAATAAAGGTGCTTTTATGTGTCTTAGTAAATCGAATAAACGTTTTCCTAAAATGAAATAACCAACGATACATAATACCAACCATAAAAGTGCAATTCCTATAACGAAAGAGATTAAATATTTTACATACAAAGCAAAAATTCCGAATCCATAAGTAGCAATTGCAGCAGCAATAGTTCCTAAAACACCTAATGGAGCTGTCCACATTACATATCCAACCATGATAAGAACGATATGAGAAATTTTATCTAAAGCTTTTGTAATTATTTCTCCTTCTTTTCCGTAAGCTGCTAGCGCAACACCAAAGAAAATAGAGAAAACAACAATTTGTAGGATCTCATTTGTAGCAAAAGATTCAAAAACTGATTTAGGAATCATATGTGTTATGAAATGTTCTAATGTAAGAGAAGCTTGACTTTTTAATAAGTCTTGCGCTGAACTAGCATCCATTTCGATATTGACACCTTCTCCTGGTTTCATAACATTTACAACGATAGCACCAATAATCAAAGAAGTTAGAGAAGCTGTAATAAACCAACCCATAGCACGTCCACCAACACGCCCTACCATTTTCATATCGCCCATTTTTGCAATTCCCACAACTAATGTAGAAAATACCAAAGGCGCAATAATCATTTGAATTAAACGGATGAAGATAGTACCAAGAAGTTTGATATTAGTTGAAAATGTTTTAATAAATTCTGGAGATGTAAAGTAATGTACGTATCCACCAATAGCAACACCAATTAGTAATGCAACTATAATGGCTATAAAAAGTTTATTGTTTTTCATTATGCGATTTTAAACTTTTCCAAAACTACTATTTTTTAGCAAATTATTAAGAATTTTAATTGATTTATACACCAAATTAAATATAAAACCCTTTATATCTAGTATTTAAAATGGGTTTATATTATGGTGTATTGAGTACTATTCTGGTTGTTTGAATGGAATTTCTTGATCTAGTATTTCTTCAATTAATTTTGACATTGGCTGAATTGATTTTTCAACAATTGAATAATCAGTAATCTTATTTCCATCAACAGAAAGTTTTATTAATTCTTTATTCGGAAACTTGATAGGATAAATACATAACTCAATTTCTTTATCTAGATTTTCTTTATTTGCATAAAATAAATGCGCATAAAAAATCAATTGCAATTGTTTTGCTTTATCTTCTTTTTGATAAACAATCTCGATATCCTCGGTTTTTACCGAAATATCTTTTGCATAACCAGTTTTATAATCTATAATTCGAATTTGGTTATTTACAGAATCAATTCGGTCAATAACTCCTTTCAATTTTACGTGTTTTCCATTCGTTAATTCAAAATCAACATCGTGTTTACTTTCCAGAGATTTTATAACAAATTCATTTTCTTTTGCTGTTTTTGCATCTTTAGACAAAACTCCATCCAAAATTCGTTCAGCAATTTTATAAATTAAATAATTTGGTCCTTTGTCCAAATGTCCATCTTTATATTCTTTGCTAAAATGTTCTTGCAATGTTTTTGCTTTTATTTTTTCGATATCCTTAAAATCATTTTCATGCAAAATTCTATTCAAATAAGGTTTGTACAAATCTTCTAAAGCGCCATGCACAATATTTCCTAAGGTTCTTGCGCTTACTATTTCTTCAGCTTCTTCTACTTCATTTACATTAAAAACGCGTTGCTCATAAAAATCTAACGGATTACGCAAATAAGTAGAAAGTGAAGAAGGAGAAATGCCATAATTTGCCCAATTCCACAATTTTATCATTGTTTCATCTGTTTTTGGAACAATAATTTCTTTTAGCGGTTTGGTTACAAAACTTGGAGCAGCAAATGTTTCCTTTATTTCATGATTACTTTCAAATTTGATTTGAGCTAAAAAGCGCGATTTTTCTCCAGAACCCATTCCATCAGCTTCTGTATCATAAACGAAATAAGCATTTTTTGCACGCTGAATTAAGCGATAAAAGTGATAAGCATAAATTGAATCATTTTCGGTAAATGTATTCAATTTCATTTGTTTACGAATATCGTATGGAATGAATGTATTATTTTGTCTTCCTAATGGTAAAATTTCGTCGTTTACAGAAGTCATAATAATATTATCAAAATTCAGTAAACGAGTTTCCAATAATCCCATCAACTGCAACCCTTTCAAAGGTTCTCCAATAAAGGAAATTGTTTCGGAAGATACAATTTTGTTATACAATAAAAATAGCGTTCTATAATCTTTGATATCATTTACTTGCAGAAGATTTTCATGCAATTGATTGAAAACTTTTTTGAAAAAGAATAAATATTCTTTCGTTAATAAATCATTCATTGATGGATGATGTAACAATTCATCTGTCCAATTTTTTAAATGATGAATAAACTCAGTAATGCTTGTTGGAATATGAAAAATAGATTTGAAAATAGAGTTTTCTAATGAATTCTGAATTGAATTTTGAGAATTGAAAATTCGATTTTGAGAACGTATTTCTCCAATTAATTTTCGGCTTTCATCTGAACTAAAATGTGATAAGGTTTTATTTTCGAGAATTTGCAAAACATTTTTGAAATAAAACATTGTTTTCTTTCCTAATTTCTCACGATTCATTTGCAACTCAAAAATAGATTTGAAAAATTGAGCTAATGGAACCGAACGCAAAGGAATTCCCATCGAAATATTTAGATGTGTAATATTTTCGGGCAAAGAATTGAGAATTGCGGGTAAAATAGCTTCATCGGCCAAAATCAAAGCAGTATTTTTTATTTCATCTTCGTTGAGATTTCTAATTATATCTGCAATATATTTTGCTTGCCCAACTTGCTTTGCAACACCAATTGTATGTAAATTTTTTGGTTTAGAAAACTCATCCACAACCCAATTGATTGGTTTTATTTTCTCTTTGTATTTTCGTAGAAAAGAACCTGCTTCCTGATTCGGATTTTCGTAATAATATTTGTCTGCATCGAAATATAAAGTTGCTAAGTTTTCTTTTTCTAATCGAAATATTAGTGCTTGTTCGGCTTTTGTCAAAGCATTAAATCCGGCAAAAACATAATGTGAAGTTCGTTTTTCGACAATTTCATCAACTTTTTCACTTGCAATTCTGAAAACCATTCCGGCATATCCTTCTTTTGAATCAAGCAAATCTTGTTGCAATTGAAAATATAATTTCGAAACAATTCCCCAAAATGTTAAATGATTTTGAATGATTTCATTTTTTCCAATTTCTATTTTTCCTTCTCCCCATTGATTAATTCTTTCTACAGAAACTAAATAATCTAAAACTTTGTTGGCAGGTTGCAGAGAAGCATCAATATCATCAAAATCTTTTAAAACAGTTGGTCCCCATTTTATAAAATCTTCAAAAGAATCAGGTTTACTAACTATTTTTTTATACGCTTGATAAGCTTTGAACCATAGATTAATCCCTGAAATAATTTCTAAACCAGAAAGTTCGCTCATTAATTCTTCGATACTTTTCATTTCAGGAAGAATTATGTTCTGCGCTTGACGCTGAAATTCTTGTTTGAAGAATAACATTGGACGTTTTCCTGGTAAAACTAAAGTGGTGTTGATAAAGTTTTTTTGATTTTGAACTAAATCTTTTACAACATTTTCTATGAATTGAGCCATTTTGAAATTTTCTTTCGTTGAGTTGTTGTAAAAGTAAGAATTTTGAGAGACAACTCGTGGCGTTTAGAATTAATTGAAAAATTTATTTTTTTTTATTTTTGAAAAGATCTTTAAAATAAAAATAGATAATTATCCCAATAAAAATTAGAAATAAAGGAATTATAAAATTATAGGGCGCTCTAATTTCTTCGTTAAAAAGTATATAAATAAGAAATAATGCAAAAGAAATCATAACGAGAGGAACATAAAAGAACTTTCCTATTTTTTTTACAATAGAATAATATTTATCTATATCATAATCAAAGATGTCGCAGACTAAACCGATAAAAAATAAAAGCAAAGGAAACCAGAAAATAAAAGATATTAGGATATAACCTAAATTATCTGAAAATCCTGTGTCAAAAAGAATTAAAGTTTCGTTACAAATAAATTTAATGAAATAATAAGTTGACAATATTGTAAATATAGTTACTAAGAAAATCACAAACCATATAAAACCGAATTGTAAAGAGCTTATTTTTCTTATGTTCTTCTTTTGATGCATATATGGAACCAAAAAAGAGAAAATTATCATTAAAATAACTAAAAATAGTTTCATACTTTTCTAATTCTGTTTGTTTTATATAATTTGTTAGGTTAATTATATATAATAAAAAAAGCGACTAAAGATAGTCGCTAATATAATATTTAATTAAAGAATTTCTTATTTAATCACACCTAGTTCTTTACCAACTTTTGTAAAAGCAGCAATGGTATGATCTAATTGTTCTTTTGTATGTGCAGCAGATAATTGTACACGAATACGTGCTTTATCGCGAGGAACAACAGGGAAAAAGAATCCGATTACATAAACACCTTCATCTAATAATTTGTCTGCCATTACTTGAGATAATTTTGCATCGTACAACATAACTGGAACTATTGCAGCATCGCCTTCTGGAATATCAAAACCAGCAGCAACCATTTCTTTACGGAAATATTCGGCGTTCCACATTACTTTATCACGTAAAGATGTATCTTTCTCTAACATTTCTAATACTTGTAAAGCTGCACCAACAATTCCAGGAGCTAAAGAGTTAGAGAATAAATATGGACGAGATTTTTGACGTAACATTTCGATTACTTCTTTTTTACCAGAAGTAAATCCTCCCATTGCTCCACCTAAAGCTTTACCTAAAGTAGATGTAATGATATCTACACGTCCCATAACTTCATTATGTTCGTGCGTTCCACGACCAGTTTTTCCGATGAAACCAGTTGCGTGCGAATCATCAACCATAACCAAAGCATCGTATTTATCAGCTAAATCACAAACTCCTTTCAAATCAGCAACAATACCATCCATAGAGAAAACGCCATCTGTTACAATAATTTTGAAACGATGATTTTTTTCTGAAGCAGCTATTAATTGCGCTTCTAAATCTGCCATATTATTGTTTTTGTAACGGTAACGAGCAGCTTTACATAAACGAACACCATCAATAATAGAAGCATGGTTTAATTCATCAGAAATAATCGCATCTTCTTCTGTGAACAATGGTTCAAAAACACCTCCATTTGCATCAAAAGCAGCTGCATATAGAATTGTATCTTCCATTCCTAAGAAGTCAGCAATTTTCTTTTCCAATTGCTTGTGAATATCTTGTGTTCCACAAATAAAACGAACAGATGACATTCCGTATCCACGATCATCTAACATTTTTTGAGAAGCAGAAATAACTTCTTTATTATCAGATAATCCCAAATAGTTGTTTGCACAGAAATTAAGTAATGTTTTACCATTTTCTAATGTAATTTCCGCACTTTGAGGAGAAGCAATGATTCGTTCTTTTTTGAATAAACCTTGTTCTTCTAAATCATTTAATTGCGTTTGTAAATAGTTTTGAAATTTATCGCTATACATAATAAATCACTTTTTGTTTTGATATGTTTCATACAAATATAAATGTTTACGGGCATATTTTTTGTATTTTTGTTTTATATAAAAATAGTAATCAGTGTTTCTAATCATCATATTTAGCATTCAGTTTTATTTCTTAGCAAAATTTTTCAAAAAGAATAAATTGAAAACGATTTTCACAGTTATTGGAATGTACTTTATTTCACTAGTTGTTCTTTTATTTATATTTTATGGACTAATTTTGAGTGGAGTAATTGATTTAGGAGTACAAATGAAACCCGTTTCATTAGATGATTCTATTAGTTTTAGTGAAAAGCTTAAAACATATGAAGTAGAAAATAAAGACTTTACAGAAGCTTTTTATACTTATTTCGTAAATAATAATGTTCAGCTAATCATGCATATTATTATTTATATTTTAATTGGAATGTTTTATTACAATTCATTAAAGCGTAAATGGACATTGCAAATGTTGGAAGGAGAAATAGATAAACGTAAAGATGAAATTCTACAGCATATAGAAGTTAATCAGAAAATAAATCCAATAAAACTAGATGTTTATCCGCATTTTCATACTGTAAATGAGAAAAATATTCATTTGGTTCAACCTTTAGCGAGAGAGATTTGGAATGAATGTTACAAAGATTTATTATCACAAGATCAAATCGATTATATGATTGATATGATGTATAATAATGATAAAGTAAATGAAGGAATTGCAGCTGGAGATGTTTGGGAAGTTTTGAAAATAGATAATGTTCCTTCTGGTTATTTGCACTATAAATTAGATGAAAATAATACTGTTTTCTTATCAAAAATTTACTTAAAAGAATCTAATCAAACCAAAGGAATTGGGCAATTGATGATGAATAGAGTGTTGGATTATGCACGCGAAAAAGGAGCAAAAGCTGTTCATTTAACAGTGAATAAACACAATGCAAAAGCTATTCGTTTCTACGAGAAAAATGGTTTCAAGAGAATGGAATCTAAAACATTTGATATCGGAAATGGCTACATCATGGATGATTATATTTATCAAAAGAATTTAAATTAATAAATAGTTAGAATAATATATGAAAGCTGTTACAATTTGTAGCAGCTTTTTTTGTGAGTAATTTAGAAGGTTTTAATGAGATTTTTAATTATAATATAATTGAAAATGTTTATTCTATAGTTAAAGTCTTTATTAAGATTTTATCTCTAAATATATATAAGTTAGTTTCTCCTTTTCTTTTAACAACAGAATCACCTATTTCAATCAACTTATTCGCATTTTCATAAGGTAAATAATAATCTGAATATCTTACTCTAACCATTAATTTATTTCCTCTACTTTCATATTTTGTATATATTTTTTGAACATTTCCTTTGTAATGTATTGTTTTATAATATTCATAAGGAGAATAGGTTTTTGGAAAAAGAAAAAAATAAGTAACAATACTACCTAAAAATAAAAGAGGAGAAAATAGAGAAATAGTAAGTATGATATTATCTTTTTTCATTTAGTAGCTTTACAATATTGTAATATACAAAAAAGGACTTCAATTAGAAGTCCTTTTTTTATTTTTCTCTTTCGATAACGTATCTCACCATTGTTTCCAATGAATTTCTAAATTCGTTTTCGGGAAATTCGTAAAGTATATCCAAAGCCTCTTGGCTATATTGTTTCATCATTTTTTGTGTGTACTCAATTCCGCCATGCTCCTTTACATATTGAATAATTTCTCGAACACGTTTTTTATCGTTATTGTAACGTTTTACGGAATTAATCAACCATTTTTTGTCTTTTACAGTTGCATTGTTAATGGAATAAATCAAAGGTAATGTCATTTTTTGTTCCTTAATATCAATTCCTACAGGCTTTCCAATTGCGTTGGAAGTTGTGTAATCAAATAAATCATCTTTGATTTGGAAAGCAATTCCGACTAATTCACCAAAACGATGCATTTTCTTTGCTACTTCTTCTGAACATCCAACAGAACGTGCTCCAGCTTCGCAACAAGCAGCAATAAGCGTAGCAGTTTTCATTCGGATAATTTCGAAATAGACATCTTCTGTAATATCTAGTTTCCGCGCTTTTTCGATTTGCAATAATTCACCTTCCGAAATTTCTTGTATCGCAACAGAAACGACTTCTAATAAATCAAAATCTTTGTTTTTTGTTGAAATAATTAAGGTTTTTGACAAGAAATAATCACCAACTAAAACAGCTACTTTATTTTTCCAAATTGCATTCAAAGAAAAGAATCCACGGCGCAATGTACTATCGTCCACAACATCATCATGAACCAAAGTTGCTGTATGAATAAGTTCTATAAAAGAAGCAGCTCGGTAGGTACGTTCTTGTACTTCACCATTTAATTTTGCTGTTAAAAAAACAAACATCGGACGCATTTGTTTTCCTTTTCTGCGTACAATATAATTGGTAATACGGTCAAGAAGTGAAACATTACTCTTCATTGATTCGAAGAATTTTTGTTCAAATAATTTCATTTCCTCCGCGATTGGCGCTTTTATCAAATCTACCGTGTTACTCAAAATTTAGTTTTTTAATTCGTAAAATTATTGATGCAATGTACAACCTGTTTTGCATAGAAACCTTTATAGTTAAACTCTTCTCCGCTAAAACAAATCTTGTTTTCGGTTGGTAAAACTGAAATCCCTTCCAATTGTCCCAACTGAGTCGTGAAGCCCAAAGGTAAACTTATTTTTTTAACTTGTGAAGTGAAGAATAACTGATTGTTATCTTTTGGTAAATCGAACCAATTGATAAACGTTAATGCTTCTTTTGTATAGCCCAATAAATAAATTCCTTTTGTTGGACTATTTTTATCAGAATCAATATAGGAAGCAGTTACAGCGTAATTTGTAGGAAATGATTCTAACTTTTTAGCTGCATGTTTTTTAGAAGTGTCAATAGGAACAACATAATGAGAAGTTGCCATATTTGACCATTCTTTTGTGAAAATATGAAACGCATTTTGGTAAACAAAAAATGCTTCTGTATCCCAATTCGTTGTCATGTTTTTGAATTGGAAAGTTTCTTGCTCAGGATAATAAAATTCAATTTTTTCAGCTTTTAATTGCTGATAAGCTTTAGAATAATCGATGTTAGATTTTTCAATAAAATAAATGACTAAATCTTTTCGTTTGCCTAAATTATTTCCAAAATCTGCAAAATATATTCGATTATCATCCGCAGACATTTCTTCCCAATCTATATTTGGAGCATTTGTGATGAAAATGGTATTGATAATTTTCCCAGTTTTTGCATTGAAACGATACAATTCTGGTTTAGAATCAGAATCGTTTAAGCCCCAAAAAGAAGCCATATTTTTATCTTGTTTTTCATATTCTAAAGCCGAAATTTCGTTTAAAGTAGGAGGTAAGTTGATACTTTCCATTTTATAATCATCAATAGAAATTGTATCGATGTTTTCTACTATTTGCGCGAAAGAGAATTTAGTCAGAATTAAAAATAAAAATATGGCTAAATATTTCATTTGATTATTATTTAATCATTTCCAGTTTTATTGGCTAATTGTCCGCAAGCTGCATCAATATCTTTTCCGCGGCTACGACGTACATTTACGACAATATTATTGGATTCTAATGCTTTGATGTAATTATCAACTGCTTGTTCTGATGCTTGTTTGTAAATTCCGTCATCAATAGAATTGTATTCGATAATATTTACTTTTGAAGGGATTTTTCTACAAAACTTAACCAATGCATCAATATCTTCTTTCTTATCATTAACACCGCCCCAAACAATGTATTCGAATGTTATTCGCAAACCTGTTTGTTGGTACCAATATTGAAGGCTATCCATTAAATCTGTCAAAGGAAATTTAACAGAAAAAGGCATAATTACATTACGAACTTCTTCACGAGCCGAATGTAAAGATACCGCAAGGTTAACACGTAAATCTTCGTCAGCCAATTTTTCAATCATTTTAGGAATTCCAGAAGTTGAAACAGTGATTCTTCTTGGAGCCATTCCTAATCCTTCTGGTAACGTAATTTTTTTGATGGCAGAAATCACTTCATTATAATTTAACAAAGGTTCTCCCATTCCCATAAATACGATATTACTTAAAGGGCGATTGAAATAACGCTTACTTTCTTCGTCGATAATCACAACTTGATCTACGATTTCGGCAGCTGTTAAGTTACGCATACGTTTTAATTGTGCTGTTGCACAAAACGTACAATCTAAACTACAACCAACTTGCGAAGAAACGCAGGCTGTTGTTCTTGAGTCTGTTGGAATTAAAACAGATTCCACAACGTTACCATCATGAAGCTTAACAGCATTCTTGATGGTTCCGTCATTAGATTTTTGTAGAAGATCGACTTCAACAGGTTGAATTTGGAAAGATTGTCCCAATTGCTCACGTAAAGCTTTTGAAATATTAGTCATGTCATCAAATTGATGCGCATTCTTTTTCCATAACCATTCGTATACTTGTTTTGCACGGAATGATTTTTCTCCAATCTCTTTGAAATAATCTTCAATCTCAGCTTGTGACAGCTTTCGTATGTCTTTTTTTGTTGTATTCAAACTTTTCTTATAGAATTAGCATTGCATCTCCGTAAGAGTAGAATTTGTATCCTTCTTTTACAGCTTCGTTATACGCTTTCATTGTTAAATCGTGTCCAGCAAACGCAGAAATCATCATAATTAATGTTGATTTTGGTGTGTGGAAGTTTGTAATCATACAATTTGCAATAGAGAAATCGTAAGGTGGATGAATGAATTTGTTCGTCCAACCATCATAAGCATTCAAATGTCCATCAGCAGAAACTGAAGATTCGATAGAACGCATAGATGTTGTCCCAATTGCACAAACTTTTTTCTTCTCGTCGATTGCTCTGTTTACTAAATCAGCTGTTGCTTGAGGAATAATTACTTGCTCAGATTCCATTTTGTGTTTAGATAAATCTTCAACTTCAACAGCTTGGAAAGTTCCTAAACCAATATGTAATGTTAATTCAGCAAAATCAACGCCTTTTATTTCTAAACGTTTTAATAAATGTTTAGAAAAGTGTAAACCAGCTGTAGGTGCAGCAACTGCTCCTTCGTGTTTAGCATAAATTGTTTGGTAACGCTCTGCATCTTCTGGCTCAACATCACGTAAAATATATTTTGGAAGTGGAGTTTCTCCTAATTCTTTCAATTTTGCACGGAATTCTTCATAAGATCCATCAAATAAGAAACGTAATGTACGTCCACGAGAAGTCGTATTGTCAACAACCTCTGCTACTAATGTATCATCATTGTCGAAGAATAATTTATTTCCGATACGAATTTTACGAGCTGGATCAACCAAAACATCCCATAAACGAGTTTCTGCATCTAATTCTCTTAATAAGAAAACTTCGATTTGAGCACCAGTTTTTTCTTTATTTCCCATTAAACGGGCAGGAAAAACTTTAGTATTGTTACGAATCATAACGTCTCCTTCATCAAAATAATCGATAAGATCTTTAAATTGTCTATGTTCAATTTCTCCGGTGTCACGATGAACAACCATTAAGCGAGCTTCGTCTCTGTTTTCAGAAGGGCGATCTGCTAAAAGTTCTTCAGGTAAAGTAAAGTCGAAATCGGAGGTTTTCATTTTCATAATTGTACAATTTTTTGCAAATATACGACCTCAGATAGCCCTTTGTCAAGTGAATTGAGGTATTTTATGAAATTGATAACGTTTAAATGTTTATTTTTGATAACAAACCTGTTTATAAGGCGAGAAATAAAACTTAGTTTAAATCTATAAATGAAAACAAAATTATTAATCCTATCAATCTTAATTACATTTTTTAGTTGTAATAAATCAGATCAAAAAATTGAAGAATCTATTGATGCTAAAAAAATTGATTCTGTTATTGATATAGAATCTCATGAAACAGAAAATCCAAAAGAATTGGTTAAAGCGCCAGATTTTTCGTTGGCTGATATCAATGGAAAACGATATGATTTAGCTGATTTTAAAGGAAAGTATATCTATCTAGATATTTGGGCAACGTGGTGTGGACCTTGTAAAGTACAAATTCCATTTATGAAAGAGTTGGAAAAACAATTTCAAAATGCGCCAATTTATTTTGTAAGTATTTCTTTGGATAAATTAGAAGATAAGCCAGTTTGGGAGAAAATGGTGAGAGAAAATCAGATGTCTGGAGTACAATTGTTTGCAGGACAAGAAGATAATTTTGGTTTTGATTATAAGATTGAATACATTCCGACTTTTATGATTTTAGACAAAGAAGGAAATACAATGATTGATCGTGCACCTGCGCCAATGGATTATCAAACAGGCAAAATCAATAAAGAATTGGTTGATATTTTTAAAATGATGAACTAAAAAAAGCTTCCTTTTAGGAAGCTTTTTTTAGTTTTATTGAAATTGTTATGCTTTAACTTTTGTTTTAAGATTTATTCGTTGTCCAACTCTTGGTTGTTCTCCAGGTTCCATACGATTTAGCTTGTATAAACTGCTAACTTTTACACCAAAACGTTGTGAAATTGTGTACATATCATCACCTTCTTGCACTTTGTAAGAATAATCAGAACCTTTAGTTTTCTTTTTTCCAAAAAATACAATTTGTCCATCTTTCAATTTAGAACCCATTTGTATTTCATTGAAATTAGCAATATCCGAAGGGACTTTGTTATATATTTTAGAAATTGTTGTTATTGTTTCTCCCGCTTGCGCAACGATATAAGGAATATTATTCTTATGATTTCTTATACGCAATGTTGGGTTCTGAGGTCGAGTTTCGTAGGCAATAGTTTTATTATTATTTACGACAAGATCACTATTTTCTATAGCGCTTTCTTGTGGTTGATACGAAGCTAAAAGAACTTCTTCCTTGATTGTTTTTGATTCTTTTTTTGTCTTAGATTTCGAAAAATTATTTGCTAACATCATATCATTTTCATTCTTGTATAGCATATATAATTTAGCATAAACTTCTTCTGGAGAAATCTTATCAAATTGATCTAAATTATATTTTTCGATTCTCGAAATTAATTTTGAAGCATATTTTGGATCTGTTGCATAACCAGATTTTTTCAAACCATGTGCCCAAGCATTATAATCCGTAGGATCTAAAATAAATAACGCTTTATAATAAGGTCTTAATGCTAAAAATTTAGAATGATCTCGGTAACTTTCTTCCACAGAAGTATATTTTCTAAAACATTCTCCTTTTGCATCATCATCATGATAAACTCTAGGTTTATCTAGCGACCATTCTTCTGGACCTTTACATTTTATTCCGAAATGATTATTAGCCTGATCGGCTAATTTACTTTGTCCACCACCAGTTTCTAATAAACCTTGTGCCAAAGTAATACTAGCAGGAACTTTGTAAAGTTTCATTTCTTCAACAGCTAGAATAGCATGTTTTCGAATGTAAGTTATGTCTCTACTTTCTTGTGCTTGTATTGAAATCGTCAACACTAAGCTAAAAACGTACAACAATTTTTTCATTCTATTATATTTTTGTTCTTCTTCTTTAAAAGTTTGTTCATTCCCTCAATTCCTTGCAATCCGCCTGTATGAACCAAAAGAATTTTAGAATTATCACTAAAATAATGATTTTTAATTAATTGAAAAATTCCAAAAACCATTTTTCCAGTGTAAATAGGATCCAATTGAATATGATAAATTCGTTTGAAATCATTTACAAAAGTAATTAATTCGTCCGAAACTTTTCCATATCCTCCAAAATGGTAATCATTAAAAATAGTAAAATTCTTTTTATTTGTCAATTTTTCAATCTCATTTTGGATAAAATTTCCTTTTAAACTTGGAAAACCTAAAATATTTTGATGAAGTTTAGAACTTTCAATCAATCCAGAAATTGTTCCACAAGTTCCAATTGCAGAAGCAATGAAATCGTATTCGAAACAATCATCAAACAAAATTTCTTTGCAACCTTTTATCGCTAAATCATTAGTTCCTCCTTCTGGGATAACGTAAGTGTTTGGGTATTTAGTATTTAAATTGTTTATAAATTCTAAATCATCTTTTTTTCGATAAGCTTCTCTGGAAATAAAATGCAATTGCATACCACATTTTTTTGCAAAACGTAAAGTTGGGTTTTCATCAACTTTATTATTTAACTCTTCGCCGCGAATAATTCCAATTGTTTCGAATTGATGAAGTTTTCCAGCTGCTGCGGTTGCTGCAATGTGATTGGAAAAAGCTCCACCAAAAGTCAAGACTTTTTTAAAACCAAGGTTTTCAGCTTCAATAAAATTATATTTCAGTTTTCGGTATTTATTTCCTGAAATTTCAGGATGATTCAAATCTTCTCTCAATATCGAAAGTTGGATATTTTGTGAGGTTAAATGAGAAGTGTCAATTGATTGAATATTAGCTTTGTAATCGTTCCAAATCATTTATAAATATTTTAGAAAACTATAAAATTTTCGTTTTTTTAAATAATCTAAATTATGTTCGTTTGCGTAAGCTTCTCGCTCAAAACTAATGTTTTTGTATGCTTTATGTTGATCACGATATTGAATTAATCGAATGATATATTCAAGTAAATAAAAAGGATAGAAAAAAATAACCAAAAGTTCGAGTTGTTGAATAATGTGAATTGTTTCATGATTGATTAAAACTTTATCGTTTTTCAGTTTTTTATCTCTCAAAAAAATGAAAGGAAATATGGTAATTCCTATAAAATTCTTTCGGAATAAATGACTTAAAACAACTACAAACATGATTTTAGGTAATACGATTTTGTTGCAAAATTAAATAAAACTAAGAAGATATTGATTCAAAAAGTATTAAAAATCGTAAATTTATAAGACAATTCAGTAATCATTATCAGTTCTAAATTTAATGATAATTTATAGATAAAAGTTGTAATTTCACAGCATCAGAAATGAAAAAGTTTGAAGAAGGAGATTATTATTTATCTCCAGAAGGTTTCAGAATATTTACTGCGCAATATCTTAAAAGAAGAGGATATTGTTGTAAAAGTGGATGTAAACATTGTCCGTATGGTTACGACAAGAAAACAGATAAAATAAAGAATAATAGATAATTATATGAAAATAACATCAACGGTTTTAGCTTTGTTAATAGGAAGTTGTGCTTTTGCACAAATGAAATTTCCTGCAGTAAGTTCTCATGCCGAAATTGAACAAAAAGTTGGATTAACAGAATTTGAAGTTGACTATAATCGTCCAAATGTAAATGGTAGAAAAGTATTTGGAAAATTAGTTCCAAATGGAGAAGTTTGGCGAACAGGAGCAAACGAAAATACAGTTATCAAATTTGATAAGCCGATAAAAGTGAATGGAAAAGAATTGGCTGCTGGAGAATATGCGTTGTATAGTATTCCTAATAAAGAAGATTGGGATGTGATTTTCTATAAAGACACAAAAAATTGGGGAAATCCGAAAGAATGGAAGGAATCAAATATTGCGTTGAAAGTGAAAGCTGCATCAACAAAATCGATGAACAATAAAACAGAAACTTTCGAGATTCGTTTTACAAATGTGACGCAACAATCAGCAAATTTGGTTTTGGCTTGGGATAATGTAAATGTTGTATTGGATATTGAAACGAATACAATAAATGATGTTTTGAAAATGATTGGTGAACAATTGAATGAAAATTCTTCTGCACGAGATTTTTACAATTCAGCAAATTTCTATTATTCGAATAAATTAGATAGAAATCAAGCGCTGAAATGGATAAATACAGCTTTAGAGAAAGATGTAAATGCACCAGATTATTATAAAGAGTTGAAAGTTAATTTGGAAAAGAATAAATATTAATATTATAAAACAAAAATCCGTTCGACTAATCGAACGGATTTTTTTATGGATGATTTTTAAGAACGCTCTTATCAATAATAATGAACGACATAAAATTTATAAAACATCATGAATTAAACATTTTAAAAGATTGGAAAAGAATGAAACAATAGAATAATTTTCAAGAAAAAAATTGTAAATTAATTAGTGAAAGAAAATCTAGATATCCTAAATATTTGATAAAATGCGGATTAATAAAGCTTTATTACTAATTTTGTATCACTAAAATACATATTTCAACGAATGAAAATTAATTTTAAATATATTTTGATATGTTTCGGAGCTGCCACAATAGGCTTATCTTCGTGTGCTTCAAATAAAAGTTCGAAAAAAATAGTTTATAAAAAAGTAGAAACAAAGCAACCTACAAAACCTGTAGAATCTACAAAACCAACTATTCTTACTACTCCAAAAACTGAAATCCCTAACAAAAAAGACGAAGTTTTTACTGTTAAATTACCTGAAGTAAATCGAGAATTCAGAGCAGCTTGGGTAGCTTCTGTGGCTAATATTAATTGGCCTTCTAAAAAAGATTTGACAACATCTCAGCAAAAAGATGAAGCAATAAGGTTGTTAGATATGTTAGAAGCAAACAATTTTAATGCAGTTATTTTTCAGGTTCGTCCTGCAGCAGATGCTTTGTATAAAAGTAATTTTGAACCTTGGTCTTATTTTTTAACAGGACAAGAAGGGAAAGCACCTTCACCTTATTATGATCCTTTAGAATTTTGGGTAGAAGAAGCACACAAACGTGGAATAGAGTTACATGTTTGGTTAAATCCTTACAGAGCGCATCACAGCAGTGGAGGTCCAGTGACAAACGAGTCGATGGTAAAAAGGTCTCCAAGTAATGTAGTGAGATTGAAAAATGGAATGTATTGGTTTGACCCTGCAGACAAAAAAACACAAAATCACGTTTCAGAAGTTGTTCGCGATATCGTTTCTCGTTATGATATTGATGGTGTTCATTTTGATGATTATTTCTATCCATATGCATCCTATAATGGAGGAGCAGATTTTCCTGACAATGCAACTTGGACTGTTTACAAAAATAATGGAGGAACATTATCTAGAGCAGATTGGCGACGTCAAAATGTGAATACAATTATCGAGCGTATTTATAAAGAAATTAAGGCAGAAAAACCTTTTGTGAAATTCGGAATTAGTCCATTTGGAATTTGGAAACCAGGTTATCCTTCAGGGATTACAGGTTCTTCTCAATATGACGAATTATATGCAGATGCAAAATTATGGTTGAATAAAGGTTGGGTAGATTATTTTTCGCCGCAATTGTATTGGCCAATTAATTCGACAGGACAAAGTTTTCCAAAATTATTACAATGGTGGAAGTCAGAAAATACACATAATCGTCATCTTTGGCCAGGTTTGAATACAGTAGAAGTAAGAGTGCCGGATAGAACAACTGAGATTACAAATCAGGTGAAAATGGCTGGAGAAATTTTACAAAACAATGTAGGTGTTATTCATTGGAGTGTTGCCGGATTAACAAAAAATCCTTCAATGTTAAGTTATTTAAAAGAAGGTCCTTATAAAAACAAAGCTTTGGTACCAACAATGGATTGGATTAAAGGAGATCGTTTGACAAAACCAAATTTATCCGTGGACACAAAAGCATCAGAGGTTGTGATGAATTGGAATGATTATAAGATGAATTCTAATGTTTCGAAATGGATTTTGTACACACGTTATAACAACGATTGGGAAACATCTATTTTGGATAGAACAAAAACCAATCAAACGATTTTGAAACATAAAGACGGTAAAAAATTAACAGCAGTTGCATTAAAAGCTGTCGACCGTATAGGTAACGAAAGCGAATATGTTGCTGAAAGAATTAATTAAGAATTGAATTCTATAAAAAAAATCCTCAACTTAAGTTGAGGATTTTTTGTTTTAATATTCTATCAATGTGACAATATCTGTTGTAAAAGGTGTTAATTTATCTTTTCCGTTTAAGAAAGTTAAATCAACGATAAACGAAAATTGAGTTGTTTTTCCACCACATTTCTCTACCAATTTAGCACATGCTTCTGCAGTTCCTCCAGTAGCTAAAACATCGTCATGAATTAAAACACGCGATCCATCTTTAATGTAATTCGAATTAACCTCGATCGTTGCTTGACCATATTCTAAATCGTACGATTGACTAATCGTTGGAGGAGGTAATTTACCAGCCTTGCGAATTAATACAAAAGGAACTTTTAATTTTTGAGCAATTTGAATTCCATATAAAAATCCACGGCTTTCAATTCCACAAACAATATCCACTTTACCTTTTGCTTTTGCTACAAAAGCATCTACAATTTCTTCTGAAAGTTCGGCGTCTAAGAATAGTGGAGTAATGTCTTTATAGACAATTCCTTCTTTTGGAAAATCGATAACATCTACAATCGTTTGATTGATTTTTTCTTGAAGTGTTGACATTCTTTTTTAATCATGTTTTGTTAAGGAACAAATTTAATGAGAAATCATTTGCTAGAATTTGTTTTAACGAATAATTAATCATTTTAAATAATATTATAAACCTAAGCTTGTCCAAATACGCTCTGGAATACGAACCGGGCGACGAGTTTCAGCATCAATACAACATAAAATGGTATAACCTTGATTGATTAATTTTCCAGCTTCATTATAAATATTGTAATCAAAACGAATACGAACACCTTTATCACGTTCGGGAACTGTTGTTTCAATCTCAATCAACTCATCATACAAAGCACTGCCTATATATTTTGAATGCATTTCGATAATTGGCATCTGAATGCCCATAGATTCTAATTCGGCATACGGAAAACCTCTTTCACGCATCAATTCCACACGTCCAATTTCATAAAACTCAGGATAATTTCCATAATAAACCACCTTCATTTGATCTGTATGCTTATAAAGAATACGAGTTTTAGTTCGAAAAACATTCAATGATTCGATTTCTTCTATTCTCTCCATAATTTTCTAAAACATCATTTAATTATTCAAAAGTAGAGAACAAAAAAAAGACTTTATCATTAATTCTATAAAAAATGAAAAAGTCTATTCAGTAATTTTTTTGTAATCCATCCAACTAAAAGAAGTTTGAGAAGAATCTTTCTGTTCTTCTTTTAAGAAATCATATTGAATTTGAATAACAGTTTTAAAAGTTGGATTTGCTATTTCGTAATAAAAAGTTCGTACATTTTCCTCTTTTTCTTTTTCAATTCGTAAAAGAGAAAAATTATTTTTGATCCCCAAATCATTTAAATAATTTTCGACTTCGATGATTGCAAAATCTATTTTTTCTTGTGTAATTTCCATAGTGATACAAAAATAAGAATTATTCATTTTATAAGCCAAAATATACCTGAAAATATTATATTTGCAGGACTTTTGGGTTACCTAAAACTATTTATTGAATTTCTGGAATTATACAAAGTATTTTTTAATATATCAATACCTAAATCATTTTTTTTATTCAAAATTTGTTCACAATTTTGTAGAGAACCGTTGATGAAAAATTAACATTGACTTTCAGTAATTTACATTAAAACTTAAGCACTTTTGGATAATATTATGACGATAACAGCAAATTCTGTGTGGGAAAAATGCTTGTCTTTTATAAAAGATAACATAGCAGAAGATGCCTTCAATACTTGGTTTGTTCCGATACGTCCTGGCAAACTAAATAATAATGTTTTAACAATACAAGTACCAAGTAAATTTTTTTACGAATGGTTAGAGGAGCATTATATCAAAATTTTAAAAAGTGCTTTACAAAAAGAATTAGGTTCTGATGCAAAATTGGTATATAGTATTTTAATGGATCAAAAGTCGCAAGGACGTGAACCATTTACTGTACGTATTCCAAGTTCTAATAAAGAAAAACCTCGCCCACAAGAGGTAGAAGCACCAATTAATTTGCAAGCTGGTAGAATGATGAATCCTTTCGTTATTCCAGGATTGCAAAAATTAAAAATTGATTCGCAGTTAAATCATAATTATACATTCAATAATTTTATCGAAGGAGAATCAAATCGATTGGCTCGTGCTGCTGGTCGTGCGATTGCAAAACGTCCAGGAGGAACTTCTTTCAATCCACTATTTATATATGGTGGAGTAGGATTAGGAAAAACTCACTTAGTTCATGCGATAGGTTTAGAAGTAAAAGATTTACATCCAGAGAAAACAGTTTTGTATGTTTCGACAGAGAAATTTACACAACAGTTTATAGAAGCTGTAAAAAACAATAATCAAAATGACTTCATTCACTTTTATCAAATGATTGATGTTTTGATTATGGATGATATTCAGTTTTTATCTGGAAAAGCAAAAACACAAGAAGTATTCTTCCATATATTCAACCATTTACATCAAAGAGGAAATCAAATTATTCTAACTTCGGATAAATCTCCAGCAGATATCCAAGATATGGAAGATCGATTGATTTCTCGTTTCAAGTGGGGATTATCAGCAGATTTACAAAACCCTGATTACAATACACGTCTTTCTATTTTGAAACAAAAATTAGAGAACGATGGTATCGAATTCCCTGATGAGGTTATGGATTATATTGCGCAAAATATTGATACAAACGTACGTGAACTTGAAGGTTCATTAAACTCAATAATTGCACAAGCAACATTGAATAAACGCGAAATAACGTTAGATTTAACAGCGCGTACCTTATCAAAATTAATACAAACAGCTCGTAAAGAAATATCGATCGATTATATTCAGAAAACAGTTTGTGAATACTTCAAAGTGAAGATTGAAGATATTCAATCAAAAACACGTAAACGAGATGTCGTACAAGCGCGTCAATTGGCTATGTATTTTGCAAAACAATATACAAAAGCATCTTTGGCAAGTATCGGGACACAAATTGGTAAACGTGATCACGCAACAGTTTTACATGCTTGTAAAACAGTGAAAAATTTACAAGAAACAGATAAGCAATTCCGTGGATATATAGAAGATATATCACGCAAGATTGCAGATTAATCTATAAATACTTTTTCGATGAAAATTTTGATGGTTTGTTTAGGAAATATATGTCGTTCTCCGTTGGCAGAAGGAATTTTACAAACAAAGGTTGGTGACAATCATTTAGTAAATTCTGCGGGTACAGGCGATTGGCATGTAGGTGAACAACCAGATAGACGCTCGGTTTCGGTTGCAAAAAAACATGGTGTTGATATTTCTGATCAACGTGCAATGCATTTCAATCCCGTTTTTTTCGAAGAGTTTGATCTAATTTTTGCGATGGATGAACAAAATCTAATCGATTTGCAACAATTGGCTCGAAACGAAGAGGAGCAAAGCAAAATAAAATTGATCTTGAAAGACGGAACAGGACAAATACAAAATGTTCCTGACCCTTACTACGATGGTGAAGATGCTTTCGAGCATGTTTATCAATTATTAGATGAAGCTACAGACGGAATCATCAAAAAATACAATCTTTAAAACAATACAATGAACACGGCTAAAGTTTATTTGATTCCTTCACTTTTAGGTGAAAGCGAACACAGTAGAGTATTGCCTTTATACAATCTTGAGGTTATTCGTGCAATAGACACATTCGTGGTCGAAAATGAGAAGTCAGCGCGTAAATTCATTAAGCAAGTTTGTCCCGAAAAAGTTCAAGCAGATTTAGATATTTACATCTTAAATAAAGATACAGAACCCGAAGAAATGTTTGATTTGATAAAACTATTGGATCAAAACAAAACCTTGGGTATTATCTCCGAAGCGGGCTTGCCGGCAGTCGCAGATCCAGGTGCACAATTGGTAAAGATTGCACAACAGAAACGCATTCAGGTAGTGCCATTGGTTGGTCCATCGTCAATCTTATTGGCGTTGATGGCTTCTGGGATGAATGGTCAAAACTTTGCTTTTCACGGATATTTACCAATCGACAAAACAGAGCGTAAAAAGAAATTGGCACATTTGGAGGCTGAAAGTGCAAAAACAGGAGTTGCCCAAATCTTTATGGAAACGCCTTATCGTAACAACCAAATGGTAGAAGATTTAACAAAGATACTTCGTGCCGAAACCAAGATTTGTGTTGCCTGCCACATTACGCTAGAGGACGAAGATATTCGCACACTTTCTGTAAAAGAATGGAAAAACGAAAAGTACGATTTTCACAAGCGCCCAGCCATCTTTGTGATGCAAGCATAAATAAAAAAAATAATAGATAACCACTTCGTGATTCTTTTCCCGAGTCGTTATTCCAAAGTATACCAGAAAGCCAACTTAAGTAGAAGTTGGCTTTCTGGTATAATCATTTTTGGCATTCATATTTTGCGTATTAAGAAAAAGTAATTATCTTAATACGAATTAATTAAACCAATATGATATGTCTATAAAATTTAACGTAGTAGAAAAACCGCAACCAGGAGTAGCTGGCGGAGGTGTAAAAAAATGGTATGCAAGCGCAAAAGTAGATGGAGAATTTACTGTTGATGAATTGACAAAGGAGATCGAAAAATTTTCAGCACTTTCCGAAGCCGATATTCGTGGAGTGATTATAGCCTTAGAAAACGTAATTATTAACCAAATAGTAAATGGAAAAATAGTCCGTTTAGACAAGTTAGGAAGTTTTTATCCAAGTCTAAGTAGCGAAGGTTCTGCAACAGAAGCTAGTTTCAATACCAGTTTGATAAAAGCTGCTAAAATGAATTATCGTCCTGGAGCACGTATTGCTGATGCATTGAAAACAGCAAAATTTCAAAAGGTAAAATAAGATTAAAAAAACAAGAAGTTTCTTACGTATAAACGAGAAGCTTCTAAATCGTAATCAAGAAGCTTCTCGTTAGTCAATGAGAAGCTTCTCATTTATTGATGAGAGCCTTCTCGTTTAGTCATCATTAACTACATTATCTAGTAATTCTTGTTATTTGTTATTTTCTTCAACTTGTTTTCTTTTAAGAAATAATAGCTAATAAGAATCTATAATAAGTTTTCTATATTTGATTTTAATATTCCATAGAAGATGGCTGTACCTATTAACAAAGAAGAATTGCAACTTGCTATTAAGACAAACTATAAGAAGTTGAAGCAAGAACTATTCACCATTTCTGCCGAACTAACCTTGATAGAAAATATTGACGGGCATGCCAAAAATACAAAGATGAGTATAAATAATCTTGTTGCTTATTTGATTGGTTGGGGAGAATTAGTATTGAAATGGAATAGAAAAAGAGAGAACAATGAGTTTGTAGATTTCCCAGAAACTGGTTACAAATGGAATGAACTTGGTAAGTTGGCTCAGAAATTTTATAAAGATTATGAAGAGCTTGATTTTAATACATTACAAACCAAATTAGATGAAACTGTTGTTGAGATTCTTTATTTGATAGAACAAAAAACTAATGAGGAGTTATACGAGGTTTCGTGGTACGAAAAATGGACATTAGGCAGAATGATACAGTTCAATACAGCTTCGCCCTATACAAATGCAAGGGGAAGAATACGTAAATAGAAAAAAGAACAACAGATAGTATAATACAAAAAAAGACTTCCTAAGTGGAAGTCTTTTTTGTTTCATGTGTTTGCCTTTAAGCGAGTTTATACTTTAAGATCTGTGTGTGAACCTAAAAGTGCTTTATTTTCTTCGATTATTGGATCGACTAAATCTTTTAAGAATTCTTCTGTTTGCTCAGGAGCAAATCCTGTAAAGTTTTTCGGATCTAATAATTCAACTAACTTTTCTTTGTCAATCTTTACATTATCATCAGCAATAATACGCTCTATCAAATCATTCGATTTTCCTTCCATTTTCACTTGCTTAGCAGCTTCCATAGAATGTGTGCGGATGATTTCGTGCAACTCTTGACGGTCACCACCATTTTTCACACCTTCCATAATAATGTATTCGGTAGCCATAAATGGTAATTCTTCGGCAATATGTTTCTCGATAATTTTAGGATAAACCACTAAACCGTCTAATATATTGTTCCAAATAATTAAGATAGCGTCAATTGCTAAGAAAGCTTGAGGAACAGCTAAACGCTTGTTGGCAGAGTCGTCCAATGTTCTTTCGAACCATTGTGTAGAAGCCACCATAGCTGGAGAAGTTGCTAATGACATTACGTATTTTGCTAAAGAAGCAATACGTTCTGAACGCATAGGATTGCGTTTGTAAGCCATTGCAGAAGATCCGATTTGGTTTTTCTCGAAAGGTTCTTCAATCTCTTTTAGGTTCTGTAACAAACGTAAATCATTAGTGAATTTGTGTGCAGATTGTGCAATGTTTGATAATAATTCTAACGCTTGCGCATCTATTTTACGGTCGTAAGTTTGTCCTGAAACAGCAAAAACGTTTTTGAATCCGAAACGTTCAGATAATTTTTTGTCTAATGTTTTTACTTTTTGGTAATCACCATCGAACAATTCTTTGAAAGATGCTGCTGTACCAGTTGTTCCTTTTACACCACGAAAACGTAAAGTGTCTATTCTGAATTCTAATTCTTCTAAATCTAATAAAACTGATTGTAACCAAAGTGTAGCACGTTTCCCAACAGTTGTTAATTGTGCTGGTTGGAAATGTGTGAATCCTAATGTTGGTAAATCTTTGTATTGACGAGCAAATTTTGCTAAACCATCTATAACATTGATTATTTGTTTTTTGATGTGTTGAAAAGCATCACGAATCTGAATCAAATCTGTATTATCACCAACAAAAGCAGACGTAGCACCTAAGTGAATAATTGCTTTTGCGCTTGGTGCAACATCTCCGTAAGTGTGTACGTGAGCCATTACATCGTGACGAAATTTCTTTTCGTAAGCAGCAGCAACATCATAATCAATATTTGTTGCGTTATCTTTTAGCTCTTGAATTTGTTCGTCTGTAATATCTAATCCAAGTTCTTTTTCAATTTCTGCTAAAGCAATCCAAAGTTGTCTCCATGTTGTGAATTTTTTTTCTGGAGAGAAGATATATAGCATTTCGTCGCTACAATATCTCGATTCTAATGGATTTTGATACTTGTTCATTGTATTTGTTTGTTTTGTTTCTTAAAATTTTTTCAAAATGGTTTGCACATCTTTTACATAATAACCTTCGAAAAGGTATGCATGTATAAGTAATGGAAATAATTGAGCAATTGGTAAACGCTCTTCGAAGTTAGGTTCTAATGGATTACTTTCTTGATAAGCATCAAAAAATACATCGTCAAATCCTCCAAAAAGTTTTGCAATAGCTAAATCTATTTCGCGATGTCCGTAATAAATTGCAGGATCTATAATTAAGAATTCGCCATTATTATTGGCTAAAATATTTCCGTTCCAAAAATCTCCATGCAATAAAGCTGGTTTTTCTTCTGGGAATATAGAATTCAATTCTTTACATAAAGTTTCTGCAGATTTTACTTGTTTTGAATTGATTAATTGTTTGTTGTGCAATAATTTCATCATTGGCATAATGCGATTTTTTGCATAAAATTCGCTCCAAGAATCTGTAAAACTGTTTGGTTGAAGTACAATTGCAATGTAATTATCTTCGGACCAACCGAATTGTGTATTCGTATTTTGATGAAGTTTTGCTAAGTTTTTTCCTAAGTTTTCCCAATTTACAACAGTTGGAGTAGAGGATTCTATCCATTCTAATAATAAGTATTGGAAATCTTTTCCTGCTTCGCCAACATTTATCACTTCCGGAATCGAAAATGTATTGGTGTTTTTGATCGCTTCTAAAGCTCTTGCTTCTTTTTTGAAAAGTTGAGGAAAGTTGTTTGCGGAATTTACCTTTAAAAAATATTTTTTATCAAACGATTCTAATCGAAAAGCATCGTTAATATCACCACCTTTTATAGGGACGATAGAATCTAAACCTAAATTCAATTGTTTTAATCGTTCTAAAATTTCATTCATAAAAATATCTCATAAAGTTATAGCCCAACAAGCATGTTAGGCTATACTATTTAATTTATTAAAATAAAGTTGTTCTAATAATGTTTTGAGAACGCTCTGGTCCAACCGAAACTAAATAAACTTCGATTCCTAAGTATTTCTCAATGTAGTGGATGTAGTCTTGTGCAGTTTGCGGTAACTCATCAAAAGATTTTACATTTGTAATATCTTCTTTCCATCCTGGTAATTCGTCGTATTGCGGTTCGTAATCAGCTAATTTTGTTGTAGAAGATGTAAAGTAATCAATGATTTTTCCGTCTTCTGTTTTGTAAGCTGTACAAACTTTAACTGTATCGATGTTAGACATTACATCTAATTTAGTAATTACTAAATGTGTAATACCGTTAATCATACAAGCGTGTTTCAAAGCAACTAAGTCTAACCAACCTGTACGGCGTGGGCGACCTGTAGAAGCTCCGAATTCGTGACCAACTTGACGAATTTGTTCACCTAATTCATTATCTAATTCTGTTGGGAATGGACCATTACCAACGCGAGTACAATATGCTTTTGAAACTCCGATTAAATTTTTCAATTTTGTAGGAGGAACACCTGCACCAACACAAGCTCCACCAGTTGTTGGAGATGATGATGTTACGAATGGATATGTACCAAAATCGATGTCTAACATCAAGGCTTGTGCACCTTCGAATAAGACATTTTTACCTTCGTCTATTGCTTGATTGATTTCTAATTCAGAATCAATGATACGCTCTTTCAAACGCTCTCCGTAAGCTAGATATTTTTCGTAAATGTCTTCGAATTTTAATGGTTCTTTATTGAATAATTTTTCGAATAAAGCATTTTTAACCACTAAATTTTCTTTGATTTTCTCTGCTAAAACTTCTGGATTTAACAAGTCAATAGCACGAATACCAACTCTTGCTACTTTGTCCTCATAACAAGGTCCAATTCCGCGTTTTGTTGTACCGATTTGACTGTCTTTTCCAGCAAATTCTTCACGATATTCATCTAACAAAATGTGATAAGGCATAATGATATGTGCTCTTCTCGAGATAAAAACGTGATCTGTAGATAAACCTCTTGTTTCTAACTTTTCTATTTCAGTAAAGAAAGCTTCAGGATTTACTACGACACCATTCGCAATAATACATTTTCCTTTGCATTGTAAAACTCCAGAAGGTAATAAGTGTAATACAAATTTATCATCGCCTACATAAACTGTATGACCAGCGTTGTTACCACCTTGGTATCTTACAACATAATCAGACTTTTCAGCTAATACATCTGTGATTTTTCCTTTTCCCTCGTCACCCCATTGAAGACCGACTACTACGTGTGTTGACATATTGTTTGTTCGTTATTTGATTTGGAATAAAAATGAAACGATTCATCTTTTCTTGGTTCAGTGCAAAGGTAATTTAAACCTTGTCTTAAACAAATTTTAAACTCAATTTAGCACGATTATTTTTCAAGATTTCGTTAATAATTTTGGAAGATTAAATTAACTAAAAAATAACCGAATCCATTCAAATAAAAAGCGTAATTTTACAAACTTTTACACCTAAAATTTCCATTATGAAAATAGAAATCTGGTCGGATGTAATGTGTCCATTCTGTTATATCGGAAAAAAACATTTTGAACAAGCATTAACGCAAATTCCCTATCAAGATAAAATCGAGGTTGAATGGAAAAGTTTTCAGCTTAATCCTGATTTGTCAAAAACCGAAGTAATTTCTGTAGATGATTATTTGGTTGAAACGAAAGGTATCTCGCAGGAACAAGTTACAGCAATGAATAATCAGTTGGCTGAAATGGGAAAAGCTGTTGGAATTGATTTTGAACAACAAAACTCTAAAGTTGTTAATACTGGAGATGCTCATCGATTGATTCACTTTGCACAATCAAAAGGAAAAGGTTCTCAAGCAGAAGAAAGACTTTTTAAAGCTTATTTTACAGAAGGTAAAAATGTGGCTGATTACGAAGTTTTGGCTGAATTGGGAGAAGAAATTGGTTTGAATAAAACTGAAGTTCTTGAAATGTTAAATTCTGATGCGAATGTTTTCGAAGTAGCTTCAGATATTTTAGATGCGCGTAATATTGGCGTTTCTGGCGTTCCCTTTTTTGTAATTGATCGTAAATATGCGCTTTCAGGAGCTCAGCCTGTTGACTATTTCGTTTCTGCTTTGACACAAGCGTACGAAAAAGATCATTTGGATCAACCAGAAAATGGTGCTTCTTGTGATATAGACGGAAATTGTGATTAATACAATTTACCAATAAATAAAAAAGGCTTCAATATTATTGAAGCCTTTTTTATTGCTATATCGATTGATAATTTTCTAAAAATTGTACAAACTTTTCAGCTAATTGATTTTTATATTCTGTATTTTTCAATGTTTCAGCATCATTTTCATTGCTTACAAAGCCTAATTCTACAAGAAAAGTTGGCGATTTAGATTCTCTTAATATTTTAAAATTACCTTTTTTAAGTCCTCTATTGTTTATTGAATCGAAACTTATTAAATCAGCTAATTCAGTTCCTATTTTTTCGGTGCGAGCATCTAGATTATCTTTTTTAATATAAACTTCAGATCCTTTTGTTTCTTTGTTAACAGCATTATTTAGATGTAATGAAATGACTAATTCAGGATTCAATTCTTGTAATTTATCCACACGAGATTGTAAATCAATAAAATCGTCTGTATCTCTTGTCAAAATAACATTAATATTTTTTTGTTTGGCTAATTCCTGCATTTTTTTTGCTAATTCTAAAGAATATTCACTTTCGATGATATTATGATTCTTTGAACCTTTATCAAAACCGCCATGTCCAGCATCTATTACGAAAGTTTTAGAAGTTTGTGCAAAAATAGCCGATGTTGCGAAGAGACTTGCAATTGCAAATAGATATATTTCCTTTTTCATAGTAATGATTTATTTAATATAAACATAATCAAATATTTATTAAA
This sequence comes from Empedobacter brevis, assembly GCF_965118635.1. Lineage (GTDB taxonomy): Bacteria > Bacteroidota > Bacteroidia > Flavobacteriales > Weeksellaceae > Empedobacter > Empedobacter brevis_A. The sequence goes on along the minus strand of NZ_CBCPHV010000005.1, from coordinate 104,709 downwards.
AAAGATGTTTTTATCAAACAAATGTAATATTTCAAGTTTTTATGCGTCTACTAATTATAACATTAACCATTATAATATGCAACTTTACTTATTGTTTTCTGCGTTGGATATAGGTTTTAAGTATTTGGCAATGGATAAGAAATTAACTTTATCATTAATGGCGTATGATATTTTCAAAATAGATCTTACAACATTGTCGACAAATGTGCAGAATATTCCCCAATCATTTAAACAATATTATGATTCACAATCTATACGTTTTTCAGTTTCATATAAATTTGGAAACTCTAAAATTAATGTAAGTAAAGGCCAAACTTCGAATGCGGAAGAAGCAAATAGAAGTTGATGAAAAAATAGTAAAAAACAACAAAGCTCAGAACAATATATTCTGAGCTTTGTTTAGTATTAAATCTTAATGATTTTACCCATTAACGGCTTCCACGTTGTCTACAACATCAGGCATCATTTGTTTTAGAATTCCTTCAATACCATTTTTCAGTGTGGCTGTAGAAGAAGGACAACCAGAACAAGCACCTTGCAATAACATTTTCGCTGTACGTGTTTCTTCGTCAAATTCTATTAACTCAATATTTCCACCATCACTAGCAACAGCTGGTTGAACATATTCGTCTAAAATAGCTTTTATTTGTTGCTCAACAGAAGAAAATTCTTCAGCAGATTTTACAACAACATGTTCAGGAGCTTCTGTAGTGAATTCATAAAATTCATCAAAAACAGGACCTCCAGCTTGCAAATAATTCGTGATAAAAGAACGAACATCCATTGCCCAAAGCGACCAATCTTCAGATTCGTTTTTCGTTAAAGAGACATAATTATCGACAATAAAAACTTCCTCTACAAAAGGATATTCTTTAAAAATCGCAACAGCCAATGGAACTCCAGCAGCTTTATCTCTCGATTTTATTTCGATAATTTCTGGGGCTAACATAGAATTTGAAACGAATTTCATCGCAGCAGGATTAGGCGTCATTTCTGCATAAATAGAAATTGGAGCCTTTTTCATTGGCGCTAAAATTGCATTTTCTTCTAAATGTTCGTTGATAATTTCTTTTAAATCTTCTGTAACATCAGCCCAATCAACAGCATCTATCTTTTCTACCGCAACAAAATTTGCTGTGATAAATATTTTTTGAATAAATGGTATTGTCAATAAAACTTGCGCTAAAGGAGATTCGGCAGCTGTAGATTCTTTATCGAATTCAACGCCACCTTGTGTTAAAGTCTCGTCACAAACGAACTTCATCACATTATTATTTGGTGTAATTTCTTCGTATACTCTCATAGTTGTACAAAAATACGCTATAAAAATGTATCTTTATCATAAGAATTATAGATTTTGTTATGGCAATAATTAAAGAATTAAATGGACATGCGCCGAAGTTCGGTGAAAACTGCTTTTTAGCAGATAATGCAGTAATAGTAGGAGAGGTAGAAATGGGAAATGATTGCTCAATTTGGTTTTCTGCTGTTGTGCGTGGAGATGTACATTTTATTAAAATGGGAAATAAAGTAAATATTCAAGATAACGCAACAATTCATGCAACATATCAAAAATCTCCAACAATAATTGGAAATAATGTTTCGATAGGACATAATGCAATTGTACATGGTTGTACAATACACGATAATGTTTTGGTTGGAATGGGAGCTATTGTAATGGATGATTGTATTGTAGAATCTAATTCTTTGATTGCTGCTGGTGCAATTTTAACCAAAGGAGCACATGTAAAAGAAGGTGAATTATGGGCTGGAATTCCCGCTAAAAAAATAAAAGATGTTCCAAAAGAATTGAAAGAAGGCGAAATAGAACGAATTGCCAACAATTATCTGATGTACAGTAGTTGGTATAAATAATAAAGGAGATCAATTCTCAAGCATCAGAAAAGTTTTCTCATTTTTGAGAAAACTTTTCTAGATCAAACCAAATTGTTTAAAATGATGAGAGAAATGTTTTTTATGAAATATTTTCCAATCTTCATAATCTATTTCGTCTAGTACAGGATTTACAATTTTCGCATCAGGATTATTCTCAAAATAAACATGAAATCGATCAATTTCATTTTCTAGTTTTTCTATTGCTGCATCCAAAGAAGGGTAACGCAATTCTAATAAACCTTCCATGCCATCGGCTTTTATTCCTTTTTTCATTTCTTGGTCAGATTCTAATATAAAAGCTTTATACTGAGGAATCTGTTCTTTTGGAACACGACAAGGAATAGTCAAACTTCCATTTGACATTTTTGTTGTTACTATAAGATGCTCCACCATATGTTGAGGTGTCATAATTCCCCATTCAGGCTGCTGATCTACTTTCAAACTTTTTAGTTTAGAAATAACATCTACTTTATCTTCAAAATTTAAAAACATTATATTTTATTTTTTATTCAAGGTAAAAATAAAAAGTGAATTATTCTATTAGAACTTGATAATAAAATCCAAATATGATTTATTTTTTGTCGGATTTTGATACATTAGTCATGTATTAAAAACAAATAAATGATAAACATTCAGCCTAATTTAGAAAATGATTTAGTAGAACTAAAACCATTATCAGTAAACGATTTTGAAGATTTATATATAGCTGCATCAGATCCAAAGGTTTGGGAACAACATCCGAATAAAAATCGTTGGGAAAAAGAGGTTTTTAAAGGTTTTTTTGATAGTGCAATTCAAAGTAAAGGAGCTTTTAAAATTATAGATAAAAAAGATGGAAAAATCATAGGAAGTACTCGATTTTACGATTATAACCAAGAAGAATCTTCAATTCTTGTAGGTTATACGTTTTATTCGACAAGTTGTTGGGGAAAAGGATTTAATCCATCTGTAAAAAAGTTAATGCTTGATTATATTTTTCAGTTTGTCGATAAAGTTTATATAAATGTTTGGAATCAAAATATTCGATCGCAAGTTGCGGTAGAACGCTTAGGTTGTAAAAAAGTGAAAGAAGTTGAAGTGCAGCTTGCTGGAGAAAAACCAAAAGTAAATTTTGTTTATCAGCTCGATAAAAATGATTGGTTTAAATAATTGAAAATAAAACTATTTTTAAAAGAATATTTTTTTTCTGCTTATTTTATTAAAAAAAATGAAAAATTATGATTTAACTTTTCGTAATAAAAATTACTTTTACTGAAGTTTTCATAATAATGAATGAGTAATATTACATTAAACCCAATTTATGAAAAGATTATTGATGACTTATTAAATCAAAAATATTCTATTTCAGACTTTTTTTTCTCTATAGAGGAAACAAAGCAACTTCGCGAAGCAATAATAAAAAAAGAAGAGAAAAAAGTTTTTCATGAAGCAGCGATTGGTAGCGCTGTTAATGAACAAATTGTAAAATCCATAAGAGGAGATAAAATCAAATGGATTGATGAAGAAAATAAAACAGAAACAGAAGAAATTTTCTTTGATAAAATAAATGATTTTATAAATTATCTCAATTTAACATGTTATATGGGAATTGAGGAAAGTGAATTTCATTACGCAATTTATCCCGAAGGAACATTTTATCAAAGACATGTTGATGCGTTTAAGAATGATGATAGACGAACTTTGTCTATTGTTTTGTATTTAAACGATGAAGAATGGAAAGATGAATTTGGAGGTCAATTAACGCTTTATTTGCCAGATGAGAATAATACCGAAAAAGAATTGAATATTCAGCCTCTTGCTGGTCGTCTTGCTGTTTTTGATAGTAAAATGATTCCGCACGAAGTAAAAACGGTTCATCAACCACGATATAGTATTACAGGTTGGTTGAAAACGCGAGGAAATATTTTAACGTATTGATAAAGCTTATAAATAATCAAAGCTCAACCAAATGGTTGAGCTTTGATTATTATACTATAGTTTGCTATTTTCTGAAAAATTATGCTTCAAAGAATTCTGCAACATAACGTTCTGCATCCAATGCTGCAGCACAACCAGAACCAGCAGCGGTAATTGCTTGTCTATAAACTGAATCTTGAACATCTCCGGCAGCGAAAACTCCAGGAACATTAGTTTTATATGAGCGATCTTGTGTGATTAAATAACCTGTTTCGTCCATATCTAATTTACCTTGAAATAATTCTGTATTTGGTTTATGTCCAATTGCGATGAAAACTCCATCAACAGTTAATTCTTTTTCTTCATTTGTTACATTGTTGATGATTTTAGCTTTCTCAACAACATTGTTTCCTTCTAAACCGATTAATTCGTGGTTATATAAAACTTCTAAATTATGAGTATTTGCAACTCGCTCTTGCATCGCTTTCGATGCACGCATTTCCTCTTTACGAACTAATAAATATACTTTGTTACAAAGTTTTGATAAATAAGTTGCTTCTTCTGCAGCAGTATCACCACCACCAACTACAGCAACATCTTTACCACGGTAAAAGAAACCATCGCAAGTTGCACAAGCCGAAACTCCACTACCAGCATATTTTGTTTCGTCGTCTAATCCTAAATATTTTGCAGTTGCTCCTGTCGAAATAATGATAGAACGAGTTTGGTAAGTTCCGTTGTTCGATTTTATAGTATGTAAATCACCTTCTTTTTCTCCGAAAGTAACTTCTGTTACATATTCGTATTTTATTTCAGTTCCAAAACGTTCAGCTTGTTTTTGTAAATCAGCCATCAATTCTGGTCCAGTAACAGCTTCAGGATAACCTGGGAAATTCTCAACATCTGTTGTTGTTGTTAATTGTCCACCTGGCTCCATTCCAGTTAAAATCAAAGGATTCATGTTTGCTCTTGCTGCATAAATTCCTGCTGTATAACCTGCAGGTCCTGATCCTATTATGATAACATCTCTTACGTTATTTTCCATGGTGTTATTTTATATTTTTACAAATTTAGTATTTCTTATTTATTTTTCTTGATTCTATAAATAGATGAAAATTATAGATGCATAATTTTATACACTAATTCAATTAATAATTGGCTTGGTGTTACATTTCCAGTTGTACCAACTCCTTTTCCTTTCATATCATATTCACGAATAAATGAGATAATTCTCGTTGCTTTTTTTAGAGGATAATTATTTGCAGCTGTCATCATTCCTTGTACAAAGTATGGATTAATCCCCAATACTTTCGCCAGGTTTTGTTTTGATTTGTCTGGTGTAACATGTACTTGAATGATATTTGTAAATAGATTAAAAATCGTCATAATCGAAACTACGTACGGATTATCTTTCGGATTTTTTTCGAAATATTTAATGATTTTAAAAGCTTTTTCGATGTTTTTCGTTTCAATAGCATTTCGAAGCTCAAATACATTATAATCTTTACTAATCCCAATATGTTCTTCGATATGATGTGGAGTGATGGTTTTATTTGTATCAACAATTGTGAATAATTTTTCCAATTCGTTATTCAATCGTGATAAATCTGTACCAACATATTCTGTTAACAAAAACTTCGCCTTTGGTTCTATTTTATATTTATTTTCTGTAACTTTTTGTTCTATCCAAGCAGGAAGTTCGCTTTCATAAATCTTTTTAAATTCAAAATAAAAACCTTTTTCATTTAGAATTTTATAGATTTTTTTGCGCTTATCAAGCGTATTTCCTTTATAATTAATAATTAGAATTGTCGAATCTTGTACTTGATTTGCATACATTTCCAACTGATCTATTGAACGACTAAGATGTTGTGCTTCTTTTACAATTACTACAGATTTTTCTGCGCCCATAGGATATTGGCGCGCCATTCCAATCAATTGTCCAATTTCTATATCTTGTCCATAAACTATTGTTTGATTAAATCCTTTTTCTTCTTCTGGTAAAATACTTGCTTCCAATAAATCAGTAATTTGATCGATGAAAAAAGGCTCATCGCCGGCCAAGAAGTAAATCGGTTTATAGTTTTTGTTTTTTATATCTTTGATCAAAGATTCTACAGGACTCATATAATGACTGAATTAGTACAATTAAATTTTTCCGAAAAATACCAAATAAGATTGAAACAAGCCCAAGATAAATTGTATATCTTTTGTTTGATTCGAAAAAAATGGTTGGTTTATACGCCAGAAGAATGGGTCAGGCAACACGTTTTGAATTATTTAATCAATGATTTGGGATATTCTATTTCGGCGATTGCTTTGGAAGTTCCAATTGAGATTACAGGAATGCGAAAACGAGCAGATATTGTGGTTTATCAGCAAGAAAAACCGTTTATAATGGTGGAATGTAAAGCGCCGCATATTCCAATTTCGCAAGCTACTTTCGATCAAATTGCGCGTTATAATATTGTATTAGGTTCACAATTATTAATGGTAACAAATGGCTTGAATCACTTTTATTGTGTGATGGATTTTGTGAACAAGCGATATAATTTCTTGAAAGAGTTGCCGAAGAGATGATGTTTAAATAGATTTTCCGAATGAGGAAAATAAAATTAAAAAAAAATTCTCTCGTTAAATTTTAAACTTTGAAAAAAGTCGCATTATTTTAATACAATTTATTATCTTAATTTAAGTAAAATTAAAGAATGAAATCATTTAGAAATTTAAGCATAACGTTCTATAATCTCAATAATTTTCTCCAAACCATCGGTTAATGCAGCTGGACCTGGTTGGAGAATTAATTCTGATTTTATTTCGTACAAATGGTTGTTATTAACAGCTTTTATATTTTCGAAACCAGCACGTTCTTTTACTTTTTCTGGTTTAAACATTTTACCACACCAAGAACCAATAATAATTTCGGGATTTCGTTCAATTACTTGGTTATTCAATAAAATTCGATCTTTTGCCAAAGCTTTATTTTTGAGTTCTGGAAAAGCTAATTTTCCTCCAGCAATTTCTATTAAATCATTTACCCAAGCACTTCCAGAAATAATCGGTTCGTCCCATTCTTCGAAGAAAATAGTTGGATGATAGGGAAGGAGAGAAGCTTTATGTTTAATAGTTTCAATTCTTTTCTCATAAGATTCTATTAACTCTAAACCTTTTTCTTGGCAACCAATCAAGGAAGTAAATTGAAGAATCATGTTCAAAATTTCGTTAACTGTTCGGTGATTAAAAATAAAAACATTAATTCCTCTTTTGATTAATTCTGCTGCAATATCAGCTTGTAAATCGGAATAACCAATTACTAAATCAGGTTTTAAATCAATAATTTCTTCAAATTTTGCATCTAAAAAAGTCGAAACTTTTGGTTTTTCTTTTCGTGCTTCTGGCGGACGATATGTAAAGCCGCTGATACCAACCAAACGATGTTGCTCATTTATTTTATATAAAATTTCTGTTCCTTCTTCAGTTAAACAAACAATTCGTTGAGGATATCTATTTGATGACATTTTAGTCTGATTATTTTCAATTTAAAAATAAGATTAAAATATTGAATAAAAAAAAGACCACTTATATAAGTGGTCTTAAGATTAAGTGTTTCAACTTAAATTATATATTTTTAGAATTTGCGCAGCTGTAATCAACTGGACCATCATTTGGAATTTCTTTTAAAATATCTAATAAATAGTCCCAGAATTTTTGAACAGATGCAATTTCTACTTTTTCATCAGGAGAGTGAGCGCCAGAAATGTTTGGACCAAAAGAAATCATATCTAAACCTGGGTAATTTGTACCGATAATTCCACATTCTAAACCTGCGTGACAAGCGACAACTTTTGGTTCTTCTCCGAATTTTGAAATATAAATTCCTTTTAATAATTCAAGAATTTCTGAATGTGTATTTGCTTTCCAGCCTGGATAAGAACCCGAAAATTGAACATCAAAACCACCTAATTCAAAACTAGCTTTTAATGTTTGTGCTAATGCTTCTTTTCCAGATTCTATAGAAGAACGAGTTAAACATAAAACTCTAATTTTACCGTCAATTACCTCAACTCGAGCAACATTATTAGATGTTTCAACTAATCCTTCAACATCAGGGCTCATTCTATAAACACCATTGAAAGCTGATAAAATAGTTTGAGCGAAAACTTTAGATTCCTGTGCAGACATTGCAGAAGTTGCTTCTGTAGGTTCTAACGTAATAATCATTTTAGGCTCTTTCGTTTCGTATTCCTCAATGATTTCTGCACGTAAAGTTTCGTAAGCTGTTTTGAAAGCATCGACTTTGTCTGTTGGAATAACAATATTAGCCCAAGATTCGCGAGGAATTGCATTACGCAAACTTCCACCTTCCATATGAGCGATTTGCAAACCAAATTCTGTTCCTGCGTTTAATAAACGAGCAATTAATTTGTTTGAGTTTCCTAGTCCTTCATGAATTTGTATTCCAGAGTGACCACCGTTTAAACCTTTTAATGTTAATTTGAAAGCAGTTCCGTTTGTATTTTCAGGAATATATGTTTTTGTTGCAGTAACATCAACTCCACCAGCACAACCAATGTCTAATTCATCATCTTCTTCTGTATCTAAATTCAAAAGAATTTTCCCTGATAAGAAACCAGCTTTTAAGCCTAATGCTCCTGTCATTCCTGTTTCTTCGTCAATTGTGAAAAAGGCTTCAATAGCTGGATGTGGAATATCTTTTGATTCTAAAATAGACATAATTGTAGCAACTCCAATTCCGTTATCAGCACCAAGAGTTGTTCCATTTGCAGTTACAAACTTATCGTCTTCAATGTACATTTCAATTCCTTGAGTATCGAAATCGAATTCTACATCATTATTTTTTTGGCAAACCATATCCAAGTGCGATTGCATCACAACTTTTTTACGATCTTCCATTCCTGGATAAGCAGCTTTTTTGATTAAAACATTTCCTACTTCGTCTGTTTCTACAGCTAAACCTAAATCTTCACCAAATTTGATGATAAATTGGCGAACTTTTTCTTCTTTTTTTGAAGGTCTTGGAACTGAATTCAATGCTGAAAAATTTTTCCAGATTGCTTTTGGTTCCAAATTAAGAATATCGTTATTCATTTGTTTGTTTTTTTTGTTCCTCAAAGTTACGGAATTGCTACAATATAGTATAAGTAAAATAGTATTAGTAAAGAAGTTTTAAATTATTTTTAAAAAAAAGACCTTATTAGGAAGGTCTTTTTTTAAACATTTTTAGAAATAAGATATATTAATTATCAATATAATAAAATCTTAATTATTTCACGTTATAAATACTATCAATAAATTATCTTGTCGATGGCATTGGAGAATTTTTATCTACAATTGGTCTATTTTCGGCGTTTGCTAAAATCCAGATTGTATTGAAGGCTAATTTTGTACGACGTGTCAGCAAATCATATTCAATTTTATCTGGCGTATCTCCTGGTTGATGGTAATCATCATGTACACCATTAAAGAAGAAAACAGAAGGAATATTATGTTTTGCAAAATTGTAATGATCAGAACGGTAATAAAAACGATTTGGATCATCTGGTGTATTGTAACGCATGTCTAAATCAATTCCCAAACCATTATTTGCTGCTAACACAGCTTTGTGCAAATCAGTAGATAACATTTCAGAACCAATAACATATACAAAATCTCTAGTTTTTTCATTGTGTTCATAATCTATGCGTCCAATCATATCTATATTTACATTTGCAACAGTATTGGCTAATGGAAAAATTGGATGTTCTGAATAATATTTAGATCCTAATAAACCTTTTTCTTCTCCAGAAACATGTAACAATAGAACAGAACGTTTTGGGTGAATACCTTTTTTCTCAGCTTCACGTAAAATACGACCAATCTCCATAACAGCAACTGTTCCAGATCCATCATCGTCAGCGCCCGCATATAGTTTTCCATTTTTAATTCCTTCGTGATCATAATGTGCAGAAATTACCACAATTTCATCTGGTTTTTCAGAACCTTTGATAAATCCCATTACGTTACGCATTTGACCATTTACACGATTGAATGTTTGAGCAGGAATAATTTGGAAATAATTATTGTTAGGACCATTTATTCCTAATTGTTTATAATAATCAGCAATATAATTTCCTGCCTTTATTTCACCTTCACTTCCTGCGTTTCTACCTTCCATTTCATTTCCTGCAATGATATATAGATTTTTTTTCAACTCAGCTTCAGATATCTTATCTGAGTATTTTACAAGATTTTTTTGGTATTTTTCCTGAGAAATTGGTTTTGTAGAATTACAACTACTTGCTAAAGCTGCCGCTATAGTAATTGTAAATAAAAATTGTTTCATGTAAATTTTTTAATTTAAATTTAAAAATAATCTAACCTAGCAAAAGAAAAAAGAAATTTTGTATAAAAAACCAATATTTATGCGAAATCTATCCATTTTTGGAATTGACTTTTTTATATTTGCCCGTTTTTAATTAAATTATGTCACAATTATTCAGAAAAAAATCTGTTGAGTCTATTTTAGCTGAATCGGCTAAAAACATGTCCACGATGAAAAGAACGTTAGGCGTTCGAGATTTAACAGGTTTTGGTATAGCCGCAATTGTTGGAGCAGGTATTTTTAGTACCATTGGTCGAGCGAGTTTCGAAGGCGGACCTGCAGTTATTTTCTTATTTATATTTACAGCAATCGCTTGTGGTTTTACAGCGTTTGCATATGCCGAATTTGCTTCATTAGTTCCAGTTTCGGGAAGTGCTTATACGTATAGCTATGTTGCCTTTGGTGAATTATTTGCTTGGGTTATAGGTTGGGCATTAATTATGGAATATGCTGTAGGAAATATCGTATTAGCTATTTCCTGGAGCGATTATTTTACGACCTTGCTCTCCGGACTCGGAATTCATCTTCCGGAATGGATGACCATGGATTATTTTACAGCAAAAGAAGGATTTGAATTTATTTCGAATGAGTTAGCAAAAGGAAAAACATTAGAAGGAATTGCAAACTCGCCTTATGCACAAGAAATTCCGAAATATTTAGCTTTTAAAGATGCGCCTTATATTGGATTTAATTTGGTAGTGGATATCCCAGCTTTAATCATTACTTTTTTAATTACAGCCTTGGTTTATCGTGGAATCAACGAATCGAGAAAAGCAAGTAATGCAATGGTTATACTAAAATTAGCAGTTGTATTTTTAGTTATCATTGTAGGAGCTTTTTATGTAAATCCTGATAATTGGGATCCATTTGCACCAAATGGAATAGGAGGTGTATTGGCCGGTGTTTCATCTGTTTTCTATGCTTATATTGGGTTTGATGCGATTAGTACAACAGCGGAGGAATGTAAAGATCCGAAAAGAGATTTGCCTCGTGGTATTTTTGCTTCGATCATTATTTGTACTATTTTGTATGTATTAATAGCATTAGTAATAACTGGAATGGTGCATTATTCTGAGTTGAATGTAGGTGATCCTTTGGCTTATGTTTTTGATAAAATAAAAGATTTGAAATGGCTTGCAGGAATTATTGCCTTTTCAGCCGTTGTTGCAATGGCGAGTGTTTTTATTGTATTTCAAATTGGTCAACCTCGTATTTGGATGACAATGTCTAGAGATGGTTTATTACCAAAAAAATTTTCTAAAATCCATCCAAAATTCAAAACACCATCTTTTGCTACTATATTTACAGGATTTGTAGTTGGAATTCCTATTCTATTTACAGATTTGGAATTGGTTGTAGATGCTTGTTCAATCGGTACTTTATTTGCTTTTGTTCTGGTTTGTGCTGCTGTACTAAAAATGGATGCTAATCCAAATGCAAAAAGAGGAAATTTCAAAACACCTTTTATTAATGCAAAATTTATAATGCCAATTATAACTGTGCTAATTGTATTTTTATGTTCAACAACATTTAAAGAAGATTCAATTAATTTCTTTACAAATAAGGCACAACCAGCGCCTGTCGAACATTTTGTAAATTCGTTAACTTCAAAAGAATTAAAAGATTCTTATACAACAGTTAATAATTTAACAGGTAATGAAATCGAATTTTTAAATGACTATTTATCACAATTAACTCCTGAACAATATGAATCTACATTAAGTAAATTGCCAGTTTATGAGGATAAAAAAGTTGAAAAAGGATGGGATGTTTTTAAACACAAAATTCCAATGTATCTGTTTTTAATGATTTATATTTTTATGACAATCAGAACATTTTTCAAGAGAACTTCTATTATTCCATTAGCAGGAATGTTGTGTTGTTTTTATATGATGGCACAATTAGGACTTAAAAATTGGATGATTTTCTTGATTTGGATTGCAATCGGTTTAACAATATATTTCACCTACGGATATAAACATAGTAAATTGAGAAATCAAAATTCATAAAATAGAAAAAAAGCGATTCAAATTTGAATCGCTTTTTTTCTTGAAAATATTTTTTCAAAACAATGAGATAACTTCTTTATTTCGACTCAAAACTTTACCTTTGCTCAATAAATTTGACGACAAATGTTTAGAACTCATACTTGTGGTGAATTAACACAAGCCAACATTAATGAAAAAGTTACGTTAAGCGGTTGGGTATCAACACTACGTGATAAAGGTTTTATGATGTGGATTGATTTACGTGACCGTTATGGAATCACACAAATCATCTTAGACGAAGAACGCTCTTCGAAAGAATTATTTGAAACTGCTCGTCACTTAGGACGTGAGTTTGTAATTCAAGTTACAGGTACTGTAATCGAAAGAGCTTCAAAAAATCCAAACATTCCAACAGGATATATCGAAATCTTAGCAGAAAATATTACAATTTTGAATGAATCTGCGTTACCTCCTTTTACAATCGATGACAATACCGATGGAGGAGAAGATATCCGTATGAAATATCGTTACTTAGATATTCGTCGTAATCCCGTAAAAGATAAATTAATTTTCCGTTCTAAAGTTGCGCAAGAAGTTCGTAAATATTTAGATGCGCAAGAATTCGTAGAAGTAGAAACACCAGTTTTAATTAAATCTACGCCAGAAGGAGCTCGTGATTTTGTGGTTCCATCTCGTATGAATCCAGGTGAATTTTACGCATTACCACAATCTCCACAAACATTCAAACAATTATTAATGGTTGGAGGATTAGACCGTTATTTTCAAATTGTAAAATGTTTCCGTGACGAAGATTTACGTGCAGACCGTCAACCAGAATTTACACAAATAGACTGTGAAATGTCTTTTGTTGAACAAGAAGATATTATGAATGTTTTCGAAGGTTTAGCAAAACATTTATTACATACATTCAAAGGTTTAGAATTTGAGCAATTTCCAAGAATGACATTTGCAGATGCAATGCGTCGCTACGGAAATGATAAACCAGATATCCGTTTCGGAATGGAATTTGGTGAAATTACTGATTTAGCAAAAGGTCATGATTTTAAAATCTTTGATGAACAAGAATTAATCGTTGGTATTGCAGCTGAGGGTTGTAATTCTTATACACGTAAAGATATTGATAAATTAATCGAATGGGTTCAACGTCCACAAATTGGAGCAACAGGTTTAGTTTGGGTTCGTTGTAATGAAGATGGTACTTATAAATCTTCTGTAGATAAATTTTATTCGCAAGAGGATTTAGCTGCATGGGCAGAACGTATGAATGCTAAAGCAGGAGATTTATTATTAGTAATGTCTGGAAATGCGAATAAAGTTCGTTCTCAATTATCAGCTTTACGTATGGAAATTGCAGAACGTTTAGGATTACGTAATCCAGAAGTTTTTGCACCATTGTGGGTTATAGATTTTCCATTATTAGAATGGGACGAAGAATCAGAACGTTACCATGCAATGCACCATCCATTTACTTCACCAAAACCAGAAGATATGAATTTAATTGATACTAATCCAGGTGAAGTTCGTGCAAATGCTTATGATTTAGTATTAAACGGAAACGAAATTGGTGGAGGTTCTATCCGTATTTTTGATAAAAATGTTCAAGCAAGAATGTTCGAATTATTAGGATTTACACCAGAACAAGCAGAAGCTCAATTTGGTTTCTTAATGAATGCATTCAAATATGGAGCGCCACCTCATGGAGGTTTAGCATTTGGGTTTGATCGTTTTGTATCAATTTTAGATGGATCTGAGACAATTCGTGATTACATTGCATTCCCTAAAAATAATTCAGGACGCGATGTGATGATTGATGCGCCAGCTCCAATTGATCAAACACAGATGGATGAATTATTTATTAATTCTACTTTTACAGAGAAATAAATAAAAAATAAGAGGATAAAAAATGTCTAAGATGTGAAATCTTAGACATTTTTTATTGAATTAAAATTAAATTAATTCAGATTTATCAAAAAGTCCTCATGTAATATTGTTGACTTAATAAAGCTAACTGATTTTGAAAAAGATAATAATTTATCAATTGTAAATTTTTGAGGTTGTAAATCTCCAGAGTAAAATTCTATCATTTATACTTAATTATTTACACTGAAAACGCTAAATATTTACATTTATTTTTTAATCGAATGTTAAAATAATGTTATTATTTTCAATAACTTTTCTAAGATTAATAATCGCATAACGCATTCTCCCTAAAGCTGTATTAATACTTACGTTTGTTTCTTCTGCAATTTCTTTGAAACTTAATTCTTTAAAAATGCGTAATTCTAACACTTCTCGTTGATCTTCAGGTAACTGAGTTACCAAATTTCTCAAGTCATGCTCAATTTGAGCTTTAATTAGTTTAGTTTCTGAACACTCGTCACAAATTCCGATAAAATCAAAAATATTGAAATCGTCGTTGTAACCAATTGTCTCACTAACAGTAGGCATTCTTTTGTTTGATCGAAAATAGTCAATAGCTAAATTATGAGCGATACGCATAACCCATGGTAAAAATTTACCTTCTTCGTTATATCGTCCTCCTTTCAGTGTAAGGATAACTTTGATAAATGTATCCTGAAAAATATCTTCAGTTACATCTTTATCTAATACTTTAGAGTAAATAAAACTATAGATTCTTCCTTTATATTTCTCTATCAATGTTTCTAAAGCATTTTCATTACCTTTCAAATAATCTTGAATAAGTAAAGAGTCGTCTTCATAGTTCATAGTAGCAATTGTTAATTTTAAAGTAGAATTAAAATCTATAGGCTGTAATTTTTTTTCATTCCAAATATAAGGAAAAAAAAAATATTACAAGTTTTTTAACATAATTATTCTAAATTTTGTATAAAAATTTCTTAAAAAAATGATTTAAAGTTAAACTTAGTTATTGTTTTAATACTTAATTAAATAAAAAAAATCATAAAAAAACCACTCAATTTCGAGTGGTTTTTTTATGATAAATTAAGAAATATTCTTAAATCTTAGCAATATGTTGAACTAAGTCAACTACTTTGTTAGAATAACCAATTTCATTGTCATACCAAGCAACTAACTTAACGAAAGTTGGGTTTAACATGATTCCAGCTTCTGCATCAAAAATAGAAGTTCTTGTATCACCTACAAAATCTTGAGAAACAACAGCATCTTCTGTATATCCTACGATTCCTTTTAATTCTCCTTCTGCAGCTTCGCGCATTACTTTTTTGATTTCGTCGTAGTTTGTTTCTTTAGCTAATTTAACTGTTAAATCAACTACAGAAACATCAACTGTTGGTACACGGAAAGACATTCCTGTTAATTTTCCATTCAATTCTGGAATTACTTTACCTACAGCTTTTGCTGCTCCAGTAGATGACGGAATGATATTTACCATTGCACTACGTCCTCCTCTCCAATCTTTCATTGATGGTCCATCAACAGTTTTTTGAGTTGCAGTAGTAGCATGAACTGTAGTCATTAATGCTTCAACAATTCCGAAATTTTCGTGAATTACTTTTGCTAATGGTGCTAAACAGTTTGTTGTACAAGAAGCATTTGAAACGATTGTATCTTCTGCAGTTACTTGATCATGATTCACTCCCATTACGAACATAGGTGTATCATCTTTAGAAGGACCTGTTAAAACAACTTTTTTAGCTCCTGCTTGGATGTGTTTTCCTGCCGTTTCTTTTGTTAAGAATAAACCTGTTGCTTCGATTACGATATCTGCACCAACTTCATCCCATTTAAGGTTTGCTGGATCTTTTTCTGCTGTAACGCGAATCGTTTGTCCGTTAACGATTAAATTTCCATTTTCAACTTTTACTTCACCGTTAAATTTTCCATGAACAGAGTCATATTTTAACATGTAAGCTAAATATTCAACATCTACTAAATCATTAATACCTACGATTTCAATATCGTTTCTTTCAATAGCAACCCCGAAAACAAGGCTACCAATTCTTCCGAATCCGTTGATTCCAATTTTAATTTTTGACATATTATATATTATTTCCCTTTATATTTAAATTTTATTAGATTGCTAAAATATTAGCAACTTTGATTAATTCCATATCGATTTCGTTATGTTTTTTAATAGCTTCATCGATAGGAGTGAAGACAACTTTGTTCGAACGAATACCTGCCATTAGGTTAGTTTTTCCTTCTAATAATCCTTCTACAGCGGCAATTCCTAAACGGCTCGCTAAAACACGATCGTGACATGAAGGAGATCCTCCACGTTGAATGTGACCTAATACAGTTACACGAATATCATATTCTGGATGATGATTCTGAACTTGTTTGGCTAATTCAAAAATACCTCCTAATTTTTCTCCTTCTGCTACAACAACAATGCTTGATTTTTTTCCAGATTTTTCTGAACGTTCTAATGAAGAACATAATTCTTCAACGCTATCACGTTGTTCTGGAATTAAAATATCTTGTGCTCCAGAAGCAATTCCACTATTTAGAGCGATAAAACCAGCATCGCGTCCCATAACTTCTACAAAAAATACACGGTCATGTGAAGTAGCTGTATCTCTCAATTTGTCAATTGCATCAACAACTGTATTTAAAGCTGTGTCGTATCCAATTGTAAAATCTGTTCCAAAAATATCGTTGTCAATAGTTCCAGGAATTCCAATAAATGGAATGCCAAATTCTTGATGAAAAATATTTGCTCCTGTGAAAGAACCATCTCCACCAATGACAACTAAAGCATCAATATTATTTTGTTTTAGATGATTGTAAGCTTTTTGACGACCTTCTGATGTTTTAAATTCTAAAGAACGAGCAGTTTTAAGAATTGTACCTCCTTGATTAATGATATTTTTTACTGAACGAGGACCAAGCTCGATCATATCATTATTAATTAATCCTTCATATCCTTGACGGATTCCTATAGATTTGATATCGTAGTACTTGCATGCTCTCACAACGGCGCGTAGGGCCGCATTCATCCCAGGCGCATCACCTCCTGAGGTTAATACACCGATTCTTTTTATATTGTTTCCCACGTTTTTCCCTTTATTAAATCAAATATAATAAAAAAACAGAATATTATTGTAATAGGTAACATTAAAGATAAATTAATCTTTTTTAATCTTCATCAACTGGTATAAGTGTACCATCTGCAAAATCTCTTTGAAGAATAACTGCTATGTACAAATCTTCACGAGTTCGTTTTGGATTATAAGTTTGTTTCAAATCAATATCAAATGCACCACTTGCAGCTTGATAAAGAAAAGCGTTTAAACCACCACGCAATTCTTTTATAATATCATAAGTTGTTTTATTCGTCTCTTTATAAATCAATTTGGTAAGGATTTGTCCTCTAGAACTCGACATATTTTTCAATTGATTTTCAAATTGA
The DNA here is from genome assembly GCF_965118635.1 of Empedobacter brevis. GTDB lineage: Bacteria > Bacteroidota > Bacteroidia > Flavobacteriales > Weeksellaceae > Empedobacter > Empedobacter brevis_A. The sequence goes on along the minus strand of NZ_CBCPHV010000005.1, from coordinate 87,170 downwards.
TCTGCCAAATCTTTTTGTCGAGATTTAATGAAGCGCTTTTTGTCTCGTTTTTTATCCATTGTTTGGATTGTATCCGAAACATAATTATATTCTCTAACAGCAGTTCTTACATATGGCCAAACATCTCGTACACGCTTTCTTAACCATAAATAATATTTTTTTTCTAAATCTGTTTTGAGATTTACAGAATAAAAATTTGATTCATTTAAATGAATTGTATCAAAAGGATTGAAAGATAAATCATTAATATTTATGGAATCATTTTTAATTTCTTGTGAAGGATTTTTGCCACCTAAATCTAATCCAAAAATTTGAGCGTTCAAATTATAAAATCCAAATAAAGAGAGTATTAAGGTTATATAATATATATTAAATTTCATTTTAGAATTTGTTCAAAAATTGTTCCTAAAATTAATACATTTGCTAGATAAATAAACTAAAATGAGTGTAAATAATTTATTTGATCAACAATCTTTGGATTTTTTGACAAAGTATTTGAATACAGCTTCACCAACAGGTTTTGAAAGCGAAGGACAAAAAGTTTGGATGGATTACATTAAACCATATGTAGATGAAGTAAGAACAGATAATTATGGATCTGCTTATGGAATTATTAATCCTGAAGCGAAATATAAAGTTGTGATTGAAGCGCATGCAGATGAAATTTCGTGGTTTGTAAATTATATTTCAGAAGATGGATTGATTTATGTTGTTCGCAACGGAGGATCAGATCATATGATTGCACCTTCTAAAGTTGTAAATATTCATACAAAAAAAGGAATTGTGAAAGGAGTTTTTGGTTGGCCAGCAATTCATTTGCGTCAATCAGGAAAAGACGAAGCTCCAACTCCAGATAAAATTTGGATTGATACAGGTTGTGTTTCAAAAGAAGAAGTTTTAGAACTAGGAATTCATGTAGGTTGTGTGATCACTTATCCAGATGAGTTTTTCACGTTAAACGATCGTTATTTTGTTTGTCGTGCGATAGACAATAGAATGGGAGGTTTTATGATTGCTGAAGTTGCACGTAAATTAGCAGAAAATAAAGATAAATTAGATTTTGGTTTATACGTTGTTAATGCAGTTCAGGAAGAAGTTGGTTTACGTGGAGCAGAAATGATTACGCAAACCATAAAACCAAATGTTGCAATTATTACAGATGTAACACATGATACAACTACACCAATGATTACGAAATCGAAAGAAGGTGAACAAAAATGTGGTGATGGTCCAGTTGTTTATTATGCGCCAGCAGTTCAGAATAATGTACGCGAATTAATTATTGATACAGCAGAGAAAAATAATATTCCTTTTCAGCGTGCAGCAAGTTCTCGTGTAACAGGAACAGATACAGATGCTTTTGCCTATAGTAATGGAGGAGTCCCTTCTGCTTTAATTTCGTTGCCGTTGCGTTATATGCATACAACTGTAGAAATGGTTCATCAATCAGATGTAAAAAATGTGATTGAGTTGATTTACGAATCAGTAAAAACAATTAAAAACGAACAAAGTTTTAAATATCATACTATATAATATAGTACTATAAACTGATAAAAACTATAAAAGGCTATCAAGAGATAGCCTTTTTATTTGAATAATAGAAGAACTATTTTATTATTTACATTTAATTTAGCTTTCTAATTAATAGAATAAGGTTAGAGATTGATAATAAAAACTAAACAAATCATCAAAAAACCGAAATTCTATTTTATAAAAAGAAAATACTATATTTGTTGAAAATCAAAACGATTTTAACTTAATTTCCTTGGTTATAAAAATTCTTAACTATTTTGAATTGAATAGAAAAAAACTTGTTTTTACAATTTATCTTCTTCAACTTATAATCAATTTTTGAGGAATAAAATTTAATAAAAAATTAGCAATCAATACAAGTTTTCTACCCTAATAATCGGATAGAATTTTGTAAGTTTGTAACCAATACATTAGAAAATTTAATGGAATATAATACACTTCGTTCACAATTGATTATTCCAGAATATGGACGTCATATTCAAGAAATGGTAAATCATTGTAAAACAATAACAGACGAATCGGAACGCAACGGATTTGCCGAAATTATTATTGAAGTAATGGGAGAATTAAATCCGCACTTGCGCGATGTACCAGATTTTCAACACAAACTTTGGGATCAACTTTTTATCATGGCAGAATTTGATTTGGATGTAAAATCTCCTTATCCAATTCCGACTAAAAAAGACACGGTAAATAGTAAACCAAATAAAGTCGAATATCCAAAAAGTATATATAAATATAGATATTACGGAAATAATATTCGTAAAATGATTGACGTTGCAGTGACGTGGGAAGAAGGAGAAAAACGAGAAGGTTTGTACTTTGCTATCGCCAATCACATGAAAAAATGTTATTTACTTTGGAACAAAGATACGGTTGACGATCAAGTTATTTTCAATCATTTATATGAATTGTCTGATGGTAAAATTGATTTAAGAAAAGTTGATGATAATTTGGTTTCTCCAGAACGATTGAATTCGAATAATAATCATTCAAACAACAATCAAAATAACAGAAGTTACCAAAATAATAATCGTAATCATCAAAATAATAACAATCGAAATAATAACCAAAATTCGAATAATCGTCAAAACAACAATAACCGAAATAATCAAAATAATAACAATCGAAACCAAAACGTTCGAAATACAAAAGGTTAAATCAAAACTATTTAATACAACTAAATGGCAACATTTCAAATAAAGGGAGGGAAACCTTTGAAAGGAGAAATTACTCCGCAAGGTGCTAAAAATGAAGTACTACAAATTTTATGTGCGGTTTTATTAACCAATGAACAAGTTCGTGTAAAAAATATTCCAGACATCCGTGATGTCAATCGTTTGATTGAAATTTTGGGTGATTTAGGTGTGAAAACACAAAAAAATGGAAAAGGTGATTTTACTTTTCAAGCGGACGAATTACGATTAGATTATTTAAAAGGAACACAATTTCGCAAAGATGGCGCTGCATTACGTGGATCAATCATGTTAATGGGACCACTTTTAGCTCGTTTCGGAGAAGCTTTTATGCCAAAACCAGGAGGAGATAAAATTGGACGTCGCCGTTTAGATACACATTTCGAAGGATTTTTTGCCTTAGGAGCTAAATATCGTTTTAATCCAGATGAAGATTTCTATGGAGTAGAAGTTGATGAAAATGGATTGCAAGGTTCTTACATGTTATTAGAAGAAGCTTCTGTAACAGGAACTGCAAATATTATTATGGCTGCGGTTTTAGCGAAAGGAACAACAACTATTTATAACGCTGCATGTGAACCTTATATTCAACAATTATGTAAAATGTTGAATCGTATGGGAGCTAAGATTTCTGGAATTTCTTCTAATCTATTAACAATAGAAGGAGTTGAGAAATTGGGCGGAACAGAACATACATGTTTACCAGATATGATCGAAATTGGATCTTGGATTGGGTTAGCAGCAATGACAAAATCTGAATTAACAATCAAAAATGTTTCTTGGGAAAATTTAGGCGTTATTCCAGATGTTTTCAAAAAATTAGGAATTAAATTAGAACGTCGCAATGATGATATTTATATTCCAGCTCAAGAACATTATGAAATAGAACGTTTTATTGACGGATCGATTTTAACGATTTCTGATGCTCCATGGCCAGGATTTACACCAGATTTATTATCAATCATTTTAGTTATTGCAACACAAGCAAAAGGAAGTGTTTTGATTCACCAAAAAATGTTCGAATCTCGTTTATTCTTCGTAGATAAATTAATCGAAATGGGCGCACAAATTATTTTATGTGATCCACATAGAGCAACCGTTATTGGTCTTAATCACGAAATACCATTAAAAGGAGCTGAATTAACTTCTCCTGATATCCGCGCAGGTATGTCTTTATTGATTGCTGCACTTTCAGCGAAAGGAAAAACAGTTATTCATAATATCGATCAAATAGATCGTGGTTACGAAGATATCGATGTACGTTTACGTGCAATTGGAGCTGATATAATCAGAGCTTAAAAAAAAGAAAATGCAATCTATTATTGAGTTTATCACCAATTTTGTTCAACGTCCAGATAAGGTATTAATGGACATTATCAATAATTACGGTTATTGGATATATGCTATATTATTCCTGATAATTTTTGCAGAAACAGGCTTAATTATCATGTCATTCTTAATGCCTTTTTTACCTGGAGATGCACTAATATTTTCAATTGGAATGATTGCCGCAAACGATGAGCAAAACCATTTGCATATCGAATATATTATTCCTTTGCTAATGGTTGCAGCAATTCTTGGTGATAATGTAAATTATTATGTCGGACGCAAATTTGGCGGTTGGATTTTAGGTCGAAAAGATTCATGGTTTCTGAAAAAGAAGCACATTGAAAAAGCAACAGAATTTTTTAATGAAAATGGTAAAAAAGCAATTATTATCGCTCGTTTTATGCCTGTTGTTCGTACCATAATTCCATTTATATGTGGTGTTACAAATCTTAATTACCGCACATTTATTACCTATAGTTTTATAGGTGCTGTTCTTTGGGTTGGCGTTATTTCGCTTTTAGGACACACATTAGGTCAATTTGAGATTGTAAAAAATAATTTAGAGAAATTCATTTTCGGAATCATTTTATTAGCAAATATGCCATTGATTATCCGTTTAGTGAAAGCTCAATTTAATAAAAACAAAATAAAAGAATGAGGCAATTTGGTTTAATCGGAAAAAATATAGCTTATTCATTTTCTAAATCTTATTTTGCTGAAAAATTTAAAAACGAAAACATTGTAGACGCTGTCTACAATGTTTTTGATTTACAGCATATCGATGAAGTAAAAAAGGTATTCGAAATCGAAAATTTAAAAGGTTTTAATGTAACAATTCCTTACAAACAAGAAATTATTCCATTTTTAGATCAATTATCACCAGAAGCAAAATCAATTGGAGCTGTCAATACAGTTTTGATAAAAGATGGAAAAAAAATCGGTCATAATACAGATTGTTATGGCTTTTATCATTCATTAAAACCACTTTTAGAATCACATCGCAAAAAAGCATTAGTTTTAGGAAATGGTGGAGCTGCTAAAGCAGTTTATTATGTTCTTGATTTATTGAAAATTGAATATAAAATTGTATCAAGAACAAAAACAGAAAATAATTTTACATACGACGATTTGAATGAAGAAATTATGAATTCTTATCAAATTATCGTGAATTGTTCACCTTTAGGAACTTTTCCAAATATTGAAAATGCGCCACTTATCCCTTATCAATTTATCAATGATAAACATTTGTTATATGATTTGATTTACAATCCACCTTTGACAAAATTTATGGAAAAAGGACAGCAAAATGGAGCCAAAATAAAAAATGGTCACGAAATGTTGATTCTGCAAGCAGAAGAAGCTTGGAAAATTTGGAATAATCATACAGAATAGTCTTGATATTTTCCTCAAATTTTATTAGATTTGAGAAACAAAACTTATTTTCTTATGAATAATGAAATGGATAACCTGCAAAATGCAGACGGAGAACAATTACCAAAACCTGTAACTACAAAGGATTTGAACACAGAATCTTATAAAACGGAAGAGTTAACGAACCAAGAAAAGAAAAGTGAAATTTCGTTCAAAGATTATGAAACATTTAGTTTTGATGTTTTGATCAATGAAGCAAAAAATTTACTAAGTAAATATGATGTTCAAGATATTCGTGAACATTTTAATCTTATTCGCGATACTTTCAAAGCTAAATTAGAAGAAGATGAAGCTGCCAAAAAACAAGAATTTTTGAATGAAGGAGGAGATGAATCAGATTTTAAATACGAAACATCTTTTAGAGCAAAATTCAATCTTGTTTACAACGATTTCAAAAATCAGTTAGCAGTTTTTCATAAAGAAAATGAAAAAAAGGAAGAAGATAATCTAAATGAACGTTTAGAAATTATTGAAGAATTAAAAGCCTTGTATCAAGAACCAAGTGATTCATCGGCAGCAATGTTCAAGAAATTTCGTGAGCTAAAAACTCGTTGGCATAATGCAGGAAGAATTCCAAGTAAAAATGCGGAAAATGTATTCAAAAATTATTTTTTCCATTTAGATAATTTCTATACATATTTAGATATGAATAAGGAATTACAAACGCTGGATTATGCTCATAATCTAGAAGTTCGTCAATCCATTATCAAACGTGCAGAAGAATTAGTACAAGAAGAAAATGTACAAAAAGCATTGAATGAATTGCAATATTTGCATCGTTTATGGAAAGAAGAAGCCGTTCCTGTACAAGAAGATTTGCGCGAACCAACATGGCAAAAATTCAAAGAATTGACAAATAAAATTCATGATCGTAAAGGAGAATTGAATGAAAAAATAAAACAAGAGCAAAAAGATAATTTAGAAAAGAAAAATCAGATTATTGCTCGTATAAAAGAAATTACAGAACAAGCAACAACAAAATCGCATGGTGATTGGCAAAAAGCTATTTCTGAAGTTAATTCTTTGCGTGAAAGTTTTATCACTTTAGGGCGCGTTCCAAAAGATAAAAATTCTGCAACTTGGGAAGCTTTCAAAGAAGTTACAAGGCAATTTAATCATATAAAAAATGATTTCTATAAAAATCTGAAAACAGAGCAACAATTCAATCTTGAAAAGAAATTAGCATTACTTGAAATTGCAAAACAACATTCGGACAGCACAGATTGGAATGCTTCTGTACAAGTGATCAAAAAAATTCAAAACGATTGGAAAAAAATTGGTCACGTTCCAAGAAAAAATTCAGATAAAATATGGAAAGAATTTAAAAATACTTGTAACCAATTCTTTGATCGTTACAAAAATCGTCACGAACAAGCGAATCAAAAATTCGAGCAAAATTTTGAAAAGAAACAAGCATTTTTAGAAGATTTCAAAAATCAAACGATTTCTGAAAATAAAGATGAAGCATTAAAACAATTAGATGAAATTCAGCATAATTGGACAGCTTTAGGTAAAGTTCCTGCTGATAAAACATCTATTAATCAAGAGTTTTCAGATTTTTATCATAAGAAACTAGATGCGTTGAATCTTTCTAGTAATGAACTGAATGATTATAAGTTACAATCTTTTGTCAATAAAGTGAAATCTGGAAATAATGGAAATTTATTAGACGACGAAATTAGAAAAACACGCAAAATAATTGACGATTTAGAAAAAGAAATCAATCAATTAGATAACAATGTACATTTCTTTTCGAATGCGAATGAAAACAATCCTTTATTAAAAGATGTTTACAAACAAATTGACGAAAAACGTAAAAAATTAATTGAAGCAGAAATCAAATTGAAAACATTATTCAACATTGATTTTAATGCATAATTTTTAAGCATGACAAAACAATCTATCGATGAGCAATATATGGCTCGTTGTATACAAATTGCAACAAACGGGTTAGGAACAACATATCCTAATCCGTTTGTTGGTTCTATTATTGTACATAACAATCAAATTATAGGCGAAGGTTTTACGTCTGAATATGGTGGACCACATGCAGAAGTAAACGCAATTAATTCTGTTAAGAATCAAGAATTATTAAAGGAATCTACGTTGTATGTTACGTTAGAACCTTGTTCGCATCACGGAAAAACACCTCCTTGTGCTGATTTGATTATAGAAAAAGAAATTCCAAAAGTTGTAATAGGAACTTTAGATCCTTTTGCAAAAGTAAATGGTCAAGGTTATTTGCGTTTATTGAAAAATGGAGTAGATGTTACGTTGGGTGTTTTGGAAAAAGAATGTATCGAACTCAATAAGCGTTTCATTACTTTTCATGAGAAAAAACGTCCGTATATTATCCTAAAATGGGCACAAACCGAAGATGGATATATGGGACGAGACGATGTGCAATTGTGGATTACAAATCAATATACGAAACAATTGGTACACAAATGGAGAACGGAAGAGCAAGCAATTTTGGTTGGGAAAAATACAGCCTTGATTGATAATCCACAGCTTAATTCAAGATTATGGAAAGGAAATAATCCGTTGAGAATTGTGATCGATAAAAATCTCGCAATTCCGAGAAATTTTCATTTGTTTGATCAAACTCAACCAACGGTTATCTTTAATTCGATTGAAAACAATTCGGAGGAAAATTTAGCTTTTGTACAATTGGATTTTTCAGAAAAAATTCTTCCACAAATAATGGATTATTTATACAAGAATAATATTCAATCCTTAATTATAGAAGGAGGAAGTGGTACAATTCAACATTTTATTGATGCTGATTTATGGGACGAAGCTCGAATTTTGAGCTCGGATACAATTTGGAACGAAGGAATTTTAGCTCCACGATTGAAAGGAATTCGAACTGAAAAACATCGCTTTTTGAATGATGAATTAAATATTTTCGAAAATAGAATAGAAATTGAAGAACCTTAGATTTTAAGGTTCTTTTTTATTTTCCATTTCATAAATTATTAAATCAGTTTCTAATATCCAAAGAGAATTTTTTATTGGATTATGATTATTAAGCTTTAATTCATCTAAATTTTTATCAAATAAAACCAAAACTCTTCCTTCAAATAAATCATTATTTATTTCAATAACTTTTCCCTTCTCTCCAATTAAAATCCAATAATGATTCCCATCTTTCAAATCATTTGTATTCTTTTTTCCTAAAAAAGTATTTAAAATAACTTTATCATTTATAATTCTTTTTCATCTCGTATAAATATAAAACCTTTCTTCTTTAAAAGTACTATTTAAACTATCTTTGCGCTACTTTTCAATACAATATGACGGACAATTATCGTACAATAGAGAAACCAGTAGAAAATGTGATTTTTAAAGAATTGGGCAGTAAGTTTATTAATTTTGCTTATCCAGTTGAAAACGAAGATGACATCAAAATTTATTTGGAACAATTGCGCGAAATTCATCCCGATGCAAATCATCATTGTTATGCTTATGCGCTTGGAATTGATGGTAAAAATCATCGTGCAAATGATGATGGCGAGCCAAGTGGTTCGGCTGGTTTACCAATTTATAATCAGATTTTATCAAGCGAAATTACCAATGTTTTAATTGTTTCTGTACGTTATTTTGGCGGAACAAAATTGGGAATTCCTGGTTTAGTAAAAGCTTATAAATACGCTGCACAAGTTGTTTTGGAAGAAGCGAATATTGTTGAGAAATTTGTTTCGAAACGTGTGAAAATGGTTTTCAATTATGATCAACAAGGAATTGTAGAGCGCAATATAGATCGTATTTCTGGAGAGATAAAAGATAAACATTTTTCAGATAAATGTATGTTTACGATATCTGTTAGAGAAAGTAAATTGGACGAATTTATTCGCATGTTTGATGAATATTATCAAATGGAAATAAAAATAATTGACTAATGCTAAATAGCTTAACTTCTTTACGTTTTTTCTTTGCTTTTGTAGTTTTCTTAAGTCATTTAACGTTTGTAAAAACAGATTTAGCTTGGTATAATTATTTAAAAAATGATGTCTTTTTCGAAGGATATCTTGGCGTTGGATTTTTCTTTATTTTGAGTGGATTTGTTTTGGCTCTTAATTACGAAAAGAAAATTATTGACAATCCAAATTTTGATAAAAAGAAGTTTTACATCGCACGAATTGCACGAATTTATCCTTTACATGTTCTCACTTTTTGTGTTATGTTGCCTTTTGTTATGATTAATGTTTGGCAAGGATTTTTTCATTGGGATATTGCTGGTGCAAACTTATTTTTATTACAATCTTATATTCCGATAAAGGATTTTTATTTTTCTATTAATAATGTTTCGTGGAGTATTTCTACTGAATTATTTTTCTATTTAATGTTTCCTTTTTATGTAATTTGGTTACATAAATTTCCGAAATTGAAATATATTTTATTGGTTACTATTCCGATAATTATTTTCGCAGAACCTTATTTCAGATCAAATATGAAATTGGAAAAAGCTATTTTTTATATCAATCCAATTGTTCGAAGTTTAGATTTTATTTTAGGAATTATCACATGTCAAATCTATAAAAAGATAAAAGATTCTAAGATTAATTTCTCGAAAGGAACTTTACTAGAAATAGTAGCTGTTATTGTTTTATCGCTATTTTTCTACTTTCATAATGATATTGCAAGAGCTTTTCGATATGGCATATATTATTGGATTCCGATGATTGGAATTGTTTTAATTTTTGCGTTACAAAAAGGTTTATTGTCTAAAATTCTTCAACACAAAAGTTTTGTTTATTTAGGAGAAATTAGTTTCGCATTTTATATGATTCATATGATTGTGATAAAATATGGAAATCAATATTTACCAGCGATAAATGATTTTATGAAGATTGGAATTTATTTTGCGATTGCTTTAATTTTAAGCTCTTTAACGTTTGAATATTTTGAAAAACCAGTTGCAAAATTTATAAAAGAAAAAGTAAAGTAATCTCGAATAGTTTATTCATGAATACTTTACTTATTGTCTTTCTTCTTTTTTACTTATTGCATTTCGTCGATTTGCGGTTGAGCAACTTCATTTTTAGGATTTTTTAATTTTTCTAACAAACGTTTTGCTTGTTTTGCTTCTTCAGTTCCGTCATAAGCTGTTGCAACAACTTCCAATGCTTGTTCAAATTCTTCTTTTGAAGCCGTTTGTTTCAAAACATAAGCATTTAATAAAACAAATTTTGCGATAATAATTTCAGTCGGATATTTTACAATTGCTTCCTGAACTTTTTTCTTTACATCGTCATATTTTCCTTCCTTGTAAAGCTCATAAGCAATTTTGTAGGCATCTACAGCTTCTTTTGTTTCTGGAGTAATATATTCAACTTCAGGATTTAAAATGTAACCAGCATAAATTGTATTTGGATAATTCGTAAGAATTTCGTTTTTGTAGTGATCTTCTAATTTTTTATCACGATTTCTGTAAATACGATATAATTGATAAGTTGCTTTCAATTTTACATCTTCCGATTTCGGAGGAGTTGCAACTAATTCTTTCAATTCTTTTCCTGCTAATTCGCTATTATCAAAAGTTTCGAAATAACCAACTCCTAAAGATAATTGCGTAGTATCGCGTTCAACTTTCAAATCATCCAAAGCTTTTTGAGTTGTTGGTATTTTTTCTAAATAATAATCTATTTCGAAACGTCTTGGATCACCAGTTGAGATTTGTCCCGTTAATTCGGCTTGTTTATCTTCAATAACAGTACTAATCGCATTCGAATTTCGCCAATTATCTTTCAGAGAAATTCCTCCCCAAATACGTTGGAATTCTGTTTGTCCGTTTGATTTTAAGCCTTGATTATAGAAATAAAATTTTCCTTTGTCTGCATTATTAAAACTAGAAGTAAAACTCGCAGTTTTTGTTTCCAACTGAAAAGATTCCATTTCTCTTTGTTGTTCAACAGCTTGTTTTTCTTCTTTCTTTTTTAATTTTTCAATATAATCTGTGAAAAATTTTGATTGATCTTCTTTTGAAAGTTTAGCAATTTTTAAAATAGAATCATTTTTTTGAACTAAATAATGTTTTTCCATTAACTTTTTCAAAACATCGTTTCGTTTCCCAATTCGTGTTTGATCTTCTTTTAAATTATAACTTGTTTGTGCAGAATCATAATAAGCAGAAGCATAAACATAGTCGTTTTGTTTGAATTTTATATCACCATAATTTTCATATGCTCGTCCACGAATATAAGGATCAGACATTGGTTCTTTCAAACTTAGTTTTGCATATTCTACAGCATCGTCCATTTTATCTGCTCGCAATGCCATTTCAGAAATACCATAATACAATTCATTTTTCTTAGATGTATATATTCCTTTTTTAGCAACGTCAAGTAGATTCTGTTTATAGTTTGAATAATTATTAATTTTAGGATCGAAATTAGCAGCAATAGCCAATTGAGATTTAATCTCCATATCAAAGCCAGGACTCATTTTATATACTTGCATAAATGCTTCTCCTGCTTCTTGTTGTTTTCCTAATTTAGAAAAAACTTGCCCCATTGTATAAAATAAGCGCGTTCGTTCTTCTTTATTTGTAGAAAAATATTCAGCTTTTTGCAAAGGATCTAAGGCTTCTTCGTACTTTTTTTGATCAATTAAAAATTGAGCATAAGTGCGAGCAATCATTGTTTTTAGCTCTTTGCTTTTGTAAGGATCATTTTCATATAATTTTTGCAACGTTTCGGCTCCATCAAAATAATTTCCACCTTTTATTTCTGCAACTGTTTTATATACATTTGCTTCTTGCGCATATTTAGAATCTTTGAAATTTTTGACAACATAATTTAATGCATCAAGTGCTTCAAAATATTTTTGTTGATAGAAAAGAGATTTTCCAATCAAAAGATACGCACGCGCCATTAAAGGATTTTTTTCTTGTCCTTTAATCAACATGGAATGCTTTTCTATAGATTTAGAAGCTTTTGCTTCAACAGCAGCAAATCCGACAGGTTTTTCTACTCGATCTTGATTATTTTGATTTCCTCCACCAAAATCAAAGTTTGGTGTATTTAAATTTCCAAGACTAACAGAATCAGAAAAATATTCGATACCAATAGGCAAAATTTTCGAATAATTTTCTACATAATTTGTTTGTAATTCTGTGTTCTTTTTATCTAACTCTTCTTCAGCATTAAATATTCCATTAAACCACGAAGTCATTTTATGAAATTGTCGGTTTTTGAAACTATTTTTTTGCGTAGAACAGCCGATTAAAAAACTTGCGGCGAATATACTCAGTACAATCTTTTTCATGATAGTGAATAAAAACAAATCTACAATAAAACGTTCGATTAGAAAAAATCTTGCATCCTTCGAAAAAATAAGATAATTTTATGTAGAATAGGAATAATTCGGAAGGTACTTTTAACGCAATGATTATAAAATGATAGCTAAGGATTTAGCTTTAATGTAATTAGTGATTTGACTAAGAAAAATCATTGCAATTGTTGTTAAATTATTTAGAATATTCGTTTAAATTCGACCAATAATAATGTTTTAAATGAATAGCATGAAAGCTTTTTTAGCGAAAATTTTTGCAAAATACATTGTCAACAAAGAACAAAAGTGGATAAAAAATCCGCTAGAAACACAAGACAAAATTCTACATGAATTAATTGTTGCTGCAAAAAATACAAAGTTTGGAGTTGATCATCATTTTGATTCAATCAAAAATTATGAAGATTTCAAATCGCAAGTTCCTATTAAAGATTATGAAGGTTTGAAACATTATTTTGATGAAGTAATTGCAGGAAAATCTGATATTCTTTGGCCAGGGAAACCGCTTTATTTAGCTAAAACTTCTGGAACAACTTCTGGAGCGAAATATATTCCGCTTACAAAAGAATCTGTTCCAACACATATCAACTCTGCTCGAAACGCTTTACTGTTTTACATTAATGAAACAAAGAATTCAAGTTTTGTTAATGGTAAAATGATTTTCTTACAAGGAAGTCCTATTCTTGAAGATAAAAACGGATTGAAAGTTGGTCGACTTTCTGGAATTAGTGCACATTTTGTTCCTAATTATTTACAAAAAAATCGTTTGCCATCTTACGAAACAAACGTAATTGATGATTGGGAAACTAAAGTAGATAGAGTAGTAGATGAAACCAAGAATGCTGATATGACGCTAATTTCTGGAATTCCACCATGGCTAATCATGTATTTTGAACGATTAATTAAAGTTTCAGGAAAGGAAAATGTTCAATCGATTTTCAAAAATTTGCAACTAATGGTAACAGGCGGAGTTAATTACGAGCCATACCGAGATAAAGTAAATCAATTAATTGGTCGAAAAATAGATTGTATACAAACTTATCCAGCTTCAGAAGGATTTATTGCGTATCAAGATTCTCAAAAAAATGATGATTTATTACTTCTATTGAACAATGGAATTTTCTATGAATTTATTCCTGTTGATGAATTTTTTGATGAAAATCCTACAAGAATTTCATTAAAAGACGTAGAAATAGGAAAAGATTATGTTCTAATTCTGAATACAAACGCTGGTTTGTGGGGATATAATATTGGCGATACAGTTCGTTTTACATCCATTAAACCTTATAGAATTGTTGTTTCTGGACGAATCAAACATTATACATCTGCATTTGGCGAGCATGTAATTGGGCATGAAGTGGAACAAGCTTTACAGAAAACTTTAGAAAAATATCCAGCAAGTGTAAACGAATTTACGGTTGCGCCATTTGTCAATCCAACAACAGGTTTACCATATCATGAATGGTTAATAGAATTTGATCAAAAACCACAAAATTTAGAAGAATTTAATAAAGAACTTGATCTTCAAATGCGTGATCAAAATACATATTATGATGATTTGATAAAAGGAAACATTTTGCGTCCGTTGGTTATTTCTGAAGTTAAAAATGAAGGTTTTCAGCATTATATGAAATCAATCGGAAAGTTGGGAGGACAAAATAAAGTTCCGCGTTTGTCGAATAACCGTGAGATTGCAGATGAATTTCACAAGCTGAATTTAATTTTTGATCAGCAATAAAAGCACAGAAAAATCGAAAGAAGAAATATCAAATTAATAGATTTTAAAATCATAGAAAAAAGAGCTTCCTAGAAGATTTTCTTAAATTTGCAGCATGAAATATTTATTCCTTTTAGTTATATTACTTATACTTTTTATTATCTACAAAAAACTAAAAAAAGATCAAATAGAAAAAACATTTCTGAAAGAAGAAGAACAAAAAATCGAGTATTTAGCAATTGATAAAGAAAATGATTTGATTCAAAATTCTAATCAACAATTTTCTGAATATCAAATAAAAATAGATTCGGTAACGAAGAAAAAAAATACATTAGAATTTTTAATTTCTGTTCAAAATAATAGTACTAAAACAGCTCGAATTAATATTATAGAAGCTGATTTTTACTCAAATTTTTCTCAAGAAAAGATAAAAGCAGATGTTACTTTTTATGGTGAATTGGGAATGGGAACTAATGATATTTTATTGAAAAATACAATTTTACCTGATTCGCATGTTATTCGAAATATTTATTTCTTCGATACAGATTTGGATCGTTTCAACCAAAATGATTATTTGGAGATTGATATCGAAATAAATGGAGAACATTATCAGTTCAAAATTTATTTTCATCAAACAACTTTACAATCGATAAAATATATTCAATAAACAGATTTTTTGATTTGTAAGGCTTAATTTTGCAATTAGAATTTAGAGATATGAAACATATACAATTGATGCTTGGAAGCTTGATGATTTTAGGATTAACAGCTTGCCAAACACCAAAAATAGTTAGTGAACAACAGCCTGTTCAACAGAAAAGTTTGCAAGTTGATGGTAAAATTTATGCTGCATTTTTTCAGCAAAGAGCAGCTGAATATCAAGCATTAAGTCAACAAGCTTATAACGTTGCGAAAATGAGATTGGATGAAGCAATTGCTAAAAAAGGAGCAAAACCTTTGGCAATTGTAACAGATATTGACGAAACTTTTTTGGATAATTCGTACTATGCAGTAGAAATGGCGCGCCAGGGAAAAATATGGTCGCAAGAATCTTGGGCAAATTGGACTTCGAAAGGAATTGCAACTCCGTTGGCTGGTTCTCAAGAATTTTTTCAGTATGCAGCAAGTAAAGGAGTTCAAATCTTTTATATCACCAATCGATATGAAGAAGAACGTGCAGGAACTTTGGCTAATTTAGAAAAATACAATTATCCAATTCAAAGCGCTCAGAATTTAATTTTGAGAACAAAAGAAAGTAGCAAAGAAGCGCGTCGCCAAAATGTTTCAAAAGATTATGATATTGTATTGCTTTTAGGAGATAGTTTAACAGATTTTTCTTCTTTATTTGATAATCATAAATCAGAAAAAGAAAGAGCTACAGCAGTCGAAACTTTAAAAGCTGAATTTGGAAAACGATTTATTGTATTACCGAATGTAGGATATGGTGATTGGGAATCTGCAATATTTAATTATAAATATGATTTGACACAAGAACAAAGAGATTCCATCATATACGAAGCCGCAAGAGAAACACCAGTAGAATAAAATATATCAACAAAAAACTGTCTTAATTTGGACAGTTTTTTTGTTTTATAAAGAAAAGCGAAATTAAAATCGAATTAGAAAAGCCTTACTATTCATTTCATCTTAATCAAAATCCTTATTTTTGAAGAAACTGAAACAATATGCAAATATTAGTAATTGAAGATGATAAACGAATTAGTGATTTTTTGATCAAAGGATTGGAAGAAAATGGACATTTAATCACACTTTGTAAAGATGCAGAATCTGTTTTAGAAGAATTCCTTACTATTCATTTCGATTTGATTATTTGCGATATTATGTTACCAAAAATGGATGGAATTCAATTGGTACAAACGCTGCGTTACAAAAAAATATTTACTCCAATATTAATGCTTAGCGCGCTAAATACTGTCCAGGATAAAGTTTCAGCTTTAGATTATGGTGCGGATGATTACATTACAAAACCATTTCACTTCGACGAATTATTATCTCGTATTAAAGCTCTAACGCGCCGAAATCAATTTCGTTCACAAGAAACGCCAGAAAATAAATTAGTATTTGATGATTTAGAAATCGATTTGGATCAATATAAAGTTTTCGTGAATCAAGAAGAAACAGAGCTTTCTCCTCGCGAGTTTAAACTATTGAATTATTTGATTGAAAACATTGATAGAACAGTTACGCGAATCCAAATTCTAAATGCTGTTTGGGGAATAACATTTGACAATCATACCAATGTTGTCGATGTTTATATTTCCTATTTGCGCAATAAAATAGAACGAAACGGAACAAAATACATTCATACCGTGAAAGGTGTTGGTTATATGTTTAAAGCTTAAATTATGAAGTTAAAACATCGATTAGCACTTTATTCTGTTGTTATTTTTAGCATTATTATTCTCATTGTTTCTACAATTATTTACTTTTCTTTTTACAACCAAATGGAACAAAAAGAGTTTAAATCCTTGCAGAACAAAACACTTTTGGCTTCTATTTACTATTTAGAAAAAGACGAATTACCAGTTTTAGAGCATAATAATATTCAAAGTCAATTGGTAAAAACAATTTCCAGAAAAAATATTTTGATTGTTGATAAAGACAACAAAAAAATTCATGGAGATATGGTAGATAATCATGAAATATCAACACAATTTGTAGAGAATATTCGCTCAAATAAAAATGATTTTTTTGTAAGTAAAGATTATTTTTATGATGGAATTTTTTATCATGACAACGAAGGAGATTTCGTCGTAATTACACGAGAATCGAAACAAGAGTTTAATGAACAAATGCATTCTTTACTTCAGATTTTGATTTCAGTTTCTTTAATTAGTTTACTTTTTATTTATTTGTTTTCTAATTATTTAGGAATTATTGCTTATGAGCCAATCACAAAAATTATAGAACAAATAAAAGAACGTGATTCGAAGAATTTTACTGAACCTTTAAAGCTCAATAAATCATATACAGAGATTGAGGATTTGATCAAAACGTACAATAATTTTATAGATCGAATGGCGCAAACATTTAATGTGCAAAAAAACTTTATTGATTATGTTTCTCACGAATTACGAACGCCAATTACTGCATTATTAGGTACTTTAGAAGTAACCAATCATAAAAAAAGAACGCTCGAAGAATACGAAAATGTGATTGTACAATTGCAACAATATACCAATGATTTGCAAGAAACTTTGGACCAAATGATGTTACTTTCTGGTGCAAAAACAAGTTTCGAGTTTAGTCAAATTCGCATTGATGAGGTTGTTTGGCAAGTTATAGAAAATGCAGTTTTATATCATCAAGCTCGTATAAATGTAGATTTACAAGTTGAGAATGATAAATTATTAACCATTCAAGGGAATGAAAAATTATTAGAAGTTGCTTTGAATAATATCGTGAGCAACGCAATAAAATATTCGAATAATCAACCAATTTTAGTACAATTTCTAGAAATCAATAATCGTTTACAAATTCATATTTCTGATTTGGGAATTGGTATTTTAGAAACTGAAATTAAACAAATTAAACAAAATTTTTTCCGAGGAAAAAATACACAAGGTTTTCAAGGAAAAGGAATTGGACTTTCGATGGCGAATATCATTTTTACACTTCATCAAATCGAAGTAGAAATTGTTCCAAATAAACCAAAAGGAACAATTGTTCAACTCATTTTTTAAATAAAAACTTCTTAATTCATTTCTTTAAATTCTGATTATTAGGAACATTAATTTAATTTCTAATCTAATTCTAATCTAGCTTAAAACTTACCTTAATTTACCGCGACTACTTTTGATTTTTGAAAAAAGATTAAAAGTGAAGAAGATATATTTTACAGCAATAAGCATTTTTTTAGTTGTCCAAACTCAGGCTCAGAAAGTGAATTTAGAGAATTTGGAAGCTGCTTTTCTGCAAAAAAACTATGAATTAATTTCGAATAAATTTAATATTGATAAAATTGATGCAGAAATTATTCAAGAAAAATTATGGAATAATCCAACATTAAGCATTTCTGAAGTTAATCTTTGGAAAACGTATAATGTGGAAGAACAGCCTTATTTAATTGGAAAATATGGTAGAAATCAACAGATTTCTGTTGAATTAGAACAATTAATAGAAACAGCAGGAAAAAGAAAGAAAAGAGTTGCGATAAAGGAACTTGAAAAGAATTCTGCGCTTTTTGAATACGAAGAACTTCTTCGAGAATTGAAAAAAGAATTGAGACAAACTTATTTTTCTTTGGCTCGAACTTTAGCAGAAAAAAAAGAACTACAAAATAGTATTGAATTATTTGAACAAATGAACATGCAATATCAACGTCAAGCTGATTTGAAAAATGTTCCAAAAGCTGATTTTTACAGACTTCAATCCGAATTAATTGCTTTACAAAAAGAGCAAATCGAATTAGAAAATCAAGAAATTGAATCCATTAATAAGCTTCGTTTATTAACTCAAAATATAGATTTACAAGTGGATGAAATTGACTTTTCTGCATTTAATACACATTCAAAATTGATTCCGTTAGATGTTAAAAAGTTAGCTAAAAATCAAAATATCGCACTAAAAAAGCAAGAAAATGAAATTAATATGGCTGAAAAGCAATTGATTTTAGAGAAAGCTCAGCGCGTTCCAGATTTAGCTTTTCAAGTTGGTTATGATCGTGGCGGAAATATTATGCGCGATTTTGTTGGAATTGGAGTTAGCGTTGATTTGCCAATTTTCAATACAAATAAAGGAAATATAAAAGCTGCAGAAATCGCAGTTAGCCAGCAACAGTTCACGAAAAATGCAATTGATTTTGAATTGAATAATACAATTGATAGAATTCAAAATCAAATCAATCAATTAGACAAAGCGATTATTCAATGGAATAAAATGAATAATCAAGATCAATTGACTATGATTGAAAATTATAAAAAACATTTACAAAACAAACAAATTACTTTATTAGAGTTTATAGATTTTATACAGGCTTATCGCGAATCGCAACAAGCTTATTTGGATTTGTTGGAGAATTATCAAAACACTTTTGAAGAATTAAATTATATCGTTGGACAAGATTTTTAGAATGATGAAAAAGACTTTTTATTTTTTAACTGCTTTAACTTTTATTTTAAGTAGTTGTAACAAGCAAGAGACAGAAAAAGAGACGCAGGAAGAAACAAAATTTTGTTTGAATGATGAGTTGAAAAAATCAACAGAAATCCTTGATATATCAGAAAAACCAATTCACGAACAATTAACCTTATCAGGTAAAATAGAATACAATGAAAATGATTTGGTAGGTTTTAAAAGTTTATTGCAAGGAGTTGTAGATAAAGTAAATTTTGAATTGGGCGATTATGTTCGTCAAGGGCAAGTTTTAGCTGTTGTAAAATCGAACGAGGTTTTAGATTTAGTTCAACAAAAAAGATATTATCAAAATCAAATGGATTTGATTCGAAAACAAATCAAGTCGAAAAAAGAATTGTTGAATGATGGAATGGCTTCTCAACCAGAAGTAACAGAAGCTGAACATGAATTACGATCAAATCAAATTGAGATTGATAAGATAAATGCAACTTTAAAAATGTATCGTGCTGTAGGTAATGGACAATTCCAAATTTTAGCACCAAAGAATGGATACATTGTACAAAAAAGTATGAGCGTTGGACAATCGATCACATCAGAATCAGACGATAATTTATTTTCTATTTCTAATCTGAAACAAGTTTGGGTTATGGTAAATATTTATGCGAATAACTTACAATATGTGAAAAAAGGAGATGCTGTAAATGTAAGATCAATGGCTTATGCGGATAGAATTTATACAGGAAAGATTGATAAAATATACAACGTATTTGATGAAAACGAACATGTTTTGAAAGCTCGTGTTGTGTTAGAAAATCAAGATTTAAAGTTAATGCCAGGACTAAGTGCAGATATTATTATCAATAAAGAAAACATATTAGGAAATGCATTTGCTATTTCTAATAAAGCAAAAGTTTTTGAGAATAATAAGGAATATGTTGTTGTTTACAAAGATGATTGTACAATGGAAATAAGAAAAATTACAGCAATAGGGCAAAATGAGGAATTTACATTTGTTAAAGAAAAATTTGCTCCAAATGAAAAAATTATTTCTAGAAATGCGCTAATAATATTTGAGGAATTAAATAAATAATAAATGAAAAAGTTAGTACAATCAGTCGTAACTTTTTCGTTACGCAATACAACCTTTGTATTATTTGCTGTATTTGCATTGCTTTTCGCTGGTATATTTTGTTTGAAACATACGCCAATAGAAGCATTTCCAGATGTGACAAATACTAGAGCTCGTATTATAACGCAATGGCCAGGAAGAAGTGCAGAGGAAATGGAAAAATTGGTGACTTTACCAGTTTCCAAAGTAATGAACAGTATTCCACACAAATCTAATATTCGTTCTATTTCGCTTTTCGGATTATCTGTTGTAACGGTTCAGTTCGAAGATGGTGTAGATGATTTCTATGCACAGCAATATGTGTCGAATAAATTGAGCGGAGTAGATTTACCAGAAGGAGCTGATGCTGATATTGAACCGCCTTCAGGTGCAACAGGAGAAATCTTTCGTTATGTCATAAAAAGTGATTTACCAATAAAAGAAGTTACGGCAATTCAGGATTGGGTTATCGAGCGTGAATTACTTTCTGTATCAGGAGTTGCAGATGTTGTAAGTTTTGGTGGAGAAGAAAAAACATATGAAATTAAAATTAATCCAACTGAATTAAAGAATTATGATTTATCGCCTTTAGATGTTTATGAAGCGGTTTCTAAATCAAATATAAATGTTGGTGGAGATGTTATTCAGCAAGGAGATCAAGCTTATGTAGTTCGTGGTGTTGGTTTGTTAGACAAAATAGAGGATATCGGAAATATTACTGTTGCCCTAAATGGTTCTACGCCAATTCTTATCAAAAATGTAGCAGATGTTGTTGTTTCAAATAAACCTAGATTAGGACAAGTTGGTTATAACAATAATGATGATATGGTAGAAGGTATTGTTGTTATGTTACGTGGAGAAAATCCATCAGAAGTTATAGAAAATCTTAAAGCAAAAATAGAGGAATTAAATGAAAGAACTTTACCAGATAATGTCAAAATTGAAACAGTTGTAGATCGTACGAAATTGGTTGATAATACGGTACACACAGTTTCTAAAAATATTATCGAAGGAATTCTATTGGTTTCATTAATTGTTTTTGTTTTCTTATACAATTGGAAATCAACATTTATTGTAGCATCGGTTATTCCGCTTTCATTTTTATTCGCAATTATAATGTTGAAAATACAAGGATTGCCAGCGAATTTAATTTCAATGGGATCATTGGATTTCGGGTTATTGCTAGAAGGAACTTTGGTAATTGTCGAAACAGTTTTTGTCGCTTTAGCAACAATGCAACATAAAGTAGGAGCAGAGCGTTTCGCAAAAATGAGTAAAATGGGTGTCATAAAGAAAAGTGCAGGAAGTGTAGCTTCTTATATTTTCTTTGCTTTACTTATTCTTATTGTTGCCTTATTACCAATCTTCTCATTTCAAAAAGTGGAAGGTAAAATGTTTTCTCCTTTAGCATTTACATTAGGATATGCCTTGTTAGGATCTTTAATATTAAGTTTAACTTATGTTCCTGCGATGTGTAAATTGCTTTTCAAGAAAAACATGGTAGAAAAAGAAAACTTTATTACTCGATTTTTTCAAAAAACTATTTTCGGTTTATATGCAATTGCATTTCGATACAAAAAAGCTACAATAGGAATATTTTTAGGAATCTTAGCGCTTTGTTTGTTCAAATTCTCAAATTATGGTTCAGAATTTCTTCCGAAACTAAACGAAGGAGCAATTTATATTCGAGCAACTTTACCAAATAGTGTCAACTTACAAGAATCAACTCGATTAACAAAAGAGATGAAAGAATTGATGCAAAAAAATTGCGATGAAATAGATTTTATTTTGACACAAACAGGTCGCCCGAATGACGGAACCGATCCAACAGGATTCTTTAATATAGAATTTAATATTCAATTGAAAGATGAAAAAGATTGGAACCGAAAAATTTCAAAAGATGAAATTATTCAAGAAATGCGAAACAAATTGAATCATTATCCAGGAATTGTGTTCGGGTTTTCGCAACCTATTCAAGATAATGTTGAAGAATATGTAGCTGGTGTAAAAAGCTCATTGGTTATTAAAATTTTTGGGGATGATTTGTATGATTTAGAAAAATATGCAAATAAAGTCGCTTCTTCTATCGAAAAAGTAAATGGAATAACGGATATCAATGTTTACAAAAATATCGGATTACCAGAACTTAGAATAGAATTGAGTGATACAAAAATGGCAAAATATGGTATTAATACAGCTGATGTTCAGGCAGTAATAGAAATGACAATTGGAGGACAAGCAGCGACTAAGTTTTATGAAAACGATCGACAGTTTGATGTTATTTTACGTTTTCAGGAAGCTTATAGAGATACGCCAGAGAAAATTGCAAATATCTTGATTCCGACAAGTAATGGACAAAATATTCCTTTACAAGAAATCGCAACAATTGGTTATCAAACAGGTCCAGCTTTTATTTATAGAGAAGGAAATAGCCGATATATTGGAGTCGGATTTAGTATTGAAGGTCGAGATTTGGGAAGTACGATTGATGAAGCTAAAAAAGTAGTCGCGAAAGAAGTAAAATTGCCGAAAGAAAATTATATGGAATGGGCAGGAGAATTCGAAAGTAAAGAGCGAGCAGCAAAACAATTAACAATGGTTGTTCCGATTTCGTTAGTTTTGATTTTATTGCTATTGTATACAAATTTCGGAAACGTAAAAGATACAGCAATTGCTGCATTAACATTGCCTTTTGCATTCATCGGAGGATTTATTTCACTTTGGGTAACAGGAACTATTTTCGGAATATCAGCAGGAATTGGTTTTATTATTCTTTTTGGAGTTGCAACAATTGATGGAATTGTATTAATTGGTATTATTAGAGATAATTTGAAACATAGAATGCAATTAAAAGAAGCAATCGTTAATGGTGTGAAAAGTAGAATTCGTCCAGTTGTGATGATTGCGCTTATGGGATCTATGGGATTATTACCAGCAGCACTTTCAACAGGAATGGGATCAGAAATTCAGAAACCTTTAGCAATTATGATTGTGGGAGGATTAATTATCTGTTTAATCTTATCTTTTACAATTCTTCCAGTTGTATTTTATTACGCATATAGAAAAGAATATCAACATAAATATGTAGATTAATTTGTAATAGTTTATAAAAAAAAAGCGAGCATTAGCTCGCTATTTTTTTATATTTTATTTTGAATAATACACTTAATCAAAATTAATTTAAAGGCTAGAAGACCATTTAGAACCAAAGGTTACATTACCTTCTTGAAGAACAATATTCGAATGTAAAAATTTAGCTGCATCTGCTGATTTTTTTACTTTAACACTGCTACGTTCCATCATTTCTTTTTCGTAAGATTCTAAAATGTCTTTACGTAAATTTATTTCTTCATTTTGTCCATTATAAGCAGATGTTATTTTTTGAGCAAATAACAAAGCATCTAGTAATGCTTGATTAGCACCTTGTCCTTTGAAAGGGCTCATAGGATGTGCTGCATCACCAATTAAAGTTACTGGACCAACATTTTGTAATAAATCTGGGGTTAATAAATCTCGGTCATAAACAGGATATCCTGTAATTAATTCTGCTTTTGTTGATGCAATAATTTCTGGAATAGGAGAGTGCCAGTTCGTTCTTTTTGTTACTTCTGTTTTTAATGCATTAGAACCTTTTTTACTCAAAACGATAGCTTCTTCTTCGGATAAAGGAAAACTAAATTGCCACATAAGCGAATCTTTATCATAAGGCATCATGTACATACGCTCTGTTCCATTTGCTGTCTGAAATACTGTTGCTCCATCTAATAAATGACTTTCAACATTTTCTAAATCATCTAATTTGCAAATTCCTAAAATTACAATACAACCTAAATAACGTAACGGACTTTTATTTTCATCTATGATTAATCGGCGAACTGTGCTTCGTATTCCATCTGCTCCGACAAGTAAATCAGTTTCAAATTTTTGTTGAATTCCATTTACATTAAAAGTTAATTCTATTTTATCATTTATTTTATAATCAATTAATTGATGATTCCATAAAACTTGATTATCACCACCTAATTGATTCAAAAAAGCTAAACGCAAAGATTGTCTTGCGATATGAATATTGGTAAATTTATTCTTGTTTTTTGCTTCAATAGCTTCTTTATTTTGTAATTTTCTTATTCCCCATTCTCCAATTACATTTCCATCTATTTTATGTGCTAAATGCAAAGTAGAAACAATTCCTTCATCTAAAGACTGAATGCCAAATTTTTTCAATTCTTTACTCGCTTGTTGTAGCGTTAATCCATAACCTTGCGAACGATCATTGAAAGTACGATCTCGTTCAAAAAGAGTGAAAGGAATTTGACGATGCAAACAAGCTAATGCTAAAGCAATACCACCAATTCCAGCTCCAACAATAGCAATATGTGGATATTTTTTTTCGTTTGGTAAAGGAAGTTCATTTGTTGTCATTAATCCAGTTCCCGAGCAAATTGTACAAATTTGCATAGAACTTTTTGGTTTAGTAGGAATGGTAGAATTTTCAATCTTTTTAGATTGAGTAATAGAAGATTTATAGCGTATAAGTTTTCTTTTCGAAACGCCTTGACTTTTTTTTCCAAGTCCATTACAACTCTTACAGCTTATCCAATTTACTCGTGTATTCAATTTTAAAATTTTTACAAAAATAAGTTTAAAGTAACTATTTAGAAAAATCTAATCACAAAAGAATGTGTTTATGGAATAAATAATAAATTATTGGTTTAATTTCTTAGAAATTCTTAATGTAGATGATGAGGAAAATAAAATAATGTAGTTTGATGGATATTTTGAATTTTAGAAATAAATCCTTCAATATCATTTAGAAGTTATTCTCTTATCTAGAAATTAGGTATAAAAAAAATATATAATTCTACTTCGTTTTTATTTCAAGTAGAATTATATATTTAAGTTATTAGGAATTATTGACAACTATTTGTCAATCGAACCCATTACACGTTGCATAAAAGTATTGGCTGCAGTACGTTCGTCCATGCCTTCGTCATCCATCATTTGCTTCATTTCCATCGCTCCACAAATGTTAGAAATCATTTCACCAATTACTTCTTGTTCTGGTTCTTTTACAGCTGGAGATTCAGCATAAACTTCCAAAACTTCTAAAGCCGTTTCCATTGCTTCAACAGAAAGGTTTTTTGCTAAATTTTTAAATACCGGCAGTTTCATTGATTAATTCTTTTACAGCATCAATTTTAGATGCAGTTACTTGTCCTACATTAACTCCTCCTTTGAAAACAGCGAAAGTTGGTAAATTTGGAACTTCAGCTAATTTTCTTGATTCAACAAATTTCTCTGCATCAACATATAAAAACTCTGCTTTACCTTCGTATTCAGCTGCTAATTTTTTGAATTTTGGTTTTACCAAACGGCAGTTTCCACACCATCCAGCACCATATTGTACAATTACTAAGTTGTTATCAGCTACAACTTGTTGTAAGTTATCTTGTTCTAATTCTGCAAACATTTTATTAATTTTTAAAAGTTAAAAATTGGATATAAAAAAGGCCGTCTAAGTGTTGAACTTAGTGATTTTTATTGAAAATGAATTTCTTAAAATCTCCTGTCAATTTTTTAGACAGCCTCTTCGTGAATTTTGAAAATCAAAAGATTCTCAAGTTATTTTTTAGTGAGAAGCTAAGTAAGAAGCTACACCATCTTTAGTAGCGTTCATTGCATCTTTTCCTTCTTCCCAGTTAGCTGGACAAACTTCACCATATTTCTCAACATGTAAAATAGCGTCTAATAAACGTACATATTCATCAATGTTACGTCCTAATGGTAAATCGTTGATAGTTTCGTGACGAACAACACCGTTTTTGTCGATGATGAAAGTTCCACGGTAAGCAACTGGAGCTCCTTCAAATTTTAAAGAATCATTTTCTTCATTGTAAACATAATCACCTGCTAAAACACCGTAATCCATTGCGATAGTTTTTGCTAAATCTGCAACAACTGGATAAGTAACACCTTCGATACCTCCGTTATCTTTTGCAGTGTTTAACCATGCTAAGTGAGTTTCTTCAGAATCACAAGAAGCAGCGATTACAACAGCATCTCTTTTTTCGAATTCAGCTAATTTAGCTTGGAATGCGTGTAATTCTGTTGGACAAACAAAAGTAAAATCTTTTGGATAGAAGAATAAAACGATGTTTTTTTCTCCAATTGGCATTGAAAAGTTTTCTACGATTTCGTCTCCATCAATTACTGCAGGCGCTGTAAATAAAGGCGCTTTTTTTCCTACTAATGACATAATTTTAATTTTTTATATTTTGTTTTTTATTTCTTGATTTGATAAAACTAATTAAAGTTTTTATCTCTTTTTCTGCTACAAATTTAGAGTGATATTTTAAACTGTCCATATATTTTCAATTTCAAAAATAGATTAAACTATAAATAATATTTATGATATATGATTAATAATTATTATTGAGTTAATATTCTATTGAAATTCAATAAAACAACTCTTTTTATCTTATCTCTATGCTAATTTACAAAGATTATTCACCCTAAAGAATGATATTACTTATGTTGATGATTATTTAAAATGAATTAATTTTTATTTCTATATTAGTAGAATCATAAAAACACTATAAAATGCTAAAATATTTATTATTCGTCCTTCCAATGATTGGTTTTTCGCAAGATGCCGTCCGAGTAGAATATGAAGTTCAACAAGAATTTGATAGAAGTTCTATAAAAAAAACTTCAGCTAAAATGGAAGAAATGCTCAATAATTCTGAGAATAAACGATATTATTATGAATTGATTGTAAATGATACAAATTCCAATTTTACAGAGATTGAACGAATTAATAATGATCAGAAAGGGACAATAACTTCTCTTGGTTTAAGCAGTAATGTTAGTTCTAATATTTATAAAGAATTTAATACGAAAGAATTGTATGAAAATAGTAAAATGAAACCGAAGCTATTCGTTAAAGATTCAATGCAAACTTTTCCATGGATATTAACTAAAGAAGAATCAACAATACTGGGTTATAAAGTACGAAAAGCAACGTATACCAATCCAACGCAAACGGTAGAAGCTTGGTATGCTGTAGATTTGCCTTTTCGTGATGGACCTTCTCGTTACAATGGATTACCAGGTTTGATTTTAAAAATTAAATTCAAAATACCATTTACAAGAGATATGGATACAAATGTAAGTTTTACAGCCATTGATATAAAACCATACAAAGAAAAAATAGAGCTACCAAATAAAGCTATAAAAGTTACCAAAGAAGAATATGACAATGAAATGGAAAAGTCAAAGAGAAAATCAGGAGCAGTTATTTATCAAGGTGTAGAGAAAGATTAAAAAAAAGTTCGTGCATTCACGAACTTTTTTAAGGATAATTTTAAAACTATTCTTGATTAAAAAAATAAGGCGAATGAAACGATAAAAAAATGAATAATTTTTTTTAAAATAGTTCAAATTCGCCAAAAATAGCTGTTCGAATCGACTTTCCCTTTTTACGATTTTCTTTCCATTTCTAATCATCTAATTGATTAACAATGTTTAAGGTATTTTCTTGCCTGTTTTAATAAATTTCTATGATTTATATTTTAAATTTCTATTAATTCCATAGACTTTTAAAAAATAGGATTTTTTTTCTATTTATAATTTCTTCCAGATAATCTCATTTGTCGACTTCTGTTATTAGCTTGTTTTACGATTTGTTAAATTTTATGCTAAAATTTTGATAATAATTTAATTTTTTAACAATTATACATAAAATAATTATTTTAAATAAAATAGAAATTATTTCTAAAAATAAATATTATTTATATGTTTTATAGGATAATGTTCTTTAAATATTGAGATTTGCAGTATAAAAATTTATGAATGAAGAAAGTTCAAAATAAGTTAAGTCTTATAGCACTTTTGCTGTTAAGTTCTCTAACGTATGCTCAGATTAAAGGGCAAGTGAATGATGAATTAGGTTTTCCATCACAGGATGTAGAAATAAAAGTTAAAAATCAAGATCAAACATTTTATACGGACGAAAATGGACATTTTTCGATAGATCTTCCTTTAGGAACAATATTAATTATTAATGGCTCTGAATATAAAGTTGATCAATACGATTTGGGAGTTATTGATTTGAAACCAAAATCAGAAAGTGTTGATTTGGATGTTGTAGTTGTGAAAAGTATTTTCGAAGCGCCGCAATCAGCAGGAACAACAACTTTGAAAGGAGATGATTTCAAGAACTTAAATCCATCAACTTCAGTTGATCAATTGTTATCTGGGAAAGTTTCAGGGCTTTCTTCTCAAGCACAGAATGGTGCGCCAGGAAGTAATGCAAATGTTGTGATAAGAGGAGCAATTGGTTTGAATGGCGGTGTTAAAAATCCACTTTATGTAGTTGATGGAACATATTTGTCTGCTGCAGATATTGTTGCATTAAATCCAAATGATATAGAGGAAATGAAAGTATTGAAAGATGCTTCTCAAGTAGCTATTTATGGATCTCGAGGAGCAAATGGAGTTATTTTGATTACGACAAAACGTGCCAAGAAAAATGAAGGAATTATTTCGTATTCTTCTCGTATCGGGTTTGGTGAGAATCTAGGTTTCAAGAATATCAAATTAATGAATGGTCGTCAGTTTTTAAATTTTCAGAATGAAATAAGTCAATTAAATGATTTAGAAACAGGACGTAGTTTAGGTTTAGGTGTTGCAAGAAGTCAAGAAGAAATCGACAGATTATCTCAATATGATCATAGCTGGAAAGATGATATTTTTAAAAGAAGTATAATTAGTTCAAATTATTTCACTTTTAATAAAAATGATGGCGAAACAGCGCAATCTTTTTCATTGGGTTATGATAAAGATAATGGAACGGTAGAGTTTTATAAAGGTTTTGAGCGAATTACTTCTTCCATAAATCTTTCATCAAAAATGAAAGATTGGTTACGATATGGGATAGATGCAAATGGTGCTTATATGAAAAGAGATTTACCATCGGATATTTATAACTTTTCTAGTCCTTTCACCAATATTTATCTAAATTATCCATACGCCTCTGTTTATGAATTAGATGATGCAGGAAATGTGAAATTAGATGAAACCGGATCTCCTATATACAATTCGAATGTCAATATTTTACAAAATCCTGTTTTGGATCAAATGAAATATACGAATAATCAATATAGAAATTTTAGACTTTTTGGTTCAGGATTTTTAGAAGCAGATTTAACGGAGAAGTTAACTTTTAGAACAACTTTCGGAGCAAAATATAATCGAAATCAATTTGAAAGTTTCGTTTCGCCTTTGGCTTTTGTTTCAAAAAACCGTGGTACAGGAGGAAGCAAAGCAGATATAGGAGATGATCGTTTTGCTTACAATTGGAGAAATGAATTGAATTATATAAACAAATTTGATTTACATACATTACGTTTTACTTTAGCTTCAGAATATTCGAACGAAAGAAATTATAATATTACGTTACGCAGCGAAGGTTATCCAACTGGAGATAAAAGTGTACAAGCTTTAGCAAATAGAATTCTGAATTCTTCTTTGACTAATCGATGGGAAGAAGCACGATTTGGTTATTTAGGAGCTGTTTCTTATGATTACAATAGAAAGTATTTTTTAGATGTTTATTTCAGAAGAGATGGATCTTCATTAGCAGGATTAGATAAGCAATATGGAAATTTTTGGGGAGCTTCGGTAACTTGGGATGTTACAAGAGAAGACTTTCTGAAAGGAAACCAATATTTAACAGGACTTAAGTTAAAAGCTTCTTATGGAGAAGTAGGAGACGATTCATCTATCCAACGATACATCAATCAAGCATATGTGAATTTGACAGGAAATTATGGCGGAAATACTGTTGCAACTCCTCCTAGATACGAGATTGATCCTAAAATGACATGGGAAACTAATAGAAAATTAAATATAGGAACTGAATTTGATTTTTTCAGACATTTTATAACAGGATCTTTTGCATATTTTAATGATAATAGAAAGAATTTTATTTTCAGAACATTATTGCCAATAGAATCAGGAAATCTAAGTAAAACTGTCAATGCAGGAGAAATAACATCCAAAGGAATAGAACTTGATTTGAATATTGCAGCAGTTTCTCAGAAGAATTTCAAATTATCATTCTATGGAAACTTGACATCAATAAGTTATAAAATTAATGATTTGAATGGTAATAATCAATTATTAATTGGAACAGGAGATGAGATTTCACCAAGTATGGTTCATGTAAAAGGGCAATCTCCTTATCAATTTCGTTTGGTGCGTTATGTAGGTGTTAATCCAGAAAATGGAAAAAACTTGTATTTAGATAAAGCAGGCAATATTACAGAAGATTATAAAGCTGAAGATGCTGTAGCAACTGGGAAAACTCCTCTTCCAAAATTATATGGAGGATTTGGACTAAATACGAGCATTTATGGTTTTGATATTAGTGCTGATTTCACTTATTCTTTAGGAGCTTACATGTACAATTATACGTATAGAGATTTAACAAATGCTCCAATGAATTTTAATCAAGTTGTAGAAGCAAACGATTATTGGAGAAATCCTGGAGATCATGCTAAGTTTGGTCGACCAACAACTTTAGGAGAACAAGAATCTACAAAATATTTAGAGAAATCGAATTATGTAATGTTCAGAAATCTTTCTATTGGTTACACATTTACAGATTTAGTGAAAAATACATTTATCAAAAACTTGAGGCTTTATGCTCAAGTTCAGAACTTAGCTTTGTGGACAAAATATCATGGAGATCCAGTTTCTGCAACAGGTTCTCAAAGTATGATGAGTGTTACTGATTCAGGATATGTTTCAGGTTCATATTCATTATTTACATATCCTCAAGTTCGCACTTATTCATTAGGTTTTAACATTACATTTTAAGAAATCATGAAAAAAAATATAATTCTACTTACAGTTTTTGGACTGTTATCAATATTTAATTCTTGTTCAGATGATGACATCATAAAAGAATCTCCAAATGATGTATTGGTTGATGGTTTTTACAAGACAGAAGGAGATTTTACAAAAGCAATTTATGGATTGTACCAAGATTTTAAACAAATCGGCTTTTATGGAGGAAGTGGTTATTCCCGAGATTTAGTTGTTGTAGGAGATATTCTTTCAGATAATTTATTATCAAATTACGGAGGAAGAGGATCTAATCGTCCTGCAAATAACTGGACATATGATTCTAGCCAAACGCCAACAGATATTTATGAAGCTGGATATAGAATGGTTTCAGATGCTAATTTCATTCTTTCTAAAATCGATAATCTAAAAGATGGAGAATTTAAAAATAGAATAAAAGCAGAAGCAATATTGATTCGTGCAATTGCACATTTTGAAATTGCCAGACATTATGCTCAGATTCCAACTCAAAGTGCAAATTCGGCTTCTACAATCGGAATTCCTTATTTAACAACTTATAATTCGGAGTTTAAACCAAGTCGAACAAAAACAATAAAAGAAGTTTACGATGATATTATTCAAGATGTAGAAAGTGTTATCAATAATTTGCCAAATAATTATCAAGATATCAATCGTCTTAATCAATATTCAGCAAGTGGATTTTTGAGCCGTGTATATTTATATAATGGCAATTATGACAAAGTTATTGAACATGCAGAAAAAGTAGTGAAAGCTGTTCAACCAACATCGAAAAATGATATTGAAAATTTTTGGTCATCAAAAACAAGTAAAGGAAGTTTATTTGAAATTCCTTATTTACAAGCCAATGATCCATCAATCGGTTCTAATTTTGGATATGGAACCAACGCAAACAATATGGTAATGGAATTCTCTGTAGACAAAGCTTTGTATGATTTGTATGACGAATCGACTGAACCAGAACGAAAAAAATCATATTTCAAGATTTATAATTTAGCTGGAGATGCAAACAATGCAAATATTATTGTCAATAAATATTATCCAAGCAATATTAAAAATTATATCAATAATGCAAGATATTTGAGAGTAGAAGAAGTTATTTTCAATTTGGCGGAAGCTTATTATTTGAAAGGTAATTTTGATCAAGCGCTTCAAACATTAAACATTGAAAGAGCACAGCGATATTCAACTTTTAAAGGAGAAGAAAAAGGAGAAGAATTATTTGAAGCAATTATCACAGAAAGAAGAAAAGAATTAGCTTTTGAAAATGGAGATCGATGGTTTACTCTGAAAAGACTTTTAGGTGTGAAAAATATTCCATCAAAATATAATCAAGGAATTAAACGATCTGGAAATGGATATAGAGCGGATGGAAGCGGAACTGCGCCTGTTCAATTAGAATTAAAAGAATCTGATTACAGATGGCAATTACCAATTCCGAAAGAAGCAATAAACAGAAACGAAAATCTAGATCAAAATAAAGGATATTAATAATAAAAAAGGAGCTTACTTAAAGCTCCTTTTTTTATTCTTTTTAGATTTTATAAACTTCATTTACATTTATTTGTGTTGTAAATAAACCATAGTTTACAAAAACCGTATCTTTTTTTATCTTATCAATTGTTCCAACACTCGACGAACCATGAATTTTTACACGATCACCAACTTTCAGCGCATCAATTTTTTTCTGAGTAGCAGCTTTTTCTTTCTTTTCGATAACTTCTTTTTGTTGAGAAATAGTTTCAGAATTTTCTTTTAATTCACGTTTTACTTCTTTCTCTACAATCTTTTCAATTTTCTTTAATTGCTGAACTTCTTTTGTTTTTTTCGAATTTTCCATTTCAATTAACTTCAAGAAATTCGAAATCATTTGCTTTTTGTTTTTCGTTTTCAAATAAGAATCAGCCATATCCGAAATACGTTCACCAAGTTTCAAACGTTTCTGTTCTCGATCATATAATTGTTGAAAATCATATAATTTTTGTTGAATTTTTTCGTTCGTTTGTTCTAATTTTTCGTTGTGTTCAATATTAGTTTCGCGCAATTCTTCAACATGATCTTTTGTTTTCTGAATTTCAAATTTCTCTTGTTGAAGTTTTAAAATTGTTTTATCCAAACTTACTTTTTCACTTTCAACTTTTTTCTTTGCACGATTAATCAAGCGAAACGGAATTTTATTCTTTTCCGCAACTTCAAAAGTAAACGAACTTCCTGCTTGTCCAATTTCCAAACGATAAAGCGGCTCCAAAGTTTTTTTGTCAAACAACATACAAGCATTTATCGCTTCTGGCAAACTTTCTGCACTTAATTTTATGTTTGTGTAATGCGTTGTAAAAACACCAAAAGAATTACGTTCGTAAAATTCTTCAAAGAAAACTTCTGCCAAAGCTCCACCTAATTCCGGATCAGATCCAGTACCAAATTCATCAACTAATAATAACGTTTTATCATCTGCGTTTTTCAAAAAATACGACATTTGTTTTAGACGATAACTATAGGTTGATAAATGGTTTTCGATAGATTGATTATCACCAATATCTGTAAAGATTTGATTAAAGAAACCGAATTGACTTTCGTCTTTTACAGGAACTAAAATTCCACTTTGAATCATGATTTGAAGTAAACCAATTGTTTTCAATGTAATTGATTTTCCTCCAGCATTTGGTCCAGAAATAATGATAATGCGACATTCTTCATTAATTTCTAAGCTTTGTGGAATTGTTTTTTCTGCTTTTCTCTTATTATTTAAAAATAAAACAGGATGATAAGCATCAACCAATTTGATAATTCTTTTCTCAGAAAGTTGAGGTAAAATCCCATTAATCAAAAAAGCATAATTAGCTTTTGCTTGTGTAAAATCGATGTATTCCAAAAAGGTCTGATATTCTTCTAGATTTGGTTTATAAGCAGCAATTTGTGCTGTTAAATCTAACAAAATCTGAATAATCAAATGCTTTTCTTCTTCCTTTAATTCCTCCCATTCACGACGAGGATTTAGAACACTTTCTGGCTCTATAAATGTAATAGAACCTGTTTTAGAAGTTCCTAAAAACTGTCCTTTTACACGCTTTCTCAAAGCCGATTTAACTGCTAAAACACGACGATTTCCAACAACAGATTCACGAATATCATCTAAATAATCAGAATGATAAGCCATTGATTTGTTGAATAATTCGGTAATTCGTCCATTCAAATGACGTAAACGTTCGCGAACAATTTTTAATTCTGGGCTTGCATCATCTTTTATTTCTCCAAATTTATTGAAGACTTGATCGATTACTTTTACAATATTTTTCTCATAAGTAATCGTTGAAGCTTTCTCGAATAAAACGGGCGCATATTCGTTGAAAGTTGTCAAATATTTCAAGATTTCTTTCACTTGAAGTGTATTTGCCTTTATTTTGAAAAATTCTTCAGCAGGCAAATAATAATTTTCGATTTCTAATCGGCTTAGATTCTCATCTAAAATATAATATTCTGAAAAAGGGAAATGATTTCCTGTTTCAAAACTTGTTAAATATTCGTTTGTCGTTTGTAGATCTTGTACCAAAAGTTGGTGATCTTGATAAGGTTTTAAGTTGAAAATAAACGCTTCAACTTTTTCTGTATAAGCAAATTCTGCGATTTCTTTCTGAACCGCATTAAATTCTAAATCTTTTAAAGTTTGTTCTGATATTTGCATTAATGCAAAATTACGGATAAATTCTTTAGCTTAATAAAAGACAGATAATACTATTTACAAATAGATTTAATAATTTATTAAATCTTAATTCATTTTTTGATTTATATATTTATAGAATGAAAAGATTAACAGTGTTTTGTGGCTCAAGTAATGGCTCAAATAAGATTTTTACTGAAGAGGCATATAAATTAGGTAAAAAACTTGCAGATAATAAGATAGAACTTGTTTATGGAGGAGCAAATGTTGGACTAATGGGCGTTATTGCTGATTCCGTTTTAGAAAACAAAGGTGTTGCAATTGGAGTTTTACCAAATTTTTTGAAGAAAGTTGAAGTAGAACATAATGAATTAAGTGAGCTTATTTTAGTTGATTCTATGCACGAACGAAAGGCAAAAATGAACGAACTTTCTGATGGAGTTATAACTTTACCTGGTGGATTTGGAACACTTGAAGAATTTTTCGAAATGTTGACTTGGGCGCAATTAGGATTACATAAAAAACCAATAGCAATTTATAATATTGATGGTTTTTTCGACGAACTTTTACTTTTTATTAAAAGTATGGTAATTAAAGGCTTTCTGAAACAAGAAAACTATGATATGCTAATTGTTAGTAATGATTTAGATATTTTATTTGATAAAATAAAAAATTATAAAGCACCTACGGTTGGCAAATGGATAAATGAATCTCAGATTTAGTTCGAAAAATTACTTTGATGTATATAAAAAAGAATAATTTTGTTTTCATAAATAGAATGATA
Organism: Empedobacter brevis; assembly: GCF_965118635.1. GTDB lineage: Bacteria > Bacteroidota > Bacteroidia > Flavobacteriales > Weeksellaceae > Empedobacter > Empedobacter brevis_A. The sequence goes on along the minus strand of NZ_CBCPHV010000005.1, from coordinate 51,137 downwards.
TGAATGTGAAATTGGATGCTTCTTGGAAAGAAGTTTTAAAAAATGAATTTGAGAAAGATTATTTTAAAACGTTGACAGATTTTGTACGAAATGAATACAATACAAAGACGATTTATCCGTCTGCATCCAAAATATTTTCTGCATTTGATCACACCTCTTTTAATGATGTAAAAGTTGTTTTGATAGGTCAAGATCCATATCATGGAGCTGGACAAGCCAATGGATTGTCATTTTCGGTTGCCGATGGAATTAAATTACCACCAAGCTTACGCAATATTTACAAAGAACTAAATGAGGATTTAGGAATAGAAATTTCCACTTCAGGTAATCTCGAATCTTGGGCAAACCAAGGTGTTTTGATGCTAAATGCGACTTTAACAGTTGAGGCTTCAACTCCAGGATCACATCAAAATAAAGGTTGGGAAGAATTTACAGATGCTGCAATAGAGGCACTTTCTAGTCAGAAAGAAAACCTTGTTTTTATTTTATGGGGAGCTTATGCACATAAAAAAGGAGCAAAGATAGATCGTGAAAAACATTTTGTGATTGAGTCTGCTCATCCATCGCCATTTGCAGCACATCGTGGTTTCTTTGGGAGTAAACCTTTCTCGAAAACGAATTCATTCCTAAAAAGCAAAAACATAAAAGAAATAGATTGGAAAGTACAAGCTAAATCAGATTGATTTTTAATAACTAATAATCTTAAATATATTTTTATCTATTAAATCAATAACCAATTTTGTTTATAAATTTTATGATGTTCCATTACAGAAATGATTTTCCAAAAGATTTAGCTCTAGAAAATGCTTCGACTCATATTGGAATTTATATGAAGTGGAGTGTAAACAATGATTTTTAATTTCTTCTGAATTGAAAGCAATTTACAAACAGGAATTGATTCAGTAAGTAATACATTTACAGGGCAGAGTTTATTAAAAATTGTAAATTATTATTACTAAAATGATATTGTTTTTTCAAAAAAAAACGGATCGTATTTAGAAGGTTAATTATTTATATTCAGGAAGATAATTGATTAAAAATCTGTTTATAATGTTTAAGATCTAGAAAAAAATATTTGCTTACTACAAAGTAGATTTAGAAATTGAAAATATTTAATTAAACCAAAAAAGCCACTCAATTTTGAGTGGCTTTTACATTACTAAAAAACTATCTAAACCAATTATTGTGTAATATCTAATTGGAAAACTTGATCTAGTTCTTCATTTGAGTTTAACGAAACATCTAAATCATTTACTACTCCAGTTCCAATTCCATAAACCCAACCATGAATATGTAATTCTTGACCATTTGCCCAAGCATTTTGAACAATAGATGTTTTTGCTAAATTAAAAACTTGTTCTTTAACGTTTATTTCGACAAAACGATTGAATTTTTCATTTTCGTCTTCAATATTATTTAATTCATCTTTATTGAATCTGTAAACATCTTTAATGTGTCGTAACCAATTGTCAATTACTCCAACAGAAGCATTTCCCATTGCGGTTTTTACTCCACCACAACCATAATGCCCACATACAACAACATCTTTTATTTTTAAGACATTTACTGCATAATCTAGTACAGATAACATATTCATATCTGTATGAACAACCATATTCGCTATATTACGATGTACAAAAACTTCTCCTGGTAAAGCTCCAATAATTTCATTGGCTGGAACTCGACTATCTGCACAACCAATCCATAAAAGATGAGGTTGTTGACCATGAGCTAATTTGCTGAAAAAATCTGGATCTAAATCTAATTTTGATTCAACCCAAGCTTTGTTTTTATCTAATATACTTTTATAATATTCGTTTATCATTTTGTTTGTTTTTTTTATTTGTTTTAAAAGTGTGAGAAGGTTATGATTAATGTCCGCTAGCTACTAAAACGTAACCAAAGAACTCTCTAAACGATTCTGGATTATCTACTGTTCCACGTTCAGAGATTAATCGAATGTTAATGTTATTATTTTTTGCTTTTACTTTAAATTCATCTAAATATTCGACAATATCATAATCTAGAATACGAGTTTTTCTAACATCTAATTCTAAGTTAGAACCAGGCTTTAATCCATCTAATTCTTTTACAATAGCACCGCGGTTAACAAAAGTTACTTCTTCCGCTAAATTCATATGGAAAACATTTCCATCTTTTACTAACATTACGTGAGAGTTGTTGTAAGATTTGATTAATGAAACAACAACACCAACAATAAGACCAATAATAATACCTTTTAATAAGTCTGTTGCTAAGATTCCAATTACCGTTACAGCGAATGGGATTAACTGATCTTTTCCTAATCGTTTCATATCCAAAAATTGTTTAGGATTACCTAATTTGTATCCAATTACTAATAAGATTGATGCTAAAACAGCATTCGGAATTAGATTTAAAAACATTGGAATTGAAATAACACTTACTAATAATAAGAATCCGTGTGTGATAGTTGATAGTTTTGTAAGTCCTCCACTCATAGCATTAGCAGACGAACGAACGATAACCTGTGTAACAGGTAAACCACCAATAAAACCTGCTAAAGAATTACCAACACCTTGTGCAATTAATTCTCGGTTTGTAGGTGTTTGACGCTTTAAAGGATCTAACTTATCACTCGCTTCTACAGAAAGTAAAGTTTCTAAAGATGCCACAATTGCAATTGTAAATGCAACTTGCCAAACCATAGGATTTGTTAATCCAGAAGCAAAATCTGGCATTGTAAATTGTCCTAAGAAATCTGAAATGTTTTCAGGAACAGGAACTTTTACCAATAAATTATGATCGATCGAGAAAACCTCGTGGTTTGTATCACCGATTGTAACTTGGTACAAAATACCAATTAATACCGCAACCAATGATCCTGGTAATAATTTGAAAAAGTTAGATTTTTTTGCTAAAACATTATCCCAAACAATCAAAATAAATAAAGAGATTGCTGTAATAACTATTGCTCCTGGCGTGATGAAATCTAAACTGAAACTACCAAAATCAAATGTTTCTTGATAACCAAGTGCTAAAGGAATTTGCTTTAAGAAAATTGATATACCGATTGCACATAGCATTCCTTTAATTACAGAGGATGGGAAGTAATAACCTATGACTCCGGCTTTTAGAATACCTAATAGTATTTGAAAAATTCCAGCAATAACTACTGCAACTAAAAATACTTCGTAACTACCCAAATCTGTAATGGCAGTTAAAACAATAACAACCAAACCAGCTGCTGGTCCAGAAACACCAATTTGAGATTTAGAAATAAGACCAACTACAATTCCTCCTACAATTCCGGCGATAATTCCGGCAAATAAAGGTGCTCCACTGGCCAACGCAACACCTAAACATAAAGGTAATGCAACGAAAAAGACAACAATACTCGCAGGTATGTCCTTTTTCCAATTTTGAAAAAGATTCATAATGTTTTTAAAATGAATTATTTAATAATTTAAAATGATAAAAGTAATTTTGCTGTCTGATTCAAATGCTTGAATAGAATGACGCAAAAAACAATAAAAAAATTAAATTATTTCAGGAGGGGGAGTCGTAACACCATTATCAAAAGATGAATATCTTTTAAATTGGTGATAGTCCGAATGTGTAGTTTGTTTAACATTGAAAAATGTAAACAATTTTATTTCGTGGAAATAATGAATCTTTTTTACGATTTCATTCGAAGAGTTTTTTTGATTATTTTCCTCTTCAGTTGAAGTCTGAGAAAACAAAGCTTTTTTATCCTTATTAGAAGAATCATTTTTATCTTTCTGCTCCATTTTCATATGATAATCTACATAACCCGCTAATCCTTGCATGTTCGTACTGAACACCAAAAGAAGCGTGAAAAAAATTCCAATGCTATGTTTTATCAGGTAGGCTTTCATTATGTCACAAAAATATATTTTAATTTTTAAATACAAAACAGTGATTGTTTTTTTTAATAAAAATTTATCATTTTATTTTATGGGGCTTAACAATATTTATTGATTTTAAATATCGTCTATATATGAAATTGATATCATAAATCATTTTTACTCAATTTTTTTAAGAATAAATTTGCAAAAATTTAAATTTTGAGAAAGTATATAAGTGTAATGTTTTTAGTTGCTCTAGTTGCAACTACTTTCGGGCAAGGAAAAAATAATAAAGGTAAATTTTATGTTTATTGGGGTTGGAATCACGCGCAGTATACAAAATCAGATATTCAATTCAAAGGAGATGGATACGATTTTACGCTAGATAATGTTGCCGCACATGACAGACAAACATCTTTTGGAATAAAATATTTTAATCCAAGTTCTATGACAATTCCGCAATACAACTTCCGTTTAGGATACTTTGTTTCGGATAATTGGAATATTTCTTTTGGAATTGATCACATGAAATATGTAATGGATCAAGATCAAGTGGTAAAAATGAATGGACATATCAATACAGGTTCAGAATTTGATGGGAATTATAATAATGTTGATCAAAAATTAACAGAAGATTTCTTAACTTTTGAACATACAGATGGTTTAAACTATGCTAATTTAGAAGTTCGTCGTTTTGATAATATTCAACATTTTCCAATTACAAAAAACGGAAAAGGAATCGATGTAAATGTTACAGCAGGTTTGGGAGCAGGGATTTTATATCCACGTTCTAATGTAAAATTAATGGGTAATGAACGTTATGATGAGTTTCACTTAGCAGGTTTTGCAACAGCAGCAATGGTCGGGATCAACTTTACTTTTTGGGATTATTTCTTTGTACAGGCCGAATTAAAAGGAGGATATGCTAATTTAAGTGACATTCGTACAACAGCTAACAAGGCAGACAAAGCGAAACAAGATATTGTATTCTCTCAACAAAACTTAGTTTTTGGAGCAATTATTCCAGTATTTACTCATAAAAATAAGTTAAACTTTTAATTAACAGTCTAAATATAAAATATATAGCCTAATTTTAAGAATCGATTAGACGATTTGAAAAAAAATTATTAGCGGAGACATCATTTGATTACAATTTGTATCGAATGATGTCTTTTTTTTATGATTAATATTTATTCAAATCAATAAAGAATTGCTATTTTTACGAGGAATTGAATAAAATTAACATGAATAGATTTTCTGTATTGGTAGCAAGTATTTTGATATCAACAACTGCAATGGGACAAAAAGTAATGACGCCAGAACTTCTTTGGCAAGTAAAAAAAGTAGCTCCAGTTGGAGTAACAAAAGATCAAAAAAATCTGATTTATAAAGTAACTTCTACAAATGTTAAAACTCAGGAAGATACTTCTAAAACTTATATGATTTCTTTAGCAGGAGGAAAAGCTTCAGAAATTGAAGAGTACAAGAATCTTTTGGCTGATGAATCGTTGAATAAATCGCAACAATATAAAGCAGAAACAGAGAAAGTTAAATTACAAAAAGTTTTTGGCTCAGATTATTATCCAGAAATGGATAAATCGAATGTACAGATTTATAACGAATTAAATTACAGACATTGGGATACTTGGAATGATGGAAATTTCGATCATTTATTTATATCAGAAAATAAAGAAAATGCCTCAAAGATAGATGTTTTAAAAGATGAACCATATTCAGTTTCAGAATTTGTTTGGTCACCAGATGGAACAAAAGTTTTGTATGTTTCTAAAAAGAAATTCGGTACAGATTATGCGTTAAGCACAAATACAGATATTTATGAATATGATTTAACATCTAAAACAACAAAAAATATTACCGAAGGAAAAATGGGTTATGATAATACACCAAGTTTTTCTTCACAAGGCGATTTCGCTTTTTTAAGCATGGAACATGATGGTTACGAAGCTGATAAAAATGACTTGATTGTTCGTCGTGGTAATGTCGAAATAAATATTACAAAACATTGGGATGGCACCGTACAAGGCTACAAATGGAGCAATGATGGAAACAAAATTTATTTCAATGCACCAATTGGAGGGACTATTCAATTGTTTGAAGTTGACGTAAACTTTAAAACGAAAAAAACGCCAATGATAAAACAAATTACAAAAGGTGATTTTGATATTGCAGATATAAAAGAAATTGTCGGAAATAAAGCAATTGTTACAAAAACAGATATCAATCACGCTGCAGAAATTTATGTAGTTGATTTGAAATCAGGATCTTTAACTCAATTAACAAACGAGAACAAAGATATTTTCGATAAAATTGCATTAAGTGATGTAAAAGCACGTAAAATCAAAACAACTGATGGAAAAGAAATGCATGCGTGGGTTATTTATCCGCCAAATTTCGATCCAAATAAAAAATATCCAACTTTATTATATTGTCAAGGAGGACCACAATCTGCCTTAACACAATTTTATTCACCTCGTTGGAATTTTCAATTAATGGCAGCGCAAGGATATATCGTAATTGCACCAAACCGTCGTGGAATGCCAGGTCATGGAGTAGAGTGGAATGAGCAAATTTCGAAAGATTGGGGAGGACAAGTAATGCAAGATTATTTGGCTGCTATTGATGATATTTCAAAAGAATCTTATGTAGATAAAGATCGCCGTGGTGCTGTTGGAGCTTCTTACGGTGGATATTCTGTTTATTATTTAGCAGGAATTCACGAAGGTCGTTTCAAATCTTTTATTGCACATAACGGTGTATTCGATTTGAAATCGATGTACGGAACGACAGAAGAAATCTTCTTTACAAATTGGGATGCTGGTGGAGCTTGGTGGGAAACAAATAACAAAGCTGCGCAAAAAACATATTCTAAATTTGATCCAAGTAGTACAGAATTGGTCAATAAATGGAATACTCCAATGTTAATTTATGTTGGCGGTCGCGATTATCGTGTTCCAATGGGACAAGGACAAGAAGCTTATCAAATCTTACAATTGAAAGGAATCAAATCTCGTTTCATTTATTTTCCAGAAGAAAATCACTGGGTTTTAAAACCTCAGAATTCTGTCATTTGGCATACAGAATTTTTCAAATGGTTGAAAGAAACATTATAATTCAATTAGTTCATAAATCATAACTATAATTTAAAAGTGTAATTTCTACAGAAATTACACTTTTTTTATTTCTTTGAAAATCAATGACAATATATAATAAACGATTCAATTATTTTTTAAAATTTTGTAGAATAGAATAATCGTTGTAAATTCAAAAACATTAGTCAAAAACCAATTTATGAGTAAAGAAAATAACAAAATATACTTTTCAAATAGCCCATTCAATAACGGTCATAAAGTAATAGATTTTGTTTGGAGTGCTCGCCTTGATGAAAATTTTGATCTATGGATGGATCTTCATTTAGAATCAGATAATTACGACCAAGAAGAAGAATATAAAGATGATTTAGATGAGATAGATGATATTTCAGAAGAGAATGCCGAAAAACAACTTTGGATTAATTATGGACATGCCATAATTTCTAGCACATATTGGAATAATAAAGGAATTAAAGTAGAGAATGATACACAGTTAGATTTTAATCAACTAAACAACAAAACATTCGAATTAGATCCGCTTCCAGTAAACCTTGATGAACCTGAAAATCTAGCTTTTGGGATTTCAATGTTAGGAAATGATACAGTTGCGCAGCACGAAATTACATTTTTAGATTCAGAAGAATTTGGTGTGTTTGATATCAAATGGAAAGGTAAAATAGCCAATACTTATTTAGGAGAAACTGACTTTGATTATGATTTTTATGTTTACATGAAAAATATAAAATTTAATGGAATAAAAGTTCATCCTTCTCTGGAAAAAGAAAAAGTTTTAGCTTTTTTTGCAGAGCGTTTTAATAATTTTAAAGACTTTGAATTGATTGATACAGAGGAATTAGAGTTAGAAAATTATATTTTAAAAATAAAAAAGCAAGAGGATTAAAAATAATTTTAACCTTCATCAATTTTATATTAATTTTATCACTCTCTAAGTACCCATTATATGATCAACCAAATCATCAAAAATTGTGAGGATGAAGAAATTCAATTTCTAAACGAAATTCAACCTTTTGGTTATTTGATAGGAATTGATAAAACATCACATAATATAGAATTTTATTCTCAAAATATTGAAGAATTATTTGATACTTCTTTTGACAATATATTGAATCAAAACATCAATCAATTATATAATTTTGAAATTGATTTTGATGAAGTTTTAAGCCTAGAAAAAGGAGAATATTATAGAAATAGCATAGAAATTAATTCTAAAACATATCATATAACATCTTTTTATTTCAACGAATTGATTTATATAGAATTGGAAGAATTAATCATCTTTGAAAATAGGCTAGATTACTACAATTTTTCCGAAAAAATACTTTATTCTAAGTCTATAGACGCAGCTTGGGATACGTTAATTTCATCTGTAAAAAAATTAATTAATTACGACAGAGTGATGTTGTATAAATTTTTAGAAGATGGAAGCGGCGTTGTAATAGCAGAAAAAATAGATGAAGGACTGGAGCCTTATATAGGATTGCATTTTCCTGAATTTGATATTCCTAAACAAGCTCGTGAATTATATTTAAAGAAAAAAAGTCGTTTAGTTGCAGATGTTGATAGCGAAAGAATTCCTTTAATAAAAGCTAAAAAAGAAGAAATAAATTTAAGCTATTCTTCTGTTAGAGCACTTTCTCCAATTCACCTTCAATATTTGCGAAATGCAAATTGTAAAGCAAGTTTTTCGATTTCTGTAGTGATTAATGAAAAACTATGGGGAATTGTTGCATGTCAAAATTCTGAGCCAAAATATATTCCAAATCAAGTTCGTTTACAAACCGAATTACTAACGCGCCAAGCAAGATTAACTTATGTAAATTTTAAATCAACAGAACGATTAAAATTTCAGAATTATTTCAATGAAACAGCGATTAAGTTGAAAGAGAATCTTTTAACAGAAGAAAATCTTCAGCAATCGATGAACAATAATCTAAAAGAAGTTCTTAATCTTACAAAAGCAAATGGTATTGCATTAGTAAATTTTGATGACGTTTATGTGGAAGGAGAAACGCCAGATAAAGAAGAAATTTTGAGAATAAAAGAATGGGCGTTCAAAAGAAATTCTGCACATTTATTTACCTCGAATACTTTTTATTTAGATTATGGTGATGAACTCAATCTTAGTTCAAATTCGGCTGGAGTAATGTTTTGTTTCTTGAATCAAACTTATGAGCATTTTATTATTTGGTTCAAAAAAGAACAAATTCAAACTCTTAATTGGGCTGGAGAACCAAATAAAATAGAAAAGATAGAAGTTGTAAATGGAAACGAAATACATAGTTTTTCTCCTCGAACTTCTTTTAATATTTGGCAAGAAAATATTAAGGATAAATCATTTATTTGGTTAGATAAAGAAAAATATGTTGCGAAAGAAGTTATAAAATTAATTATAGAAACACTTCATTTACAATCTTTCAAAATTCATAGTTTATATGAACAACTAAAAGAAATTAATGACGAATTAGATTCTTTCACCTATACAGTTTCTCACGATTTACGAACACCTTTAACGGTGATGAAACTGAATTGTCAGATGCTGCAAAGAAGCTTAACAGAAGATAAAATAAAAAACGATCAACTAAAAAATGTTATTGATGAAATAGATCAAATGACACAGATGATGCAGTATCTTTTAGCATTGAGCAAAGCAAAAAAATCGGAAATAATATTCTCAAAAGTAGAAGCGAAACCAATTATAGAAAAAATTGTACACGATGTTTTGTTGTATTACAAAACAAGTGATACAGAAGTTGTGATAGAAGAAATACACAATGTTATGGGCGACAGAACAATGTTTTATGAAGTTTTTCTAAATATAATTGGAAATGCTATAAAATATTCTTCACAAGTTTCTCAACCTAAAATAAAAATTTGGTCTGAAGTGAATGATGATGATGTTATTTTTAAAGTAAAAGATAACGGAATTGGAATAAAAAAAGAGGATTATAACAAAATGTTTAAGTTATTTAGTAGAATGTCTAATACTGGGAATATTTCTGGAAATGGAGTAGGACTTTCTATTGCACATAGAATGATGGAAAGAATGAATGGTGATATTTCTTTCGAAAGTAAAATTAATGAAGGAACGGTTTTTGTATTGACATTTAAAAAAAATCGAATAAATGCTATCTGATTATTTAAAAGAAAAAACAGCGATTTATCATAAAGAAATTGAAGATAAGTTAGAGTCAAATAAATTATTTAACAGCACTTTTACAGATAAAAATTATTATAAAATGTTGCAGGTTAATCATTTATTTTTAAAATCATATGAAGATTCAATCAAACAATTTTTGAATGATAAAGATTTTGAAAACCTTGCTTTAACAAAATTAAATAAACTGTCTTTAATCGAAAAAGACATCGAAGAATTAGGTTTAGAAAAGTTAGATGAACTAAAACAATATGAACTTCAAAGTAGAGCCGAAGCTATTGGTGCTTTATACGTTATAGAAGGATCTATGCTTGGAGGAAATGTTATAGCTAAAACATTGAAAAAATATCCTTTTCTAGAAAATAAAAGTTTCAATTATTTTGGGCATTATGGTGAAAATCTAGGTAAAATTTGGAAAACATTCATCGCATACATCAATCAAGAATTCACAACAGAAGAAGAACATCAACAAGTTTTTAAAGGAGCTAAAAAAGCTTATGAAGATTTGATAAGTTTTGCATAAAACATATAAAAACTGATTTATAAATAAATCAGTTTTTTTATTTTACATAAATATTTGATATTTTTTTAATTCGTTCAAAGACTAAAACTTTCTAAATTTGAAACATGAAAAAAACAATACTTAGTCTATTTTCTGCAATTGTTTTAACTGTTTCTGTTTCAACAAATGCACAAGAAATCGAAGAACAAATTGTAATTGAAAATCGCATAAATGATATCAAACAACAAGATAAACCTTATGTTATCTTAATCTCAGCAGATGGTTTTCGTTATGATTATGCAGAAAAGCATGAAGCAAAAAACTTAATGGAATTTGCTAAAAATGGAGTTAAAGCTGATGCAATGTATCCATCTTTTCCATCTGTTACTTTTCCTAACCATTATACAATTGTTACAGGTTTAACACCAATTCATCATGGTTTAGTAGGGAATAATATGTATGATAGAATGACAGGAGAACGTTATTCTTTGGGAAATAGAAATGCTATAATTAACCCAAAATGGTATGGTGGAACTCCGATTTGGAATCTTGCAGAACAAAACAAAATGTTAGCTGCATGTTATTATTGGCCAGGTTCTGAAGCGCCAATTAATGGAATGTATCCAACTTATTCATATAAATATTCTGAAAAATCACCGATTGATTATCGTATACAACAAGTTGTAAATTGGTTAGAATTACCAGCGGAAAAACGTCCACATTTAATCACATTTTATTTACCAGAAGTAGATCATGCTGGACATTCTTTTGGGCCAGATGCAAAAGAAACAAGAGAAGCAGTACATTTTGTAGATGAATCTGTCAAAAAATTGAATGATGCTGTTGAGAAAACAGGTTTGAAAGTGAATTTTGTTTTTGTTTCCGATCATGGAATGACAAAAATCGATGACGAAAATCCATTAAAGCTACCAATAAAAATAGATGATGAGAAAGTAAAGGTTGCTTCAAATGGTTCTTATGTAAGCTTATATGTGAATGATAAAAATGATATCGAGTCAATTTACAAAGAAATAAAAGCGGCTAAAAACAATACATTTGAAGTGTATAAAACAACAAATGTTCCGTCTAAATATCATTTTAATGCAAAAAATGATCGCTATAATCGTATTGGAGATATTATTTTGATAGCGCATGCACCAAATTATTTTTCAAATAAAAATGCACCTAAAGGCTCACATGGATTTCTTGTTAAAGAAACACCAGAAATGAAAGCTACTTTTATCGCTTGGGGACCAAATATAAAAAAAGCAAAAGAAATTAAAGTATTTCCAAACACGCAAATTTATCCAATGTTAGCTGAATTATTAGACTTACCAATTCAAGACAAGATTGATGGATCAAATCAATTGGCGACTAAAATTTTAGTGAAGTAATTAAGTAATTTGATTTGAAAATAAAAAGACCAACAAACTGTTGGTCTTTTTTTTAGATTATTTTTTCTTGAAATTTAAATTAGAAATTATAATAGCAAAAATTATAATCGAGATTCCTGTCCATTGTATAGCTAGAACTTGTTCATGTAAAACAATAAAAGCCATTGTAACTGAAACAGGTAATTCTATCGAAGACACAATACTTCCTAATCCTAATCCTGTATTTGGAAAACCTTTGTTTAATAAGATAGGAGGCAACACTGTTCCGAATAGAGATAAGAACAATCCCCATGTTAGGAATATATTAAAATTCAAAGGATGAATACTTGTTACATCATCAGAAAAATTTCTGTATAAATCCATTAAACCACTAAAATAATAAGGACCTAATTGGCTAAAGAATACAAATAAAGCGACAATTGTTCCTCCTCCAAAAAGCATATATAAACTCTTTTTATATGGTGGTAAATAAGTTGCAATACGATTGGAAGTAAACATTGTTGTTGTAAAAGAACAAGCTGCTAAGAATCCCCAGAATAAACCTTTTGGATTAAGTTCTATTTCTTGATTGATTAAATTCGTAGCTAAAACAGTTCCAGCTAATACAAGTAGCATAGCAACTAATTTTTTGGCAGAAGGGAATTTTTTATTCATCACACTTTCTACCAAAATACTTAACCATACTGTTTGCATTAATAATACAATTGCAATCGAAACATTGATATATTGTACAGATAAATAATAAAACAAACTTGTAAATCCTAGCGAAGTTCCAGCTAGCATAAGTCTTTTTTTATCTTCTGGTTTTATTGCAGGAATATTTTTGTTTATTTTAGACATAACAAAATTAATAATTCCTAAAATGATAATTCCTAAAACGAATTGAGAAGCGGTAACTTCTGCTGTCGTATAGCCCTGATCATAGGCAACTTTCACAAAAGTTGCTAACATTCCATAAAAACTAGAGCCCATTGCGACAAACAAAACGCCCTTCAGTAAATTTTTATTTTCCATAATTATTTTTCACAAAAAAGGCTTGATATTTTATTAATCAAGCCATGCAAGTTACTATATTTTGATGAACTAAAAAAGTCCATTAATTTCTCCTTCTATTTTGTCGAAGATAAGACCTAAATCTTCTTTATTTTCAACAAAATCCAAATTATCAACATCAATTACCAAGACATTTCCTTCTTTGTAATTAGAAATCCATTTGTCATATTTCTCATTTAATCGACTTAAATAATCAATACTAATAGAATTCTCATAATCGCGACCACGTTTTTGGATTTGTGCGACCAATGTAGGAATAGAAGCTTTTAGATAAATCAGTAAATCTGGTGCTTCTACGAAACTTGTCATCAAGTTAAATACACGCAAATAATTATTGTAATCTCGTGTAGATAAAAGCCCCATATCATTTAAGTTACTCGCAAAAATGTGAGCATCTTCGTAGATCGTACGATCTTGGATAATGTCTTTACCACTTTCTCTAATCTCTTTTACTTGATTAAAACGACTTCCTAAAAAGTAAATCTGAAGATTGAAAGCCCATTTTTCCATATCATTGTAAAAATCATCCAAATAAGGATTCATTTCTACATCTTCAAACTGAGCTGTCCAGTTGTATTGTTTTGCTAAAAGTTTTGTTAGAGTAGTTTTACCTGCTCCAATATTTCCGGCGATGGCGATATGCATTTTCCAATTATTTTAACGTTTGCAAATATACTAAAGCTTAATTTTCAAAACAAAATCTGAGTGTGCAACCCATAGAAAAAACTTTTTTTAGAAAAAAATTATTCTGATTGATTTATATGTCTTATTCTATTTGCTGGACTAATTTTTAAAGAATAAAAAAAGCTCATTGTATTAATAATGGTTTAAATTTCGGATTAATGACTTTTAGTTTATGATTTCATAAATGTTTACTTTATTGTTATTGTCAAGTGTATAAAAATTTGTTTCGTTAAAAGCTAAACTTTTTATGTTGCTTAATTCAATAAAGTTTGTAGAAACTCTAGAATTTATATTTATCGATATTAATGTATTGTTTTTTATATAAAAAATAACATCTTTATAAAAATAGAAAGGCTGATTTTCTGTATCTAATTCAAAATTGGATTTAAAGTTCCCAAAATCATCGTAAATGTAAATCGTTTTCTTTCCTTTTAAATAGACAAAATTTTTGTAAATATGAATTTTATCGATGGATTGATCCTTATTTTTTAGATAGATTTGCTTCGAACTTAAAATTGGTTTTTGCAATTGATAATTAAAATACATCAGTTTATTTCCGATGATATCATAAAACCAACAAAATTGATTGTCAACAACTTTTAGAGCAACTGGCATAAAATCGGTTGATTTTAGTTGAATCATATCTTGTATAGGATTCAGATCTTCGTCTAAAATAGCGAGTTGATTAAAATTTGAATAAATATAAAAACGAAGTGGATTATTTGCATCAACAGAAGTAATTATATTTTTTAGATCAACTTTTTTACTTCTTTTTGATTGAAATCTTTTTTCAATTTTTGTATCAGAAATCAAATAAATTGAATTATTAATATCAGTATCAATCCATTTGATTGTTTTATTTTCGAGCAAAATCGAATCTTTTAACTCAAATTTTTGAGCGAATAAATTGGTGAAAACTGAAAAGAGAATAATTGAAAAAATGGGTTTCATTTACTTGAAAATTACTTCGTAACCAAATCTACAAATTGAGAGTAGGATTACCAAAATAAATAAGTAACGAATAAATTTATTTCCTTTGTTAATGGCCAATTTCGCTCCAACAAAACCTCCTAAAGCATTGAATAAAGCCATTGGTAAAGCTATTTTCCAGATGATTTGTCCTTTTATCAAAAACAAACAAATAGAACCGAAATTAGTTGCTAGATTAATAAGTTTTGCATTTGTATTAGCTTTTAAAAAATCCATTCCAAGAAGCGTTACAAATCCTAAAATAAAGAAAGTTCCTGTTGCTGGGCCAATAAAACCATCGTAAAAACCAACTATTATACTAACAATGCAACCATTGATAATTGCAATGTGATAAGGTATTTTTCGTTCGGTTGCTTGTCCAAAATCTTTTTTGAAAATCGTGTAAATTGCCAAAATAATCAAGATGATTAACAAAACGGGTTTCATAAAATCGTTGTTGATAACCGTTAGTAATTGTGATCCTAAAAATGCAGAAACAAAAGCGCATAAAGCCATAATGGCAAAGAGTTTCCAGTCTATTTTTACTTTTTTCAAATACTGAGAAGTTGCAATTGCTGTCCCGCTGAATGCAGGAATTTTTAATGTTCCAATTACCACAGAAACAGGCAAACTTGGTAAAAAAGCAAGAGATAAAGGTGTTTGTATTAATCCGCCGCCTCCTACAATAGAGTCGATGAAACCAGCGCAAAAAGCTGTTAAACATAAATAGAATAGGATCTCGATTTCCAAAACTTAAAAATTTTGTCAAATGTAGAAGAGAAATAATTAATAATAAAGCAATTATTTATTTTTTGTTACCAAAAGATTGGAAACTTTTTTCTAAAATAATTCAGAGATTATTCTTTTGTTGATTTAAGAATTAATTCTTTGTGTTTTGCTCCCCATTGACTTAATTGATTCCATATAGGAACTAATTCTTTCGCAATGTCTGTTAGTTCATAATCAACTCTCGGAGGAACTTCTGCATAGACAGTTCTTTTTACTAATCCTTCTTTTTCTAATTCACGAAGTTGTAGAGTAAGCATACGTTCTGTTATACAATTAATTTCTTTACGTAATTCACTGAAACGTAATTTTCCGTTTTCTAATTTGCATAGAATTAGTAATTTCCATCGACCTCCAATTTTGCATACAGCATATGTTAGATTACAGCTTTCCATTATATAATTCTCGTTCAACATATTGGTTGAATTTTCTTTTCTTTTTCCCATTACTTACAAATTTGTTAGTACCCTACAATTAGATGTGTACAGTACAAATTTAGTTATTACCCGATAATTTTGGCTGCTGTAATACAAAACAATTTATCAAATGAAAAAATATGCATACATCGGATGCTTAGGGTTTATAGCTGTCATAACTACCGAATTTGGCGTTATTGGTATTTTACCTCAAATCGCAGAACATTATAATATCACAATAGATAAAGCAGGAATACTGCTAAGTGTTTTTGCATTAGTAATTGCATTGACAGGACCTTTTATGACTTTATTTACATCAGGATTTGATCGTAAGAAAGTAATGGTTACTGCTATTTCTATTTTTCTTCTTACAGGAATTATATCGTCATTTTCTCCTCCTTTTTGGTTATTGATGCTTGTTAGAATTCTTCCTGCATTTTTGCAACCTGTTTATATTGCAACAGCTTTATCGGTTGCTGTTTCAAAAGGAGATAAGAAAAATGAAAATGAATTAATGAGTATCGTTTTTAGTGGTATTGCAATAGCAATGGTTTCTACTGTACCGTTTGCTACTTGGTTAGCAAGCAAATTTTCTTGGGAATATTCATTCGTTACCCAAACAGTTGTAAGTATAGTTGCTTTGTTTGTAATATACTTTGGTCTTCCAAAGATGCCGATTACAGAAAAAAAATCTTATGGAAGTCAATTGAAAATTTTAACTCAACCTACATTTATAGCAAGTTCTGCAATGAATTTTTTTATGATAGCTGGATGGTTTTCTACTTATAGTTATTTTGCTGAATACCTGAACAAAGCGAAAGGAATGGATGGAACTATGGTGAGTTATATGTTATTTCTATTTGGTGTTATAGGTGTTGCTGCGAATCGTGTTTCGGGGAAAATGCTAAATAAAAATGTAACGAATACTACTGCATTATTTTTATCTGGAACGATTCTCATTCCAGTACTGTTGTATTTTTCAGGGACAAATACTATAGCTGTAATTATAACAATTGGCTTGTGGGGATTTTTATATTCACCAAGTTTTTTGAATGCTTCTACTTATATGATTTCTTCTGCACCTAAATCACTAGAATTTGCAAATAGACTTGCGACTTCTTTTGGAAATTTGGGAATTACATTAGGAACAACAGTTGGTGGTTGGATTATTGCGACAAAAGGAGTTCAATATACACCGTGGTTAACCTTTATATTCGGTTTCTTAGCTTTTATGATGATACTTGTGAGAAATTATTTAGAAAGAAAAAACTCAGTACAACTTCAAAAAAGATGTAAAAGATAATTTTTAACTAAAAATAGACAAATCCTAAATAATTATATTTAGGATTTGTCTATTTGAGTGACCACGAAGGGATTCGAACCCTTACTGTCAGAACCGGAATCTGATATTCTATCCATTAAATTACGCAGCCGAATAGATTGCAAATATATATAAATAGACTTTTATGGGAGAATATTTATCCTGAAATTACGATGCTGTGTTGCGGTAAAATAATCTCTAAAAACTTGATTAATTTCATCATTTAATTTAGAAGCTTTTATTCCTAATTGTGGATAAATTTGAATAATATAGTGAGTAATTTGTTCCACTACTTTTGTTCCAAAAGCATGTATTTCTTCTGTCAATTCTTCTGATATTGATTGATTCTTCTGAAGTAAACTTTCTATTTCTGCTGAATATATAAGTGTTTTATCAGAACATTTATTCAAATAATTTTGGAAATCATCTTGTAGAGTAGAAGTAAAGGATTCGAGACTTTTTTCAAGAAAATGTTCAGCCATTCCTAGATAATTTACCAATAATGTTAAATCTGCAAAAACTCGAAAAGGAATTTTTTCAACTAAATCATCCGAATAAAATTCATTGTAAATAAAACTATGATCTTTATGAACTTTTTGATTCTTCACTTCGAAACTATGCGATGAAGTTGCAATCATTCCCATAGATTTCCAAGTTGAAATAAGATTAACTTGCGATTTATCGAGGATAAATGAAAGAAATTGCGGTTCGTGGTTATGATCTAAAACTTCATTTCCATCTTCAATTATTTTTGCATTTAGTGTAAAATGAGTAAGATAAGGAGCTCCTGTAGCATAATCCCATAAGCCATTTATGATATAATTTTCACCAATTTTTTCTGCTGTTCCGCCTAACATTCCACTTCCTCCAAAACAAGTTTTTTGAGAAGAGAATAGTTTGTGAGCTATTTCGGGTTTTAAGTTTCGTGAAAAATAATTTGCACCACTGCAAAGTGTTACAAACCAGCCTAAACTTCCATCAATTTTAGCAATAGATTGTAAAGTTTTTAAGCCTTCAGAAAATCGTAATCCCAATCCGTTGTATTGTTTCGGAACCCAAATGTTTAACCAATTATTATTTTCTATTAACTCTAGAATTTCAGGATTAAAGTTTTCTACATTTAATAATTGTTCCCGAATAAGATTGATATTAAGCATTTTTTTGATTTATAATTTTTCTCCAATTAAGATATCCCGATATAGCAACTGTGAATAATAAAGCTGAAAGAATTGCATATAAATACAAGTTTTTATGAATCATTAATGGAATAGAAATGATATTACTAATATTTAGTAAAATCCAATTTTCAAGTTTACGTTTTGCCATAAGCCACATTCCAGCCCAAGCAAATGCACTAACAAGCGAATCCCAAATCGGGACATCAGAATCTGTGAAATGAGTTAAAGCAAAGTAGAAAATGGTAAAACTAACCAAGACAATTCCTACAACAAATCTCCATTCTTGTTTATTGGTTTTTGATACTTTAATTTCATTTTTTTGTTTCCCAAATCTCCAATATAACCAACCATAAATACTCATTACTAAATAATAAATATTAAGGGTAAATTCCGCATAAAGTTTAGAATTGAACATAACGAAAAGAGATAGTGAAATACCTGCAATTCCGAATAAATAATTTTTTGGATTATTGTATCGCGCTAATACAACTTGAAAAATTGAAAAAAGTACACCTAGCCATTCTTGCCAAGTTGTTTGTGAAATAATTTCCTTCATCATTAAATTTGTTTGTTGATGAGGAGATAGAAGTTATGAATAACATCAATCCCTCCGCCAGCATTATCTGGATCAGGTACAGAACAAAACTGTTCTTGGGTATATTCTCAGCCAATAATTAGCACCCCATTGTGTGGCAAAGATGATAATATCTTTAGAAATTTCCTAGAAAATTTTATAAATTAAGTTTAATCATTCTTTAAGTAATTCAGGTCTTTTAGATTTTGGTAAAGTTAGGATAACTAAATTATAGGAATCTTTTATCCATTCTTTAATCTGTGAATCTTTAACATCCATGTTAATTTTTACTGTATTCCAATGTTTTTTATTCATATGATAACCAGGAGTTACAGCTTCGTAGATTGCTCGAATTTCGATTGCTTTATCAGGATCACATTTGATATTTATAGAATCGAATTTATCTATATTACATAAACAAAACATTTTTCCAGCAATGTAGAAAACTAATGTAGATTGATCAAAAGGAAATTTTTCTTCTACTTGTGGAAGTGCTAAGCAATAATCTCTTAATTCTTCGATATGCATCGGTTTCTATTATTTTAGTGAAGATACAAATAAAACGAAAACGGCCTTTGAAAAAAGCCGTTTTCTATAAAATATGGGTGTGAAAGCACTTATTTCACATCCCACCAAACACGCGTATTTATATCATCTGGTCCCATTTGTTGAAGGGCTTGTTGATAGCCTTCTGGATTGTAGTTTCTTATGCTTGTTGGATAAAGTAAGCGACGAGGCATTTTTTTATCGTTTAGCATTGTAGAAGTTGTTGGTAATTTTGGAAAACCAGTTCTTTTATATTCAAACCATTGTTGATAATCTGTAAAGAATAGAGCAAAATATTTTTGATCGATAATACGTTCTAATGTATTGTTGTATTTAATATTTTCGTGTTCCATAAATTCAGAACTAGGTTCCATATTTGTCCATAATTGAACGGCTGCTTTTACTGCTTTATCATAATGACTTTTTGCATCGGCAGCTAATCCTTTCTGAGCAATTTCGGCTTTTATAAATTCAACTTCGGCATAAGTCATTAATGGAATTTTCATCGGAGCCACAACAATTATATTATTCGGAGAAGATGGATTATAATTATAATCGGAACTATTTCCTTCGTAGGCAGCAGGAATACCTTTGTAACCTAACGAATTTCCTTTCAAGTCAGATGCTTTATTAACAAAAATAGCTAAGCGAGGATCTTTTGTTTCATCCATTTTATCAATAAAAAAAGTTGTAAAAGAACGATTATCTCTATAATCTTGCGCTCTTGGCCAAGGAGATAAACTTGGAGCTAAACCAGTAAGTTGTAAAATTGCTGATTCAGTCTCATTGTCAAAAACTGGATATGTTTTAGGATCATCAATTATTTTTTTAATTTCAGTCAATGCTGTGGCATCACGATTCGAAATTCTTAATAATAATCTCATTTTTAATGAATTTGTAAACTTTTTCCAGCGTGTAATATTGATGTTTTTATCGCTGTTTGGAAAGAGAATATCAGATCCATATTTTAATCCTAAATTAGTAACATATAATTGATTTGCATTATCTAAATCAGTTATTAATTGCTTATAAATATCTTCTTGTTTATCAAATTTCGGTTTTGTAATTCCTTCTTCTAGTTTTGCAGCTTCAGTAAAAGGTACATCACCAAACATATCTGTTAAATTAGAAATAACTAATGAACGAAGCGTTAATGCAATTGCTTGATAATTGACATCTCCTGCTTTTTCAGAAACTTTTAGCATTTCTTCTAAATTTACAAGATTTTTATATGCGCTATTCCATGTCGAATTTCCAGTTCCTGTTGTTACATCGTAGCGATGAAGTCCCATTGCATTACTTGGAAAAGGAATGTGAACTTGCATTAATTGAGCTGTAATGTCGTAGTTTTTTAGTACATTATTTTCAGCTAAATTATAAAGAACAGGATTTAAAACAGAACCCGAATTTATTTTTGTGATTAGATTAGGATCTTCATTTGCTTCTTCAAAATCGTTTGTACAAGAGAAAACAGTTGTAATAATTGCTAAAGCGAATGCTATTTTAATTGAAATATTTTTCATTTTAATAAATTGAATATTGAGAATTATAATGAAGCTTTTAACGTGATACCATAGGTAGCTGTGGATGGCATTTGTCCCATTTCAACTCCAGGAACATATTTGTTTCCATTCAAAGAAGCGGTTTCTGGATCGTATAATGGGAAATCGCTGATTGTAAATAAATCGCGTCCATAAAAAGTTAATGATAATGCTTCCAATCCTGTTTTTGATAATAATTTTTTAGAAAAGTCAAAAGTTAAACTGACATCTCTTAACTTTATATATGAAGCTTTGAACGAGTTTGCTTCTACATTTGCACGACGATTATATTCACCATAATAAGTTGCTACGTCTGTTTTTGTTGTGTTTGGCGAATATGTTCCATCTGGATTTAGAACAACACCATTTCCTATGATGTAACCATCTTCACGACCTGGCAATGAATCGGCTAATTTTCCTTGTTCCATCATTTTATGATAAGTTTGAGAATAAACGATTCCGCCATATTGTCCATCTAAAGTAAAACTGAATCGAAGTGTTTTGTATTTGATTTCATTGGTAAATCCTGCTCGCCACTTTGGTGTTGCATCTCCTACATATTCTAATAATCCGTTTTTGATAGGAACTCCAGTTTTAGCATCGTAAATAATTTGTCCTGCATTATTTCGTACGAATTTTTCTCCATATAAAGCAGTAGAAGATCCGCCAACTTTTGCAATTTGATAAACCGTTCCAGATTGACCAAGAATCATTTCGTTACCTTCAATTCCTTCTACTAAAGATTTTACTTTGTTTTCATTTTTAGTCCAATTTCCAGAAACTTTCCAGCTAAAGTTTTTATTTTTTATAGGTGTATAAGAAACTGCTAATTCGATTCCTCTATTTTCAATTTCACCTCCATTTACAACTCTTTTTGAATAACCAGTTGTGATATCATTAGGTAATTCGAAAATTTGATTTTTAGTACTTTGTTGATAAACAGTAAAGTCTAAGCTCAATCTTTTTTTGAATAATAATGCTTCGAAACCAGTTTCCCAAGATGTTGTAGATTCAGGTTTTATATCTGGGTTATAAAGTTTATTTTGTACAACCGCTGATCCAGAAAAATCACTTTGATCATAATATCTATTTGTCCAACCTGGCGTTCCTCCATTTCCTACTTTAGCAAATGATGCACGGTATTTTAAGTAATTGATAGGACCTTTTAGTTTAAATAAATCAGATAAGATAAAACTTGAGGAAACTGAAGGATAAAAGAAAGAGCTATATTTAAGTGCAACAGATGAATTCCAGTCATTTCGACCTGTTATATCAACAAAAATCATATCTTTCCAACCAAAAGAAGCCATTCCATATAAAGAGTTTTCTTTTAAATTAGAATCATAAGTTCTAGCGAAAGGAGAAGTTAATCCGTTTGCAAGTTTATAAACTCCTGGAGAAGCTAGTCCATCAACCCAAGCAGTTAAATTTTTGTATTCATAATTTTTTCTGTTTCCTCCAACATTTGCTGTAAATCCGAAATCTCCCCATTTATCTGTATAAGTCATTAAGAAGTCAATATTAGTTTCGGTTTTAGAAACATCTTGTCTTTTATAATAACCTTTTGGTGTTCGGTTCATATCAAACGGGCGTTTTTGTTCGCGCAATTGTGTGTATGTATTAATTGCAGGACGTAACATTAAACTTAATTTATTGCTTATTTTAAAATCAGCTCGAATATTCCCAACAATTTGATTACTATTCATAGGATTTACCGCTTCATATGCAATTGCGTAAGGATTGTCCATATATGAACTGTAAGGGCGAATCATTTTTACACCATCGTAGTTTTTTTGCCATATTGGTTTGTACCATGCTAAATCAACATTTGGATTTTGGAAAATCATGAAATAAGCAATCGAACCATTATTGTAACCAGTTCCAGGTAAATTATCACTTGTTTTTCGTGTAAAGTTTAATGCTGTAGAAACTTTGATGCGATCACTTACTTGATAATTACCATTTATTGCAGCAGTATAATTTTCGTAGCCTGTATTTGGCATAATCCAACTATTTTTCTGATGTCCAATAGAAGCTCGCATACTTCCTTTATCATTCCCACCAGAAAGTGTAATAGAATTACTGAAAGTAAATCCAGTTTGCCAAAATCCTTTTCTATTGTCTTTATAAGGGCGCCACAAAGTTCTTTCAGTTCCTTGTTTTTCTAAATCTGGATCGTATTGAAAAAATTGTTGATTACTAAATTTAGGTCCGAAAGCAGAGGATGTACTTCCTGTGTTTGGTCCATCTGCAGAAGCTTGATAAGAATAATATGGATTACCATTTTTATCAAAACTTTTTCCAGATCCTTGTCCGTATTCGTACTGGAAATCAGGCCAATTGTTTACAACATCAATTGCAACCGTAGATTTATATTCCAATCCTAATCTTTTTCCTTTTTTTCCAGATTTTGTTGTAATAATTAATGCTCCATTAGCAGCTTTGTTACCATATAATGCAGCTGCAGCAGGACCTTTCAAAACTGTTACACTTTCTATATCTGCCTGATTAATATCAGAAATTCCATTCCCAAAGTCAATAGGAGAATCGTCGCCCATATAAGCAGTATCATTCCCAGATGATGTCATTTCTGTGCTCATAGGAACACCATCGATAACGATTAAAGCATAATTTTTCGATTGATCGATTGAATTCGCTCCTCGTAAAATAATCTGTTGTGAATTGATAGGTCCATTTCCTCCAGAAATAATATTAAGACCAGCTACTTTTCCTTTCAATCCTGAAGACCAATTGTTTGCTTCTGCTGTAGCCAATTCTTCTGAATTTATATTTTGTTGCGCAAATCCTAATTTTTTTTGTTCACGTTTTATTCCTAACGCTGTAACAACAACTTCATTTAACTGATTTGTATCTTCTTGTAGTGTAACTTTTATATTGGAAATATCTTTCGGAGAATATTCAATAAATTTATGAAACGAAGAATTAATTAATAATGTAGGATGAGCCACATTTATTGAAACAAATTCGAAAAAACCATCTCCATCTGTAAATGTTTTAAAAGATGTTCCTTTAATGATTATTTCTACATCAGGAATTCCTAATCCATTTTGATCAACAATTTGACCTTTAATTGGATTTTGGTCTTGAGAGACAATTTGATGATAATTTGTATGATTATAAGTTTTAGCATTGGCATGTAAACTTAAAAATCCACTAAGTAGAAGCAGTGGTAATTTTAATTGTTTCATAGCTGTAAATGTGAATAGTTTATGTGTTAAAAATTTTAACAAAACTATGTGTTCCATTCCGTATGTTGTTTAAGTAGGGATTAAGATATATTTAAGTAAACGTTACTAAAATTGAAGACTTGAAATTGTTTTTACATTGAATTAAAGGTTTATTTATTTTTATTTAACATGAATAAAGTTTATTGAGTTTTATTAAAAAAGGCCACTTCTTTCGAAGTGGCCTTTTTACTTATATAAAATGCGTTTATTTAATAACTTCAAAAGAAGATTTTTCAGTAAATGTATTTCCATATAAATCTGTTGCTCTTACTTCTATTTCATATGTTCCTGCATTTAATTTATTAGGTAATCGAACAGACCAAATATGTTTAGAAATTTCAGGAGCAGAAGGTCTGTTTCCGATATTTACAATTTCTGCATTATCAATCTTAATCATTGTTTCCATATAATTATAATCAATTGTTGGATCCCAATTCATCTTCTTCCATTCACCATTATTTATGCGATATTCTACTTTGTTCGATTCATGTCCCATATAGAAATTAGCATAAAGGAAAGCTTTATTTCGTTTACCTTCTTTCACTTTTTTTGTATGGTACAAATCAATTTGTTTTTCTTTTGGTGAATTAGCAACTTTATAATCAAATTTGTATTGATTCCCATCTACATGTAAAAATGCATAACCTTTTGGTGTACCATCTCGCATCGTAGAAGCCGGAACACCTTTTGCATCTTTTGGACCAGAATACCAATCACCAGAAGTTGTTCCTACATTATATTCATGATGAGGTTTTTGTTGTTGCCAACCATCTTGATTTGCATAAAAAATTTGCTCTTGGAAATGTGTATGAGCTGACATTGAAACTGTATTTGGATAATCTTTTAATAATTCAAATAATTTGTTTCGGTCTTCTGGACGTATATCGCGAAGTGGAATATGAAATGCTAAAACAATTAAATTATTTTTCGGAACATATTTTAAATCGTTTTTAATGAATTCTAATTGATCTGCACGAAAACCTCCCCAATATCCTTTTCCATCACGAGGATCAGGATACAAAATATCATCTAATACAATAAAGTGTGCTTTTCCTACATTATATGAATAATTATTTGGACCAAAGTTTTTTTCGAACGTTTCATCAGAATATTTATCTTCTTTAGCATCATAATTCATATCATGGTTTCCCATAACATTGTACCAAGGTAAACTAACTTTCCCAACAGTTTTTATGTAAGAAGGATGAAGATTTAAGTCATCTCCAACCAAATCTCCTAAAGAAAGCCCGAATTCCATTCCTTTAATTCCTTTTACATCATCAACAATACCTTTCGAAAAATACTCAATTTCTTCTTCTGTATAAGCTTGTGGATCACCAAAAATTAAAGCAGAAAATTTTTCATTTTCTTTTGCTGGAATTAAAGCAAAATCAACACTTTTGGGAGTATTTCCTGTTGGAGCAGAACCTGCATATTCTAATTTTGGAGAACCATTAGGTTTGTTGATATAAAAGAATTGTGGCTGATTAAATTCATTCGTCGGAACTTTATAATTTGTAGGTTTTACAACAAACAAAATTGTTTCATTATCAATATCAATTTGATATTCTCCCTTTTCATTTGTCGAAACAACTTCTTTTCCATTACTGACTTGTACATTAGCCAATCGTTTTTCCGATTTATCAAATTTGTTATTCTGATTTTTATCTTCAAAAACGATTCCTTTTACAGTTTGTTGAGCGTTTAGAGAAGTGTAAAAACTTCCAAATATTACCAGTGATAATACGATTTTTTTCATTGTGTGAATCTCTTGTTTTGTAGATGTTAAAATTCTACATTTTAAACAGCTTTAAGATTAATTCAACAATAAGTAAAGATTAAATAATGGTAAATTTGAAATTTGTTTCGAAATAATTTTTATTGGATGTTTTTTAGAATATTTTGGATAAAAAAAATCGTTCAGAATTAATAATTCCGAACGATAATATGAAAACATTTTATTTTAGATTCTTTTACATAATAGATTTTTCCTGCTCTGACATAATTTTTAAGAACATCTTCTAAAGCTTTCTCAAGCTTAGAATCAGGTCTTATCTTATGATTAAATCTTACATAAGAAATATCAAAAGCAGCACCAAAATTATGAGAACTATCGTTGGAAGATGCATTTCTATTAATTCCTCTCAAACGATTTTGATCATGAAGCGTTCGCGTCATCGAAGTAACAACGAAAAAATTTTGACCAGTTGATTTGACAAAATCACTTGCAATACTTGTCAAAATATCTCGTCCTTTTGGTACAAGATAGGAATGACTATGTGTTAAATCTCCAACTCGCCAACCATAACCACGTTGTTTTATTTTAACCAATTTTCCTTGGTTAATGTATTTGTTCAGTTTTTTATCACCATCAATCAACTCAATTTTATGAGATTTTGCGGCATTTAAATGCTGAACATATTCTTTAGAAGGTTCAATAACAACTCGTGATTGTGCATAACCAAATAAAGAAAAGTAAATAAAAAACGTTGTTAAAAATTGTTTCATGATTCAATTCTCTTCTGCAAAAATAGAAAAGAACTTTTATAAATTACATAGTTGTTGATTTAAATTGATCTGGATTTCTAACTGTTACATGAAAACAGTGTTGTCTATATTCTTTAATATAATATATTTTACCATCATCTTGTAGTTGTTTTAGAATAGCTTCTAAATTAGCACGATGTGTTTTGTTATAGGTATATTTATTATTGAATTTTGTATAAGACAAATCAAAGGAAGCACCATAGTTATGAGAACTATCGCCTTTTGCGGCGTTGCTATTTACTCGCCTTAAACTTGCCTGACTTTCTTCTGATCGTGTTAGTGAAGTAACCGTAATTGTTGCGTTATTTTCTTCTAAAAACTTAGAAGCAATTTTTTCTAAAATAGTTTTTGCTCTATTATTTAAAAAAGCTTTACTATGTGTTAACTTTTCAATTGTATAGCCATTTCCTTCTTCTGGAATTGCAACCAATTTTTTCATTATAACTAACCCTTCAATATCATCAAAACTCTTAACCATAGGGATATTGAAAGATTCTGCAGCCATTAAATGGTCGAGATAAGTTACTTTCTTTGTAACGATAGAAGTTGATGAAGAGGCTGAATTTTCTGCTAAAATGTAACTTTCTTGACTTTGAGCTGAAATAAAAATTCCGCTAAAAAGGCAGGAAAGAGCAATTAATTTTTTCATGTTCTAAATTATTACGTGACAAAATTATAAGTTACAATTTAATAAAGAGTTGTTAAAAATTATAATATTAATGTAAACTTTTTTAAAATTTTCTTAAAAATTCATTCAAAATAGCATTTTTAGATAAGTTTGAGAGAATTTATTTTTTGCATAAAATATTCTTAAATATGTATTCTAATACATTAAATCCTACTAATTTCTTTATTTTTGTCAATTATTATTCATTTTTTTTAGACCTGTTTTAAAATGGCAAAAGTTAAAGTTGGAATGGTACAAATGACTTGTACTAATAACAAACAAGAAAATTTAAACAAAGCAATTGAACAAATAAAAGTGGCTGCTGCAAAAGGAGCACAAATAGTTTGTTTGCAAGAATTGTTTACTTCATTATATTTTTGTGATGTCGAAGATTATGATAATTTCGATTTAGCAGAAGCAATTCCTGGTCCATCGACAGATGCGTTATCAGCAGTAGCAAAAGAATTGGGAGTGGTGATTATTGCTTCGTTATTCGAAAAACGTGCTCAAGGTTTATACCATAATACAACTGCTATTTTAGATGCAGATGGAGAGTATTTAGGCAAATACCGAAAAATGCATATTCCAGATGATCCTGCATTTTATGAGAAGTTTTATTTTACTCCAGGTGATTTAGGTTACAAAGTTTTTAATACTAAATTTGGTAAAATTGGTGTACTAATTTGTTGGGATCAATGGTATCCAGAAGCTTCTCGTATAACAGCTTTAATGGGAGCAGAAATTTTATTCTATCCAACTGCGATTGGTTGGGATACAACACAAGACGAAGAAACAAATCAAGATCAATACAATGCTTGGCAAACAATACAACGTTCGCATGCAGTAGCAAATGGTGTTCCTGTTATTTCTGTAAATCGAGTTGGTTTTGAACAAGATGGAGCGATGAAATTCTGGGGAGGTTCTTTTGCAACAAATGCTCAAGGGAAATTATTGTATTTAGCAACTCATGATAAAGAAGAAACAGAAGTGGTTGAAATCGATTTGAATGAATCTGATTTCTTCCGTAAACATTGGCCTTTCTTAAGAGATCGCCGTATAGATTCTTATCAGCCAATTACAAAACGCTTTTTGGACGAAGATTAATGAAAAAATTATTTTCACTCATTCTATTAATAGGAAGTTTTGCATTTGGTCAAATAAAACCAATTCAAATTGATTCAATTAATAATAATCTATTTGTATATCAAACATTTAATGCTTTTAACGCTGTAGAATACAACGCAAATGGAATGTATTTGGTAACAAATAAAGGAATTGTTTTATTTGATGTTCCTTGGCAAAAATCTCAGTATCAAGAATTAAATGATATTTTACAAAAGAAGTATCATTTGCCAATTATTGCTGTTTTTGTAACACATTCGCATGAAGATAGAGCTGGAGATTTGAGTTTTTATAATGAGTTGAAGATTCCTACTTATGCAACTTCTTTCACAAATGAGAAATTAAGAAAAGAACGAAAAGCAACTTCAAAATTTGAGATTGAATTAGGAAAAACATACAAGTTTGGAAAAGAAAAATTTGTTGTTGAGTACTTTGGAGAAGGACATACAACTGATAATGTTGTGGTTTGGTTTCCGAAATATAAAGTTTTGGATGGAGGTTGTTTAATAAAAGGAGCTAATGCTGTAAATCTAGGTTATACTGGCGAAGCTAATATTGCTGAATGGCCAAAAACGGTACAGAAATTAATTTTGAAACATCCAGTTATTAAACAAGTTATTCCAGGACATGATAATTGGAAAGCGAGTGGACATATCGAAAATACGTTTAAACTTTTAGAAAAAAAATAAATTGAACACAATAGATACATCAAAATTCCCAAAAGATTTAGGATATAGATTTCCTGCCGAATGGGAAGTGCACGAAGCAACTTGGCTTTCTTGGCCACACAAAGAAGAATCTTGGCCAGATCGTATTCAGTTCATTTATCCAGCTTATGCTGAATTTATTGCTGAATTATCGAAAGGAGAAAAAGTTCGTATTAATGTCAAAGACGAAGAAATGAAAGCTTTTGCTTTGTCTTTTATTGAGAAAACGGATGCAGATTTGTCACAAGTAGAATTTTATTTCAATGAAACAAACGATGCATGGTGCCGTGATCATGGTCCTGCATTTTTGTTAAATAAAAATAATCCTGATAATCCAAAAGTTATTGTGGATTGGGGATTTAATGCTTGGGGAGGAAAATATCCACCTTTCGAGAATGACGATATTGTACCAACAAAAATAGGAGCAGAGTTTAATCTACCTGTTTTTTATCCAGGAATTATTATGGAAGGAGGTTCTGTAGAATTTAATGGAAAAAATACGTTAATGACATCAAAATCTTGTTTGTTGAACGAAAATCGTAATCCAGAATATTCTCAAGATCAAATTGAAGAGTTTTTAAGAAATTATTACGGAGTTTCTCAAATTCTGTGGGTAGAAGACGGAATTGTTGGTGATGATACAGATGGACATATTGATGATACAATTCGTTTTGTAAATGAAGATACAGTTTTAACAGTTGTTGAAACAGATGAAACAGACGATAATTACGAATTGTTGCAAGTAAATCTTCGTCAATTACAAGAAATGAAATTAGAAGACGGCCGTTCTTTAAATATCATTCAATTACCAATGCCAGATGCTGTTTATTGTGAAGGTGAACGTTTACCAGCTTCTTATGCAAATTTTTATATTGCTAATAAATCAGTCATTGTGCCAACTTATCGTTGTGCAAAAGATGCGATAGCTTTGGATATAATTCAAAAGTGTTTCCCAGATCGTAAAGTTGTAGGAATAGATTCTACAGATATTATTTGGGGGTTAGGATCTTTTCATTGTTTAAGTCAACAAGAACCTAAAATTTAATTTTTAGATATTTTAATAAACAAAAAAGCTGAGTTTGGTTAACTCAGCTTTTTTAATTTGGTTTAGGTAGTTTTGATAAATTGGTTAGATTTATCAAATAAATTTTTTTGGTTTAGGTTTTTCTGATAAACTGGTTAGATTCATCAAATAGCTTTTTAGTTCGGTTGTTGGTTAGTAATCTTAGAAAGCGATAACAAACGTTTTTATTTGTTGGTACAAATGTCTTCAATAAAAACTACAATAAAAAATATATGCTATCTTCAAAGTGTCTACAGTTTTTTTAAAAAATGAAATAAAGTGTCTACAAAGTGTTCTTGTATTAAGTTAATTGTTTTTGATTTAAAATATTGATTTTAAATAATTAATCTTTTATTATTTCGGAAAAATAAAATAATGTTCAAATTTTTAGAAAATATCTTTAAAAGGAATTTCGAGTTGAGTCCCTATTTTTTTTTGGTTATCTGAAAGATTAGAAATTGAAACACCTAACAGTCGAACTGGCTTTTCTAAGGAGTAACCTTCGGATAATAAATCATAACAAATTTGATCAAAAAGTTCTCTATTTTTAATCGGAAATGAAGCTGATTTACTTTTTGTAGAAACCGAAAAATCATTGAATTTTATTTTTACAGTAATTGTTCTACCATAAATCGAAGTTTTTTGTGACCAATTCCAAACATCTTCCATAAGAGGAAATAAAGCGATTTGCATTTCTTCTAGCGTTTCTAAATCTTTATTAAATGTGGTTTCTGAACCAGATGATTTTCGAATTCTAGAAGGATTAACTTCCCTAAAATCTAAACCGCGAACAATATTGTAATAATATTGACCAGATTTACCGAATTCTCGTAAAAGTTTTTCTAATTCTAGTTTCTTTAAATCTGAACCAGTATAAATTCCCATCATTTGCATGCGTTCGGCTGTTACTTTTCCAATTCCGTGGAATTTTTTTATGGGAAGTTTATCAATAAAATCATCAGCTATTTTTGGCGTTATGACATAAAGTCCATCTGGCTTATTATAATCAGAAGCAATTTTGGCTAAAAATTTATTAAAAGAAACACCAGCAGAAGCTGTTAAGTTTGTTCGTTCCTTTATTTTTTGTTTTATTTCGTTTGCAATATCTGTTGCAATTTCAATGTTTTTATGATTAATTGTGACGTCCAAAAAAGCTTCGTCCAAAGATAAAGGTTCAACTAAATCAGTATATTCAAGGAATATTTCTCTAATTTGATTTGAAACTTCTTTATAAACTTGAAATCGAGGTTTTACAAATATCAATTGTGGACATTTTCGTTTAGCCACAACAGAAGACATTGCAGAACCAACACCATATTTTCTTGCCTCGTAGCTAGCAGTTGCAATTACACCGCGTTCTTCATTTCCACCTACAGCAACACATTTTCCTCTTAATTCTGGGAAATCACGTTGTTCTACAGAAGCATAAAAAGCATCCATATCGATGTGAATAATTTTACGTTGCATGTTGTAAAATTACTTCCTTTATTTTAAATTATAATCTTGTATAAATCTTTTTAAATTTTTCTTATCGGCAACAATTGTGAGATAATCGCCCAATTTTATTTCAACATTTCTATCTGGATTGTGAATCATTTCTCCATCACGTTCGATAGAAACTATAATTCCTTTTGCGGTATCTTTTACCCAACCAATTGATTTATGTTCCAATTCACAAAAATCTTCTGGAATTACAACTTTATCTAAAGTGAAATTATCGGTGTTTTTCAAATCATTATTTTCTGGAGGAGTTTCACCAATGATTTGTAAATATTTTTCGAAACGTTGAATATTTTCATCGGTTCCGATAATTCCGATCTTATCAAAAGGATATAAAACAGATTCAGAATTTGGCGTTTGGATTATTCGTTCTCCTCGTTTGATATAAGCAATATTGATTTTAAATTTTGTTCTCCAATCTAATTCTCCCAAAGGAACACCTATAAAGTTTGCATTTTGAGGAACAATCATATCAGAAATATGGGTGTTATCCCAAGTATATTGGAACTTTTCCTTTTTTATACGCTCTTCTTTTCTTTTGCTCAAAATTTCGCGTTCATTCAGATTATAAATAAATTTTTTCTGAATATAATCGTAAACTTTATTGAATGATTTTGAGAGAAAATACATCATAATAAGAAGTCCAATTGTTAGAATAATTGACGCAATTGTACTCGAGAAAAATTGATTATAAATGAAAATAACAGCAACAATTACTAATGAAAGACGAATGAAAATAATCGCAATAATAGGAGCACGATTGTAATTAGATTCATCCCAAAATTCTTTTATAATTTCTCTTTTAGGGCGATTACCAATTATTGCCCAAATGAAAGGAATACATAAGATAAACGTTAGGATAAGACTAACTAAGCTCGCACCAAAAAATGTAAACCAGTCGGTAAGTAAAATCAATACATAACTTTTCACAATTAAAGTAATCGCAATAATAATTATTCCATTCGTGAAAATAGTTGTAATGGTTTGTTTTATAATAGCTTTCCATTTGTTTTCATTTTGAATATGTTGCGTATCAGCTGAATATTTTTCAATTCCTTGAATAAATTTCTGAGGAAGAATTTTTTCTAAAATTTTATATACTTTATCAGATGATTTAATCAAATATGGAGTTGTAAAAGTTGTAATAGCAGAAACTCCGACAGCAACAGGGAAGAGAAAATCGCTGGTAACACCAAGAGAAAGTCCCAGACCAGCAACAATAAATGCAAATTCACCTATTTGTGCCATGCTCATACCAACTTGCACAGATTGTTTTAAAGGTTGTCCTGAGATAATAGCTCCTAGAGTTGTAAAAATTAATTTTCCAATAATAGTTAACAATGTAACAATTAGAATTGCCCATTTGTGTTCATACATTGAGATCGGATCAATCATCATCCCAATTGAGATGAAAAATATAGTTGCAAATAAGTTTTTTACTGATTGAAAGTTGTGTTCAATTTTTTCTGCATAAACAGTTTCTGCAAGAATAGATCCCATAACAAAAGCTCCTAATTCGATAGAGAAACCTGCGCTATCTGCAATGTATACCATTCCAAGACAAAGTCCTATGGAAATAATTAGCAATGTTTCGTCGTCTAAATATTTTTTTATTGAGCGCAAAAAAGTTGGAATAATAAAAATACCTCCAATAAACCAGACAGCTAAAAAGAAGCCTAATTTTATAAAGGAATTAATCATTTCGGCTCCGTCAAAATGTTGACTAACAGCCATTGTAGAAAGCATTACCATTAATAAAATGACAACGATATCTTCAACAATTAGAATTCCAAAAACGACATTTGCAAATTTTTTCCGTTTTAGTCCTAATTCATCAAACGCTCTAATGATAATAGTTGTAGAAGAACTGGCTAATAATCCACCGAGGAAAATGCTATCCATTGTGGACCAATTCATAAATCGACCAACAAAATAACCAACTGTTACGATGCATATAATTTCTACAATTGCTGTAATAGAAGCGGAGCCACCGACATTGAGAAGCTTTTTGAAACTAAATTCAAGACCAAGACTAAAAAGTAAAAATATTACACCAATTTTTGCCCAAATCTCAACATTATGTTCTTCTGCAACAGATGGAACATAACTAAAATGAGGTCCAACTAAAAAACCGGCAATGATATAACCTAAAACAAGAGGTTGGTTGATACGTTTAAAAATAAGCGTTGTTACTGCGCCTACACAAAGAATTAATCCTAAATCGATAATGAGTTTTGGCAAGTGTTCTTCCATAAATTGCGTTTAATCAGCACTAATTTAAAGAATTTTCATGTATAATTACTTGTTCAACTATTGATTAACTTTATATCATGATTGATTTTAGTAAAAAAGAAAAGCGAAGAGAGGAACTCTTCGCTTTTTCTATTTAGTTGATTTCTCTTTTTATTTGACTTAAAATAGTCGGATCTTTTATTTCATTATCTTTTGCTAATAATAAAACTTTCGAAATAACCTCTGCCGATTTAGGATCATCATCAGCAAAAGGTAAGAATATTCTACCTCTATGCTGTGATTGTACAGGTAGAATAGATAGATACAAGCCAGGAACTTGATGTACAACAGCACTTCCTAAATGTACGCTATATTCTGCCATTTCTCCTTTTATGAATGCATGGCTTCCTTTTGTTTCTACATTTTTCAGTTTGAATAATCGAGCGGTTTCATTTAATAAAACACTTCGCATTTCAATTGTAGAATGGCTTGCTTCAGGGTCGACACCACCAACATGAGCTATGCTAACAACCAAATCAATGTCACGCATAACTTCCGAGAAAATACGAGGATTTATTTCTTCGAAAGGAATATTCTTATATGTTTTTAATGAATGAAATTCGACAGTTTCTAAGGTTGGACTTTCAACATCTGCTGGTGAGAACCAATCTGCCATTGCATATAGTTTAACTTGGTAACCTTCTTTGTGAAAAACTTTTTGTAAGCCTTCTTCGTAATCAACTTTCCATCCACGTGTTTTTAATAAAGCTAATGTTTGTTTTGGTTGTACTTGATGTCCTGCATAACGACGAGAAATTGATTTTTCTTTTAATTCATCAGCCGTAGGAATATATAATTCTCTAAAAATTTGTTTAAAAGGTTGTTTTAGTTTTTGATCAAAACAATAATGTTGAAAATCGACCCAAACAGAATTTTGGTGTAAATCATAACAATGAGCAATTCTGAAAGTTTCGGTAGAATTAATGGATTGTAAATTTCCTTTTGAATCTTTTAGTTGTCCATTTACGTAAAATCCAATTGTGTTTTTGCTCGAAATAAGAACTAACTTTTCTAAATGTTTCGAAATAATTGGATGAGAAAATAAATTTTCAATTTCAGAAAATAAAAATTCATCTCCACGAATCATGGCTTCTTCTAAACCTTTTCTAGATCTATTAAATTGTTCACGTAATGTTTTACGATAATTGGTAAGTTCAACAACTGCTTTGTCTTTTTTTAGTTTTGGTGGAATAGATTTTAATTGCTTATCTCCTCTAAAAGTTACCAAATCTGCTTTTCCGTCTTGATCAATAATTAATCCTATTGTTATACCATCAATTTCGACTTGTGTATCTTTGGATAAAATTTGCTGAACTTGTTGAGATTCCATTGCCCAAGTTAAACGAATAGGATCTGGATAAGCTGCGTTTCGAGCTAAATTCTCCATTGCAACTCGTAAAGCTAAAGCTTCACTTGTTTGTTTCATCGAACCAAATTCTTTACTTTCTTTTTTGAATTGTTGTAAATATTCATAGCGAGATAAAACATCTTTTTGAGCATTTGTTTTGCTTAAGGGAACCAAGCCGTAAACACGTAAATAATCTTGATCTCGTTTATCTTTTACTTTGGCTGTAACTTCTCTAATTTTTAAATTACCAGTTAAAGTATCTGCGTATAATCTTGCTCTTCGATGACCATTTCCATCAGAAATATATTTCGCAGCTTCGTACAAAATCTCCCAACGCGATTTTCCAAGTTCTTTATAAGCTTTAGTAAACCAATCTTTATCTACTGCACCGTCTTTGAAATCTTGAATGTCAATTGAAGAGTATTTTGCAACTTCACTTTCTAATTCAGCATTTTCAGCTTGATAACCAGACGTTTTTGTATGAGCATGCATCCACCAAATTGCAGCATCTAAACCTTTCCAATCTAAATAATTACTGACTAATTTTTGCCATTGAGGAGCATAAACAGAAGCTTCTATTAAACGACTTTCTGAAATTTTAGCTTTTTTAACTAACTGATTAAATTCTTCTTGTGTATCAGTTTCTAGTGGTAAACATCGCTTGATTAAGAAACTAAATAGCTTCTGTTTTGTAACATCTGTATAACGCCAAGAATAAATATAACCTTTGAAAAGCTTTGCTTTTCCAAGTTTGTCTAAGATTTCTACAAAACGATTTATTCCATAAATATGTTCAAAACTTTGAACAAATTGTGTGACAGTTGTACTAGAATCTCCTCGTTTTAATTCAACATCCAAAAATTTTTCTCGAATATTTTCAATCATTTCAGTTAAGAAAGGAAAATCTTTTTGAAATGTTTCACTTCCGTGATAGTGATAATGTTTTCGCTCACTTGTAATAATGTTAATGCGATCAGGTTCTAGAATACCTTCGTACATTTCATCTTTTGTAATCAAGTTATTTTGATAAGCTAAACAATAAATATAAAGTGGTGGTTTATTTAACTTTATATTTTCTTTTAAACCATTGTATTGACGCCATCTGTAAATATTCCATAGTTTTTGAATATCTTCATTTTTAAGATTAAAAAGATTAACTCTATTAATGAAAACATCAAAAAAACGTTCGTTTTGCCAACCATTCCCGTATTCTTCATTGTAATAGTAATTATTTTCATTACGTTTACTTTGATAGTGGATAACATCTTTTGGAAGATTAGAAAAAATCTGAATAGTTCCGTCGATTAAAAAATCATTTGCTTCTTCAAAAGGGAATTTTTCGTGCAAAGCATATAAAATTGTTTTTATAGGATTCTTCCAATAATAGTCTGTTTTTATAGGATTAGGAATTTTACCTTTGTTATAAAAAACATATTTTTCTAAAATAGTTCGCCAAACTTTTCGATCACATTCTTCTTCTAAAGTCAATAAATAAAGATCGATCGGAGTTAATTTACTATCGGTATACCATTTTACCCAAATTTCGTGTAAAGGATAATTGGCAAATTTTTCATCAACAGTGAAGTTTTGGGTGTTTTGTTTCAAAGAATTAAAACTATTTCCTAATAAATCAGTAACTATACTATTGTTCCAATCTTCATATTCATATTCGTAATCTTTATTTTGAAGGTATATTTGTTTTAACGTTTCTAAATCGTTCAAAATTTCTTCAATAGATTTCGAAAAGCCAAAAATATTCTTTTTTGTATGTTTTAGATAAACAGATTTCTTTTCTATTTTAGGTAATTCAAAAGGAGTAATGTTGGTTGGATCGTAAATACCAAAACCATTTTCTATTGATAATATTTCATCAGAATTTTTTGGATCTAATTGTAATAAAAGATTTTTTTCTTTTTCAGTAATCTTTTTACGTGTATTAAAATATTTTACGGAATTATTGACAAAATCAGCAGAACGTTTTTGTTTTGTTAATTGCAATAAAATATCCAATCCAGCTAAACGTTGCTCTGTATCTCCAATTTCAATTAAATTTTTAGTAAAGGAAAATATAATTTCATCTTTTTGATTAAGAATTAATTGAATTAAGTTTTTACGCAGATTGGCACTTTTTCGTTTGAATAAATCTTGAATCGAATCAATTTCTGTTTGATTTAATTCTGAATGTTTTAATGTATTTAAAGCAGAAGCAATAATACTTTCGCCTCGATCTTTTATTACTTTTAAAGCGAATTCTCGTTGAAAATCAGAAACCTTTTTTGTTGATTCTTTCTGATCCATGTAATAATAAGAGTAACAATAAAAATCTTTTAAAACTAATCGCGTTAAAGATTCTCGCAATGAAAGACTTAGTTGATCAAATTTAGCTAAAATTCGTTCAAGTTTTGTTTGATCTTCTCCAATTAAATTAATCGCAACTGAATATAAATCATCTTTAGAGAATTTGGTAGTTAACCAAGAAAACACTTTGCCTTCGAATGTTTTTTCCTTTTCTTGAATTGTTTCTGTAAGATCTAAAACTTTATCAAAAAGACCAATTAGAGTATCATCGTTAGGGAATTTGAATGATGAAGTTACAGAAATCATTCGTGGTAAAAAGAAAGAGAAAACTTGTAAATTAACTTCATCTAAAGCTTTATTATAAAGCCTTATTTCTTTTTCGTAGATAGAAGTTTCGCTAGCAAATTTTAAAGCCAAACATTTCTTTTCAATTGTTCCTTTCTCAAGTAATTTTTCTACATAATTTAATGAAACATCAATATCTGTTACACCTTGAGACCAAAGTGCCATATAAACTTCGTTGTTATTTTTGCTTTCTATTCCTTTTTCTATAGTTTCAGGATAAGTCAAAAACTGATCAGCAAAAGTTAAAATATTACGAATTGTTGTTTCTTTTTCTGCTTCCCAGCCCAAACCTGTCCATGTGTCAACAGCTCGAACAACAGAAGAAAAACGTGCTAATTTTTCATTAATAATAACTTTAATCAAAGATTGTAATGCGCCAACACTTGTTTCGTCTAATGTTTCGAGAATTGTTTGTCGCAACCCTTCTTGTCGCTGTGCAGAAAGTAAAAGTTTCTCAACTAATTCCCACGCTTCAGGTTTATTTGTATTTAATAAAGCTTTGATAATATTTCGGGAAACTTTTCCTACAGGATCTTTTCCAAAAATAATATCTTCTATTAATTGATAAATTTGCTGATTTCCTTCATCAATCATTTCAGACCAAATCAATGTGTAACTATTATTAATCCCAATATCAGAAGAATATCTAATTTGCTCAACAATAGGTAAATTGTAATATTTATAACCTTCGGAAGTGTATTGAGAAGGTTTTGTTAATAAATTACGCAAGAAATTGATTTGTTTAACAAGAATATAATCTTTTTGATGTGGCGCTCGAAAAGATCGTCTGTAATATCCCGATTGATAAATTCGTTCAGACATTTTATTCCAACTATTTTTTACATAAGGAGCCAATTCTTCTCCATAGAAAAGTTCTAATAAATTGTAATACTTTTTTTCTTCCCAGATATTATCAAAAATTAATTCTTTTATTTTTAAGAATTGTTGGGTTCCGTAATTAATTTCTCTATAATATTCAGTATTACCTTTTAGAATTTGTAATCCTAATTCGGCAACTTCTTTTTTGATTGATTTTGGTAAAAGAGATGGTTCTAATGATTTTTTGAGTTTCTTTTCAAGCTCTTTTGTTTCATTTTTTGTAACAAAAGGCGATAAGATTTCAGTAATTGTAGACATGTTTTTTTTAGATTATTTAGTTTTACCAATAGCTTCCTACAAGAAATGTAAGTCGTATAAATGTAAATGATTGATTAGTTGTTAATGAAACTTCTTCTGCTAAATCTTCAAATTGTTGATCACCTAAAAATAGAGCAAACATTCCATCCTCAAAAGCTTGGGAAGCTGTTTCTTGTGCTTTTATTAAATTAACTTTGTTTTCATTGTAAATACTAGAAAAACTTGCTTTTCCCGATTCGATGAGAAGTGGTAAATAATTTTCTTTTGGAAGTTTTTGTACATCTTCATCTTCTTTTTCTACAGATTTTTGATTGTAGTTTTCAACTTGTTGTTGGACGATTAAATGAAGAAGTTCTTGAACAGAAACTGTATCTTTTTCTGTATCAATACTTAGTGGTTGTTCAGCTAGAATTGGATGTTTTTTACCCAATTGTTTCACATTAACGTGAATAGTTTTCATTTTTATTTGTGTTAGTTGATTGTTTTTAAAATTAATCAATATGACTTATTGTAAAGATTAAAGTTTTGCTAAAGTTAACTTGTTTTATAATAAAAAAACTCACTAATTCTGATGAACTAATGAGTTTTTAAAAAATATTTTGAGTAATTATTTACTTTTTATTGTACGTATACTTATTGATATAATCGTTTCTTTTTTCATCAGAAATATCCAAAACGATTTTCATATAATTCTCAAATGAACCATATTTTTTATCAATTTCATTAAAAGCAGCTTTTAAATAATCTTCTTCTATCCAACTTAATTTTTCCAAAACTTTTATATCTGCCTTCGGAAATAAAAAATGCAAATGTTTGGCTTTGTTTAAACGTTTTTGCACAATAGGTTTTCTAAAATTATTGGATAAAAGATATTCTTGATAAATGGTTTCATCATCAAAATTTAATATTTTTAGGATAAATGCACTTATCATTCCTGTTCTGTCTTTTCCTGCTGTACAATGGTATAAAATAGGAGAATCTGTATCGAGAATTTCAGTGATAATTGTTTTTATCATTTCTGGATTTTCAATAGGATATTCTTGGTAAAACTTAATCATTCGATTGTATGCATCGGTTGAATTCACTTTACCTTTCAGCACTAATTTTCTGGCTTGATTTAATTGATCTTCTTTATCTGTAAAAGCAGGATAATGATTGTAAGTAATGTGAGGAAGAATTATATCTGGTTTTTTAGAAATTTCATCATCCGTTCTAAGATCTATAATATGTTGAATATTGAAATGATTTACTTTCTTTTTATCTTTTAATTTGTGAAGATTTGCACTACGATAAAACAAACTATCTTTCAGAATTCTACCATCTCGGTTTGTTAATTTTCCTAAAGTTCTGATGTTATTTACTTTCTTTAACTGAATTTCTTGCTTTGTAGATAATTCTGAAAATTCTACATTTTCAATTTTATAACTGCTACAAGAAAATAAGAAACTATTTAGAAAAATTATCAGAAGTCCTGTGATACATTTTGTTTTCATCGGTTTTAATTTTTTAGGTTAAAGTAATTTTTGCAAGATAAGAATCTTCTTCAGTTTTCACTTTCACACATTTTAGTTGATGATAATCGCAAGCGTTTTTCAAAGTTTCAAAATCCAAATACAACCATTGAATTGGTTCTTCTTGTTCTCCTTTGTAATGAACTGTAAAATCTAATTCGCCATAATAATTTCCATTGCTCGGAATCCATTTTCCGCCATCTTCATCTTCGTCAAACATATAAATAATGTCTGTTCCATCAATCAAAACTTGACCATTTTCTGTAAGAAGTTGTTTTATTTTATCTAAAAAAACATTGATTAAAACTAAATTCTGAAAAATTCCAGTTCCGTTCATTAGAAATAGAATAGTATCAGATTTTTCAGCATCATTTAATTCCAGAAAATTCTGAACTCTTGCATGCTTAATTCCTCTTAATAAACAAGTTTCGATCGCTTTTGGAGAAATGTCAATTGCTAAAACATCCAATCCTTTTTCTTGTAAATAAAGAGAATGAGATCCCGCTCCGCAACCAACATCCAAGATTTTTCCTTTAGACAAATCAAGTGCTTTTTTTTCCAAGCTTGGCATATTATCATAATCTCGAAAAAGATAATCGATAGGCATTACATCCAATTCAGAAATAGATGTTTCTGTATACAAATCTTCTGGCGAATGATTGGTTTGATAATCTAAAATTGCTTGTCCGAAAAGGTCTTTCATTTAATTTGTATTATTTTTTTGATTACTAAAATAGAATCTTTATTTATTATTTTTTGCTAAAATAGCGTCAACTATTTGCTTTGCATGTATACGTGAATTTTCTATAAACCAGATATTCGTCAACATTCCGCCACAAACAACACCTGCCAAATATAAACCATCTACATTTGTTTCCATTGTTTCGGGATTATAAGTTGGCGTTTTTAATTCATCATCGCTCAGTGTAATTCCACAATCTTGAATAAATTTAAAATTTGGATGATAACCTGTTAAGGCTAAAACAGTATCATTTTCAATCGAGATATTTCCTTCTGGAGTGTTGATATGAACTTCATTTTCGTCAATTGACGTAATAGTTGAGTTGAAATATGCTTTAATGCTTCCTTCCGCAATTCGGTTTTCAATATCAGGACGAACCCAATATTTCAGTCGATGTGTAAAACCATCTCCACGAATCACCATTGTTACATTTGCACCTTTTCGGTAACATTCTAAAGCAGCATCAACAGAAGAATTATTTGCACCAACAACTACGACATTCTGAAAAGAAAAAGGATGAGCTTCCTTATAATAATGATGAACTTTTGGTAAATTTTCACCTTTAATATTCATCAAATTCGGAATATCATAAAAACCAGTTGCAAGAACTACGTTTTTAGATGTATAATTATTCTTGTTTGTTTTAACTTCAAAATGATTGGTTTCAATTTTATTGATTGCTAAAACTTCTTCATATAGATGAAGATTAAATTTAAAATATTTGTGAATGTTGCGGTAATATTCTAAAGCTTCTTGTCTACCAGGTTTTGGCGCAATACAATTAAAAGGAATTTCTCCGATTTCTAATCGTTCAGCAGTCGAAAAAAATGTCATATACAACGGATAATTGTATAAACTATTTGTCAAAGCACCTTTTTCTAAAATGATGTACGAAAGATTGTTTTTTTTGGCTTCTATTGCACAAGCCAAACCAATTGGGCCAGCGCCTACAATTATCAAATCATATTCTTCCATTAAGCAAATTTAAGGATAATTAGTTCTGTAATCTTTATGATTTTTTTTAAATTTTTTATAAAAATAAGATTTAACTATTTGGATTAACAAAAAATATTAATAATTTTGTTTGACAATTTTGTTAAAAATAAAAAAAGCACATAAATATGAAAGATGATACTGAAGAATTAATTAAAGAAACAGCGAAAAGAATGTTTTTTACTGAAGGTAAATTCAATGCGACAATACAAGAAATCGCTGATGAAGCTAAAGTAAATAGAACATTGATTAATTATTATTTCAGATCACGAAATAATTTAATTGGAATTATTTATGAAGAAGCAACGCGAGT
The DNA here is from genome assembly GCF_965118635.1 of Empedobacter brevis. Classification (GTDB taxonomy): domain Bacteria; phylum Bacteroidota; class Bacteroidia; order Flavobacteriales; family Weeksellaceae; genus Empedobacter; species Empedobacter brevis_A. The sequence continues at coordinate 8,207 of NZ_CBCPHV010000005.1, read as the reverse complement.
AAGTAATGAGAAATCGCGTGCAATTCTTGATAGAAATCGTGATATAAAAGAAATGATTGGAGAATTTATAGAAGATTCTATTGCTACATCCATTCAGTATCCTTATTTAGAAACTTATATTGTAACTGAGATGAATAAAAATAAAATAATGTGTTCTAAATTTTTGAATGAAGATTTGGATGAAGTTGTAAATGTTTTTTATGATCGATTAAAAGAAGAAATGAAAAAAGGTACGATTGAGACAATGGAACCCATCCAATTTTTATTAAATATGCTTTCCTTGATTAATTATCCTTTTGCGATTCGTCCACTTCTTCAATCAGATTTACAATTAAATGATGCTGATTTTAAACGAATTCTTTCAGATAGAAAGGAAATCATTCTCAATACACTTTTTAAAAATAAATAAATGAAAAGGTTTAAATCATTACTATCCTTAGTAATTGTAGGGTTTGTAAGCTTCGCAAATGCACAAGAAATAGTTGCATTGAAAGATGCTGTGAATTTTGCGTTAGAAAACAAAGCCGAAGCAAAACGTGCAGATTTGGCAATTAAAAAAGCGGAATATAAAATTGATGAAGCAAGAGCAGGAGCTTTACCTCAGGTTAGTGCAGATGCAGGAGTACAATATAGTCCTATATTGCAACAAATGGTTTTAAGTTTTGCTGGACAACAAATGAAAGGAGAAATGAGTAGACCTTGGGTTTCGAATATCGGCGTTAGTGTTTACCAAAATATTTTCGATCAACGTGTTTTCACAGGTTTGAAAGCAGCCAAATCTACTCGCGAATTTTATCAAATAAATGCAGATTTAACAGACGAACAAATTATAGAACGTGTTGCAAATGCTTATTATCAAGTTTTTATTCAGGAAGAGAAATTAAAAACAATAGAAAAAAGCTACGAGAACACCAATAAAGTTCAGAAAGTTATCAAAAGTTTAGTGGATAATGGCTTAGCGAAACCAATTGATTTAGATCGAATTATTGTACAATTAAATAATATTTCTTCTACAAAACAACAATTGATTAATGCAGTTGAAATCAATAAAAATGCCTTGAAATTTTATATGGGTTATCCAATCGAACAACCAATTCGTTTATCAGAAGGAACAATCACACCAACATTGGCATTATTAGAAGATCATATTGATGTCGAAAATAGAACAGAATTCAAAGTTCTAAACAAGCAAAAAGAATTGTTAGGTTTCGCAAAAGAAGCCGAAAAAGCAAATCTTTATCCAACGGTTGGTTTATCTGCCAATTATAGTTATGCAGGAATGGGCGACAAGTTTATCACTTCCAAAGATTATTTCTGGTCAGATTTAGCTTCGATTGGTTTAAGCGTAAAAGTTCCAATTTTTACAGGTGGATCTACAAAAGCAAAAATTAATCAAGCAGACATAGATTTGTTAGACATCGAAGAGCAAATGAACGATACTAAACTTGGATTGAGCTTGGAATATCAAAATGCAAAAGCACAAATAGAAAATACATTAAAAAGTGTTGACATTCAAGAAGAAAACGTAAAGTTAGCGGAGAAAGTTTTACAAAATACACAAAATAACTATCAACAAGGTTTAGCTAATTTAACAGAAATTTTAGATGCAGAAAATGCATTAACAGATGCAAGAAACAATTATTCAAATGCTTTATTAGAATACAAAATTGCAGAAATAGCATTAATCAAAGCAAAAGGAGACTTAAAAACATTAATTCAATAAAAGAATCGATTTTATGAAATCAGGAAAAACTTTACTTTATATACTAATTGCAGCCGTTTTGATTGGTGGAGCAATTTATATTATTAAAAATAATAAAGCAAAACAGGAAGAAGAGACTACAATTGTAAATGAAAGTAATAATGAGGTTGTGGTAAAAACAATCAAAGCCAATTTCGAAATTTTAAATACAGATTATATATCAAACGGAACATTTGCGCCATTTCAAGAAATTAGTTTTCCTTCAGAAATCTCTGGACGAATAGTTCGTGTTTTGGTCGACGAAGGTGATTATGTATCTGTTGGTCAAACGGTTGCAACAATAAAAAAAGATGCAATCGAAGTAGATGTTACACAAGCACAAAATAATCTTCAGAATGCTATTGTAGACAATCAACGTTACGAAAATGCATACAAAACAGGCGGTGTTACAAAACAACAATTAGATCATTCGCGCTTACAATTAAAAAATGCTAGAGCTGCAGTTTCAGCTCAAAACATTCGTGTAAGTGATACCAATGTAAAAGCAACAATCTCTGGTGTAATCAACAAAAGATACATAGAGCCAGGTTCTGTAGTTGGTCCAGGAACACAAATGTTTGATATTGTAAATGTTTCTAAATTAAAACTACAAGTTACCGTAACAGAAGAAGAAGTTGTCAACCTAAAAGTTGGACAAACAATAAAAGTTTTGGCAAGTGTTTTTCCTGATAAAGAATTTGCAGGAAGAATTTCTTTTATCGCACCTAAAGCAGATGCTTCGCTAAACTTTCCTGTAGAAATACAAGTTTCGAATGATTCTGGCTTAAAAGCTGGTATGTACGGTACAGCTGTTTTCTCAACAAAAGATGATGTGAATGCAGGCAAAAATGCGCTAGTAATTCCAGCAAATGCTTTTGTAAACGGAATTAGCTCAGGAGAAGTTTTCGTAATAGAAAAAGGCGTAGCAAAATTAACAAAAGTTGTAATCGGAAAAACGGTTGGGACAAATGTTCAAATCATTAGCGGAATCAACGAAGGAGCTGAGGTTGTTACAAGCGGACAAATTAACCTGAAAAATGGAACAAAAGTAAAAGTGGTTAAATAAGAGAAATGTTCTATGAAATTAGCTGAAATATCAATTAAACGACCGTCATTAATTATCGTATTATTTACGATTCTTATTTTAGGTGGTCTGTTTAGTTACAAACAAATGGGATACGAGTTAATCCCAAAATTCGAAACAAACGTTGTTACAATTTCTACTGTTTATCCAGGTGCTTCGCCAAACGAAGTAGAAAACTCTGTAACAAAGAAAATAGAAGATGCCGTTGCAGCATTAGAAAATGTAAAAAAAGTAGAATCAAAATCATACGAAAGTTTATCTGTCGTAATGGTAACGCTAAATGCAGGAGCAAATGCAGATTTAGCACTTAATGATGCGCAACGAAAAATCAATGCCATCGAAAAAGATTTACCAGACGATGTAGATCCGCCTTCATTAACAAAGTTCTCATTAAGCGATTTACCTATCATCACAGCAGGTGTTACTTCTGATAAATTGACAGAGAAAGATTTGTACGATTTGTTAGATAAATAAGATAGAACCTATTCTATCGCGTGTAAATGGTGTAGCGCAAGTTAATTTGATTGGAGGACAAGAACGTGAAATTCAAGTAAGTTTAGATCCTGTTAAGATAAAAGGTTACGGATTATCTGTGCCTCAAATTCAGCAACAAATTCTAACATCCAATTTAGATTTCCCTACAGGAAGTGTAAAAACGCGCGAAAATTCAACAATTATTCGTCTTTCTGGGAAATATAAATCAATCGAAGAGCTGAGCAATTTGGTAATTTCTTCTAGAAACGGAATACAAGTTCGTTTGTCAGAAGTAGCCTATGTGCAAGATTCGCAAAAAGAAGTCGAAAAAATAGCACGTGTTAATCAAAGTTCTGCAATCATTGTGCAAGTTGTAAAACAATCAGATGCCAATGCCGTTGCTGTTTCCGAATTAATGAGAGAAACAATCAAAAAAGTAGAATCAGATTATTCAAAAGAAGGACTTAAAATAAAAATTGTAAACGATACGTCCGACTTTACTTTGGCAGCTGCCGACCATGTTATTTTCGATTTAATCTTGGCTGTAATTTTAGTAGCAGTTGTTATGCTATTATTCTTACACAGTATTCGTAATGCTTTTATTGTCATGGTTTCTATTCCAGCATCGTTAATTGCAACTTTTATTGGGATGTACCTTATGGATTATACGCTAAACCTAATGTCATTACTTGGTTTATCTCTTGTAGTTGGTATTTTGGTCGATGATGCGATTGTTGTATTAGAGAATATTTATCGCCATATGGAAATGGGAAAATCCAGAATTAGAGCCTCTTACGATGGTGCTAAAGAAATCGGATTCACCGTTACAGCCATTACATTAGTTATCGTAGTTGTATTCTTGCCAATTGCAATGAGTACAGGATTAGTAGCAGACATCATTGCACAATTCTGTGTTACGGTGGTTATCGCAACTTTATTATCTCTGTTATCATCATTTACCATTGTACCTTGGTTATCATCTCGTTTCGGAAAACTAGAGCATATAACAGGTAAAAATGCTTTCGAAAAATTCATTCTTTGGTTCGAAAAACAACTTACAAAATTCACACACTCTATTTCAAATATGTTAGTGTGGTGTTTAAAATCAACAGGAAGAAGAATAGGAGTTTTTGTAGGAGTTTTTGTCCTTTTATTTGGAACGATAGGAATTCTAGTAGGAGGAAAATACATTGGTGGAGAGTTCTTCCCAAAAACAGATAAAGGAGAATTCTTAGTTCAAATGGAATTGCCGAAAGATGCTACAATCGAAGAATCAAACTTCGTTACTCAAAAAGCAGAACGTTTCTTACGTGGCAAAAAAGAAGTTGTAGACATGATTACAACTGTTGGTCAAAGTTCCGAAGGGTTTGGTGCAGCACAAGCAACAGCATACAAATCAGAGATAGACGTTATCCTTGTCGATAAATCAAAACGTCAAGACAATTCCTTTATTTATGCAGCAAAAGTAAAACGCGAATTAGAAAAAGAATTAGTTGGTGTAAAAGTGAAAACTGTTCCAGTTGGTTTAATAGGTGCAGAGCAAGCTCCAATTGCATTGGTGGTAACAGGATCAAACTTAGAAAGCGCAATGAAATTTGCCGAATTAGCAAAACATGAATTAGAACAAATCAATGGTTCTTCGGAAGTTAAGCTAACAACAGAAGCTGGTAATCCTGAAATTAATGTACAAGTAGATCGCGATAAAATGGCAGCTTTAGGTTTAAACTTACAAACAGTAGGTTTAACGATGCAAACAGCTTTCTCTGGAAATACAGACGGTAAATACCGCGCGGGTGAATACGAATATGATATTAATATTCAGTACAACGATTTTAATCGTTCGAATATCGATGATGTTCGTGGGCTTAATTTCATGAACGATAAAGGTGAGCAAATTCGTTTAGACCAATTTGCAACGGTTATGCAAAGTTCTGGACCAAGTTTCTTGGAACGCCGAGACAAAACACCATCTGTAACAGTTCAGGCGCAGTCGGTTGGTCGTACAACAGGAGATATTGTAACAGATTTCAAAGAAAGACTAAAACAAATTGACAATAAAAAACCAACAGGCGTTTCTTACGTTTGGGGTGGAGACGAAGAAAACCAATCCGAAGGTTTTGGTACATTAGGTTATGCATTAATTGCCGCAATTATCTTAGTTTATTTGGTAATGGTTGCCTTGTACAATTCGTTTGTTTATCCATTTGTGGTCTTGTTTTCTATTCCATTATCATTAATTGGGGTATTCGTGGTGCTAGCATTAACAAATAATTCGTTGAATATTTTTACTATTCTAGGTATGATTATGTTAATTGGATTGGTGTGTAAAAATGCCATTTTATTGGTCGACTTTACAAACCACCGAAAAGAAGCTGGCGAAAGTACTCACGATGCTTTAATTCAAGCCAATCACGCCCGTCTTCGTCCAATCTTAATGACAACAATTGCCATGGTTTTTGGTATGATACCAATTGCCTTAGCAAAAGGAGCAGGAGCAGAGATGAACAATGGTTTAGCATGGGTAATTATCGGAGGATTAGTCTCATCATTATTCCTTACATTAATCATTGTTCCAGTGGTTTATTCGTTATTCGATAGTGCAATTCATCGTTTTTCTAAAGGCGAAGAAATAGATTACGAAGCAGAAATGGTGGCAGATTATCAAGAAAGACAAATAAAAGAAGAATGGGAAGAGTAATTTTTAATTTAGATATTTAATTAAAACATAAAAAAAATCCTTATCAAGGTTCTAAACTTAGATAAGGATTTTTTGTTTTATGGATAACTACTTTTATTAGAAATAGGATTATTTTACCTTACCCGATTCCTCGGTTGATTACAAATAGGTGTGTTTTACTTTTCCCGATTCCTCGGTTGATTACAAACAGGGTTATTTTACCTTACCTGAGTTCTCGGTTGATTACAAAGAAATTTATTTTTTAACTATTTCTAGTGAGTTTAAGGAAGATTAAAACCATTATTTTTGAACTCAAAATATTAATTGAGACTTTCTAAAAAATGAGAAAACTATTTTTATTGCCCGCATTATTCATAATGTCAGCACTTTTTGCCCAAGAAGCAACCAATACGTTAGAAGGGGTTTTTAAGACAAAATCAAAAGACGAATTATACAATCCATTAAAATTTGATGGAAAAGGAAAAGTAACCATCGGCGATTTTGATGAGGTGGGATACGAATTTACCGAACGCAATGATTCGGTTATAATTTTTGTAGAGAAAACGGTTTTTATCTTCAAAAAGGAGAAAAATCAACTAAAAGGAATTTCAGATTGGGTGGATAAAAAAGTGTATAAATCAAATTTGAAATCGTTCGAAAATAAACCTCAGTCAGATCCTAAATTAGCTCAACGAGCAAATTGGATGGCTCAGAATTATGACATCAATTTTAAAAATAACGCATCCTATCTTTTCGAATTAGACGAAAATGCATTAGCTCAGAAATTAAAAGAAAACGAAGCTGCCAATGCAAAGCTTTGTAAAGATGGTTTTGACGAAAGTTGTAAAATAGTTTTTGCTTACAAATTCGCTGAACAATCTGGCGGTGTTTTCGAAACATTGAATGCAGCAGACGAAGTAAAACTAAAACCTAATAAAGAGTTGCAACAATTGGCACAACGTGTGATAGATTTGGGTAATCCAGACGGATATGGACTTTTCTATACGTATTATTATTTTACGGGAGAAAAAGAGAAAGCCGAACAATTTTTGCAAAAAGGATTAGATCTTGGTTCTGCTTATTGCAACGAGATTTCTTTAAATTCAGCATTAAGTGAATTTGGAGAAGGTATAGAATCAGAAATAGAAGAATCGGAAGATTAATTCTAATTAAAATTTATTAAATAGAAAAAGCTCAACATTTGTTGAGCTTTTTATTTGTTCAAAATCTCTTATTAAAGAGGTTATTCATGACGTTATATGCTTGAAGAATAGATTAAGTATAAATTATTTATACTTATTCTAAATAATTTATAAATTTGTTTAGAAGAAGATTAAGACTATGATGATCAATTAATAACTTATAAAAACTAAACAAATGGAAATCAATAAAGTTAACCTTCAATCTCAACTCGATACGATCAAAGACTTTTGGAATTTGAAAGAAATAGCAAAAGTGAATAATCATTCCGTTAAAATTTTTAAGCTCAATGGTGATTTAGAGATGCATAAGCATGATAATGGCGATAAATTATTGTTGATCATAGATGGAACAATGTATGTTGAATTTCTAGACAGAACCGAAGAAGTAAAAACGGGCGAATTTATAGTGATTCCGAGTGGAGTTGAACATAAGCCGTTCACAAAAGAGGAGGCAAGTGCTATAATGTTTGAACTCTTATAAAAGTATATAGTTATAAATCATGTTCTATAATCAATAGAATCCTTTCTTTTATTTACAATTAGGTATATTTCTTATTTTGTCGTCTATTTTTTCCAAAGACAAAATAGTCAATTTCTTCGGGGTTTGTTCGAGTGTCCTTCGACAATGGTTCGAGAAAAAGTATGTTTTGTCGAACAGTAGTCGAACAACGGTCGAAGGATTGTCGAAGAACTAGATTGGAAAAAGTATTTTTTGTTATTTATATTTTTTTGCGTGAGACAATATAATTTGACTTTTTTTTAGAGAACAAATTATTAAAAATGCTCCCTCATAATATTGCTTATAGAATATGATCAGTTAAGTGTTTGGAATAATTCCATACTTATTATACTTTTATACAATGTATAAATATTTCTAAAAACAGGTTTGATTAATTAAATAAAGCATTGATAAAATAATTTAAAGAGATAATAAAGACGTATAATTGATCCTTTCTTCAGAAAACATCTCCCACTTTGAAGAGCATTTTCGCTTTAAAAAGGCTTATAAAAGGACTCGAACAAAAAAAG
>NZ_CBCPHV010000004.1:0-331654 GCF_965118635.1 Empedobacter brevis | reverse complement strand
GCCTAACTTACTGGTATAACGCAAAATATTTTTTAAACTTTTTTAGTTTAATTCCTTTTATAAGCCTTTTTAAAGCGAAAATGCTCTTCTATATAATGGAAAAGTGGGAGATGTTTTCTGAAGAAAGGAGCTATTATATGTCTTTGTTATCTCTTTCAAGTATTTTATCAATGCTATGTTTGATTAGTCAAACCTGTTTTTAGAAAATATTCTTACTATAAAGTATAGGCTTTACATTTTTAATAAAATTTATTAAAGAAAACTTATTAATCATTTTTTATATACTCGACAGATTCAATACAATGATTAAATAACTTCAGCTACTACGAACGTACTTCCTCCTATATAAATCATATCATTTTTTGCTGCATTTGCCTTTGCTGCAATTAATGCTTTCTCTACAGAATCAAAAAAATGTTTGTCCTTGATACCTTCTGGAATGATTTTATACAATTCATCAATATCATATTTTCTAGGAACATCTGGTTGACAAAAATAATATGTAGCTTTTTTAGGAAAGAAATTAAGAATTGATAAAATATCTTTATCATTTACAAATCCTAAAACCAAATGCAATTGATTATAAGGTTGTTCGTCTATTTGTTTTGAAACTTCTACTAAACCATGTGGATTATGCGCCGTGTCTGCAACAATTAATGGATGTTCACCTAGAACATCCCAACGACCACGAAGGTTTGTATTTTTTACAACGTTCAATAATCCATTTGTAATATTTTCTGAAGATATTGTCCAGTCTTGTCTTTGTAATTGCTCGATTACGGTTAAAACAGTACGTTTATTTTTAATTTGATAAGATCCTTTCAAATCTGAAGGTAAATCTTGAAAGTGTTTTTCCTCTGCAAAAATAATTTCTGCATTTTTTTCTTTCGCAACTTCTTCAAAAACTGGTTTTGTTTCTGCGGTTGTTTCCCCAATTACAACCGCTGTGTTCGGTTTTATGATTCCTGCTTTTTCAAATGCAATCTTATCTAATGTATCACCTAAAAATTGTGTATGATCTAAACCTATATTAGTAATAATAGAAAGTTCTGGCGAAATAATATTCGTAGAATCTAATCGTCCTCCCAAACCAGTTTCAATAATCGCAACATCTACTTTTTGTTGTGCAAAATATTCAAAAGCCATTGCTATTGCTATTTCGAAGAAAGAAGCTTTTTGATCAATAATTTTTTGCTCGTGTTTATATACAAAATCAATTATAAAATCTTCTTCAGCCATTATTCCATTTACACGAATACGTTCGCGGAAGTCTTTGAGATGTGGTGAGGTTGTTAACCCTGTTTTATATCCTGCTTCTTGAAAAATGGAAGCTAACATATGAGATGTACTTCCTTTACCATTTGTACCAGCAATATGAATTGACTTAAACTTTTTTTGAGGATTTCCTAAATATTCGCACAATGCTGTGATATTCGTTAAATCTGCTTTCATTGCTGATGCTCCTACTCGTTGAAACATTGGTAAATTTGTAAACAACCAATCGATTGTTTCTTGATACGTTCTCATTTATTCAAAAAATTTATACGAATATACAACGCCTGAATATAAAAAAATCGAATTCTTCCGAAGAAAAATTCGATTCTATTCTATCTTATATCATTTATATAAAATGATTTTATTAATCTGAATAATCTTGTTTTGCTGTCAATAAGATTTTTAATACTATAAAACCTACAATCGCCGCGGTTAACGAAGCTACTAAAATCATTAATTTTGCTTCGTTGATATAACTTGGATCTTTGAAAGCTAACATGGAAACAAATATTGACATTGTAAATCCAATTCCTCCAAGAATACCAACTCCGAAAACGCGTTTGAAATTAACCGCTGTAGGTAATTCGCACAAGCCTAGCTTAACCGCTATCCAAGTAAATAATGTAATCCCTACTGGCTTTCCAACAACTAAGCCTAAGAAAATACCTGAAGCTAAAGGAATACTAAAATGTGCTAATCCACCTCCTTCTATCGTGATTGCTGTATTTGCCAATGCAAATAATGGTAAGATAACAAAAGCAACAGGAATATGTAAAGCATGCTCCATTTTTGCAGAAAGAGATTTTGAATCGTCTTTATCAAATGGAATTGTAAAAGCCACCAAAACTCCAGCTATTGTAGCATGAATACCAGAATGTAACATAAACCACCAAACAGCTATTCCTCCTATAATATATAAGATCATCGATTTTACTTTTAGTTTATTCAATGCAAAAAGACCTAACAAAATAGCGATTGCGATACCAAATTGTGTAAAATCTAAAGGTAAATCTGGGTTTGGATAAAACAATGCAATAACTATAATTGCCCCTAAATCGTCTATTACAGCTAATGCTGTTAAAAATACTTTCAGTGATAATGGAACTCTTTTCCCTAACATTGTTATAATAGCTACAGCAAATGCAATATCTGTTGCCATTGGTATTCCAAATCCATGAATAGTATCTGTTCCTCTGTTTGTTAAAAAGAAAATAAATGCTGGAGCTAACATCCCGCCTAATGCTGCGAAAACAGGTAAAATAGCTTTTTTGGTATCTGATAATTCGCCAACAAAAACTTCTCGTTTCAATTCTAAACCAATTAAGAAAAAGAAAACAGCCATTAAACCATCATTAATCCAATGTGCAAAAGAATGACCAAACATATCTGTTAGCCAAATACCATCGTAAGATTCTGCAAATGGAGAATTAGCTAGTAATAGAGAGAACGCAGTACAGAAAATTAGTAGTATTCCGCCTGAGGTTTGGCTATGAAAAAATTTATTAAAAAGTTTAGAAACAATCATTATATTTTTTTTAGAATCGTAAAAATAATGAACTCGTTTTTAACCACCTAATTATCCTTTAAGAATCAGAACAAATTTTAGGTTTAAAGAATTCAGCGTTATATTATTATAAAAGTTCAAAAATTACACCAGAAGAATGATCTTTGCTCGCTCCTGTAACAGAAGATAAGCTGTTAATTTTATTCTGAACACGACGAAATCCTAAGAAAGCAAAAATTAAAGCTTCTTTAAAATCGATTAAATTATCATTTGGAATAATGATTTCAACAGAAGTCAATGCTCGTAAACGATTGATAAAAAATACATTTCGAACGCCTCCTCCAGTTATCAACACATTGTTAATATCATAAAAAGAAAAGATCTTCTGCATTTGATGCGCAAAATGTTCTATACAACTACACAGTTTATCTTGTACAGAAATATCATACTTATCAACAATTGTTAAAAACTCAGCTTCTACCCATTCAAATCCTAATGACTTTGGGAAAGATTGTTTATAAAACTCAAGCGAATCCAATTCCTTTACTAGTTCAATATTTATCTTTCCTTGTGCTGCAAAATCACCATTCTCATCATATTCCTTTCCCAATTGTTTCGAATAATGATTCAACACAATATTAATCGGGCAAATATCAAATGCAATTCTTTTTCCTTCTCTATTCAGCGAAATATTCGAAAATCCACCAAGATTCAAACAAGCATCATATTCATTAAACAACAACTCATCGCCTATAGGAACCAACGGAGCGCCTTGTCCACCAAGAACAACATCTTGCGTACGGAAGTCGGAAACAACCTTTTGTCCGCAACGCGAAGCAATTGCCGCTCCATTTCCTATTTGCAAGGTAAAGAACTTTTGAGGCTGATGAAAGATCGTTTGCCCATGAGAAGCAACAAAATCTAATTGTTCTATCCTATATTTTGCAATAAAATCCTGCACTTGTTCACCAAGAAAATAGCCAAATTCTACATCCAATTCGCATAAATCCATCGCAGAATATGCATAAGCTTTTGCTAACTTATTTCGCCATTCGTCTGAATAATCAATTGTTTCTGCTTGTAAAATCTCGAAATGTTGATCATCATCAAATCGAACATAACAAATATCTAAACCATCTAAAGAAGTTCCAGACATTAAACCTATGCAAAAAGTAGAATTTATCATGCTGTAAATGTAAAGAAAATAGAAAAAGAAATTATCTTTCAAAAAGCAGCTTTCTAACATTTTAAATCTTGTCCGAAAATCTTATATTTGGCTTATTATAAATACAAACAAAACATGACAACAAATGTAATCTTCGATTTGATTGAAGAAGAAAAAGAAAGACAATTAAACGGAATTGAATTAATTGCATCAGAAAACTTTGTTTCTGACAATGTAATGCGTGCAATGGGTTCTGTTTTAACAAATAAATACGCAGAAGGTTATCCTGGAAAACGCTATTATGGAGGATGCGAAATAGTAGACGAAATAGAAACAATTGCTATAGATCGCTTAAAAGCATTATTTAATGCTGAATATGCAAACGTGCAACCTCACTCAGGTTCACAAGCAAATGCAGCAGTTTACTTAGCATGTCTAAAACCAGGAGACAAGATCTTAGGATTCGATTTATCGCACGGAGGACACCTTACACACGGTTCTCCTGTTAATTTCTCTGGGTTAACTTACCAAACTTCATTCTATGGAGTAAACCAAGAAACCGGGACAATTGACTACGAAGCTATGGCAGAAACTGCTCGAAAAGAAAAGCCTCAAATGATTGTTTGTGGTGCTTCTGCATACTCAAGAGACATAGATTATGCTAAATTTCGCGAAGTAGCTGAAGAAGTTGGTGCATTGCTTTTAGCAGATATCTCACATCCTGCTGGGTTAATTGCCCGCGGAATCCTAAACGATCCTATGCCTCATTGTCACATTGTTACCACTACAACTCACAAAACATTACGTGGACCTCGAGGAGGAGTGATTATGATGGGGAAAGACTTTGAGAACCCATTTGGAGCAAAAACACCAAAAGGTGAAACAAAAATGATGTCTCAATTATTAAATGCAGCTGTATTCCCAGGAACACAAGGTGGGCCATTAGAACACGTAATCGCCGCTAAAGCTGTTGCTTTCGAAGAAGCATTGTCTGACGGTTATATGGACTATATTGTACAAGTCGTGAAAAATGCGAAGGCATTAGCTGCGGCATTAGTTGCAAAACAATACAACATTGTATCTGGAGGAACAGATAATCACTGTATGTTAATCGACTTGCGCAACAAAGGTATTTCTGGTAAACAAGCAGAAAACGCATTAGTTTTAGCAGAAATCACTTGTAACAAAAATATGGTTCCTTTCGATGATAAATCACCTTTCGTTACATCTGGTATCCGTTTAGGTACGGCAGCTATCACAACACGTGGTTTGGTTGAAGAAGATATGCAAACAGTTGCTGATTTGATTGACGAAGTATTAATGAACATAGAAAACGAAGATGTTATCGAAATGATTGCAGATCGTGTAAACGACTTCATGTCTTCACGTCCATTATTTCAAATGAAATAAATAGAAACTAAGTTTCTTTAATAATAGAATAAAAGTCCTAAGTAATCTTAGGACTTTTATTATGCTATAAAATGTCAAGACGTTTTTATTAAAACCTCTGCATCTTTTTACTAAAACCTTTCGAGGTTTTTGGATAAACCTCTTGAGGAAATAATTCCTTCTATTTTAAAATTTAATTTATTAATCAAATTATCATTCTAATCATGATATAACCTACAGAAAAAATCAAGAAAGATAATCTAAAAGTAATTTTAATTAAACGATCAAATCTCCTTGATAAGATTTAATTTTCAATCAGTAATTTTATTTAATTTATTTAAAATAATAAGTTATAAATTCTAATGAAAATAAATACTTATACTTCTTAAAATTCATTAGAATTCATATCATAAAAAAAGCAACCTCGAGATGAAGTTGCTTCTATATTTAAAATAAGATAAATCTTTTTTCTTATGCATTCAATGCTTCGGCACCACCAACGATCTCTAAGATCTCGTTTGTAATGGCAGCTTGACGAGCTTTGTTGTATTGGATCTTTAAGTTCTTTTGTAACTCGGTTGCGTTGTCCGTTGCTTTATGCATTGCAGTCATACGTGCTCCGTGCTCAGAAGCGTTTGCATCTAATACAGCTTTGAATAATTGAGTTTTCAATGTTTGAGGGATTAAGTCTTTTAGAATCTCTTCTTTCGAAGGGTTAAAGATATAATCTAACTCTGCTGAATTGTTTGCTTCTTCTTTAGTTTTATCTAAAACAACTGGTAAGAATTGTTCGTTTTGAACGATTTGTACAGCAGCATTTTGAAATTGATTGTAGATAATTCTGATTTGATCAAATTGACCTTCTTCAAATTTAGCAACTAAATCGTCTGCAATTTCAGCTACATCTGCAAAATTAACATTATCCCAAATGCTTGACGCATTTTTGTAGATAGTTTGTGTTTTACTAAAAGTATCGTATGCCTTTTTACCAATTGTTAAAAGTTCTACTTGTTTACCAGCTAATTCTCCAGCTAATAAAGCATTTACTTTTTTGATAATGCTTGAATTGTATCCTCCACATAAACCTCTGTTAGAGTTAATAACGACTAAAAGTACTTTATTAACTTCGCGCTCTTCTGTTAATGCACCTCCTACTTCAGCTTCTAAAGTAGAACTTACATTTTGTAAAAGTTCACGTAATTTATCTGCATAAGGACGTAACTGAACGATAGAATCTGTAGCACGCTTCAACTTTGCAGCAGAGACCAATTTCATAGCACTTGTAATCTGCATTGTAGAACCTACAGAAGTAATTCGGTTACGTATATCTTTTAAATTTGCCATAATTATTTTTGAGATGAAGGATTAAAAGAAACTTGAAGATTGGAAACACCTTCAAGTTTCATTTATATATTTCTTAGTACTTAGAAGTCGTTTCTGTAATAACTTTCTTCAATACATCCATAATTTCATCAGTCCATTTACCTAAACGGATAGATGTTAAAGTTTCTGCATATTTATTGCGCATTAACTCAATAAAATCTGCTTGCCACTCTTTCACTTTATTAACAGGAACGTCTTTCAACATACCGTTAGTACCCGCATAAATAACTGCTACTTGTTCTTCTACTGGAATTGGAGAGTTTACACCTTGTTTTAATAACTCTACGTTACGTTCTCCTTTTCCAATTACACTCATTGTAGCTGCATCTAAATCAGAACCAAATTTAGCGAAAGCTTCTAACTCACGGTATTGTGCTTGGTCTAATTTTAATGTACCAGATACTTTTTTCATTGGTTTTGTTTGTGCAGAACCACCAACACGAGATACAGAGATACCTACGTTAATCGCTGGACGAACTCCTGAGTTGAATAAATCTGACTCTAAGAAGATTTGTCCATCTGTAATCGAAATTACGTTAGTTGGGATATATGCAGAAACGTCACCAGCTTGAGTTTCGATAATAGGTAATGCAGTTAAAGAACCACCACCTTTTACGATACCTTTCATAGATTCTGGTAAATCGTTCATTTGAGATGCAATTGCATCATCTTTGATTACTTTTGCAGCACGCTCTAATAAACGAGAGTGTAAGTAGAAAACGTCTCCAGGGTATGCTTCACGTCCTGGTGGGCGACGTAATAATAAAGACACCTCACGGTATGCAACAGCTTGTTTAGATAAATCATCATAAACAATTAATGCTGGGCGACCAGAGTCACGGAAGAATTCTCCGATTGCAGCACCTGCCATTGGAGCATATACTTGCATTGGAGCAGGATCAGATGCATTCGCAGCAACGACTACTGTATATTTGTCTGCACCGTGGTCTTGTAATGTTTTCATAATTCCAGCAACTGTAGAACCTTTTTGTCCTACTGCAACATAGATACAGAAAACTGTTTCACCTCTATCGTAAAATTCTTTTTGATTTAAGATTGCATCTAAAGCAACAGAAGTTTTACCTGTTTGACGGTCACCAATGATTAACTCACGTTGTCCACGTCCAATCGGAATCATCGAGTCAATAGAAACGATTCCTGTTTGTAATGGTTCGTTTACTGGTTGACGGTAGATAACTCCAGGAGCTTTACGCTCGATAGGCATTTCATATAATTGTCCTTCGATAGGTCCTTTACCATCGATAGGATTTCCTAACATATCAACAACACGTCCTAACATTCCTTCACCAACATTGATAGAAGCAATTTTGTTCGTACGTTTTACTGTGTCACCTTCTTTAATACCTTTTGAAGGTCCGAAAAGTACAATACCTACGTTATCTTCTTCAAGGTTTTGTACCATTCCTTCTAACCCGTTTGAGAATTCTACTAATTCTCCGTATTGAGCATTGTCTAACCCGTAAACACGAGCAATACCATCCCCAACAGTTAGAACGGTTCCTACTTCTGCTAATTCAACTGCTGAATCAAAGCTTGTAAGTTGTTGTTTTAAAATAGCTGAAACTTCAGCTGGATTTATTTCTGGCATTTCTGAAATATTTAAAATTTAGGAATGTATTCGTTTTTCGAAAAATCTTTTTTTAATGTAGCTAACTTTGTTTTGATAGATGAGTCTACTTGATTGTTTCCGATTTTTAATACGAAACCTCCAATTAAAGAAGCATCAACTTTGTTTTCTACTTTTACTTGACTATTTGTAGCTAAAGTTTGTTTTGCTTTTGCTATAATATTATCAATTGTATTTTGATCTAATTGTACTGCCGAAGTAATTTCTGCTGTTACAATATTATTTGCTTGATCGTATAATGAAATAAACTGATCTGCAATTTTAGACAAGATATTCTCTCTACCATGTCTTACGACTAATGAAATGAATGTTAGAGTAGTTCTTGATAAAGATTTGAAAATCTCGTTCAAAGCAACTTCTTTTTTCTTCGCGTCAATCACTGGAGAATTTAAGAAGATTCTTAAATCATCATTCTCTTTAATGACTTTGCGAACATCATTCATTTCAGCATATACTAAGTCTGTTTGGTTTGCTTCATTTGCAAATTCCATCAAACCTTTAGCATATCTATGTGCTGCTCTGAATCCTGCCATGATTAATTGAATTTAACTTGATCAATAACATCATTCACTAAAGCTTCTTGAGCAGATTTATCTGTCAATTCTTTAGTTAAGATTTTTTCAGCAATTTCTATTGACAACTGTCCTACTTGATTTTTGATATCAGCCATAGCTGATGCTTTTTCATTTTGGATAGCTGTTTTAGCATTTTCAATTAATTTGTTTGCTTCTACAGTTGCAGAATTTTTTGCTTCGTTGATGATATTTTCTTTCATTTCACGCGCTTCTTTCAAGATTGCATCACGTTCAGCACGAGCTTCTTTCATGATTTTCTCGTTTTGAGCGTTTAATAAAGCCATCTCTTCTTTTGCTTTTTTAGCTGCGTTTAATGCATCTTCGATAGATTGTTCTCTTTCTTTAACTGCAGATAAAATTGGTTTCCAAGCTAATGATCTTAACAATACTAATAAGATGATAAATACGACCGCAGTCCAAAAAATAAGACCAACTGAAGGTGTAATTAAATCCATTGTGTGTATGTATTAAATTTTATTTTTTACTAATTAATTTTTTAATGAATTAGCTTCAACAACCAACCGTTATTGAAGCTAATTTTTAATTCAAATATTATCCGTTACCTAATAACGCAACTACGATACCGAATAAACCTGCACCCTCGATTAAGGCTGCTGCGATAATCATAGCTGTTTGAATTTTTGAAGCCGCTTCTGGTTGTCTTGCGATTCCTTCCATAGCTGATCCACCGATTTTACCGATACCTAAACCAACTCCTAAAACTGCTAAACCAGCTCCGATTGCTGCAATACTTCCTGTCATGATAATTGTATTTAATTATTAAAAAATTATTTCTTGTTTATTTTCTATTTTTAATGGCTATCGTGTTCTGCTACTGCTGTTCCAATAAATAATGAAACTAACATTGTGAATACGAAAGCTTGTAAAGCCGCTACTAACAACTCTAAACAGTAGATAAATAATGCTAACGGAATAGATCCTGCAGACATTGCTTCTGTTTGGAAGATGAAAATTAATGAAATTAACGACATGATGATGATATGTCCTGCTGTAATGTTCGCAAATAAACGAATCATTAAGGCAAATGGTTTCGTAATAATACCAACTAACTCAATTGGAGCTAAGATTAACTTTACTGGAACCGGAACACCTGGCATCCATAACATATGTCCCCAGTAACCTTTGTTCCCTGAGAAATTAATTACAATTAAAGCGATTAATGCTAATACAAATGTAACGGCGATATTACCTGTAACGTTCGCTGCACCTGGTAACAATCCTAATAAATTGTTTATCCAGATAAAGAAAAATAACGTTAATAAATAAGGCATATATTTCGCATATTTTTTCTCCCCAATATTTGGAATCGCTACTTCGTCACGAACAAAAATAATAATTGGCTCAATGAATCCTGCGATACCTTTAGGTACCATATTTCCTTTTTTGTAGTTTGATGCAACAGCAGAGAAAACTAAGATCAAAATCACGAAAGATAATAACATTGATGCTACGTTTTTCGTAATAGAAAAATCGAATGGTTTTGCATTTTCTAAATGAAGAGCACCTTTTTCATCAACATGTGGAGTTATTGCTCCTTGTGCATCTGTTTTGTAGATTTTTTCGTGAAAGTTAATGTAGTAGTTACCGTTACTTTCAACAATTGCTTCATTGTGGTGAAATTTAGAAGACATAAAAACATTCAACCCATTGTCGTCCCATAAAATAACAGGTAATGGAATTGTAACACTTTTTTCACCTTCTCCCCATAAATGCCAATCGTGAGCATCAGCAATATGATGCATAATAACTGGAACTGGGTTAAATGTAGATTCGCCAGATTTCACTTTAGCAGCTTCCTCTTGACTCTTTGTTTGCTCACTTTTGATTAACTCCTCAAATGTTTTTGGAAGATTCTCATGCGGAACCGCTGTAGAGGCGAATCCGAAATTGAAAAGTAACAAAAACGCTAATAACGCTGAAAATTTCATGTATAATTCCTTTGTTTCTAAATTGCGTGCAAAATTATAGTAAATTAACCACTTACCAAAGTCAAATGCTAAAAATCATTAAACTTTTTTTAACTTTAAATTAATTAAGCGAATAAACACTAAAACTTCGGCAAACAAAATTACAAAATAGCTTATAATTAATTGCACAACATTTGATTTAATTTCTTGATTAACAACAACCAAAGCTAAAACAACTGCCATCTTCGCAATCATCCCGCCCATAAAGGCAAAACCAACGTACTCAGGGAACTTTATCTTCACAAAAAAGCCTACTTGTAAAATCATCAATGTAAGTAAACCTATTATTAAATAAATTTTTGGCACAATTAGCGGATTTTCGCTAAAATGATAATGTGCTACAATTCCATAATGAATTGCACAAAAAAGTACAAGTATGGCGATAAAAGTTATTGCTAAAAGAAGAAATTTCTTAATCATTAAAATTATTTTTTTGGTAATTGCTTCAACATCAAATATAAACTTGCAAAAACACCTAGCAAAGATAAGCCAGCCGTCCATAATGGTTTATCTGTTTCTAATTTTTTATCCAAAAAAGTTCCTAACCAAGCAAATAAAGCTATCGTAACTGCCATCTGTATTCCCATGGCAGAAAACTGTAAATATTGATTTACACTTTCTGACTTTCCTTTTTCTTTCATAAGTTTTATGTAATTTTGCAAAAAATTATTTCGTGGTAAAGATAGGAAACATAGAATTACCAGACTTCCCTTTATTGCTTGCACCAATGGAAGATGTGAGTGATCCTCCATTTCGTCGTTTATGCAAAATGCATGGTGCAGACTTGATGTATACAGAGTTTATTTCTTCTGAAGGATTGATTCGTGATGCAATAAAAAGTCGTCAAAAATTAGATATTTTTGATTACGAACGCCCAATTGGTATTCAAATTTTTGGTGGAGATGAAGAAGCAATGGCCATGTCAGCCAAAATTGTCGAAACAGTTCAACCTGATATTGTTGATATTAACTTTGGATGTCCTGTAAAAAAAGTTGTTTGTAAAGGCGCTGGAGCTGGAGTATTAAAAGATATAGATTTAATGGTACGTTTAACAAAATCAGTTGTTGAAAGTACACATTTGCCTGTTACAGTAAAAACACGTTTGGGTTGGGATTCTGACTCAATTAATATTTACGAAGTGGCAGAACGTTTACAAGAAACCGGAATCAAAGCATTGTCTATTCACGGTAGAACGCGTACACAAATGTACAAAGGACAAGCTAATTGGGAACCGATTGCCAAAGTAAAAGCTAATCCTAACATCGAAATTCCTATTTTTGGAAATGGAGATATTGATTCGCCACAAAAAGCAGTTGAATATAAAGAAAAATATGGCGTAGATGGCGTAATGATTGGTCGTGCTGCAATTGGTTATCCATGGATTTTTGAACAAATAAAGCATTATCGTGAAACTGGAGAATTATTGCCTGAGCCAACAATCTTAGAAAGAATGGAAGCTGCCAAAAACCATTTAAAATGGGCCGTTGAATGGAAAGGTGAACGTACCGGAATTTTGGAAACACGCATGCATTATACCAATTATTTCAAAGGTGTTCCTAATTTCAAACCATTTCGAACAAAATTAGTAACTCAAGATAATCTTACTGATTTAACTCAAACATTTGAAGAAATAGAAAAAGAATTTATTTCGAATTTAGAAGTAAAATAGTTTCTTTACATCATATAAAAATCCACCAATTTCTTGGTGGATTTTTTATTTAAACTTAGGACTATAAATTAGTTACAACTATTCACAAGCAGCACTTCTTCTGGATTCAGTGTATCATATTTCATTAATACAATTTCATCCACATCTGCTCTCGATCGTAATGTAACTTCATAAACTTCTTCATTCACAGGATATTGTATTGTCGCTTTTGGACGCTTAAATGTTCCACTTGTTTCTACTACAACTCCTTCTACACATTTTCCAGTTTTAGCCAATTGATCTTCCAATTGATTTTTTTGATATTGACTAAATCCAAATGCCATAACTCCTAAAACACCGACGATGATATAAAAATATTTTTTCATAGAATTAACTTTTAAGTTTCTTATTGGTTTTTATTAGAAACAAATTTAAAAGCAATTCTACCCGAACAAAATCCCTATTATTAGCTAATTTTCTGTTTCGTGCTTCGTTTTCAAAGCATAAAGCGCAAAAGTTCCCAACCAATGACTTCCCATATAATCGTCATTAGAAATATTATTAAACGAGTAATTAAAATGATGATTCGCCCAATCTTTCAAATAACTTAATTCTGGTAATTTTGCAGAAATCTGATATAAAGCTGTAGCACGACTAAAATTTAATCCATCCAAATGCACCAAATGTCCATCAGTTCTATCTGAAACAATTCCTGGTTTCAACTCATGTTTCTTATCAAATAATTGAGGCAAAAATGATTTTAACCATTTTTTATATTCATTATTCGGCTGAATTTTCGACATTAATAAAGCCTCTTCCAAACAAGCCGACAAAAAATCAGATCCACTTGGCTCGAAAGCAATGTTACATTTTTCGTCCTTTTCATATAAACGATTTGCATTGTCTATAATTATTTTTTCGAACAATTTATCATTCACAGAACGTGCATAATCTATTGCCAAGCTCAATCCAAAAGCTGTATTATCATGCGTTCCTGTTCTTATTGGATAAACTAATTTTGGCAAATATTCTTTATAACGAACAATAATCAAATCACTTAAAGGTTGTAAATTTTTAGCCCAAACTTGCGCATCTTTATCTTGCCAATTGTTCAATTCCATTTGCAATTGTAACAACCAAGCCCAACCATAAGTACGCTCAAAACTTTTGTTATTTTTATCATTGAAAAAAGCCATTTCAACCGCAACATTCTCTGTTGTAATTAATTGATTTAATTCATTTCTAACAACATTATTCTGATCCAATTCAGGAAAATCTTTCATCAATTTTACAATCGACCAAAATCCATGTACAGAAGAATGCCAATCGAAACAGCCATAAAAAATTGGTCGAAATTGTTTTGGTGTTTTCAGATCTTGTTCACTTCCCAAAACATTTCCCAACTTATTTGGATACTCAATTTTGATGCAATGAGTCGGTAATTCAAATATTTTTTTTGCTTGATCGATTTGTAATTCTTGCGCAAAAGAAATTGTTGTAAAAAGAGTTGTAAAAAAGAAGATTTTTTTCATCGAAATATTTTTATCAAATTACTAATTTTTATTTGATTCTAATATTTTTTTCAATTCTTCTTTTGCTTGCAAACTTTCTGGAAAATTTTTAGCATTTTGTTCATAAAACTGCTTTGCCAATTCGTATTTCTTTTGTTTTACAAGATAATTTGCTACATTGTTAATGTATGTTTCTGTTGGTTGAAATGGATAATTCAACTTTTTTGAAATCGCTTCAAAAGAATCTTTCACTAAATTCGGTTGATTCGGAATAGCTTTAATATTCACGCGATATCCATCAAATTGCCAACGCAAATAATCAATAGATCCAATCATTGGAACTGAACCATGTTCTTCATCTGCATATTGTTTGTAATAATAATTCAACGATTTATTCTTTGAAGATTTCAAACGTTCATCTACTTTTTTGATACTTTGATAATGATCGCGTAAATGATCTGTATTTTGACTTTCTCCAACTTGAGTAATCATCAAAAAACGATTCTCAAAATTATGATTTTCCAAATTTTGATATACATTCAACAATTCTTTATCATTAAACCAAATACTTGGATCATGAGCAACATATCCATTAAAAATTTTCGGATGATTATACAACGTTTTCAATGCAAAATATCCACCTAAAGAATGTCCAATTAACAATCTAAAATCATTTACTCGGTAATTTTTTTGTACAAATGGAAATAATTCTTTTTCAATAAAATTTAGGAAATTAACATCATTTACATGAGTAAAATCCTTTGCTCTATCTCCATTTTTATTCGTTATTCCAACAATTATCGATTCTGGCATTTCTGGATAAAATCCCGATTCAAACTTATTAATAACTCCTGTTAAAAACGTAAAATTTGATTCGGCATCTAACAAATAAATCACAGGATAATTTACTTTTTGAAGTTTAGAATTATGATAAGATTCTGGAAGATTGATCAAAATTTCTCGTTCTGATCCTAATATTTTTGAATTGATTTTTTGTATTTCACCAATTGATAATTTCTCTTGAGAAAAACCTATTTGTGCGAAAATTAAACAAAATAGAAATAGTAATTTTTTCATGTATAAATTTTTTCTAAAAATAACTATTTAGAATAATTCTACACAAATGATTTTAGACAGAAAAAACGACCTCATCATGAAGTCGTTTTTCTATATAATTTGTAATTTTTTAACTAAAAATATTCCATTTCAAACCAAGTTGAAATTTGAAATCTCGGTACGGAACATTTGGTGCAGCAAAATAATCAGGTTGTTTTGTAAACGATGCATTAAAATGCTCGCCTCGAATGTAAAAACGCATATTACGAACCTTGAAGTTAATAAAAAGATCCAAAACCGGATAACCTCCAATCTCTTGTACTTTTGTAGGATCTTGCAATGCAAATTCATTCAGAATTGGGATATAACGCAAACCATTGTATTTAGTAAAATAAGTTGCATTAATACCAGCTTGCAATTGTGCATTTTTATTAAATAATTCGCCTTGCCAATATAATGTTTCACGAATTAAGAAATCTGGCAAAGGCATAATTTCTTCGTTTTTCGTAACTTTCTGATATTGTGCAGTCGAAACCAAATTTATTTTTCCGAAACGTAGATGATTTTCTCCTTTTATCTTAAAATAATTGATATTATCTGCCAATTGTTTATAAGTTAAATCAGAATCTAAATAAACTTTGTTATCAAGATTATAAATCGAAGCTTCTAAAGTTGTATTGACTTTGTCGAGCTTTAATTTTGCAAAAATATTTTGAACATTTTCGGTTTCAAATTTATTCGCATAATTAAAATTCACAAAGAAACTTTGATTATAAATAGCATTCAACGACGGAATTTTTGACTGAATAACTCCTCCCGCACTCAATGTATATCCTTCTATTGGTGTAATATCTAAAACAGCATCTACATTATAAACACTATTATAATTATCAGATTGCAGAAACTCTACATTACCGTAAAGTTTCAGTTTTTCATTCCAATCAAAATCTACTTTTCCAACAACTCCAAAAAGATTTTCTTTTATTTCTTTAGGATTGTAAATATTTTTGATCACTAGATTCTCATAATTTGGATTCATTATAGGATAATTTAAAGGTTGATCAGAAAAAACCCTTAAACTTTGCATTTTTATCCCTGCTTCTATTTTTACACGATCTGTCCACTGAAAACCAGCCGTTGTTGTATTTGATAAATCGGTAAAACTTTTTTTGTTTTTATAAGACAATCCTGCAACAATTGGCGTAGAATATAATGTTCCATTTGGATTAGAATCTTCGTATCGATATTTTTGTTTTTCGTAAGAGAATTTATTTTTCAATTCAATAGGATTATAAAAAGTTGAATCTTTAACATTCATCTTTTTTAAGATTCCATACGAAGCATTTACCTCAACTCTTCGAGCATCAAATTCGGATTTTGCGCTTATAGAATTAACTGGAATATTACGAACATTCGTCATTCTACGATCATCTTGAAAAATAAAATCGTTGATATCTTTTATTCCTCCGTTTTCGTTATTTTTAAAATTTTGCGCTGCATAATTCCACCATAATTTAAAACGTTCTGTTTTGTTTTTATAATTTGATGAAAAAACAAATGTATTATTCTGAGCTTTTTCGTTCTTATAACGACCTTCAGAAATTAATCCACGGTAATGAAACGTATAATTGAATTGCTTATTAATGTTATGCGAAAATGTAGAAGATAAAAAGTTCCCTTCTTTTACTCCATTCTCGTAAATAAACTCTGTATATGGCGTTTTGACATCATAGTATTTGATATCATTGGCGTAATAATAATTGTATTTTTTACCAGTTGGCAACATCGACGGATTGAATGGCGAATTTTGATATTCTAAATCGACCACTACTCCACCAACATTCGGGAAAAATAATTTTCCGAAAGCATCGCGTCTAATAAAATTTTGGTTGTAATAGTTTTTGATACTCAATGTTGTATCCAATACTTCTGGCTTTCTGCCATTTGTCCAAAATTTATAATCGCTTATTTTGGTTTTAAAATATGTAACCGAATCATTTGCTGATGATCCTTTTAATGGTTTTAAAATTTTTACCGAATCTTCCTGAGCTTGTGCTATTACAGCTCCTAATAAAAATAAACCAATGATTGTTTTTTTCATCCTGTTGAATAAATCCTTACAAAAGTAATCTAAAATTAAGAGATACAAAAAACCCACTTATTTCTAAGTGGGTAAATATTTTATAATCTTTTCTTAAAACGTGAAAGTTGTTCCATCAGTTCCGTCTTTCAATTGGATACCTAATTCGCTTAATTGATCACGAATTTGATCAGATAATGCCCAATTTTTATCAACACGCGCTTGTTTACGCATTTCGATTAGCATTTTTACAACACCATCTAATTTGTCGGAACTTTCATTTACTGCTTCTGTATCCAAACCTAAAACATCGTGAACAAAACCATTCATAATAGCTTTTAGGCGTTCTAAATCTTCAGCTGTAATATTTTCGAAGCTATCTTTGATTGAATTAATCATTTTCACAGCATCAAATAAATGTGCAATCAATATTGGTGTATTGAAATCATCATCCATTGCGCTGTATAATTTTGCTTCTAATTCATCAATATTAACAGTAGAAGTTTTCTTTGGAGTGATTGTTTCTAATGTTTTTAATGCTTCGACCAAACGATTATACCCTTTTTCAGAAGCTAACATTGCATCATTCGAAATATCTAAAACACTACGATAATGCGCTTGTAAGAAACAAAAACGCACAACAGCTGGATGAAATGGTTTTTCGAAGAAATCATTCTCGCCAGTTACTAATTGCATTGGCAAAATATAATTTCCTGTCGATTTGCTCATACGCTGACCATTCATAGTTAACATATTTGCATGCATCCAATATTTTACTGGTTCGTGTCCATTAGAACCTTTTGCTTGCGCAATTTCACATTCGTGATGAGGAAATTTAAGATCCATTCCTCCTCCATGAATATCGAAATAATCACCAAGATATTTTGTACTCATCACTGTACATTCTAAATGCCATCCTGGGAAACCATCGCCCCAAGGTGAAGCCCAACGCATAATGTGAGCAGGTGAAGCGTTTTTCCAAAGTGCAAAATCTACAGGATTTTTCTTCTCGCCTTGTCCGTCTAAATCTCTTGTATTATTGATTAATTCTTCGATATTACGGTTGCTCAATTCTCCATAATCAAGTCCTTTTTTGTTGTATGCTTCCACATCAAAATAAACTGATCCATTTACTTCATAAGCAAATCCTAGATCGATTAATTTTTCTGCTAAAGCAATTTGTTCTAAAATATGTCCTGTTGCTGTAGGCTCGATTGTCGGAGGTAGTAAATTAAATTTCTCTAAAACTTTATGAAAATCAACCGTGTACTTTTGTACAATTTCCATTGGTTCTAGTTTTTCTAATTTAGATTGTTTTACAAAACGATCATTTTCTACATTTCCGTCATCTGTTAAATGTCCCGCATCAGTAATATTACGAACGTAACGAACTTTGTAACCCAAAAATTTTAGGTAACGATAAATCATATCAAAAGACATAAATGTACGTACATTTCCTAAATGCACATTACTATAAACGGTAGGTCCACAAACATACATTCCAACATTATCTTGATTAATTGGTACGAATATGTCTTTTTGTCCCGTTAAGGAATTATGTAATTTTAATTGATTTTCTTTTACCATTTTATAGGATTTATAATTTAAACATTGAAAGGAGTTTTCATTCCGATATACGAAATAAACTCTTTTCTTAATTGCTCACTTTCTTTAAAAGCTCCTCCAAATTCAGCTGTAACTGTACTTGATTCGATATCTTTGATTCCGCGCGAATTTACACATAAATGTTTCGCATCAATAATACATGCAACATCGTCTGTACCTAATGCTTCTTGCATTGCTTTTACAATTTGCATTGTCAAACGCTCTTGTACTTGCGGACGTTTTGCATAATATTCTACAATACGATTCATTTTAGACAATCCGATTACTTTCCCTTTCGAGATATAACCAACATGTGCACGTCCAACAATTGGTAAAAAGTGATGTTCGCAAGTCGAATAAACTACGATATCCTTTTCAACCAACATTTGATTGTAGTTGTATTTATTTTCAAAAGTTGACATTCCAGGCTTACGCTCTGGCAATAAACCACCAAAAATTTCTTTTACGAACATTTTCGCAACACGTTTTGGCGTTCCTTTCAAACTATCATCTGTTAAATCTAAGCCTAAAGTTTCCATGATGTTACGGAAATCCGCTTCTATCTTTTCCACTTTTTCTTCAGCAGACAACTCAAATGCATCAGCTCTCAAAGGCGTTTCTAAGTTTGCTGACATATGGTCGTCCCCCATTTCGTCATGAAGATGTTTATCACACATTACATAAAAATTTTAGCAAATTTATAAAAGATAGTGTTATAAAACCTTATCAAATATCAATTATTACAATTGAAATGATTACTATCTTTTATCAAATCAATGAAAAGGTTATCTTTGATGTATCACAAATTAAAAAAATGATGAAAAAAACTTACGGTATCGATTTTCTTTCCTTTGAGGATTACAAAGGAATCAAAGAAGGAAAAATTGAAATTGAACTTAGCGAAGCAAGTAAACAACAAATTTTAAAATCGCAACAAAATGTTGCTAAAATTGTTGCTTCTGGACAAACTGTTTATGGAATTAATACTGGTTTTGGACCTCTTTGCGATACAAAAATATCTGAAGAAGAAACACGTCAACTTCAACATAATTTGTTAATAAGTCACGCTGTTGGTGTTGGAAATCCTATCAAAAAGGAAATTTCTAAAACTATGCTAATCGCAAAAGCACATGCTTTATCAAAAGGATATTCGGGTGTAACGCTAGATGTAGTAGAACGAATTTTATTAATGGTTGAAAAAGATATTATTCCTGTTGTTCCAGAAAAAGGTTCTGTAGGTGCTTCGGGAGATTTAGCTCCTTTATCCCACTTATTTTTACCTTTAATTGGAGAAGGAAAAGTTTGGGATGGCGATACAATTATTTCGACTAAAGAAGCTCTAGCAAAACACAATTTGCAACCTTTACAACTTTCAGCAAAAGAAGGATTAGGATTAATAAATGGAACACAATTCATTTTATCTCATGCTTTAAATGGATTAGAAAAATTCGAATATCTATTGAATTTAGCTGACGTTGCAGGAGCTTTATCTTTGGAAGCTTACGAAGGTTCTCCTCGTCCATTCGAAGAAGAATTGCATAAAGTTCGTCCATTCAAAGGAACATTATTAGTTGCTGAACGCATGCGAAATTTATTAAAAGGTTCTGAAATCGCTTTTTCTCATGCAGAATGTGGTCGTGTACAAGATCCTTATTCGTTACGTTGTATGCCACAAGTTCATGGTGCATCTCGAAATGCATTTTTTCATTTACAAGAATTGGCTGAAATTGAATTAAATTCTGTTACAGATAATCCAATCGTTGTTTCGGACGAAGAAGCTATTTCAGGAGGAAACTTCCATGGACAACCATTAGCAATGGTTTTGGATTATGCAACAATTGCGGCTTCAGAATTAGGAAATATTTCTGATCGTCGTCAATATTTATTAATCGAAGGAAAATATGGTTTGCCTAAATTATTAACTGAAAGTTCTGGTTTAAATTCTGGTTACATGATTCCTCAATATACTTCAGCTGCACTTTGTACAGAAAACAAAACATTATGTTTCCCTGCTTCTGCAGATAGTATTCCAACTTCTTTAGGACAAGAAGATCATGTTTCTATGGGAAGTATTTCTGGACGAAAATTCAATCAAGTCTTAGATAATGTAGAACGTATTTTAGCAATCGAGTTAATGTATGCTTGTCAAGGATTAGAATTTAGAAGACCACGTAAAACAAGTCCTTTCTTGGAAGAAGTTTTTACGAAAGTTCGTTCTGTTTGTCCAAAATTAGAAGACGATCGTTTAATTGGAGATGATATTAACAATATTATCGATTTATTACAAACTGATGATTTCAAGAAATTAATTCTAAGTTTTTAATTTCTTTTGTATTCAAATCTCTAAAACCTATAAAATATAAATGTTCAAATTCGATAAAAAATCATTCATCATTGCAATTATAATTTTCTTGATAGAAGTTATCATTGCTTTATACATCAAAGACAAAATCATTCGCCCTTTCGTGGGAGATATTTTAGTTGTTATTTTTATGTATTATTTCATCAAAGCATTTATCAACACAAAAGCCATTTACATTGCTATTTTCACATTAATATTTTCTTTTATTGTAGAAATTCTTCAATATTTCAATTTTGTAGAGCTGATTGGTTTAGGACATAATAAAGCTGCTCGAATAATCATCGGAACATCATTTTCATGGATCGATTTATTATGTTATTTCATAGGTTTTATCCTATTATTTTTGATCGATAAAGATTTAAAAAAGACAAAAGTTTAATTTTAAATCATTCAGAATTTATATTTTTATAAAAAACACAAAAAATGACTTTTCAAGAACAAATAAAACAAGGAATCCCTTCTGTTTTACCTCAAAAAAAAGACAGAGATCCTAATATAAGTCACGCGCCAAAGCGTAAAGAAATATTATCAGAAGACGAAAAAAAATTAGCATTAAAAAATGCTTTACGTTATTTCGATCCAAAAGATCATGCAGAATTAATTCCTGAATTTAAACAAGAATTAGAAGATTACGGAAGAATTTACATGTATCGATTGATGCCTGATTACAAAATTTTCGCACGTCCAATTACAGATTATCCAGGAAATTCTGAACAAGCAAAAGCTATTCAATTAATGATTCAGAATAATCTAGATCATGCTGTTGCTCAGCATCCAGAAGAATTAATTACATATGGTGGAAATGGTGCTGTTTTTCAAAACTGGGCACAATATCTATTAACGATGAAATATCTGTCTGAAATGACAGACGAACAAACCTTGGTAATGTATTCTGGGCATCCAATGGGATTATTTCCTTCGCACAAAAATGCTCCGCGCGTTGTTGTTACAAATGGAATGGTGATTCCTAATTATTCGAAACCAGATGATTGGGAAAAGATGAACGCTTTAGGCGTTTCTCAATATGGACAAATGACTGCAGGAAGTTATATGTACATTGGTCCTCAAGGAATTGTTCATGGAACAACAATTACAGTTTTGAATGGTTGTCGTAAAATTGATAACGAAGGTACTGCTGGAAAACTATTTGTAACTGCCGGACTTGGTGGAATGTCTGGAGCACAGCCAAAAGCTGGAAATATAGCAGGAGTTGTTTCTGTTACAGCTGAAGTAAATCCTGCTGCAACTTACAAAAGACACGAACAAGGCTGGGTAGATGAAGTCATTACAGATTTAGATGAATTGGTTGATCGTGTTCGTAAAGCCAAAGAAAATAAAGAAGTTGTTTCAATCGCTTATGATGGAAATGTAGTAGATGTTTGGGAAAAATTTGACCAAGAAAATCTATACATCGATTTAGGTTCAGATCAAACATCATTGCATAATCCTTGGGCTGGTGGTTATTATCCTGTTGGTTTATCATTTGAAGAAGCCAATGAAATGATGGCAAATAATCCAGAATTATTCAAAGAAAAAGTACAAGAATCATTACGTCGTCATGCAGAATCTGTGAACAAGCATACCAAAAAAGGAACTTATTTCTTCGATTATGGAAATGCTTTTTTATTAGAAGCTTCTCGTGCTGGCGCTGATGTAATGGCTGATAATAATATTGATTTCAAATATCCTTCATATGTTCAAGATATTATGGGACCAATGTGTTTCGATTTCGGATTCGGACCTTTCCGTTGGGTTTGTACATCTGGAAAACCAGAAGATTTACAAAGAACAGATGAAATTGCTTGTCAAGTTTTAGAGGAAATCATGCAACATTCCCCAAAAGAAATTCAGCAACAAATGCAAGATAATATTACGTGGATAAAAGGTGCACAAGAAAACAAATTAGTTGTTGGTTCGCAAGCTCGTATTTTATATGCTGATGCAGAAGGAAGAATGAAAATTGCGAAAGCTTTTAATGAAGCAATTGCGAAAGGAGAAATCGGACCAGTTGTTTTAGGACGCGATCATCATGATGTTTCAGGAACAGATTCTCCTTTCAGAGAAACATCTAACATTTATGATGGTTCAAAATTTACAGCTGATATGGCAATTCATAATGTTATTGGAGATAGTTTCCGTGGAGCAACTTGGGTTTCTATTCACAACGGCGGTGGCGTTGGTTGGGGAGAAGTTATTAACGGTGGATTCGGAATGTTATTAGATGGTTCTTTTGATGCTGAACAACGATTAAAATCAATGTTGCATTGGGATGTAAATAACGGAATCGCTCGTCGCTCTTGGGCAAGAAACGAAGAAGCTATTTTTGCAATAAAACGCGCAATGGAAAACGAACCTTTGTTAAAGGTTACATTGCCTAATCTAGTTGATGAAGATTTATTGTAAATATCAACTTTAAATATTAAAAGACTAAAAGCATCTCAATTGAGATGCTTTTAGTCTTTATTTAGTAAACTTCTTCTCATTAACTCTCAATCACTTCTTAACTTACATCAATATAATCAAGTATTTAGCTTCGTAAATTTGTATAACAAAAGAAAAAATTATTATGAATACAAAAAATATAGAAGTTATAATTGCACCAAGAGAACCTCATTTTGTAGGAGATGGATTTCGAGTTCACAATTTTATTCCAAGTGGTTATCATTTAGATATGAAAAGAATGGATCCATTTATAATGTTGGATTATAGTTCTAAATTTAATTTTCCTCCAACTGATAAACCAAAAGGTGTTGGTGTTCATCCTCATCGTGGTTTCGAAACTGTAACAATTTCTTACGAAGGAAGCGTTTCTCATCAAGATAGTTCTGGAGGAGGAGGAACAATTCATCAAGGTGATGTACAATGGATGACGGCTGCTTCGGGAGTTTTACACAAAGAATATCATGCTGAAGAATTTTATAAAAAAGGCGGAATATTTCAAATGGTTCAATTGTGGGTAAATCTACCTTCGAAAGATAAAATGAGTTCGCCAAAATATCAAGCTATTGAGCATAATTCTATTCCGATTGTTGAAGTAGAAAATGGTTTTGTAGAAGTTATTGCTGGTGAATATAATCAAACAAAAGGTGCAGCTTCTACGTTTTCACCAATTCATATGTTGAATGCTAAATTGAATGAAGGCGGAAAAGCTAATTTTAGTTTTCCTGCGAATTATAACACATTTTTATTAGTTATCGAAGGCGAAATAAAAGTGAATGAGCAAGAAATAGTTCCGACAGATCATTTATTATTGTTCGAAAACGAAGGAGAAGATTTTACAATAGAAGCAACTGAAAAAAGCGTGGTATTAATTTTGAGCGGAGAACCTCTTAATGAACCAATCGCATCTTACGGACCTTTTGTAATGAATACACAAGAAGAAATCCGTCAAGCTTTTGAAGATTTTAATAACGGAAAATTTGGTACTTTAGAAGATTAATCATTTTCATAAAAAATAAAAACTGATGGAAATTAAACAAATAGATGATAAAAAAAATGGTGCTTTTATCGTTTTAGATGGCGATAAAAAAGCTGGAGAAATGACATATGTTTGGGCTAGTAATGATAAAATAATTATTGATCATACAGAAGTTGATGAAGCATATGGCGGACAAGGTGTTGGCAAAAAAGCATTATTAAGCTTGGTTGATTGGGTTCGAAAAGAAAACATAAAAGTTATTCCTTTGTGTCCATTTGCGAAAGCTCAGTTTGATAAAAACACAGAAATTAAAGACGTTTTATCTTAAAAATAAAAGGCTATTCAAAATATGAATAGCCTTTTTTATTATTAATATCCCACAGCTTTGTCATCTCCTCTTGGATCTGCTCCTGCTTGATATGTTCCGTCTTTGTTAACCAATATTCCTTCTACTTTACCATAAGGTTTGCGTTCTTTCAAAACATAACCTTTTTTCTTTAAAGATTCTCGAACGTTTTCAGAAATAGCAGTTGGTTCGTAATCGATTTGATCTGGTAACCATTGATGATGAAATCTTGGTGCAGCAACAGCTTCTTGCATTGTCATTCCGAAATCAACTACATTCAAAATTGCCTGAAAAACTGATGTAATAATCGTAGAACCTCCTGGAGTTCCAACAACCATAAACAATTTTCCATCTTTCTCTAAAATAGAAGGTGTCATCGAACTTAACATTCTTTTCGAAGGTTGTATTGCATTTGCTTTTCCTCCAACTAATCCATATAAATTTGGCGTTCCTGGTTTTACCGAAAAATCATCCATTTGATCATTCAACAAAAATCCTGCTCCATCTACAACAACCAAAGATCCGTACGAATTATTAAGCGTTGTTGTAACAGAAGCAGCATTTCCATCTTTATCAACAATTACATAATGCGTAGTTTCCATTGATTCTTTTCCTATAACTTCTCCTGGTTTTATTGCAGAACTCAAAGTTGCTTTATCAAACGAAAAATCTTTCATTCGATTAACATTATAATTTTTATCCAACAATTGTTTTTGCGGAACTTTTATAAAATCTGGATCACCTAAATGTTCAGCACGATCAGCATAAACACGACGTTCTGCTTCAACCATTACTTGAATTGTAGAATCTGACTGAAATCCCCATTTGTTAATTGGATAATCTTCGATTGATTGAAACAATGAAATCAATGCAATTCCTCCACTTGAAGGCGGTGGCATCGAAATAACTTTATAACCTTTATAATTTCCTGAAACTGGAGTTCTCCAAACAGATTGATAATCTTTCAAATCTTTATATGAAATAATTCCATTTCCACGTTTCATTTCATTCACAATCAAATCAGCAGTTTTTCCTTCATAAAAACCTGCTCGACCTTTTTTCTGAATTAATTTTAATGTTTTTGCTAAATCTTTTTGAACTAATAAATCACCTTCATTCCAAGTAGCTTTAGAAGTTAAAGCATTTGTTTTCGAATTGTATTTAACAAAATCATTGTGTTTATTTGTTAATTCAGTTGCTTGTCTTTTTGTAATTTTGAATCCTTTTTGAGCTAAATTAATTGCAGGTTGCACTAATTCTTTCCAATTCAATTTTCCGTATTTTTCATGTGCTTTCACCATTCCATCTACAGTTCCTGGAACTCCAGCCGAAAATTGTCCGTATAAACTAAGCTCTTTTATTGCATTTCCGTCTTTATCCCAATACATATCTTCGGATGCTTTCAAAGGTGCTTTTTCACGATAATCCAATGCATCTATTTTTCCTTTTGCATCGCGATAAACTAAAAATCCACCGCCACCAATATTTCCTGCATTTGGATAAACAACAGCCAAAGCAAACTGAACGGCGATTGAAGCATCAATTGCATTCCCTCCTTTTTGTAAAATTTCAACTCCAACTTTTGAAGCTTCGGGATGAGCTGTTACAACAACTCCATTTTTATATGATTCTTGAGCACTTAAATTAATAATTGCGAAGAATGATAATATTACGAATGATATTTTTTTCATAAAATATGATTTAAAACAAAATTACCAAACCTCTATCAAAAGCGATAAAGATTTGGTAAAAAAATTATATATTATTTCGATTATAAATTCAATGATAAACGAGCGAAAGCAAATCTTCCTCCTGTTCCAAATTGTTGTCCAGTACGTGAATATACAAAATATCCAGCTCCTCTATTTCCTCCAATTTTGGTTTGATCTGGATAGATGTCAAATAAATTATTTGCACCAATTGTTAATGAAATATTTTTATTGAAAGCATAACCCAAACTTAAATCAGTTACAACTTTTGCGCTAAATGTTTGTGCATCGGCAATTGTATTTGTTGCCGCATCAACTTGTCCGAAATATACATTTCTCAAATAAACATTCCATTTATCAAGTGAATAATTGAAAGATAAATTAATTTTTGTACGAGGAACGGCAGATTCTAAATATATACGGCTTGAACGATCAAAATAAGTTGATTCTTTTCCTTTCAACAAATCTGAAGCATGAACACCTCCAACCGCACTTGTTTTACTAAATGTTGCAGATAAATCTCCACGTAATTTTCCTCTTCCTAATCGATCTTGATAAGTTAAAACAACATCTAAACCTTTTGTTTCTGTATCAATTGCATTGGCAAAGAAACGTGCAGAAGTTGCATTTGCTTGTTGTAATAATTCATAAATTTCTTTATCTTGAGCAGAAGCTGTTGGCGAATTGCTTCCTGTGAATGCTCCTGTATAAATTATTCGATCGTCAATTCTAATGAAATATCCGTCAACGCTTAATTTAAATTTTCCCCAATTTGCTGTAACACCAGCCGAAACACTTTTTGATTTTTCTTCGTTTAATTGTGGAATTCCTAACAATTTTGCAGCTCGGCTATCATTTGTAAATGTTCCTGAATTTGAAATAACTCCTTCTTGAAAAACACTTGATGTTGCACTAAAATATAATTGATGCAAAGATGGCGCTCTGAAACCTGTACTTGCTGCTGCTCTTAGCACATAGTTTCCTAATTTATATCGTGTTGAAATCTTTCCATTTAATGTTGAACCAAAATCTGAATAATCTTCATATCGTACAGCAGCAGCTACTAAAAAGTCTTTTGTAAAATTGAATTCTGTATCTAAATATGCTGCTACTGAATGACGACTTGCATTCACTTCATTTGCTGGTAAAAAACCAGGAAAAGCTTGTGCTCCTCCTCCTAAAGCTGTTCCGTTTGCAGCAAATAAAGTATTTATGTTTCCATTAAAATCTTGTACATAGATTGGTTTTCCATTTCCATCTACTCCAATCTGACGAGCTTTACCATAATTTGCATAAGAAGCTTCTTCACCACCTACGATTTGATAATCTTCGTAACGGAATTCTGCTCCAAAAGCAACATTAATTCCTGCTAAAGCATCATCAAAAAATCGTGTAAAATCTAAATTTGTCGTATTTTGAGTAAAACGATATCCGCCCGCTTCAAAAGAAGTTGGAGAAGAATCTTTCATTGATGCATTTACTGTATTTTTAACTCCAAAATCGATTGTATTATTTCCATAAGTATTCGAAAAATCAACTTTCCATCCATTAATTTCACTACGAATTCCTGCTGATAAAGAACGATCGTAATTGTTTGTTTGGATTAATGGCAAATATCCATTCGGATAAATTGATGCAACTGTTTGATGCAATTGAGCTGGCTGACGACGAAAAGCTGCTGATTCTCCTAAACGATAATTTAATCCTCCAAAAGCATAAATTTCTGTTTTATCTGAAACTGGAAAAAGTGAATTAATAAAAATTGCTCCTCCTTCATTTTTCGATTGTCCGATACGAGATACATAATCTGAACGCGTTTCTCCACGACGAGCTAATTCTTCTTCTGTAATATCTTTTCCTGTTGGATTTGGATATAAATCAGGGCGATTATAATCAGAGAAAATTGTTCCTGTAAATTCTTTTTGACGATTGAATGGTTCGCGTTTATCATAAGAACCTGCAACATTTACAAATCCTCCTTTTTCACCAACTTTTACACCATAATTTACATTTGCTTGAAATGTTTCTCCATCAAAATTATCTTTTGCATTTCTAGAAAGATTTCCTCCATACGAAATAGATGCGCGCAATTTATCTGTAGAATCTTCTAAAACAATATTTATAACACCTGCAATTGCATCAGATCCGTATTGTGCAGCTGCACCATCGCGAAGAATTTCTATTCTTTTGATTGCCGAAGTTGGAATGGCATTCAAATCTGTTCCTACAGATCCTTTACCAAACGATCCATTGATATTTACCAATGATGTTGTATGACGACGTTTTCCATTAATCAAAACTAAAACTTGATCAGGACCTAAACCTCTTAAAGAAGCAGGATCAATATGATCTGTTCCATCTGAAATAACTTGTGTATTCGAACTAAATGAAGGCGCAACATAATTTAAGATTTGATTCAAAGAAACTTGTCCTACATCTTTTGTTACATCTTTGATATCGATAACATCTATTGGTGTTGAAGAATCTAATTGTGTTCGTCCAACGCTACGAGAACCAATTAAAACAACCTCACTTAAATCCGTTTCTGAATTAATTGGTTGTAAAAAGAAATCTAAAGAAACTTCATTTTCATCAATCACATTAACAGTTTGTGTTTGTGAAGGTTCTCCAATTTTTGAAACAATTATTTCGTACTTTCCTGGCTCAAGAGTTAACTGATACAATCCGTTTTCATCTGTAGTCGTTGTTATATTCGTACCTTTTACATTAACTGTTGCTAAATCAATTGGTCCATTTACATCTTCTACTGTTCCTGTAACTTTTGTTTGAGCAAATAAAAATGTACCACCGAATAATGTAGAAAGTAAAAATATCTTTTTGAGCGAGTCAAGTTTCTTGTTCATTTTTTATCAATTTTAAAGTCTATCAAATTTATAGACTTTATAGAATATAAAACAAATTTATTTTAAATAAAATAGAAGAAAACTTTAAATAAGTGTTAAAAACGAATATTATTCTGAAGAATAATTGAATAATAAATTTTAATTCTACCAAAATACTATAGTTTAATAATTGATAGAATTTATTTCATAAAAAAAGGAGCTCATAAATGAGCTCCTTTTAAATTATTTATTCAAAATTGATTATTTCAATTTCTTTTTAACTTCTACAGTTTCGTAAGCTTCAATAATGTCACCTACTTGAATATCGTTAAAGTTTTTAATGTTAAGACCACATTCGTAACCTTTGTTCACTTCTTTCACGTCATCTTTGAAACGTTTCAATGAAGCTAATTCACCATCGTGTATAACAACTCCGTCACGGATTATACGGATTTTTGAGTTTCTGAAAACTTTACCATCCAATACCATACATCCTGCAATAGTACCTACTTTCGTTACTTTGAATGTTTCACGAACTTCGATATTACCTGTAACTTGTTCTTTCAACTCTGGAGATAACATTCCTTCCATCGCTTCTTTAATCTCCTCGATCGCAGCATAGATGATAGAATAAGTTCTAATTTCAACTTCTTCTTTTTCTGCAATTTCACGAGCAGATCCTCCAGGACGAACATTAAATCCGATAATGATTGCATCAGATGCAGATGCTAATAATACATCAGATTCTGTAATTTGCCCAACACCTTTGTGTAAGATATTAACAATAATTTCTTCTGTCGAAAGTTTTTGTAATGAATCTGTTAATGCTTCTACAGAACCATCTACATCCCCTTTCAAGATAATATTTAATTCTTTAAAGTCTCCTAAAGCAATACGACGTCCAATTTCATCAAGTGTAATATGTTTTTGCGTACGAATTGTTTGCTCACGTTGTAATTGATCTCTACGAGTTGCAATTTGTTTCGCCTCGCGTTCGTCTTCATATACTTTAAACTTATCACCTGCTGTTGGTGCACCTGCTAAACCTAATATTGTAACTGGTGTTGATGGACCTGCAACTTTTACGTTGTTACCACGTTCATCTAACATTGCACGTACTTTACCATGGTGAGATCCTGCTAATACATAATCTCCAATATGTAATGTACCTGTTTGTACAATAATTGTTGAAACATATCCACGTCCTTTATCTAATGCAGCTTCTACAACTGTACCAGATGCTTTACGTTTTGGATTAGCTTTAAGATCTAATACCTCAGCTTCTAATAATACTTTTTCTAATAAATCTTCTACTCCTAAACCAGATTTAGCTGAGATTTCTTGAGATTGGTAAGTACCACCCCAATCCTCTACTAATAAGTTCATTTGAGCTAATTGCTCTTTTACTTTTTCTGGATTAGCTGCTGGTTTATCAACTTTATTAATTGCAAATATCATTGGAACTCCTGCTGCTTGTGCGTGAGAGATTGCCTCACGAGTTTGTGGCATGATTTGATCATCGGCAGCAATCACAATAATTGCAATATCTGTTACTTGAGCACCACGAGCACGCATCGCTGTAAAGGCTTCGTGACCTGGAGTATCTAAGAATGCTACACGTTTACCACTTGGCAATGTTACATTGTATGCACCAATATGTTGTGTAATACCTCCTGATTCACCTGCAATTACATTTGCTTTACGAATATAATCTAATAAAGATGTTTTACCGTGGTCAACGTGTCCCATTACAGTTACAATTGGCGCACGAGTTATTAAATCTTCTTCGTTATCGATTTCTTCTTCTTCAGTTGAGATTTCTTCTTCAGCATTAGCAAATACTGCTTCATATCCGAAATCATCTGCAACTAATTGAATAGTATCAGCTTCTAGACGTTGGTTCATGGTAACCATGATTCCCAATGACATACACGCAGAAATAATTTCTGTAACAGAAACATCCATTAACGAAGCTAATTCGTTAACCGTTACAAATTCTGTTACTTGTAAAGTTTTGTCCATGTCCATTGCTTCTTGCTCTTGCTCAGCAAATTCACGACGTTCTTTACGTTTATCTCTTCTATGTTTTGCTCCTTTAGATCCTTTACCTTTATTTGTAAGTTTATCTAAAGTATCTTTAATTTGTTTTTTAACATCTTCGTCAGAAAGTTCTACCTGAGGAACTCTTGGACCTCTGTTATTACCTCCTCTAAAGTTTCCACCACCTTGGCGATTTCCACCACCTTGACGATTTCCTCCGCCTTGACGGTTGTTGTTATTTCCTCCACCATGGTTATTACCACCTCCTTGACGGTTGTTATTATTCCCACCTCCGTGGTTATTGTTTCCTCCTTGGCGGTTGTTGTTTCCTCCGTTTTCTCCAGTTTTTGCTACATCTTCTGGTTTAACGTTCTTCTGGATACGTTTACGCTTTTTCTTGTCAGCAGCATTATTGGCTCCTTTCTGATTTCCTTTTTTATCATCAGGCTTTTTCTTATCAAATTTTGATAAGTCAATTTTTGCACCTGTAAAATTAGGACCGTCTAATTTTGTATAAACAGTTTCAATTTTTTGAGGTTCAACTGCTGCTACTTCTTCAATTTCTTCTTTCTTCACTTCAGGCTTCGCTTCCGTTTTTATTTCAGGCTTTTTAACCTCTTCCGCCTTTTTAGCTTCTTCTTTCTTCACCTCTTTTTTAACTTCCGCCTTTTTAACTTCCGCCTTTTTAGGTTCTGCTTGCTCTTTTTTAGGAGCCGGAGAATCTTGCTTTTTAGGTTTACCCGTATTATTTATTTTATCAAGATCAATCACTTTTATCACTTTCGGACCTTTAGTTTCCTCTTTTGATTCAGTTTTAGGCTCAGCTTTTGGTGCTTCCTCTTTCTTGATTTCTTCTTTTTTTACCTCTGTTTTTACCGCAGGTTTTTCTACCTTGGCTTTAGGTTTTAAAGCATCTAAGTCTATTTTTCCAACAGTCTTTGGTCCTTCTAGTTCAACTTTCGTCGTTTCAATGATTTCAGGTTTCTTTTCGACTGGTTTTTCTGTTGCAGCTTTTGCTTCTGCTTCTTTTTTCTCAGCGGCTTTAATATCTGAAATTTTGTTAATGACTACTTCACCGGAAGCTTGCTTTTGTTTAGCATCAGATCGGAACTCATTAACTAAAATATCGTAAGTTGGCACATCGATTTTAGAGTTCGGATTTTTTTCTACTGTTGTACCCTTTCCTTCTAAAAAATCAACAGCTCTATCTATTGATATATTTAATTCTTTTAATACTTTACTTAATCTTATTGTTTCCGACATATGAAGCTAATCTCTTATTTTAATGTTTGCAAATGTATGAATTGTTTATGACTTGAGTATGAATTAATCTTCAAACTCTTCTTTTAATACACGGATAACTTCTAAGATTGTCTCTTCTTCTAAATCCGTACGTTTAATTAAATCATCAACATCTTGTTCTAAGATACTCTTGGCTGTATCTAGCCCGATAGCACTAAATGCTTCGATTACCCATCCATCGATTTCGTCTGAGAATTCTGATAATTCTACGTCTTCATCTTGGGCTCCTTCTCTGAAAATATCAATTTCCATTCCAACTAATTTTGAAGCTAAACGAACATTGTAACCTCCTTTACCAATTGCTTTCGATACTTCGTCTGCATTTACATAAACTAAGGCTTTGTTTTCTTCTTCATTAATTTCGATATTCGAAATTTTAGCTGGGCTTAAAGCACGTTGAATGAATAAACTTTGGTTGTTTGTGTAGTTAATTACGTCAATATTTTCATTACGTAATTCACGTACAATTGAATGGATACGGGATCCTTTCATTCCGACACAAGCTCCTACTGGATCGATACGATCATCGTAAGATTCTACTGCAACTTTTGCTTTATCTCCAGGAATACGAACTACATTTTTAATTGTAATTAATCCGTCTAAAATTTCTGGAATTTCTTGTTCAAATAATTTCTCTAAGAATTTTGGTGATGTTCTTGACAAAATAATTTGAGGTTTTGCTCCTCTTAATTTTACATCGTCAACTACGGCACGCAATGTATCTCCTTTCCTGAAAAAATCTGAAGGTATTTGATTTTCTTTTGGTAAAATCATTTCGTTTTGTTCGTCATCTATGATAATCACTTGTTTGTGACGTACATAATGAATCTCTCCCGTTACAACTTCTCCAATTAATCCTTTAAATTTCTCGTATAAGTTAGAGTTATCATGCTCCATTACTTTAGATACCAATGTTTGGCGTAATGTTAAAATAGCACGACGACCTAATGCTTCGATCGGAATTTTTTCCGATACTTCTTCACCTACTTCGAAATCTGGCTCTATTTTACGTGCTTCAGATAATTCGATATCTGTTGCATCGTCTTCTGAGAATCCATCTTCTACAACAATACGATTGTGCCAAATCTCTAAGTCTCCTTTATCAGGATTTACAATAATATCAAAGTTATCATCTGTACCATATTTCTTTTTCAAAACACTTTTTAGTGTTTCTTCTAAGATTGCCATAAGCGTGATACGGTCGATATTTTTATCGTCTTTAAAATCTCCAAAAGACTCGATTAATGCAAGATTGTCCATTAAACTTTA
The DNA here is from genome assembly GCF_965118635.1 of Empedobacter brevis. GTDB lineage: Bacteria > Bacteroidota > Bacteroidia > Flavobacteriales > Weeksellaceae > Empedobacter > Empedobacter brevis_A. Next base: position 297,538 of record NZ_CBCPHV010000004.1, on the reverse strand, counting down.
ATTTTTTTAAAAGGTGACTTTTATAATCGCTTTCTTAATGTCAGCGTAATTTATTTTTTCTTCGTGTTCTACTGTAATTTTTCCTTTTCCTAAAGGTTTCGGTTCGCGAGCTTCCCAAAAAATTGTGACACCTTCTTCATCGGCTTCTACAATTTCACCTTCCATCACTTTGTCTTCTAGTGTAGCTTCTAAAGTTCTACCTATATTTTTCACAAATTGACGTGGCATTGTTAAGTTACTACCTACCCCAGGAGAAGAAACCTCTAATGCAAAATCACACTCTTCTCTATCAAGATTGTTTTCTACATATCGGCTTATTCTTACAATTTCTTCGACTGAAAGACCTTCGTCTCCATCTGCTAGAATAATAATTTTATCATCTGGAGTGATTTTCCAATCGATAAGAAACAATGACGGATTTTCCGCTATTGCTTCGTCTATGAGCTGTTTTACTTTACTTGAATCCATATACAACGAAAAAGAGAGCTATAACCAGCCCTCCTCCATTTACTTCTTTAAATTCTTTGCAAATATAGGTAAATATTTTTTAATGACCTAATTTCAATCATTTAATCTGATTAATTCATTAATTGATAAACAAATATTCCGATAAATATTAATGTTAATATAATATCGTAACCTGTTGTTAAAATAAATCCTACGAATGATCCAAATGCTGATTTTAGTCCTGCTTTTGGTTCTGCAGAACTAAAAATTAATTCTCCTAATAATGCCCCAATAAATGGGCCAACTATAAAACCAATTGGAGGAAAAAATAATCCGATAATCAATCCGATAACAGATCCCCAAATTCCGTATTTTGTTCCGCCTAATTTTTTGGTCATATAAGCAGGAAGGAAATAATCAAGAAGTGCGCCTAATAATACAAAAAGTCCTGCAATAATTAATGTTCCCCAAGTATAACTACAATCTCCACTGAATTTAAAAATCAATAATCCTAACAATGCTAATGATGCTCCAGGTAAAATAGGTAAGACAGTTCCTATCAAACCTACAACCAACAAAATTCCACTTATAAGATTTAGTATACTATCGTTATCCATTATTTTAGTATTTTAAAAACTGTAACTTTGCATTAATAAATCGATCAAATCTAATTTAAAACTCAATAACAGCTTATGCAAGATAAATCTTTTTATAAAGAATTTTCTGAAGGTGTGAAATTTTTTTTCGACCAAAATTTCAAAATCGATATATCTGAAAATCTTTTTATTTTTCTAGAGATTATTGCTTGGATAGCTATTCTTTTTATTTTAGATTTTGTACTAAGAGCAATTATTCTACCACTTCTGAAAAAATTAAGGAATTTTACTGAAAATGATTGGTTAAAATTTTTGTATAAAAATAAAGTATTTGTTTCTTCGATTCATCTTCTTCCAATCAGCTTTGCCTTAAGCATGAATGTTATTTTATTCGAAAGTGAAGGCAGTATTTTTCATCTTGTTCAGCGTATAACGCAACTTATTTTCTTAATTGTTTTTACGCAACTTATTTTCAGAGTTATCAATACGATTATTGATGTTTACAACGAGGAGAATAGTTATACAACTATTGGTGTGCGAACTTTTGGGCAAATGTTGAAGTTTGTTATTACATTTTTTGCTATTATTTCTGGAATAATGATTTTGTTTACGGTTGATAAAAACACGATTATTACTGTTCTCGGAGCTTTAACAGCAGCTGTTTTATTGATTTTTCGTGATGCAATTTTCGGATTTGTTTCTGGTTTGCAAATTTCTTATTCAAAAATTGTAAAAGTTGGCGATTGGATTACCGTTTCCAAAGGAGATATAGAAGGAACGGTAAAAGAAATTAATATCAACTTGGTGAAGATTGAAAAATTTGATAAATCTATTGCAACAGTTCCTACTGTAGATTTGGTAACATCGCAAGTCACAAATCATATGGCAATGTTAGCAACTGGAACGCGCCAAATAAAACGTTCTGTTTCATTTAATGTTAATTCATTTCAGTTTTGCAATGAAGAAATGCTAAATCGTTTCGAAGATATTACCTTAATTCATCAATATATTCAGCAAAAAAGACAAGAAATATCAATTTATAATCAAAATATTCAAAATTCGGATCTTGATATTAATGGTAAAAACTTGACAAATATTGGTGTTTTTAGAATTTATGTTGAACATTATTTGAAAAGCTTGAAAACTGTTTCATTAAACGATCCAATCATTGTAAAACAATTACCCGTTTCTCCACTTGGAATGCCTTTAGAAATTGGTTGTTTTACAACTTCAGCAAGTAATTTAGAATTTGAGCGAATTCAATCTGATATTTTCGATCATTTGTTAACAGCTTGTCGTAAATTTGACTTAGAAATTATGCAAAGTATTTCACTTTCTGATATTAAAAAATTATAATATAAAATCATGACTAAATTAAGTGTTAATATAAATAAAATTGCCACTATTCGTAATGCGCGTGGTGGAAATACGCCAAATCTTGTAGAAGCGGCAATCAAAATTCAGGAATTTGGAGGACAAGGAATTACCATTCATCCTCGTCCAGATGAACGTCATATTCGTTATCAAGATGTATATGATTTAAAACCTGTTGTAACAACAGAATTTAATATCGAAGGAAAACCAATTGATAGTTTTATAGAATTGGTTCTAAAATCGAAACCAGAACAAGTTACATTAGTTCCTGACGCTGAAGATGCAATAACATCTAATGCTGGTTGGGATACAATAAAACATCAAGATTATTTAACGGATGTGATTAAAACTTTTAAAGATGCAGGAATCAGAACATCTATTTTTTTAGATCCAAATCCTGATTTAGTAGAAGCTGCTGCTAAAACGGGAGCCGATAGAATAGAATTGTATACAGAAGAATTTGCAACACAATATGGTTTGGGAAATCTTCAAGCAATCGATCCATACAAAGTAACTGCTAAATTAGCTATTGAAAATGGTTTGGCTGTAAATGCTGGGCATGATTTGAGTCTAGATAATATTGAATTTTTCATTCGAGAAATTCCAACAATTGCAGAAGTTTCAATTGGTCATGCATTAATTTCTGAAGCATTGTATTTAGGTTTAGAAAATACAATACAAGCTTATTTACGTAAAATTGAATTAGCAAATTTGTAAAAAATGACAGAAATATTACATAGTAAAATTATTGGTTCTGGAGAAAAGCACTTATTGATTTTTCATGGATTGTTTGGTCAATTGGATAACTGGAGCACATTAGGAAAACATTTTGGCGAATATTTTACAACACATTTAATAGATTTGCGCAATCATGGACGCAGTTTTCATAACGAAGATTCTTCTTTGGCTGCAATGACACAAGATATTGTAAATTATATGGATGCTAATTCTATCGAAAAAGCACATCTTTTAGGTCATTCTCTTGGTGGAAGAATTGTAATTGATTTCGCGATGATTCATCAAAATAGATTAGATCATTTAATTGTTGCTGATATGGCTCCAAAAGCATATCAACCTCATCACAATGCAATTTTTAAAGCATTGAAATCTGTAGATTTTGACAAAGTTGAAACGCGAAAAGATGTGGAAACTACATTAGAACAATATATTCCTGAAATTGGTGTACGACAATTTTTATTGAAAAACGTTTATCATGCCGATAATGGAAAATATGCTTTCCGATTTAATTTAGCTGTTTTAGATAAATTTTATCAAGAAATGATTGGTTCTGAATTGTTGAAAGGAGAATTTGATGGACCAACTTTATTTTTAGGCGGTGCAAAATCAAATTATATTATGCCAGAAGATGAAATGATTATCAAAGAACGTTTTCCAAATGCAGAAATCAAGAAAATTGCAAATGCAGGACATTGGTTACATGCAGAAAACCCAAAAGATTTTACAGCAGAAGTTTTAAATTTCTTGTTGAATAAATAAAAATTAAAAAGCGAAATTCATCTTAAGAATTTCGCTTTTATTTTTTTCAACTCAATCTATTTTCTCTTAATAATGACCAATAAATTGTTGTAGAATCTCTGTCTATTTCAGTAAAATTTAATCTTTTCAAAAGTTTGATTGAATCTATATTCTCTATCAAACAACAAGCTGTAATTTCTTCTAACGTTTCTTTCGAAAAAGCCCAATTTATCAACTCTGCAGCTGCTTCACTCGCAAAACCTTTTTTTCGCTCTGCTTCTATAATTCCGTAACCAATATCACAACTTCTAGTAACGAAATTATATCCTTTAAAACCAACATCTCCAATTACTTCTCGTGACGATTTCTTAACAATCATCCATGATTCGAAACCTGTTAAATAATCAATTTTTGATAAATTATTCATAATACGAGGCAACGTTTCAACCATATCTTCATCTGGCCAACCATTTCCTCTTACTAAATTTAATTGCTCTAAATCTGTATAATTATTTTCTAAAATATTCTTGCAAATGGAAATCGTAAACGGAATCAAAATCAATCGTTCGCTACACAATTCCTTTAGCTGTAAACTGTCTAAATACATAATTGATGAAATTTTAAAACTTCAAAATGAATCAATTCATCTTTCATTAATTTTTGAGAAGAATAAGCAAGTAGCTCAATATTTTTGAATGTAAATCGAACCAAATAATCTCTTCCTTGAAATTTTGAAGAAATTACTTTTCCTTCGAATTTACCATCTTCTGAAATTTTGATTTCTTCTGGATAAACAATAATTCTTAAAGAATCTATTCCCAATTCTTCACAATTATCTAAGACATTTACATAACCAAAAAGCTTTGCTACATAAGCTGAAACAGGAAAATTTCTCACATTTTCTACTTCATCAAACTGAATCATATTTCCTTGTTGCAAAACTAAAATTTTATCCGAAGTATAAAAAGCATCATTCAAATCATGTGTTGTAAAAATCACTGTAATTTGATGTGCCTTGCACCAATCAATAATTTTTTCTCGGATTGTTAATTTTAATGTTTGATCTAAATTAGAAAAAGGCTCATCTAACAATAAAATTTCTGGTTGTTGTGCCAAAGCTCGTGCTATAGCAACGCGTTGTCGCTGTCCTCCGCTTAATTTATTCGGAAAAATATGTTTATATTCTAACATTTCAACAACCGTTAATGCTTCATCAATTTGTTGTTGTTTTAATTCCAAATCAAAATTACTTAAGAATTTTCCTACATTTTCACCAACTGTTACAAAATCTAACAAATCATAATCTTGTGCGACATATTTCATCATTTTATGACCTGGAATCAAATTATATGCAGGACCACGCAATTTCTTCGTGTGATAAAAAATTTCTCCTTCATTAAAATCCAATAAACCATAAATCAATTTCAGTAAAGTTGATTTTCCACTTCCACTTTCTCCTATAATACTCACAATTTCCCCTTTGTTAACAACAAAACTGATATTGTTAAGTACTTTATTTTCGAAATCGAGATAATTATAACTGAGTTGATTTACATTTAGCACTATTGAATAATTTTTCTTATGTTTGGCTAAGGTATTAGAATTATTCAATATGAAATAATTGTTTAATTATTTCATTTATTGATATAAATCAATATCAACTATCAATTTATATTATAATTTTGTAAACGAACAAATTAAAAAAAACGATATGAAAAAATTATTTTTATCATTAGCTGTTGTTTCTGCTGTTGCATTAACATCTTGTGGAGGTAACACTGAAACGAAAGCTGCAACTGAAGCTAAAGATGGAGCAACAGCAACTGAAGGTGCTGCAGAATATGCTGTTGACACAACTGCATCTGTTGTAAATTGGAAAGGCGGAAAAACTTTTGATGATATTAACAAACCAGAAGAAGGTCATTACGGAGTAGTAAAATTAAAAGAAGGTTCTGTACAAGTAAACAATGGAGTTTTAGAATCTGGAAAATTCGTTGCTGATTTTTCTTCTTTCGAATCTAAAGATTTAGATGCAGATGCAGATAGCAAAGGAAAATTAGACGGGCACTTAAAATCTGCTGATTTCTTAGATGTTGAAAAGTTCCCAACTGCAACTTTCGAAATTACAGGAGTTAAAGCTTTAGAAGGAGGTGATTATAATTCAGAAATTTCTGGAAACTTAGATTTCCGTGGAGTTCCTAAAAATGTTACTTTCAAAGCTAACGTAACAGTTGATTCGAATGGTGTTTCAATCAAATCTGAAGAATTTGGAATTAACCGTAAAGATTTCGGAATTACTTTTACTGGAGCTGGAGGTTCTATCGTAAAAGACGAAGTTTTATTACAAGTAGATTTATCTGCAAAACCAGTTACAGAAGAAGCTGCAAAATAATTGATATAAATTATTATCATACAAAGCTATACACAAAAGTGTATAGCTTTTTTTTATTTAAAATATTGAAAAACATAATTTCTAGTAATTTTTTTGTGATAATTAATTGAACTTAATTATATTCGTACTCATAATTAATAACATACATTAACAAAACAATGAAAACAATTAAGTTCTTCCATCCGGATGAAACATTTAATTATCATATTGAAAAATCGCTATGTAAATTGGTATTTCAAGGAAATAAAAAATGTTTGTTGGTAGAAATACATTCGACTGATGACTTAGAACATGTAGAAGGAGATTCTTTGCAAAATGATTTTCCTCAACTTTCTTTATTTATCGATGATTTTCCTTTAGACGTAGAAAATTTAGAGGAATTAAATGGTAAAAAAGTTTCTATTCCTTACGGCTTTGTCGAGGAAGAGGATGAAGAAGGTGAACTTGTAGAAGTATATTACACAACCTTGAATGTTTCGGAAGAAGACTACGAAACTGTCAATAACGAATTAACTTTTAGTGTAAACGACAAAGGAATTTTGACATTGAATTGGAAAGGTGAAGTACAGGATTTTGTGGAAGAATCTGATAAAGATATTCCATTTGAAATAGAATGTACATTCGAAGAATTCGAATTTGACGAAGATGATTTTGAATAAATATAAACAAAAAACGGCTCAGATTACTGAGCCGTTTTTCTATTTAAACAATTGATATATTTTTTCTTTCTCGTAACCAATTAAGTTTACTTTTTGTTCTGTTTGATAAAAAGTATATTCTCTTCTATTATTAGTAGCTATAATATAATTCGGAAAAGATTTGTTCGGACTTTTCATTCTTACTTCTTTAAGATTTTTTCGATCCTTGTTAGATATCAAAAAAGTCTTTTTATCAAGAATTAAAAAATAGTATTCTTTTTGTAACGAATAATATCCACTTGACGATTTCACAGTTAAGATTAATTTATTATTCTTTACTTGATAAGTTCCTTCTGCAAAACTATAATCAGCATTATTAATTTCTTTACCGTTTATATCTAACTCTACAATACAACTAAAAAAAACTGATTTATATTTGAATTGATTATTGTTAAACAATTTCAATTCAAAGTTGTCATGCTCAAAGATAAGAGGCGTAGTTAACACTAATTTATCTTGCGCTTTTATATTAATTGCAAGTAAAAATAATAACCCAACTAACAGTTTTTTTCGTAAATCCATATAACTGATTAACAATTATATAAATTTAAACAAAATTATTTTCCTTTCATAAAAATCCAAGCTAATAAAGCCCAACCAATAATCATAAATAATCCTCCAAGCGGCGTTATTGGTCCTAGAAATTTTAAATTCGTATTCCAATGTTCTGCGAATGACAACAAATAGATACTTACAGAAAAAACAAATGTTCCTGCGATTAAACACCAAACTGCAGAGCGTTCTAATCCGCTATTAAATTGGAAATAAAGCCCAACTGCCAACAAAACAATTGCATGATACATTTGATAACGAACACCAACTTCAAAACTTGCTAATTTTTCGGCAGGTAATATTTTCTTAAAAGCATGAGCTCCGAAAGCACCTAATATAACCGCTGTCATTCCATATAATGAAGCGATTGTCAACACAAGATTTTTCATAATTATCTTTTTTTATTTTATTCAGATTTCTTTTTTCCAGCTACAAAATCTTTCAAATAATATGGCTCGAAATACGCAACATCTTCAAATGATTTTTGATTATATTTTTCTTCTGCAACGCGAATCATATTTTTCGCCGATGGAAAAGTTTGGACAAATGTAGCATCCAAATACGCTAAAACTTCTTGACATTTTTCTGCTCCATCACCAACAAAAATAATTTTCTTTCCTTTCAAATCTTCAAAAGATGTTTCATCGATTATTTTGGCTTCTGTTTCTGTTAGCTGATTTCCTTGCTTATCGAACAAAGCGGTATACACTTCCATTCGGCGCGCATCGATCATTGGAATGATATAATCAACTTCTTGATTTAATTGTGATTCAGCCAAAATTTGCAATGAATTAATTGCTATTAAAGGAATATCAGAACCATATGCAAAACCTTTCGCAGAAGAAACACCAATACGTAAACCTGTGTAAGAACCTGGGCCTTTTGATACACAAACTGCCTCGATATCTTTCCAATTTATTTCCGCTCCTTCCACGCACCAATTCACAAACTGATTTAGTTTTTCGCCATGTGCATAATTTTCATCACTTTCTTCAACCAAACATAGTTGAACGCCATCTTTAGCAATCGAAACTGAACAATTTTTTGTTGAAGTTTCTAAATTTAAGATTGTTGCCATGCTGCAAAGATACATCACGAAAGTTAGATGATTTATGTCTGATTAAATGATTTTCTAGCAGAAATGAAGAAAAATTTATTTTGATTCCAAGGTAATTGGAACGCCAGCGTAGAAATCTAATACTTTCTGTTTAAAAATGTAGTTATATTTTGCTTGCAACATTCGTGATTCTGCTATCATCATATCATTGCGAGATCGATTGAAATCATATAGATTAATAACGCCAGCATTATAAGATTTCTGTGCAAAATCGTACGAAATCTTCGCATATTTTACGGCTTCTTTTGACGAATCGTAAGATGCATAAGAACTATTCACTTCGAAATATGCAGATTGAACATTTTTCAACACCTCTTGTTTCGATTGTAAAAGTCCAACTTTTGTTAAATCTTCGTTGATTAATGCTTTCTGAATATTAATTTTATATGAATATTGATTCCAAATTGGAATGGTAACTCCAACACCAAAAACACCAGTTACATTATGCCCAAATTGTTCTAAAAATGCATCTTGATGTAATTTTTTATTAAAATATTGTATATAATTTGTTCCGAAATTAAAACTTCCTGTAATTTTTGGAAACAATGAAGTTCTAGCAATTTGCGTTTCTTTTGCTGCAACATCTATTTGCAATTCAGCATGCTTTACAACAGGTTGAGTGTTATAAGCTGTTTCTACAACATCTTCTAAATTATATAATTGAGACGTTACATTATCTGGAATTTTTACATTCGTTACTTCAAAATTTCGGTAATCGTTCAATTGTAGTAACATTGCTAAATTGAACAAAGCTCGTTCTATTTCTATTTGAGCATTTACCACTTCACGTGTATTTGTAGCAACTTCAGATTCTGATTGTGCAACAATGGATTGAGCAACAGATCCTGCTTTGAATTTCTTTTGATTTTGATCCAATAATTGTTTCGAGATATTCAAATTACCAACCGCAACTCGTTTCAATTCTTTGTTCAATAAAATCGCTAAATAATAATTTGTAATCTGCAACGAAATATCATTTATTGTCATTGCTGTTTGCACTTTAGAAGCTTCTAATTCTAGTGCAGCTTTATCTTTATTCAGCTGAACAATTCCTCCGTTATAAATATTAATGTTGGATTGTACGCCGAAAGAATTTGAAAACTGATAATATCCTTTTTCTATTATTGGATTATAGCTTCCTATTGTAAAATTATTGTCTACATAACCCGAAACTACAGGCAACCAAGCGTTATAAGTTTGTTCTAGATTTTTATTAAAAATCTCTTGATTGATTGTATTTTGCTGAACAGTCAAATTATTTTTAGAAGCAAACTCAATACATTTCTCAATTGTCCATTCTTCTTGTGCAAATGAATAAATTGAGACTAAAAATGTTAAGGCAAAAAATAATTGTTTCATAAACTATTGTCAGAAAATTAAAGATATAAAATAAGTCGAATTTCAAACCAAAATGTTACGAAATTCGACTTAAAGTTTTATTGGGCCAGAAAATTAACCTTTAATTTGTGAAGCAATTGCGAATTCTTCTGCAAATGCAGCGATTCTTTGCGCTACTTCTTTTTCTTCTGTTGCTCTTTCATAAGAACTAGACATCGAAATTAAAATTTGATGAAAGAAACGTTTCATATCATCTTGTGTCATTTCTTTTGTCCATAAATCAATACGCAAAGCTTCTTTTGCTTTATCATCCCAAACAGAAAGTAACATTGCTTTTGTTTCTTCGTGACTGATTCCTCCATCTGGAGCATTCCAAGTCATTTTTTCTGGTACGTGATTTTCGTCCAATTCAATCTCTACAGAAATATTTGTTGTTCTCATAACTTCTAATTATTAGTTTATTTCACAAAATGGTAAATTTTACCATCAATTGTTTTTGTTGTATAATTTGCTGAATTATTACTTTCTAAAGCTGGTTTATATTTCGAATCTTTAAAGATTTTTTGACCATCCATATCATCTAATAAAGCTTTCAATTCGACTTTCGGATTCTCTTTTAGATATTGACGAATAATTTGTAAACCTATCCAAGCTGCAATTCTTCCTGGAGAATCTTGCTCTATTTCATTATTAAATTTTGAGAAAGGACTCGTTGCTAAAAAGCGTTTGTCTAAAGAAGGATCTGAACTAAACACATAGTTTTGTTCAACGAAAAAGTTCCAAATTTGTCCTTCATTCTCTATGCACCACTGAATTTGTTCTGGCGTATATCCAACTTTATATTCATCTGGTGTATCTGTTAACAAAGCATCTTGCAAAATTAGTTTCTTTCCTTCATAAACCATTTTATCAATAAATAATTGATGTCTTGGACTAAATGTAACAATATCATTTGCAATCGCATCAACTGCTTGAGAAGGCAAACGATAAAGATCTAAATTTGTTCGTAGATAGCGTTCTACACCAATACTATCGTATAATTTATTCTTTGGTCCTAAATAAGCATCCATCGCGATAAACATTAAGCCAGATTGTTGACTAAACATCACAGGAAAATCGATATTTTGCAAACCTGATGAATAAGTATAAATTGTTGGAATTTTATATTCTGGAAAATAAAATTGATAACGTTGAAACATTGGTGTCAACGTTTGATTTAAGTTTTTAAAATCTCCAAAAACGTTTCGAGATTGTGCATAAATACTCAATTCTTCTTCATTACGACGTTGTTTTTCCCAAATATCATCAGCTGTTTTGGCATCAAAAAAGAATGGATATTCTTTTCTTAATGTTGCTAAAGGAATCGAATCGTTAAAAAAATCTTGGCTGATATCATGAATATTCAACTGAACATTTTGTTCTTTGACATCCACTTCCCACGATTTTTCTTTTTTACAAGCAGTAAATAAAATTAAACTCGCAAAAGCTAAGCTATATACAAATTTCATTGTTTAGTTATTTAGCTAACAAAAATAGTAAAATAATCTGTAGATTTTTAAACCTTAATTTTTTTCATAATGCTATATTTGAAATAAATTAAAAAACTATGCAAACTGAAAAAGTTGTAAAATATATTGTTTCTTGGTTAAAAGATTATTTAGAAACAGCTCATCAAAAAGGATTTGTGATTGGAATTTCGGGAGGAATAGATTCTGCTGTAACTTCTACTCTTTGTGCAATGACAGGTTATCCATTGCTTAATTTGGAAATGCCAATTCATCAAGAAAAAAATCAAGCAGATCGAGCAAAACGTCATATCGAATGGTTAAAAAATAATTTTTCTTCGCCAATAGATTCGATAGAAATTGATTTAACCTCAACTTTTGATGCTATGATTTCGGCCTTACCAGAAACAGAAACAACAGATAAAGTTAATTTAGCTTTGGCGAATACTCGTTCGCGTTTGCGAATGACAACGTTGTATTATTTTGCTGGTTTGCACAATTATTTGGTTGCAGGAACAGGAAATAAAGTGGAAGATTTTGGTGTTGGTTTTTATACAAAATATGGAGATGGCGGAGTAGATCTTAGTCCAATTGCTGATTTGATGAAATCGGAAGTATATAAAATTGCCGAATTTTTAGGCATTAATACCGATATTCAAAAAGCAAAACCAACTGATGGTTTATTTGGTGATGATCGTTCGGATGAAGATCAATTAGGCGCTAATTACGATGAATTGGAATGGGCTATGAAAGCGAAAGAAGCTGGACATACTTCGGATGAATTTGAAGGAAGAGAAAAAGAGGTTTTCGAAATTTATGCAAGATTGAATCGTATTAATCAACATAAAATGGTCCCGATTCCGGTTTGTGAAATCCCAAAAGAATTTATGAAATAAAACAAAAAACTCAGTAGTACTACTGAGTTTTTTTATGTTGTGAATAATAGATTATTGCAATATATGCAAGGGCGATTCCTGATAAATTTGCCATTAAATCGACAAAATCAAAACTACGATGAAGTGATGTTAAAACGCCTTGTAAAATTTCGATGAGGAAACTTATCAGAAACGGAATAATCATCAAACGTAGATTTGTTATTTTGTACGTGATAAATAACAAAATTGTCATCATCCCAAACATTCCACAATGTACAATTTTATCTAAATTATCTATCTTCAAAAAGATTTCTAATTCTTTGATTGTACTTAATTTCGAAAAATTCTCTTGTGGAAGCAGTGTCAGATAAAACACAAATGCTACATATGCAAAGAATATTATTTTTTTTGTCTTATGCACCGATCAATTCTGCGTAAGCTGCTGCATCTAATAAAGAATCTAATTGAGATGCATCTTCTACTTTAATTTTAATAATCCATCCTTTTCCATAAGGATCTGTATTGATTAATTCTGGTTCACCTTCTAATTCAGTATTAAATTCTGTTACTTCACCACTGATTGGCATAAATAAATCAGAAACTGTTTTTACTGCTTCAACTGTTCCAAATACTTCTTCTTGACCTAATGATTCTCCTTCAGTTTCAACATCAACATAAACGATATCTCCTAACTCTCCTTGTGCGAAAGCTGTAATACCAATTGTTGCTACGTCTCCTTCTACAGAGATCCATTCGTGATCTTTACTGTACTTTAAATTGTTTGGAATGCTCATAATGTTTGTTTTTAATGTTTATTAATTTCCGAATGTAAAGGTAGCACTAAATCCGGCACGAATTTGAGAAATTGGAAAAGCTGTTGAAATTTTATATTTACTCATCATCTGATCCCAATAAAATCTCAAGTTTAGATTCTTACTTACGTTATAATCTGCCGTCAACTTAAATGTCATAATTCGCTGTCCACCTGTTATTTGTGAATCTCCTTTAATACCTGTTAATTTAGGATCAGATTCTGGATTATTTGAATCTCTTGGCTCATATTCATAAATAACTTTTCGAATTGTTGTTTGATTATCTCTTAAAGAGAAATCTCCACGGATATTCAAATCTCCTTTTACGGTTTTCTGATTTCCTTGGTAACGAATTTTCATTTTAAAGTCTTTGAAAATATATCCAAATCCTAAAATATATTCAGTTCCATAATCTTCTGTATACGTGTAATTTGTTGTGCTTAATGACAATAAACGATCTCTATTATATTGAGCACGAAACTGCATACTATTACGGAATGTTAAATCTATTCCTAATAATGGTGAAAAAGATTCTATCATCGTCACAGCTCCATATAAATTCTGAGTATAAAAGTTGCCATTTTCGTCTTTCCCTGTTACCTGTCCGCCAGCCAAAATCCCTGAATCTAGCATAAAATTCGGATTAGACTGAACTCCTGTCGTGGTGTACGTAGAATTATAAGCACTTGAAACTTCTACATTATCAAAATATTTGTTGATAATTGGAATCGATTTCAAGCCTGTGTATGTAACGCGCCAATTCGGAACAGGAATCGAACGGTTGTATCCTAATTTAGATGAACCTGCATCTTTTCCTTGTACTGCAGATAAAAATGCTGGTAAAAGCACATCTGAACTTCTTGCATTAAAACCTTTATAATAATCTAAATTATCTTTTTCTCCAACTCCTCTTTTCTGTGCTAAACGACCAGAAATTGTTTTCGTATTAGCTAAGAATTGATCAAAAATTGCATCTCCATTTTTGAAAGCTGTTTTAATATTAACTGTGGAAATATTAAGATTTGTTAATTCATCTATGTATGGATTTTCGACTGCTAAATTGAATCCTGAATGATAAATACGACGATCTTTCATACGTTTCGCATTCAAGTCAATTCGTAAATCTGGAATCGGCTCTATTAAAGCAGTTGCATTGAAATCACTTCCTTTCGTAATTTGATAAGCATCTGTCATCAATTCATCAGAAACAATTAATCCTCTTTCAACTAACTGTCGTTTAATATCGAATTGTGTTCCGTAAATAAATCCTAAACTTGGTCCATTTTTACCATCAACACCAAAGAAACCTGGCTCGTATAATAATCCTGGAATTACAGCTCCATTTCGCTGATTATAAGTAAAATTTGCTCGTTTTAAAGATGATAAAACCATCCATCCATAATCTTTCGCTGTAAATTTATGTTTGAATTTATACGCAGATTTTTTATTTGTACGACGCTTTTTAGCAAATAAATTGGTGTAAGCAGTATTCAATGAATCGATTTCTGCACGACGACCTTTTAGGATAGAATCGAAACGTTTATATCCTTTAAATTCTGGATAGAATCTCGTAAAATCTAAGTCTCCCATCAAGTTGATCGAATTCGAATTTTGAGCTGTACCATTTCCTAAATTAACAGGTCTTCCATCTACCTCAAAATTTCTGTAAGCTGTAGAAGTCGCAACCCAATTATAGTTTGCTGTGTAACCAACCTCAACATTCATCCAATTTAGATAAGGGAAGAATTTTAAAGGTAATTTATAATTTACCTGAAACTGCTGATCGTACTGAACTGGACGTCCAATTGTAAACATATTTTGCCAAATCATATCTTGATCTGCTCGCTGGAAATTGGTTCCATCATTCAATGTCATTGTTGAAGATGTTAAATCTAAGCGCAACGATTTTGTCAAATCAAAACCTAAATTATATTGCCAATTGAACAAGAAATTGTTACTATAAGTTGGGCGTATAAAACTCGAAGAACTTCCTCCACCTAAATATTGGCTAATGTCACGATATTGTCTTTCGCTATATGTACGCGCAATTTCTGTACGGAAAGAGAAACGAGTTGGCAAAGGATTAATATTAAATTCACGAATAAATTGTAAATATTTCCCTGATTCTTCTTTTGGTTGAACTGTTCGCCAATTTTTGAATGGCTCGTACGATTTCCCTCTAAAACCATAATTATAATTAATCGATGCTCTTAACTGCTGATTAATATTATATTGTGTGTAAATATCGCGGTAATAATTGTCCGAATACATCATCGATACCGAGAAGTTAGACGGATCATAGAATCGAGCAGGTTTATTATTCTTTGTTGATCTAACTTTTCTAATATTATTAAAAGCAAAACTTTTAAATTGTGTATATGTACGAACAACTTTTTCTAATTCTGCTTTATTAGGAGCTTCATCAAAAATAATATCGTTGTCTAATGGATTATATTTCGGATCGACAAAACTTTCTTGAATTGTAAAATCGAACGGAATTTCCATTCCCCATTTTTCTGGTAAAAATTTGTCTAATTTCAATTGAACATTCAATGCATATTGGAATGATTCGTCTTGATTACGACTCGCTGGTCCTTGATCTATCGCTCCGAAACCAACAGAACTTTTACTTCCCGAAAGTTGAACGTTTGCAAAATCTCCTAAATTGAACTGTAAATTAGCGGAAGCTGCATATCCTCCTTTGTTATCAACTTCACTTAAACGAAGTTCATTCACCCAAAGTAAAACCTCTTTATTAGATGGTCCTGAAGTGTTACGAACTCCAATCATAATCGAAGATACATTACCTAATGTAGGACGACCTTTTACATAAACCGTTTTATTTGGATTCTCCTGATCGAATGCATAATTGAAACGTTGTAATGTACTAAAACCATCAGAATCCCTTTGTTTTTTTGCATCTGTAAATAAATCTGTACTCAGATCAATAAAGTTTTCATCTGGCCAAACTGTACTTTCTGTTGCAGAACTTTCTGGTGTATATTTCAATGGCATCTCGTATTCATAGTAATTATCTGTATAATCACTACCTACACGTATAAATAATTTTGTTCCATCATCAACGGCATTTGAGGCTCTATCTAATAAGTTTTGAGCAGATACAAACATTTGTAATTTTTTGTATCGACGCAAATCTAAATTTGTATTCTTGAAAATAGCTTTTGACGTACTTCCTGGTTTAAACTTTGCCTTCAAAGTCATCGAAGCTTCGTTTTGAGATTGATATCCTGTTGTTCCTTGTGTTTGTTCTCGATAAACCCCAGGAGGAATCATATAGCGAGGACGGTCAGTACCATTTCGCTCAATACTTACCTCACCTATTTCTAAATCGTCAATGTTTTTATCTACATTTACTCCTTCTTGTTCATTTCCACCCATTGTAGGGTAGATATTTTTAGTATAACGACGCCATTCTGAACGAACCAAATCAAATGTTCCGAAACGAATAGTTGTTTCTTCTTCAAAACCGCGCATCACCATACGCATAAAACGAGCAGAAGTTAATACACTCTCCGCTTGCGCAATGGAAACATCATTATTTAGCTCCTCTATTCCATCTCCATCAAGGTCTAAATCGAAGTTATCAACAGGAATACGAACTTGATACCACTTTACATCATGTTTGGTTTTATCAGGAAATTCGCCTTGAACTGTTTTTCTTGCGACAATAAATTTATTGTTAGGATCTTCTAGAGTTTGACGATTAATCTTTAATGTATATTGATTGTAATTCTCTGTCTGATCTAAATTGAAATCACCATTAATATCTTCCGTATCTGGTGTTAAAGATGCTGCATGTAACGGATTGTCAGTTGAATTGTTTCCTTGCGTATTTCTAAAATAACGGTAACGATCTTGCACTGTATTTCCGATTGAAGCTCCTCTAAAACGATCATCTAAAAAGAATAAATAGTTATCGTTAGCTGGATCCAGTTCTCCTGTTACCAAATTATTACTTGTAATCCCATAAAGTTGAGCCTCTTCAGCATCCGTCAATCCATTATATCCTAAATCTTGTTGTTTTCGGGCTGCTCCATCTGTATCAAAAGCATACAAAATTGGATTTAGTTGTGGCGTTTTACCCCATTTTGATTCAACGACTTGAATTCCATTATTAGAATGTGGCAATCCATTTTCGTACATCATTTCACCATCTTTCAAAACGTCTTCCGAAACATTTCCTAAATGTACCAACAATTCACCTTCACCTCCTTTTCCATCTGCATAAGGATCCATCATCCAAAATTCGATGTATTCAACATTAGAATCTTTGAAATTTGAAACAGAAATTGGGCGCATCATTGCTCCCCAATTCTTCGTATCGGTTGCATTTGGATTAACATTATAAGGACCTCTTTCTTGTGGATAGAACGTCATATCTAATGTACTGATATACGAATTGGTTCCTGCCATCACATCACGTTGATCAAAAAGTTCTTTCAACTTAATACGACGTGCCATATGCGTTGACATTTGTTGATCTGTCAAAGGTGAACTTCCTCCAAGCCCATAGAAACGTGGGTCTATCGAATACCACGATAACATACGACGTCCATTATTGAATGATAAATCGTTATTTTTCATTCCATTAGGAAAAAACGGGTGATATGCAGATGCTGAATATCCAGCTGGTTTCCCTGGTGTTGAACCAAATTTCCAAGAACCAGCGTCTAATAAACTGATACGAGATTGAGCATCTTCAAAATCGTCTATATAAGAATAACCACCTGTAACTTTGTTCATTCCTGGCATCAAATAAGCAGCTTCTGCCTGAACACTAATGTTCGACATTTGGTCTGTTTTGATTCCTGGAATTTTATTTGTTAAACGAGTTAACCATTCAGCTTCTGAATTATATTGTGTATTAAGTCCAAAAATTGTGTTGTTCACAGGTTCTGAGCCATATTGTGTTTTTTGTGTAACTGGGCGTTCTTGGTAATTAATTAATGTACCACCTAACATAAATTTATCATTAAACTTATGTTCAACATTAATTCCCATGAAACGTTTTTTCTGTAAATTAAAAGTTGATTGATTTTCTAATGAAACATTAATTGGTGCTCCAGAATTTTTCAATTGTTCATTGATAATTTTTACACGACCCAACTGATAATCTACTGTATAATCTATCCCTTCTGTCAAGGTTGCTCCACCAGAAGTTACTTTAACAGAACCTTGTGGCACATTGAAAGCTCCTAACGGAATACCATCTGTAACAGTTCCTTTGTAACGACCTTCTAATGTATAACGATTGGCTAATTTTTCACCAGGAAGAGTGTTTGGTAATTGACGATAAATTTGATTAAAAACATATTCTTCGTTTTGCCCTTTTAATTTATCACTCAAATATTTACCAAATGGTTCAACAGATGTAAAAATAATATTTCCTCTTTCTGTATCTATTGTTAATCCTGGTTCAAAATCGAATAAACCATCTCCTTTACTTCCATCTGGATTTTGTTGCAATTGTCCATTCGAGTTTAATCTATCCATGTTCAGAACTTGAATTAATGATTGTTCTGAAACAGCTGAATTTGGTAGATAATTTAATTTACCTGAAGATTGTTCTCCATTATCCTTAAAATTAATATTCATTAAGAAATCTTCACTCGAAACACCATAAGCATTTAACGAGTAAATATTTTTCATCATCAAATCCCACATTGGCGAAGCCACATTTACAGCAGAATTTGGTTTAATTAATTTTGCAATAATTGGCTTATCTGTCTCATTTGACATCTGTCCCACTTTGTACAATTTTGTAGGATCAGAGCTTAATGAATATTGGAACGATACTGCTAATAAATCTTCACCATCAACCAAAGGAGTATTCAAGGAAATATACCCTAAGTTTGGATAAAAAGTAAACTCAGAAGCATCTAGTTTTCTAACATTTTCGTTCACGATAAAGTTTTCTCCATCCTGAAATTGTTCTCCATTAAAAGAATGTCCAGTCAAATAACTTCTAGCATCACTAATCTTCTCGAATTTTTTATCAAGAATATTATCAAACAACGGATTGCTACTATTTTGCGGTTCTGTGCCACCTTCTGCAATATCTCGTAAAGCAATAATAGCACGGCGGTTTTGTTGATTACCTCCCGATTTATCTATTTTCCAAACTTCAATATTACTGATTTTAATCTTGCTATTGATTGCAGGATAGTTTGCTAATGCTTTATCGTAATTGTTTCTAAAAAATTGACCTAAGAAAAAGTGTCTGTTGTATTCATATTTTTCGGCAGCAACTTTAAAATCAGTCATCACACCACCACCTTGCACGACAATGTTTTTTGATTCTGAACGTTGTTCTGAAAAGACAGCCGATACATTTGTACGACCAAATTTAAGATCAGTACGAACTCCAAAAAGAGATTGTGCTCCGGTAATTAATGAAGTACTTAATGGCATGGAAATATTACCAACTTCGACATTTTGTAGGATATCATCTTCTCCTCCAAATGGATCAAGTTTAGTTCCTAATGCTTTTCTCCATTGAAGTTTCATTTGATTTTCGAAACCGAAACCAGCTTGCGTATCGTAGTTTACCTTCATTTGAAGATTTTCTCCCACTTTCCCCAGAATACTCAATTGCATACGTTGGTTAATATCCATTGTAAGCGTTTGACGGTTCTGAGGCAACAACATTGGGTTATCTATCTTTTGCAAGAAAACACCTAAGTCTAAATTTGCATAACCTTGCGGAATTAATGAGATTTCTGAACCTCCAAATATCGATTCGAAAGCTTTAGACTTTATCTTAAAACTAGGTAAAATATTTCCTTCTTTCTTGCCTTCTTTATCTCCAAAACGTTGTTCGCGGTAAAACTGATCGTTGGTTTGAGATTTTACACGAAAATAATTTTTCATGTCTTGATTCTGAACCAATGTCAAGTATTCTTGACGAGTCAAATAAATCGGTTCGGAAACTAAACTCGTTCCAATTTGAGGATATAGAATATACTGACGCTTTATCGCATCATATTGTACATCGTATTTTATTTGATTATCTAAAAACAATCCACCTTTTTGGTCTCGGATAGGAAACTTAAGCGTATCGCTTTCTTGAGCCATAACATCGCTCGCCGTACCCATTGCAAAAAGAAAACACAAAGCTGCTATAGTAGAGCCTTTACGAATAGTTTTTGGTTCGTTATGAATCTTCATTAAATTTTCTTCAAGGTTTCTTTTACTAAGAATTCCACATCTGCCTCTGGCTGATCTTGTAAGATTTTGTCCATGATTTTTTCTGCAGATTTTTTAGGAATTCCTAAAACTTCTAAAGCAGATAACGCTTCATTCTTAGATTTATTTTTAACCGAAGTAGAATTAACGTCTAATATTAAGTTTTGATCCAACTTATCTTTCAAATCAATAATGATTCTTTGAGCCGTTTTTGCTCCAATTCCTTTTACGCTTTGCAACAGTTTGGCATCTTCTGTTGCTATTGCAGTTGCGATTTCTTTGGAAGAAAGTGTCGAAATAATCATCATTCCAGAAGCTGGTCCGACACCGTTAACACTAATTAATTTCTGAAAAATTTCGCGTTCTAATTTCGTTGCAAATCCATAAAGTATATGAGCATCTTCGCGAACAATTAAATGAGTAAAGATTGTAACCAACTCTTCGTGTTCCAAAGTAGAATACGTGTTTAGTGAAATATTTACCCAATATCCCATCCCATTGCAGTCTATTACAGCATTTGTTGGGTAAATCTCGATTAATTTTCCTCTTAATTGTGTTATCATTTTGACGTTTATTTAGTTAAGCTACATATAGTGATAACGCCAAAATTACAATTTATTTTGTAAGGATAAAAGTTGATCGATTACTTAACCAATAACCACTTTTTATATAGATCAACATTTTCTCTGTACTACATTGTCCTTTATTATTCAATCTTATCACGAATGGATTATTTAGGCTAGACATGATTGTTGATTTATCTAGAACGTATTCCCCTATTATGAACTAATGAACAGAACGAAGAAAGCTACGTAGTAATTGATTAAAGGTTATTAACAAGTTGTTGATAACCTAATTTCTTCATACGATTTGATTAATGCGTTTCTTTTGTTAATAAACTATCTAAAAAGATTAATCTTAATCAATAAAGAACAGATTACACCTTTCTAATTATTCAAGCATTGATGAGGTTTATAAGAGTTATTACTATTGATTGATTTTATAAGAAATATCTCCTCGCTAAGCCTCTGCTTATCTGCGATAAGAAACCTGCGCAGTAAACAGACAAAACCTGCGCGGCTTTTGCATAACTCCTGCGCAGGTTTCACCCAAAAGCCGCGCAGCTTTTACTTGAAAGGTGCGCAGGTCTTTCTATCTTCTACTGCTAATAGGATAAGAATAGACGTTTTGTGTATAGAAATATCTAGTTAGAAACGTTTTCTTACTTCAGTATTAACAATGATTTTATTAATGAATAATCCCTTAATATGTAAGGTCAAATCTTGCTTATCTATATGTTTTCTGATTACATACAATGTTCGTCCATACCGTTTAGCTGTAGTGCTTCTTTGGCTGGAGAGATGTATGGTATATCTAATTCTAATCCGCGAAGGATGAATAATACACCTAGTATAAGTGTGATGATTGGTAATATTTTCAGGATTGTTTGGCGTTGTTTTACAGATAAGAAGTTACCAAATAAAACGGTTGCAAACATCAAAGGCAATGTACCTAGTCCAAAGAAGAACATGAATAGCGCACTTTTGTACACAGAACCAAGCCCAATGGCAGCTGTAAGTGAGGCATAGACCATTCCGCAAGGCAGTAATCCGTTTAATAGTCCAACGATGTATAGAGAGGATGAGTCTTTCTTGATAAGGAATTTACCAAGAGAAAGTTTCACTTTTACCATTAGCGCATTTACGGGACGTAGTTGTGTTGCTCCGTTTTCGTAGAATTTAGGAATCATGACCATAATGATCATTAGGACACCTATTAGTATGCTTAGGTAATTTTGTAAGCCCACAAATGAAAACGATTCACCTATTAATCCTAGAAGAGCGCCTAGAATTGTATATGTTGTTACGCGTCCTAGTTGATATGTGAGGTTACGAAATGTGAATTTTAACTTGTTTTGAGATTCTAATCCCAACGATAAAGCAATAGGTCCGCACATCCCTACGCAATGTAGGGACGATGTAAGACCTATGGATAATGCTATAATAATTATTGTGAAATCCATCGAATTGACTTTTTAACCAAGTATGTTTGATTATTTTCTTTCCAGCTTAAAGTTAATTCGTATTCACCGTTGATTAACTTAACAGCAGGTACTAAGAAATTCTTCTTGTCTGATAATTTAATTGGTGTTTTGATATCTTTTGTTTCGTCTGCACTACGCATTAAAAATATATCACCTTTAAAGTCTGCAGAAGTATTGGCTGGGAATTGAAATAAGAAGCCATTTGCTTGTACAATGATTTCTGGTTTTTCGGTCAAAGCATTTGCACGCTTCTCAGCGTTTATTTCGTCTTGAAAATGGATTTCCTTTTCATAGTAATTTTCTGTTACCATGCCTCCTGTATCTCCTGCGAAGTATAGCAATGATAGGATGAATATAATAAAACATCCTAGGGCGATTGCTACATAATGTCCCCAATTTAATTTCATATTTTAATATTTGAATGGAGCTGAGAAGCTCGTTTCGTATTTATCGATTACTTTTCCTTTTTGATTGACTAAACCAATCACTATTTTTTCTTTGTACGATTTCACTTCGTTCATAGGAATTTTCAAGTAGAAGTTTCCTTGAATGATTTGACCTTTTTCCATGTTTAAGTTATTTGCTCCTTCAAACATTTCTATTTTAGAATCTTTGTGAGATAATAATTTAAGACTTACAATTTGATCTGCGTTTGTTTTGTTGTACAACGTATATTCGAACTGGTTGACATAGTATTGACCTTCTACTTTGTAGTCAGTTCCAGGAACTTTAAGGTACTTAGATTCTACATCTGAACGAGAGAATAAGAACGCTGTCATTGCTCCAATTAATAATAATAAGGCAAATGTATAAGCAGCTAATCGTTTTGTGAACTTGAATTTTTCACCACGGATAATATCGTCTTCCGAAGCATAACGAATTAAACCTGTTGGTAAACCAACTTTTACCATTACTTCGTCACATGCATCAATACAAGCTGTACAGTTGACACATTCTAATTGGATACCATTACGAATATCAATACCCGTTGGACAAACTGCTACACATTGTCCACAGTCTATACAATCTCCTTTTCCTTCTGCTTTACGATCTTCATTCTTCTTGAATTTAGCACGACCTGCTGTTCCTTCACCGCGTTTAAAATCATACGCAACGTTGATTGTATGCGCATCAATTAATACACCTTGAAAACGTCCGTAAGGACAAACTAATGTACAAGCTTGTTCACGGAACCAAGCGAACACAAAATAAAACATTGCTGAGAAGATTACTAATCCAACCAATGTTCCGATGTTATCTGCTGGTCCTTCTTTTATCACACTATATAATGAATCAGCACCAATAATGTAGGCTAAGAATACATTTGCGATAATGAATGATAAAATAGCAAAGATTGTCCACTTCAATAATTTTTTACGAATCTTTTCTTCGTCCCAATCTTGTTTATCTAATCGGATTTGTTTGGCTCTATCTCCTTCTATGGCATATTCTATTTTTCTAAAAACCATTTCTAAAAATATGGTTTGCGGACATACCCATCCACAGAATAATCGACCATAAGCCATTGTAAATAATACGATAAAAATAATTGTCGTAATCATTCCTAAGGCTAAAAGGAAAAAGTCTGATGTAAAAAAAGGAAATCCGAATAATATAAATTGACTTTGTAATACATCAAATTTGAACAAGGGATTACCATTTGGTAACTTAAAGAAAGGTGTTAAGATTAATATTGCTAACAATACATAACTAACATATGTCCTATAAGTTGTAAACTTTCCTTTTGGTTTTTTTGGATAAACCCATTTACGTTCTCCTGTTCGTTCCATAGTTCCAATGGAACTACGAACGTCTTCATTCATCTGACTATTTTTTTCTAAATAATCGTCTAAATTAAATTCATCTTTATTTTTTGGGTCAGAATTTTCAACACTCATTTTAGTGAATTTTAAATGTATACAAATTTACGACTAAAAAAGAAAAGAGAGCTTATAAATAAGCTCTCTTTCAATATGATATTTGTTGTAATTCTTTTAACTAATTACTTTTGCTTCCAAGCTTCCATCAAATCTCCTTGTGGAGCAGCAGCACCTTCAGCAACAGTTTTAGTAGGTTCTTTTTGGTTGATAAAGTAAACATAAGAAGCTACTTTTTCAATTGCTAATCCTGATAACTCTTTACGTTGACCAAATGCACGCATTTGAGGATTGTGAGGAGATCCATTGTAAACAATGTGATAGATATTTTTAAACAAACTATCTTCTACATGATTCACCCAGTAATCATCAGTTAAGTTTGGTCCAATACCTCCTTTACCTCCTTCCATGTGACATTGTGTACAGTTTTGTTCAAAGATTTTTTTACCTTGTTCTACAATAGCAGGATCATTCGATTTGTTTACAGCTCCTGTGATATCAATATCATTCGCAACTGCCCAAATACTATCTTGTGCGTCTTTGTAAACCATTTCTTCTTCGTACTCTTTGTCCATATGAGCAAAGTCTGTAAAGCTGTATGCCATTACATATACTATCATAAACACTACACCAAAGTAGAATAATGATAACCACCATTGAGGTAAAGCGTTATCCAACTCTTTGATTCCGTCAAAACCATGGTCCAAAATAATAGATTCTTCTTCTTCGTCTGATTGTTTTTTACCAGCACTACTGAATAATCTTTTAAAATAACCGATTTTACCATCTTCTAAATATTTAGCTTGTTCTTCTTGCGATAATCTTTTGAATTTCTCTGCTTCAACAACTTTGTTTAAAGCATTGATTATTAAAAGCATCACAATTGCAACTGCTAATACTGCCCAGAAAATTCCTTGCGCAAATACATGCTTCAAGTGCTCCAATAAATTGTGTATCATTCCTTGAAAACCTGGTTCTGGCACCACATCTACTGGCGTTACCATTGTAAAAGCCAAGATTACTGCTAACAGCGTTAATGGAATAAATATATAAGCCGGGGTACGTTGTCTCATTTTGTATTATTTTTTTCGTTCTCTTCTGGTTCTAAATCTAATGCTGCAGATTCACTGTCTTTGTAATATTCTTTTGGTCTTTTCATCACCTTAACAAAAATCGTTACAAATACGACTATAAATCCTATAAGGATCAATGTCTGCAACAAAGATGCATACTCGTACTGAGAAAGGAATTCTTTATAATATTTTAACATTAGTTACTTGCTGTCTCTACTTGTTCAGCTTTAATATCTGTTCCTAAACGTTGTAAATATGCGATTAATGCTGTAATCTCACGATCTCTTAACGGAACAAACTCTTTACCTTGTTGTTTAGCTTCTGCTTCTTTTTTAGCATACAAGTCTTTCAAGTCAGATGCATCTTTAAAAATAGTTTGCTCAATAACTAAAGCTTGTTTGTTCATAGAAACTTGCATACTGTCAAAATCTTCTTGTTGATAAGGAACACCTAATGCAACCATAGATTTCATTTTATCACGCGTTAGCTCACGATCTAATTTATTTTCAATTAACCATGGGTAACGTGGCATGATAGAACCATCTGATGTAGAACGTGGATTCCACATGTGTTTGTAATGCCAAGCATCTGGATTTTTACCTCCTTCACGATGTAAGTCTGGACCAGTTCTTTTAGAACCCCATAAGAATGGATGATCGTAAACAAATTCACCTGCTTTAGAGTATTCTCCATAACGTTTTACTTCGTCACGGAATGGACGAACCATTTGCGTATGACAAGCATTACATCCTTCACGAATATATAAATCACGTCCTTCTAATTCTAACGGAGTATAAGGTTTGATACTTGCAATTGTTGGAACATTCGATTTCACTACAATAGTAGGAACAATCTCTACTAAACCACCAACAGCTAAAGTTAAAATAGCACCGATAGTTAATACGATTGGAGTTCTTTCAATCCAAGAGTGAACACCTTCTCCTTGTGTACGTGCTGCTGATTTTGGTGCTAATGCAGGAGCTTCTGCTTCTTCATTTGCAACAAAGTGTCCAGCTCTTACAGTTTTCCATACATTGATAACCATTAGGATAGATCCTATCAAGTATAATGTACCACCAAAAGCACGTAATGGATATAACCATTTTTTAAGAATTGTAACTGTCTGTAAGAAGTTACCATATTCTAATGTTCCATCTGGTGCAAATTGTTTCCACATTAAACCTTGTGTCCAACCTGCAACATACATAGGAATTACCCAGAATAAGATACCAAAAGTAGCTATCCAGAAGTGAGCATTAGCCATCTTAACAGATGCTAATTTTGTATTGAATAATTTTGGTGTCAAATAGTAAATCATACCAAAAGCAACGAAACCATTCCATCCTAATGTACCAACGTGTACGTGAGCAGGAACCCAGTCTGTAAAGTGACCAATTTTATTTAATGTTTTTGTTGCTAACATTGGACCTTCGAAAGTAGCCATACCATAACAAGTTAAAGCAACTACGAAGAATTTCAATATAGGATTTTCTCTAACTTTATCCCATGCACCACGTAATGTTAATAAACCATTTAACATACCTCCCCATGATGGAGCGATTAACATGATAGAGAATCCTGTTCCTAAAGCTTGTGCCCAACCTGGTAATGCTGTATAAAGCAAGTGGTGAGGACCAGCCCAAATATAAATAAAGATTAATGACCAAAAGTGAATAATAGATAATTTGTATGAGAATACAGGTCTATTAGCAGCTTTAGGTACAAAATAATACATTAATCCTAAGATTGGTGTCGTTAAGAAGAATGCTACGGCGTTATGACCATACCACCATTGTACTAACGCATCTTGAACTCCAGAATATAACGAATAAGATTTTGGAGCTGATAAGCTAAATGTTACTGGAATTTCTAAGTTGTTAAATACATGTAACATTGTAATTGCAGCCCATGTTCCGATATAGAACCAAATCGCTACATATAAGTGACGTACACGACGCTTAGCAATCGTTAAGAACATTTGTGATCCAAACAATACCCAAACTATCGCGATTAAAATATCAATTGGCCATTCATGCTCAGCATACTCTTTAGAAGTGTTGTATCCTAAGATAAATGTTACAAATGATAATACAATAAATAATTGCCATCCCCAAAAAACGATCCAGCTCATTACATCGCTGTACATTCTGGTTTTTAACAATCTTTGTACTGAATAATAAGCTCCAGTAAAAAAAGTATTCCCAACAAAAGCGAATACCGCAAATGTTGTATGAATCATTCTTAATCTACCAAAACCAAGTTTTCCCTGTGAATTGATTAAGCCTTGGATATTTCCTCCAATTGTCCCATCATCCGATCCGAAGATGTATTCTGGTAACGTAGGAAAAAACAACAAAGTTGCAACCAATACTCCAAAGAAAAATGCCATAACTGCCCAAAACAATGTGGCATAAAGGAAATACTTTACGATCTTATTGTCGTAACTAAAAGTCTGCATTTGCATTATGAGTCGATTTTATCTTGTGTTTTTTTATCATCTTTTAACATTCTCACCGCTGGAGATTCATCTTCGTCGAATTGCCCTTTCTTATATCCCAAAAAGAATAAAAGAAGAAAAATTGCCCCCAAAGAGACACTAACTAATATCATTAATAATAATATCCCCATAGCTCCACAAAATTACAAAGCCCTAAGTTCATATCACAATGATTTTAGTCAGAGCAGTATTTATAAGTCTAATTTAAAATCAATCTAAATTCCATTTTGTTATTTTATCAGCAATTCGAGTGCTTGCCGTCGCAAAAATTAACACTGAAATAGAACTAATTGGCATCAATATAGCCGCTACAACTGGCTGTAAATAACCAGAAACTGCAAAACTAAGTCCAACAATATTATATAAGAAACTGATGATGAATGCAATTTTTACAAAACTCATCGTTGTCTTCGATAATTTTAAAAAATTTGGAATAGCCTTAAAACTTTTTGCATCCAAAATTCCGTCACATGAAGGCGAAAAACTATTAATATCCTCAGAAATAGAGATTCCTACTGTACTTTGTTTCAAAGCTCCAGCATCATTCAATCCATCTCCAAACATCATCACTTTTTTTCCTTCTTGTTCCAATTTTTTAATATATTCTAATTTATCTGTTGGCGATTGATTAAAAATTAATTTCGCATTTGCCGGAAAAATTGTTTCTAAATACTCTTTTTCAGAATCATTATCTCCAGATAAAACATGTAATTGATAACCATTTAATTCTTTCAATAGATTATCTAAACCTTTTCTATATCTATTTGTATATACAAATTTACCAAAAACTTCTCCATCAATTGATAAAAAAACTTGAGATTGATTCAAAATAACTTTTTCATCAAAAGTTGCATTTGTAAAACTTCTTGAACCTACTTTTATTTGATGTCCATCTACCTCAGCTTGCTGCCCTTTCCCTACTATTTCTTGGTAATCAGAAATTGGTAAACGATCATCAACATTTAGCTTTTTATATAAAGTACGACTTAAAGGATGATTCGAATTACGAATCAATGCTTTTATCAATTGTTCTTGATAATCAGAAAGTTCTTTCCCTTCATATTTTACTTGCGCTTCATCGCTTTCTGTAATTGTACCAGTTTTATCGAAAACTAAATCTGTAATCTTCTCCATTCTTTCAATTGTAGAAGTATTTTTTACATAGAATTTCTTGTTTCCGAAAATTCGCATCATGTGACCTAAAATAAATGGAGAGGACAAACCTAATGCGCAAGGACAAGCTATGATTAAAATAGATGTTACGACTTCTAATATTTTTGATGGATCATGAAAATACCAATATACAGCAGAAATAGCTGTAATAATAAGAATAATTAATGTAAAATAATGGCTGATTTTATTCGTCAGTGCATTCAATTCCGATTCTTCTTTTTGGAAAGCATCATTGTTCCAAAGTTGTGTTAAATAACTTTGATTAACATCTGATATTATTTCTAATTCTATTGCATGCCCAGATTGTTTTCCTCCTGCAAAAATCTTATCTCCAGCCTTTTTCTGAATCAAACGAGATTCTCCTGTTACAAATGAATTATCAATCATTGCTTCCCCTTTCATCAAAATAGCATCAGCAGGAATAATTTCTTCATTTCTAATTAGAATGCGATCTCCTTTTTTCAAATCGGCTAATAAAATTGGCTGTTCGTATCCATTTTCCAATTTTGCAACCGCAATGGGATAAAATGATTTATAATCTCGATCAAATGCTAACGCTTGCATGGTTTGTTGCTGAAACCATTTTCCCGTTAACATTAAAAATAATAGCATTGCTAATGTATCAAAATATCCAGGAGAAAGATCAAAAATGATATCATACGTTGATTTTAGCATAATCACGATAATTCCTAAAGCAATTGGTACATCTATATTAATGTATTTATTTTTTAATCCTTGCCAAGCCGAAACAAAATAATCCGTAGATGAATAGAAGAAAACTGGTAAGGCTAATGCAAACATTGTCCAACGGAAATAACCTTTGTTTTGATCTAACCATTGTTCTTTTACATCACCAAAAACTTCGACATATTCAGGGAATGATAAAAGCATAATATTCCCAAAACAAAATCCAGCAATCACCAATTTACTCACCAAAGATCGGTCAACTTTGTTTTTTTTCTTCTTATCTAATGTTTTTAAATTAATCGAAGGCTTGTATCCTAAATTTGTAATAAATCTAGCTAAATCTCCTAATTTCAAATCTGCATCTCGATAAGTAATCTGAACTGTTTTTTGAGTAAAATTAACATTTGAAGAAATGATATTTGGATTAATCGTATTCAAACTTTCTAATAACCAAACACACGAAGTACAGTGCATCACAGGCACATAAAAGGAGACAACTGTAACGCCGTCATCTGAAAAATCTACAACTTTATCAAAGATTTCTTTTGTGTTTAAGAAATCAAACTGATGATTACTTTTTCCATCAGGACGCAAACCTGCATTACGATTAATATCGTAATAATCTTTAAGATTATTTACGTTTAAAATCTCGTAAACCGTTTTACAACCCTGACAACAAAAATCCTTTTCATCGAACTGAATAACCTCTTCTTCAATTCGTTGACCACAGTGAAAACAATTCTCTTCCATACTATTTTGCAAAATTACTTTCCTTTTAGCAGAATTAACGTTAACTTTGTATGAATTAAGTCATAACAACAAGATATGTCAGAGTTTAATGAGAATGTAGTATCGATTAAAGCGATGTTTGATAGCCCAGAATCTTTCGGGGTTTTTAGTAAGGAAGAATTATTAGAGTTTGAGCAAGAGAAAAAAATCTTCAATCTAAAAAAAGGAGACGAAATTATCCAAGAAGGAAATACACCAAAGGGTATCTATTGCGTCATGAAAGGAACGGCCAAGTTGTTCAAAATTGGCTTTAACGGAAAAGAGCAAATTCTACGTTTTATTAATGAAGGTGACATTATCGGTTATCGCTCAATTTTAAGTCAAGAAGTTTTTGGAGCATCTGCTACAGCAATGACTCCAGTTGAAATATACTATATTCCAGAAAAATTCTTTTTAAAATTATTAGAAGTTAATCCAAAATTAGCTTTCAATATTTTACAAAGAATTGCAAAAGATTTAGGTGAATATGCACGAACAATCACTTATTTAGCCCAAAAAACAGTTCGCGAACGTTTGGCTGAAGTTTTAATTTTATTGGAAGGTAAATTAGGAA
Organism: Empedobacter brevis; assembly: GCF_965118635.1. GTDB lineage: Bacteria > Bacteroidota > Bacteroidia > Flavobacteriales > Weeksellaceae > Empedobacter > Empedobacter brevis_A. The sequence goes on along the minus strand of NZ_CBCPHV010000004.1, from coordinate 266,457 downwards.
CAGATAAAGACGGATTTATAAATATTTCGTTAACACGCGAAGAAATGGCTAACTTGATTGGAACAGCAACAGAATCTGCAATTCGTTTGATTTCAGAATTCAAAACAGATGAATTAATCGAAGTTGAAGGTAGAAAAATCAAAGTTTTAGATCATCAAAAGTTGACTAAATTAGGTCATATTATTTTGTAAGAAATTATTCTTTATATAAAATTAAAAGTCGCTAATAAGCGACTTTTTTTATTCCAATTATTGTTTTCTTCAATTTTGAAACAAAAAAAGAGTTCAAAACTGAACTCTTTTTTTATATATTGATTCTTTCTATTCTTCCGAATTATTTTCTTCGTCCTCTTCTTCATAATACTGAAAAAGGAAATTATTATAAGGAAAACGTTTCATGTGAATTTCTTTCACTTTTTCATAAACCGTTTTGCGTAATTCTTCTAAATTATCTTTTTCCGTTGCCGAAATAAACAATGTTGGCTCATCTGTTTTTGCCATCCATGTACGTTCCCAATCTTCTAACGAATAATTCTCGAATTTCTTTTCAGACAAATCATCTTCATCTTGTTTGATGTAAGAGAAATTATCAATTTTATTGAAAACCATAATTGTTGGTTTCTCTTTTGAATCTATCTCAGCCAAAATTTGATTAACTGCATTTACATGATCTTCAAAACTTGTATGCGAAATATCCACAACATGAACCAATAAATCAGCTTCTCTAACCTCATCTAATGTTGACTTGAAAGATTCGACTAATTGCGTTGGTAATTTGCGAATAAATCCAACTGTATCCGTTAACAAGAAAGGTAAATTACCAATTACAACTTTACGAACTGTTGTATCTAATGTTGCAAATAATTTATCTTCTGCAAAAACTTCGGATTTCGATAATACATTCATCAATGTTGATTTCCCAACATTTGTATAACCAACTAAAGCTACACGAACCAATGCTCCACGATTTTTACGCTGAGTAGCCATTTGTCTATCGATTCCTTTTAATTTCTCTTTTAATAAAGTAATTCGATCACGAATAATACGTCTATCTGTTTCAATTTCCGTTTCACCAGGTCCACGCATACCAATTCCTCCTCGCTGACGTTCTAAGTGCGTCCACATTCGTGTTAATCGAGGTAATAAATATTGATATTGTGCCAATTCCACTTGCGTACGTGCATATGACGATTGTGCTCTTTGAGCAAAAATATCTAATATCAATTGTGTACGATCGATGATCTTTTTATTGATCACTTTCTCAATATTTTTTAACTGAGAAGGCGTTAATTCGTCGTCAAAAATAACTGTATCAATATCATATTCTTCAACAAAGGCAGCAATTTCGTCTAATTTTCCACTTCCTACAAAGAATTTAGAATCTGGTTTATCCATTTTCTGAGTAAAACGTTCACCAACTGTAGCTCCTGCTGTATAAGCTAAGAACTCCAATTCATCCATATATTCAGTCAACTTCTCTTCAGATTGTTCACGTGTGATCAATCCTACTAAAACGACTTTTTCGTATTGTGCTTCTTTCTTTTCTAACATATATTACTGCAAAAATAAAGTAAAGTTTTTGATGTCAGACTAATTGAGCAAAATTCTTACCGAATAATTTTTCAAATGATTAAAATTTGACCAAAATCCATCTTAATTCCTTAACTAAAGCTATTTATATAAAATATTAGATTTAAAATAATAATTCTGAATCTATTCTAAGTATTTAAAACAAAAACAACCTTCTATAAACGTAACTATATTAAAAATCAATACAATTCATTTTTAAAACTAAATTTTATACATCTTCCCTAATTTCAAAAAAAAGAGGTTATCAATTGAAAATTTATTTCTACATTTGTTTCAACAAGAAATAAAAATGTATACAAATCAATTACATCATCATCACCATCATACTTGCACTCAAGCGAGCAGATAGTGATATGTAATTATTTTATCAAAATATCTAAATCCCGTTTGAGTAAATCAAACGGGATTTTTGTTTCTTCTCAAAATCAATTCTCTTTTTGTTATTTACTCAAACTTTTTTAAAAAATAAAACATTAAAAATGAGTAAATTAAAAATAGCCATTCAAAAAAGTGGTCGATTAAGTGAAAAATCACTCGAATTATTAAAAGATTGTGGAATTAAAATTTCAACAAGCAATCGAAAATTAAGAACTGAAGCTGCAAATTTTCCAATTGAAATTTTATTCTTACGTGACGATGATATTCCACAATATGTGGAACAAGGCGTAGCTGATATTGGGATTTTAGGAGAAAATGAAGTTTGGGAAAAAGACAAAAAAATTACTCAAATTCGTCAATTAGGATTTGCTGCTTGTAAAATGTGTTTAGCGATTCCGAAAGATGAACTTTATACCGATTTAAGTTATTTTCAAAACAAAAAAATCGCAACTTCTTATCCAAAAATACTTCGTAATTATTTCGAAAAAAAAGGAATTAATGTCAAAATTGAAGAAATTGGCGGAAGTGTTGAAATCGCTCCAAGCATTGGTCTTTCGAACGCAATTTTTGATATTGTATCTACAGGTTCTACGCTTCTTACAAACGGATTGAAACAAGTAGAAACTGTGATTGAATCTCAAGCTGTTTTAATTGCTAATCAGAATTTGATAAAAGAAAAACAAACCATTTTAAATCGATTATTGTTTCGTATAGAAGCCGTAAAACAATCTTCAGAAAATAAATATATTTTATTAAATGCGCCTAACGAAAAGTTAGATGAAATCATCGCTTTATTACCTGGAATGAAATCTCCAACAATTTTACCACTTGCCGAAAAAGGTTGGTCCTCAATCCACACTGTAATTAAAGAAGATACTTTTTGGGATATTATAGAGCAACTAAAAGCAATGGGCGCAGAAGGAATTTTAGTATTAGAAATCGAAAAAATGATTTTATAAAGATGAAAACATTTATCAAACCTCAACTTTCAGATTGGTCAACTTTAACATCTCGACCAACAAAAAAAAGCCAAGATTTACAGAAAATTGTTTTAGCTATTTTCGATAAAATTCAATCTAAAAAAGATGAAGCATTAATTGATTTTACAGAACAATTCGATCAAGTTCGATTGACTTCTTTAGAAGTTTCTGTTGAAGAAATTGAAGAAGCAAAAACTTTAATTTCAGAAGATTTAAAAAAAGCAATTCAATTAGCAGCTTCTAACATAGAAAAATTCCATATTTCGCAGCGTGAAGAAATCAAAGTTATTGAAACAACAAAAGGTGTAAATTGTTGGAGAGAATCGCGCGGAATAGAAAATGTAGGAATTTACATTCCAGGAGGAACAGCTCCGTTATTCTCAACAACTTTGATGCTAGGAATTCCAGCTAAATTGGCTAATTGCAACAACATTATTTTATGTACGCCGCCAAATAAAAAAGGTAAAATTGATCCTACAATTTTATATACAGCTGACTTAATTGGTATTGAAAAAATTTACAAAATTGGTGGAATACAAGCAATCGGAGCATTAACTTTTGGAACAGAAACAATTCAGAAAGTAGATAAAATTTTTGGTCCAGGAAACCAATATGTAACAGCTGCTAAACAAGTCGCTCAAAATTTTGGAATCGCAATTGATATGCCTGCTGGACCAAGCGAAGTTTTAGTTATTGCAGACGAAACATCAATTCCGAAATATGTAGCAGCCGATTTATTATCGCAAGCTGAACATGGAATTGATTCACAAGTAATCTTATTAACAACAAACGAACAAATATTAAATAAAACTATTGTTGAAATTAATACACAATTAGAAGTTTTACCAAGAAAAGAATTCGCTGCTAAAGCATTGGAAAACTCAAAAGGAATTGTTTTGAATTCTTTAGAAGAATGTATTTCTTTCTCTAATATTTATGCGCCAGAACACTTAATTTTCGCTTGCGAAACTGCTGAAAATTATATTAAACAAATTAGAAATGCTGGTTCTGTTTTTTTAGGAAATTATTCGTGTGAATCGGCTGGAGATTATGCTTCTGGAACTAATCATACTTTACCTACGAATGGTTATGCAAAGAACTATTCTGGCGTTTCTTTAGATAGTTTTATTAAAAAAATTACATTCCAAAAATTATCCGCAGAAGGTATTCAGAATATTGGTCCTGCAATAGAATTAATGGCTGAAGCTGAAAAATTATTTGCACACAAAAATGCTGTTACTTTACGCTTAAACGATTTAAAAAAATGAAAAATTTTAATTTAAACAAACTAATTCGTCCTACTATAAAAGCGATGAAAGCTTATACATCAGCGCGAGACGAATTTCAAAAAATAAATGATGATTTCGTTTTCTTAGATGCAAATGAAAATCCATTCAACAATGGATTAAATCGTTATCCAGATCCTTTGCAACGTAATGTAAAATCAATTTTAAGCAAGCTCAAAAATTTTCCTACAGAACAGATTTTATTAGGAAATGGAAGCGATGAAGTGTTGGATTTAATTTTTCGTGCTTTTTGCGAACCAAATCAAGATAATGTTATTGCGATTTCTCCTTCTTATGGAATGTATCATGTTTTAGCAAATTTAAACGCTGTTGAATATCGAAAATCTTTATTAAACGAAGCTAATTTTCAACCAAAAATAGATGACATTTTTTCGAAAGTAGATCACAATACAAAAATAATTTTTTTATGTTCTCCTAATAATCCCACAGGAGAAATCATAAAGAGAAAAACTATTCTAGAAATTATCAATCGTTTCGATGGTTTAGTAATTATCGATGAAGCTTACATTGATTTTGCTTCTGAACCTTCTTGGATTGAAGAAATAAAAAATTTTCCGAATGTAATTGTTATTCAAACTCTTTCGAAAGCTTTTGGTTTAGCGGGAATTCGTTTAGGGATTTTATATGCTTCGAAGGAAATAGTTACAGTTTTAAATAAAATAAAACCTCCTTATAATATCAATCAATTAACACAATTAAAAGCAATTGAAATTTTAAGTCAATATGAGAAAATTATTGAAGCAACGAATCAAATTATTCAACAAAAAGAAATTTTAAAAAATGCTTTAAATGAAATTTCATTCATTGAAAAAATCTATCCAAGCGATGCAAATTTTATTTTAATAAAAGTAGATGATGCTAAAAAACGTTATGATCAGCTCGTTGAAAAAGGAATTATAATCCGCAACAGAAACAACGATGATTTATGTGAAAATTGTTTACGAATCACGATTGGAACAGAACTTGAAAATCAAAAATTAATACAAACATTTAAAACAATATAACTTTGAAACGCGTACTTTTTATAGATAGAGATGGAACACTTATTTTGGAACCAGCTGATTACCAAGTTGACAGTTTTTCTAAATTGGAATTCTATCCAGAAGTGTTTTTTTATTTAGGTAAAATTGCAAAAGAATTAGATTACGAATTAGTAATGGTTACAAATCAAGATGGTTTGGGAACGCCTGCTAATCCAGAAGAATTATTTTGGCCAATTCAGAATTTCGTAGTCAAAGCTTTCGAAAATGAAAAGGTTAAATTCGAAGATATATACATCGATAAAACCTTTGCTTACGAAAATGCTCCCACACGCAAACCTGGAACAGCCTTATTAACAAAATACATCAATAATCCGGAATATGATTTAGCAAATTCATTCGTTATTGGAGATCGTTTAACAGATATTAAGTTAGCTCAAAATTTAGGAAGCAAAGGAATTTTTATTGCTAACGATGAAACTTTAGGAGCCGAAGAAATAAAAGATAATAATGGTTTGAAAGATTCTATTGCTTTAAAAACCACTTCTTGGAAAGAAATTTATGAATTTTTAAAATTAAAAAATCGTACAGCTTCTATTATTCGTAACACAAACGAAACAAAAATAAAAATTGACTTAAATCTTGATGGAACAGGAAAATCGGATATTTCGACAGGAATTCCTTTCTTCGATCATATGTTAGATCAAATTGCTCGTCATGGACAAATGGATTTAGTGATTAAAGTTGATGGAGATTTAAAAGTTGACGAACACCACACGATTGAAGATACTGCAATTGCGCTTGGCGAAGTTTTTTCTCAAGCTTTGGGAAATAAATTAGGCATAGAACGTTATGGATTTACATTGCCTATGGACGATTGTTTAGCACAAGTTGCAATTGATTTTGGAGGAAGAAATTGGATTGTTTGGGAAGCGGATTTCAAACGAGAAATGATTGGACAAATGCCAACAGAAATGTTTTATCACTTCTTTAAATCCTTTACAGATGGAGCAAAAGCAAACTTAAATATTAAAGCAGAAGGGATAAATGAACATCACAAAATAGAAGCAATTTTCAAGGCTTTTTCTAAAGCAATTAAAGTCGCAGTAAAACGTGATCCAGAAAAAATGATTTTACCTTCAACAAAAGGAATGTTATAATGATAGCTATTGTAAAATATAATGCAGGAAATGTAAAATCAGTTTACAATGCGATAACACGTTTGGGTTATGAAGCTGTAATTACAGATGATTTTGAAACCTTGCAAAATGCCGAAAAAGTAATTTTCCCTGGAGTTGGAGAAGCAAGTTCTGCAATGAAATATCTAAAAGAAAAAGGATTGGATAAAATCATTAAAAACTTAAAACAACCAACCTTAGGAATTTGTTTAGGTCAACAATTAATGTGTCAATATTCAGAAGAAGGAAACACCAATTGTTTAGGAATTTTTCCAATTCAAGTAAAATTATTTCCTGCAAAAGAAATTGTTCCTCACATGGGCTGGAATACGATTTATGATTTTCAAAATATCATCTATAATATCCCTGCAAAACTATTTGATAATATTAATGAAAATTCTGATGTCTATTATGTTCACAGTTATTATTGTGAATTATCCAATTTCACGATTGCAAAGACAAATTATATTTTGGAATATTCAGCAGCATTAAATAAAGACAATTTTTATGCAACACAATTTCATCCAGAAAAATCGGCAGGAATTGGAGAGCAAATCTTAAAAAACTTTTTAACATTATGAGAATCATCCCAGCAATAGATATTATCGAAGGAAAATGTGTACGATTATCACAAGGCGATTACGATACTAAAAAAATATACAATGAAAATCCATTGGAAGTCGCAAAAGAATTTGAAGATTATGGAATTGACTATTTACACTTAGTAGATTTAGATGGAGCAAAATCGAAACAAATCATCAATTACAAAACCTTAGAATTAATCGCATCAAAAACTAATCTGAAAGTTGATTTTGGAGGAGGAATTAAATCGAATGACGATATTAGAATTGCTTTTGAATGTGGTGCGAATCAAATTACAGGAGGAAGTATTGCAGTTCAAAACCCAACCTTATTTCAAGAATGGATTTCACATTACGGAAGTGAAAAAATAATTTTAGGAGCCGATGCAAAAAACAGAAAAATTGCTACTCATGGTTGGTTAGAAACTTCTGAATTAGATGTGATTAATTTTATTCAAGAATATAAAACGAAAGGAATTAATTATGTAATCTGTACAGATATTGCAAAAGATGGGATGTTGCAAGGAACATCAAACGAATTGTACAAAGAAATTTTAGCAACAGTTGACGTTAAATTAATTGCTTCTGGCGGAGTTTCTTCCATTGATGATCTAATTCAAGTAAAAGAATTAGGCTGCGAAGGAGCAATTCTTGGAAAAGCAATTTACGAAGGAAAAATTCAGTTGAAAGATTTAAAGCAATTATATTAAAATGCTAAAGAAAAGAATCATTCCGTGTCTTGATATCAAGGATGGAAGAACGGTAAAAGGTATTAATTTCATTGGTTTACGCGATGCCGGAGATCCAGTTGAATTAGCAAAAAAATATGTAGAAGAAGGTGCTGACGAATTGGTCTTTTTAGATATTACTGCTACAATTGAAAAACGCAAAACTTTGACTAAAATGGTGGAAAAAATTGCTTCTGCGATTAATATTCCATTTACAGTAGGTGGCGGAATCAATTCAGTGGAAGATGCTTCAGCAGTAATTCAAGCTGGAGCTGATAAAATCGCTGTAAATTCTTCTGCTGTTAAAAACCCACAATTAATCGCTGATTTAGCTGCTCGTTTTGGCTCGCAATGTGTCGTAGTTGCTATAGATACACGTGATATAAATGGAACACAAAAAGTTTTTGTGAGTGGAGGAAAAATAGAAACCGATTGGAAAACCTTAAATTGGGTAAAAAAAGTTGAAGAATTAGGAGCTGGAGAAATCCTATTAACATCTATGGATGGTGATGGAACAAAAGCCGGATTTAGAATAGACATTACAAAAACTGTAGCAGATGCAGTAAATATTCCTGTAATAGCTTCGGGCGGAGCAGGAACAAAAGAACATTTCAACCAAGTTTTTACACAAACAAAAGCAAGTGGCGGATTGGCTGCAAGTATTTTTCACTTTGGAGAAATTCAAATTCCATCACTCAAAAATTATTTAAAAGAACAAAACATTCCTATACGATGAACATCGATTTTAACAAAAATAATGATGGATTAGTTCCAGTTATTATTCAAAATTACCTCAACAATCAAGTCCTAATGTTAGGATATATGAACGAAGAAGCATTTTATAAAACACAAGAAATTGGTAAAGTAACTTTCTTCTCTCGCTCTAAAAATAGATTATGGACAAAAGGCGAAGAATCTGGAAACTTTTTAGAAGTAAAATCTATTTCTATTGATTGTGATCAAGATTCAATTTTGATTAAAGTTAAACCATTTGGACCAACTTGTCATACAGGTTCTATCACTTGTTTTCAAGAAATTTCAAATCGTGGTTTTATATATGAATTAGAACAAACAATTAACGACAGAATTGATTTGGATAATGATCCTGATTCTTATACCAATAAATTATACAAAAGAGGAATCAATAAAGTTGCTCAAAAAGTTGGTGAAGAAGCTGTAGAATTAGTGATAGAAGCCAAAGATAATAATGATGATTTGTTTCTAAACGAAGCCGCAGATTTAATGTATCATTATTTAATTTTATTAAAAACAAAAGGATTCCAATTAGAAGATGTTGAAAACATACTCAAATCAAGAGAAAACAATCCAAGGCGCGAAGAATAATAGAAGATTTATAAACTCAAAAAAAGAGTTCAATTAATCATCCATATAAAAAAATGATGTTTAACAGAATTAGCTAAAATTAATCAATTTAATTAGAATTAATATAAATTAAAATAATACTTTTGAAACTAAATTAAAATTAATCTAAATAATAATTGTATAATATTCTAATATGAAAAAAATATTCATTTCTGTTGCTATCCTTGTTGCTTCATTTATTCAAGCACAAACCAATACGTTAATGGATGGTGCTTTCTGGAAAAATAATCCTACAATAGAAACTGTAAAAGTTGAAATTTCTAAAGGAAATAGTCCATCTTTTCAAAACGGTGGTTTCTTTGATCCTGTTGTGATTGCTACTTTAAATAATGCCGATACTGATGTTATTAAATTTTTAATCGAACAAGAAGGAAATTCAGTTGATAAAAAAACTCATCATTCAAGAATTTATCTTCAATGGGCTGCTTCAGTAGGAAATTTAGAATTAGTAAATTATTTACTTGCCAAAGGTTCAGATGTTAATTATAAAGATAGCCATGGCGATGATGTAATTACATATGCAGCAAGTGCAGGAAATCAAAATATAGCAGTTTATGATGCATTAATTAAAGCTGGAGCAAATCCTAAAGTAAAAGGAGAAGATGGTTCTAACTTAATTATGTTATCAATTGCAAATGATAATGATTTAAAAGTTGCAGAATATTTTATTTCAAAAGGTTTATCTTTAAATGAAAAAGATGCTAATGGTAGAACTGTAGCAGATTATGCTGCAAAATTAGGAAACTTATCTATCATCGATAAACTAATTGCAAAAGGAGTAAAACCTACAGATCAAGCTTTGTTTTTTGCAACACAAGGTTCTAGATCAAAAGAAAATGGTGTAGAAGTTTTTCAAGAATTAATTTCTAAATACAAATTAAATCCAAAAGCTTTAAATCCAAACGGACAAACGTTATTACATACTTTAGCTCGTAGAGGAAACTTAGAAACAATAAACTTTATCTTATCAAAAGGAGTTGATCCAAAAGTTGTAGATAAAGAAGGAAATACAGCATTAATAATAGCTTCTGGCGGAAAAAATGTAGAATTAATTCAAACATTATTAGCCAAAGTTAATAACATAAATACTGTAAATAAAAATGGTGAATCTGCCTTAACAAGAGCTGTCGCTTCAGGATCACCAGAAATTGTAGCTTTATTATTAGAAAAAGGTGCAAAAGCTAATATTGTAGACAAAGAAGGAAATAATTTAGCATATTATTGGTTCAATTCATTCAGACCAAACGATAATGCTTTCGCAGAAAAACAAGCTTTATTAACAAATGCAAAAGTTGATTTTAAAGCAAGACAAAGCAAAGGCGCAACATTATTACATATAGCAGTTGATAAAGGAAATCTTAATTTAGTAAAAAAAGCAATTGAATTAGGTGTAAATATTAATGCTATAGATGAAGATGGAAACACAGCTTTACACAAAGCAGCTTTAATTGCAAAAGATGATGCAATCCTAAAAACTTTAGTTGCTGCTGGAGCTAAAAAAGATATTAAAACAGAGTTTGATGAAACAGCTTATGATTTAGCTGAAGACAACCAGTTTCTAAAGAAAAATAATGTATCTATTGACTTTTTAAAATAATACACGAGAAGATGAAATTTAATTTAATCAAAAAATTAGTTGGATTAGTTGTTATCTTAATGGCAACAGCCACTTTTGCTCAAACAACAAAATACAAAACAATGATTCAAATGAATAATTACACAGGAAAAGAAGCCTATTTAGTAATTTCATTAATCAATCCAAAAGGACAATACGAAAAGACTTTAGGAATTTTAGGTCCAGACAGCGAATGGTACAATACGCTAAAAGAATGGCACAAATTCAATAGCAAAAAGAAAGAAAAATTAAACGGAATTACAGGAGCTTCAGTTGCTGGAGGAGCAAGAGCTACACGAATCATCGAGTTTGATACAGCGAAATTAAACAAAGGATACAAACTACGTTTCGAATCAGCAGTTGAAACTCAAAAATATGTAGCTAAAGATGCCGAAATTCCATTAAATTCTGCGGATTTAGATAACAAAGCAGGTATCAAAGGTTCTGTTTATATTAAAACTGTACGTTTTATAAAAGTTTAGTAAAAATGACATTATCTATTTGGAGATATGCGCATTTGAGTCTTGCAATTTTATCTTCAACATTTCTAATTATCCTATCTATAACTGGAGTAATTTTAGCTGTTGATGCAATTAACGAAAAATCGCCCGCATACAAAGTAGAAAATTTCGATAACATAACGCTCGCGCAAGTTTTACCAACTTTGCGCGAGAATTATTTTGAAATAATAGAAGTTGGAGTTGATCACAATGATTTTGTGACAATTGACGCAATGGATGAAGATGGAAATTCTATCAAATCTTATATCGATCCTACAACAGGAAAAAAGATTGGTGAAATTGTCCCAAAAAGCGACTTTATCAATTGGACTACAGCTTTACATCGTTCCTTATTCTTAAAAGAAACTGGACGAATAATTATTGGCCTTGTATCTTTCTTCTTATTATTAATCTCTATTAGTGGATTAATTTTAATTGTGAAACGCCAACAAGGAATTCTCAACTTTTTTACAAAAGTTAACAAAGATTCCTTTTCCCAATATTTTCACGTCGTTACTGGACGTTGGTTATTAATTCCTGTTATAATCATCGCATTAACGGGAACATTAATTTTCTTAGCACGATTAGAACCTTTAGTTGGTCAACCAAAAGAAATAGAATATCAAGCCAAAGAAAATTTACAACCAAAAGATTTAAAAGACATTGAATTCTTCAAAAACACAAAATTAAGTAGTGTTGAGAAAATCGAATTTCCTTTTATCCCAGATGATGAAGCCGAACCATTTATTGTTCATTTAAGAAAAAAATCAGTTTCAGTAAATCAAGTAAATGGAGCTATTATTTCCGAATCACTAAATCCTTATTCTGCAATTGTAGAAAAATTCAATATCGATTTACATACAGGACGCACCAATGCAATTTGGGCAGCTATTTTAGGAATTGCTTCACTTAATATTTTATTCTTTATTTGGTCTGGTTTTGTAATCACATTCAAGCGTACAAAAACAAAATTTACCAAGAATAAATACAAAGCCAACGAAGCTGAAATTATCCTTTTAGTAGGATCAGAAAATGGATCAACAGTTGGATTTGCTTCAAAAATTCAAGAACAATTTTTAGCAAATCGAAAAAAATCGTACATCACGCAGATGAATAAATACGAGGTTTTTCCAAAAGCAAAGCAAATTATCATATTCACTTCAACGTACGGAATTGGAGATGCTCCTGCTAATGCAAAGAAATTTGAACAATTATTGAAACAATTTCCACAACAACAAACTATCGAATTTTCGGTTGTAGGATTTGGATCAAAAGCTTATACAGATTATTGTGGTTATGCTGTAAAAGTTGACAAATGGCTGAATGAACAAGAATGGTCAACTCGATTATTAGATTTGAAAACTGTAAATGATAAATCGCCAGAAGAATTTACAAATTGGGTAATTGCTTATAAAGAAACAACTGATATTCCTTTAGCAACAACGCCAGCCATGTATGTTGGAAAAGCACCAAAATTGAAAAATTTCAAAGTTATTTCAACAACTAAAATCACAGAAGATGATGCAACGTTTAAAGTTGTTTTAGATGTAAAAGAGAAATTTAAATCTGGAGATTTATTAGCTATTTATCCCGAAAGCGATCACAAAGAACGTTTATATTCAGTTGGAAAAGTTGATAATAAATTACAACTAATTGTAAAATTGCACGAGTTTGGATTAGGTTCTCAATATTTATATAATTTAGTTGAAAATTCAACAATTAAAGCGCGAATTGTAAAGAATAAAGCATTTAGATTTCCAAAAGCTTCGAAAGTTGTAATGATTGCAAATGGAACTGGAATTGCGCCTTTCTTAGGAATGATTAATGAGAATTCGAAAAAAATTGAAACGCATTTATATTGCGGTTTTAGAAATCAAAACGAAACAACAAACTCTCATCATGAATTTACAAAAAAACATATTTCTACCAATCAACTAAATCAATTTCATATTGCTTTCTCTCGTGAGGAAAATAAACAATATGTAATGGATTTAATAAATCGTGATGCAAAATTCTTTGTCGAAACTTTACGAAATGGTGGAATTCTTATGATTTGTGGTGCACTTGCAATGCAACATGATGTTGAAAAAGTTTTAGAACAAATTTGTCAAGAACATTTGAATAAATCTTTTGAAGAATTTAAAACAAACGGACAATTTTTGACAGATTGTTACTAATCATTTTTTATTAAAATGAAAAAATCTATTTTAAGAAATATATTCACTTTTATATTATTGTATACTCTAACTCCGACGAATGCTCAAATGGTTGGAGTTAGAGATACAATTCTAATGGGAAGTAAATTCAAAATCACATTAGTTGATACAGATTCTATTTCTGTTGAAAAAAGCATCAATAAAGCAATTGATGAAATGATTAGAATCGAGAATTTAATTTCTGATTGGAAACCAACTTCACAAGTTTCACTTGTCAATCAAAATGCAGGAATAAAACCAATAAAAGTCGACCAAGAAGTTTTTGATCTAACCAAACGCGCAATTTATTTTTCTGAATTAACAAATGGTGCTTTTGACATTAGTTTTGGAGCAATGGAAAAAATATGGCGATTTGATGGTTCGATGGAAAAAATTCCAACTCAAGAAGAAATTTCAAAAGCTATTGAAAAAATCGGTTATCAAAATATTATTTTAGATGAAAAAAATTCAACAATTTTCTTAAAAAAAGTTGGAATGAAAATAGGTTTTGGTTCCACAGGAAAAGGATATGCAGCTCAAAAAGCAAGAACTTTTATGCAAAATCATGGAATAAAAGCTGGTATAATTGATGCTTCTGGCGATATGACAACTTGGGGAAATCAACCAAATGGAGAAGCTTGGAAAATTGGGATTACAAATCCTTTCAATCGTCATAAGATGGTCGATATTTTAACGCTGAAAAATGCTGCTGTTACAACTTCTGGTGATTACGAAAAATTTATTCTAATAGATAATGTTCGTTATTCGCACATTATAAATCCTAAAACCGGCTATCCATCTACAGGTATGACAGGAGTTACAGTTATTGGACCTGATGCTGAAATGTGCAATGGTTTTAGTACATCTATAATGGTTTTAGGAAAAGAAAAAGGTTTAGAAATTATCAATCAACAAAAGGATTATGCCGCGCTTTTGATAACAGATAAAGGAAAAATAATTCGTTCAAAAAACTACAAAAAAATTAAACGAAAACTTTCTGAATAGAATCTATAAAACAACTTCAATTGAAGTTTAGAAATAGTTAGCGCAAATGTATAATCATTAGTCGTAAATGTATAGCATGCAAGGCTAGTTCACTGACTAATTTTGTCCCAATAAAAAAAGAAATTAAAAATGGGCAAATTATTCATTGCAAACGAATTATTTCACGGACCAGGAAGTCTAGAGGAATTAAAAAACATTAAAGGTAAAAAAGCTATTGTCGTAACTGGTGGTAGATCTATGCGCGCAAGTGGAACATTAGATAAAGCAGTTGCTTATTTACAAGAAGCAGGATTAGAAACTACTGTATTTGACGGAGTAGAAGAAGATCCATCTTCAGAAACAAGTTTTAAAGGAGCTGAAATCATGCGTTCTTTTGAACCTGATTGGATTATTGGTTTAGGTGGTTGTTCTGCCATAGATGCTGCAAAAATGATGTGGGTATTCTATGAACATCCCGAAACAGATTTTGAAGCTATCACAACTCCATTCACTGTTCCAACATTACGTAATAAAGCTAAATTTATAGCTATCCCTTCTACAAGTGGTACTGGTACAGAAACAACAGGATTAGCTGTAATAACAGATAAAGAAAAAGGTGTTAAATATCCAATCGTATCATACGAATTAACTCCAGATATTGCTATCGTAGACGGTGAAATATGTGCTTCTATGCCAGCCAATGTAACTTCTAATACAGGTCTTGATGCTTTAACTCACTGTGTAGAAGCATACGTATCAAACATTGATAATAATTATGCAGATGTTCTATCTAAAGGCGGTTTAGAAATTGTATTTAACAATTTACCAGAAGCTGTTAAAAATCCAAACAATATTGTTGCTCGTCAAAATATGCACGATGCTTCTTTTATGGCAGGATTAGCATTCAATAATGCATGGTTAGGTATTGTTCACTCTTTATCACATCAAGTTGGTGCTTTATATGGTATTCCACACGGAGCTTCAAATGCTATATTTTTACCAAATGTAATTCGTTATAATGCAAAAGTATCAAAACGTTTTCCTGATTTAGCTAAAATCATTGGTAAAGAAACTGCTGAAGATTTAGCGCAAGCTGTAGAAACATTGCGTGCTGAAGTAAATAACATTAGTTCTATCAAAGAGTTTGGTATTACAAAAGAAGACTGGGACAAAAACATCGATTACATTACAGCTAATGCATTAGCAGATCCTTGTACAGGTTTCAATCCTCGCAAACCTACATTAGAAGAATTGAAAGCTATTTATAACGCTTGTTATGAAGGTGTTGTTTTTGAAGAAAAATAAAATCTTCTGTCAGATATAAATTTTCTAAATATTAAAATCAAAAAAACGATTGTAAAAGAAATTTTTACAATCGTTTTTGTTTTATAATTCTAGGAATAAATCAGATTATTCAACCAACTGAAATTGTTTATTAAGCGATTTATTTCCATTTTTTATATCATTCAAAATCCAATTCAACTCAACATCAAATCGTTTTATTTTATTCACTAAAGTTGGTTTGATTTCTTTATCTGGATAAACACCATGTCCAAGTTCATCACGCTTTTCAATTGGAGAAAGATAAACTGTACCAACAGACATTTTCAATTTGGAATGAGGCAAAGTAAACTTTGGCATCAAGCCAGCAACTGTTCCATTATAATCTCCTCCAGTTTCTTCACCAACAAAAAAAGCACGTTTTTTTGCCTGCAGATTTGCAGAAATTAAAGATGAGGCAGAATAAGATCCTCCATTGATTATTACATATAAATTCTTTTTATAAACTAAATCTTTATCTATTTTCACAAAAGAAAATGGCATATGTAACTCATATTCGTTATCTATATTTTTTGTTGTCGAAAAATACGAATAACCAGATCCTAACCAAAGAAATGGATAAGAAACAACAGGAAAAAGATTGTACAAAGATTTTCCAAAAGAAGTTTTATTCGCAACAATTTTTTTACCTAAAAACGATTTGGAATCATCAACCAAATAAGCATACAAATAATGCGCATCTTTTATATAACCTCCACCATTATTACGAAGATCGAGAACCAAATTTTCTACTTTATGATTTTTAATATCTGTAAACACTTCTTTATACAGTTCTCGTATTTTCCCTTTTCTAAAATCGGTTACTTTTAACACCGCAATCGTACTATCGTTCGTAGGAAAAGTCAAATCTTTGGAATAAGTTTTGGAACTTTTAGAATAACCGTATTTCTTTTGTTTTATCCTTACTTTTCGCTCAACTTCTTTCTGCTCTTTTGTAATTTTTGGCGTTTCTGCAACCTTTTCACTTTTAGTTTTTGGATAGGTACGAAATGTTTTTTTTCGGATGATTGAATTTCCCATTTTAAAAGTAAGTTCAACAGAATCTTTAATGCCTTCTTCCAAAGTCATAAAATTCAGAAACGTACGATTGAAAACATTATCCGAAAAAGTAGTATTATACCCATCTCCATAAACACTTTTTTTATATTTATCGTACAAATATTTAGTTGAAACACTATCTATATAAAACAAAGCTGATCCTGAATTAATTCGATTTTTTTTACTAAGATCATTAACTAAAAAGACCGAATCATTTCTCCAAAAGAAACTATAATCATTAAACGCTGATTTTGAATTTTTATATTTCTTTATTTGCTTCTTATCTAATCGTTTATAAAGTGGATAAATATCCGTATGTCCATGTTTTAAACTTTCGAAAATCGGAAAAAAATTTACATAAAATTCATTTGGTTTTAATGGTTTTGTTATTGCATTTTTTAAGCTATCAAATTTATAATCAATCGAATCTTGACTTAAGTATAAATCTAACTTTGGATGATATCTTTTTAGTTTTTTATAAACAAAATCTACATCTTTTTTTAGTTTATTTACAGGTATTTCTTTTTCTATATGCGCATTGTATTTTTGAAAAGAACTACAAGAACATAAAAAAACAAGTGCTAAAAATGTAAATAATTTATTCATAATCAATATTTATTGATATGGGATTAGAGTTGGATAGTAAGTTAGGATTTTCTGTAATTATTTCACTTCTTGATAAAATTCTTCAACAAATTTCTCCATATATTCATGTCGATTTAATGCCATATTTTTTGCGGTTGTTGTGTTCATCAAATCTTTCAACTTAAATAATTTATCATAAAAGTGTTGCAAACTCGATGCATCTTTAGAATTATCGTATGGGTTATATAAAATAGTACCAACACTACCACCATATGCAAAACAACGCGCAATACCAACAGCACCAATTGCATCTAAACGATCTGCATCTTGTACAATTTCGGCTTCTATTGTTGTTGGTTTATTTCCTTTGCTGAATGAAACTTGTGAAACAATCTCTAATACTTTTTGAATTGTTTCTTCTTCAACATTTATAGATTCTAAAAACGCTCTGATTAATTCTTCTGATTTATCAACTCCGTTATGCAATTTATAATCACCAATATCGTGTGTCCAAGCAGCTAATTCTACCAAAAAAGGATCTGCTTCTTCTGTTTCTAAAATTTTTTTTGCATTTGTTACAACACGTTCTATATGAAAATAATCGTGCCCTGTTCCTTCATCTAAAAAAATTTTCTTGATGTAAGCTTGTGTTTGCGCTAGGATATCTTGTTTGTTCATTATTGATTAGTTTTTATTTCTTGCTAAAATAAAAAACTTCAATAACAATGTTATTGAAGTTTCTATCATAATAAAAAAAATACTATTTATTGTTTCACAATTTTCTTAGAAATTGTTTGTTTATCTGTTTTAATATTAATCACATATACTCCCACTGGTAAATTAGAAACATTGATTTGTTTTTTATCAGTTGATGCTACTTGTTTACCTGACATATCGAAAACAGTCGCAGAAATTATTTTTTCAGTTGTTTTAATATTTACTACGTCTTTCGCTAATGTTGGATAAACTGAAATAGCTTTATCTACAGTTAACTCATCTGTACCAAGAAAGCCTTTTGTTACTCCTGTTACAAGTAATGTATATGGTTGTAAAGCTTCTTTTTTAGAGCTATCAATTAAATTTCCTTTATTCGTAATTACAACTTTATATTCTCTATCAGTTGCAGGTGATTTTATTATTATTTGTTCAATATTATCTACTAAGTTATCCCCTTTTACAGCAGCTCCTGTTGGATTGCTAAGATCTAATTTCCATGGGAAAAACACTTCATTCGTTTTCATATCTATAACTCTCAAATCTAAATCATTAACTAATTTAGATGTTTTGTCATTAGATAGCTCTTTGATTGTATTTTTAAAATTCTCAATTGCTGGATCAATCCAAGAAATCGTAACTTTTAAATCTTCACCAGCTTTTGCTTTAAAAGTTCTTTCGTAATTCTCTCCTGTTTTTTTATCATTACGTTCAAATAATGCTTCTTCATTTTGAATTGAGACAAGAGTTTCTGCTGCTTTTTTCGCATCCATTAATCCCCAACCAAATTTATTATCTGGCCCTTCAAAATCTCCTGCTTCTTGTGTCGTATGAAGTAATAATACTTTAATTTCATCTGCATAAAAATAAAAGTTTTTATCACCAGACATCAGTCTTTTTAACTGAGTAAGGGCTCCTACTACTCCTGTAACTTTTGGAGCAGAATAAGAAGTTCCACTTCCTATTGTATACGGATTAGGCTTTGTGCTAATTGTTGCTTCATTATAAGATGGAGCAATAACATCAGTACCTACAGCAACAATATCTGGTTTTATAGCACCATCTTTTCTTGGACCAGCGCTACTGTAAGAAGAATGTACAATTTGTTTATTATCAGTAAATTTATAATCAGATGCCTCTGAAACATCAACTGAACCAACAACAATAATATTTTTGGCTAACGAACCTAAACTAATACAATTTGCCCCAGAAGAGCAATTATCATTAGGTAAAATATCATCATCTGTATACAATGTATCATCAGATTTATATTTATTAAAGTTGTAAGATTTATAAGCAGAAGGACCATCTCCATACGAATTTCCAGCTGACTTTACAATTGTAAATTTAGGATTAGCATTAACAATTATATCATAATTATAATCATTTGCATAATATGCTCCAAACATCGATTCATCAGCAGATTCAAATTTAGATGAGTCTGTATTATATTGTAATCCATAACCTATTGGATGTGTTTTATCCTCAATTAAACTCCAACCAACATTTGAACCATAAGAGTGATTACTAATATTTTTAGAAAACTCTAAAATTTTCGTATAAATATTTTTCCCTTTCACAGTTGCGAATCCTGCACTACTTACTGTAGCTTTTGGTAAAACTCCCTTAGCTGCATTCTCATAAATTTTCTCTTGACCATCTTGACTAGTAACTCCAATAGTTGCAATACCTTCTGCTGCTATGAAACCTGAAACAGCAGTTGAGTGACTACTAATTCCTTGCGCCCCGTTCTCTAAATCAATTATTCTATTAGATCCTGCTTTAGACTTATCAACAAACTCTTGATGAGCATCATAAACTTTACCTCCATCAAAAATCGTAAGTTCCATGTCTTCTCCATTAATCGAAAAACCTCCAATTTGCGCATTTTGTAATGATTCTACATTGGAAGCTATATTAGCCCTATTGTCTGTTAATTTATTAAAAAAAATAAACTCTTCAGATGCAACTGCAATTGTATTAACATCTTTTTGATGATTTTGAATTGAATTATTCTTTGATTGTTTAGATTGTAATCTATTAAAAAACTCAACATTTTTTTTATTTTCAATAGAAAACTTTTCTTTAAGCTCATCATTGCTTTGAGCATTCGCAAAATTAGTTAGTAAGATTAAAACCGAGAATGAAAGTAAATTTTTTTTCATGCCAAATTACATTTTAGTGTTAATTATTAAATTTAGTTATTATTTGTTTTATTTTGATAAATATTATCCTCTATTATTTGAGAAACATCTTCCTTTTTATTTTTAGTAGAATCTTTAGTCGACATTAAACTATCATATTTTCTTTCTAATTCTTTCTGCTCTTTGTTAAATTTATCTTTCAATTCTTGATTCTGTTTAGACATAGAATCTTCTATTTTAGACACTTTAACTGAATTAGATCTTTTATTTACACATTGATAAAATATTCCAGAAAAAATAATTAAAGCTGTTAATAATAATAGACTTTTCATATTAGTAATTTATAATGATTCTCTAATCTAGTAATTTTTTTAAATAAAATCACTATATTTGCACCTCAAATTTGTAAAACGGGACGAGTTCCCCAAATAATTAGTTATACTATGGCTACAAGAATTAGATTACAAAGACATGGTCGTAAAGGAAAACCATTCTTTCACATCGTAGTTGCTGACTCAAGAGCAAAACGTGATGGTCGTTTCATCGAAAAATTAGGTACTTACAACCCAATTACTAACCCTGCAACTGTAGAATTAAATGTTGATTCTGCTGTAAAATGGTTACAAACAGGTGCTGAGCCAACTAATACTGCTAAAGCTTTATTATCTTACAAAGGTGCTTTCATGAAAAAACACTTATTAGGTGGTGTTGCTAAAGGAGCATTTTCTCAAGAAGAAGCTGAAAAACGTTTTGAAGCTTGGTTAGAAGCTAAAGGTGAAAAAGTTCAAGCTAAAAAAGACGGTTTAACTTCAGGTGCTGCTGCTGCTAAAGCTGCTGCATTAGAAGCTGAAAAAGCTGTTAATGAAGCTCGTGTAAAAGCTGCTCAGGAAGCTGAAGCTGCTGCACAAGTTGAAGAAACTCCTGCTGAAGAAGCAGAAGGTACAACTGAAGAAGTTGCTACAGAAGAATAATTTTTAAGTTCAGAGACGTTCCAAATGACAAAAAATGATTGCTACTATTTAGGTAAAGTTACAAAGAGACATGGTTTCAAAGGTAATTTAATCATTCACTTGGATACAGACGAACCAGAATTATACGATACTTTGGAAGCAGTGTTCATCGAGCAAGATGGTGCACTGGTTCCATTTTTTTTCGAAACTTCTCAGCCTTATCAAGGCACAAAATTATTAGTAAAGTTTGAAGATGTTGAAGACGAAGATGTCGACAAATTAATCAATCGCGAACTTTATTTACCTCTAAAATCATTACCAGAACTTTCTGGAACAGATTTTTATTACCACGAAATTGTTGGTTTCACAATTTATGACCAAACAAATACAGAAGTCGGAACTATAAAATCTGTTAACGATTCTGCTGCACAAGCTTATTTCGAAGTTGATGCGAATGGAAAAGAAATCTTAATTCCAATGATTGACGAATGGATTCTTGAAGTTAATCGCGAAGAAAAAGCTATGCTTATCCAAATTCCTGACGGATTATTAGAAATTTATTTAGGATAAATACACAAACAAATCCTTTTCCTTTTTTACGTTTCATATTTGCTTTAGAAAATCAGAAATTTTCAACAACTTTTTTATTGTCAATTTCGTACCTTTGCAAACTCAATCGTAATTAAAAAATGGAAGAAGAAAAAAAATCATTGAATTTTATTGAGCAAATCATTGAAGATGATTTAGCCAACGGGATGCCAAAAGAAAATTTACGTTTTCGTTTCCCACCAGAACCAAATGGTTATTTGCATATCGGGCATGCAAAAGCAATCTGCTTAAACTTCGGTTTAGGACAGCGTTACAATGCGCCTGTAAACTTACGTTTTGATGACACTAATCCTGACAAAGAAGAACAAGAATTCGTAGATTCTATTCGCGAAGATGTAAAATGGTTAGGATTTGAGTGGGCAGAAGAACGCTATGCTTCTGATTATTTCCAGCAGCTTTACGATTGGGCTGTTCAATTAATTAAAGAAGGAAAAGCGTATATCGACGATCAATCTTCAGAAGTAATTAATGAACAACGTAAAACTCCTTTTGAACCAGGAATCGAATCTCCTTTCAGAAATCGTTCTGTTGAAGAGAATTTAGAACTTTTCGAAAAAATGAAAGCTGGAGAATTTGAAGAAGGAACACATGTTTTACGTGCAAAAATTGATATGGTTTCTCCTAATATGAACATGCGAGATCCTGTTATGTATCGTATTTTGAAACGTCCTCATCATCGCACTGGAGATACATGGAAAATGTACCCAATGTACGATTGGACACACGGAGAATCTGATTATATCGAAGGAATTTCTCACTCATTATGTTCGCTAGAATTCAAAAATCACCGCGATTTATATGAATGGTACGCAAACAATGTTGAGTTACCAAATCAACCTCAAAAACCAAAACAACGCGAATTTGCACGTGGTAATGTTTCGTACATGATTACAAGTAAACGTAAGTTGATGAAATTGGTTCAAGAAGGTGTTGTAACTGGTTGGGATGATCCGCGTATGCCTACAATCTCAGGATTACGTCGTCGTGGTTATACACCAGAAGCTATCAAGAATTTTTGGAATACTGCCGGAATTGCAAAACGTGATAATGTATTAGACATTTCATTATTAGAATTTTCTGTTCGTGACCATTTGAATAAAATCGCTCCACGTGTTTTTGCCGTAATTGATCCAGTAAAAGTTATCATCGAAAATTACCCAGAAGGACAAGTAGAAGAATTAGAAATTGAGAATAATCCAGAAGATGAAACAGCTGGAAATCGTATCGTTCCTTTTACTCGTGAAATTTATATCGAACGTGAAGATTTTATGGAAGAAGCACCTAAAAAATTCTTCCGCTTATCATTAGGAAATGAAGTTCGTTTGAAAGGTGCATATTTCATCAAAGCAGAAAGAGTAGAAAAAGATGCTGAAGGGAATATTACAACAATATATGCAACTTACGATCCGGAAACTAAATCTGGAAGTGGTACAGAAGCTTCTAAACGTAAAGTAAAAGGTACATTGCATTGGGTTTCTGCAACAGAAAATATCCCTGTCGAAGTACGTGAATACGATCGTTTATTTACTGTTGAATCGCCAGATGCAGAGAAAGATGTTGATTTTTTACAATTTGTCAATCCAAATTCTTTAACTGTAAAACAAGGATTTGCTGAACCTGCTTTGAAAGAAGCTAAAACAGAAGATAAATTCCAATTTCAACGTATTGGATATTTTGCTTTGGATCGTGATTCTTCTACCGAAAAATTAATTTTTAACAGAACAGTTACGCTTAAAGATACTTGGGCAAAAGTCAATAAATAATAATCTATTTCATTAAATATCAAGCTCGAACAAATTTGTTCGAGCTTTTTTTATTATCTTTAATTCAGCATATAAAACGCAATATCAATTTCTTATAGATATCGAATGGATTATTTAGAAAATAAAAATTCAATAAAAAATTGGAATGAAGACGATCGTCCACGTGAAAAATTAGCTTTAAAAGGACGATCTTCCTTGTCTGATGCCGAATTGTTAGCAATTATTATGGGAAGTGGAAATCGTGAAGAATCTGCTGTCGAATTAGCAAAGCGAGTTTTAATTTCAGCAAATAATAATTGGAACGAATTGGCTAAATATACAATTGAAGATTTATGCAAATTCAAAGGAATTGGAGAAGCCAAAGCAATTTCAATAATCACAGCACTAGAAATAGGAAGAAGACGAAATTCACAAGAAGTTTTAGAACGAGATAAAATCACTTCGAGTAGAGATGCCGCAACAATACTTCAACAACAAATTGGCGATTTACCAAACGAAGAATTTTGGGTAATGTTCCTGAATCAAGGAAATCGAATTATCAAAACAGAACAAATTTCTCGCGGAGGAATTACGCAAACTGCCGTAGATGTTCGTGTAATTTTCAAAAGAGCTTTAGAATTAATGGCAACTGCAATGATTCTTTCTCACAATCATCCTTCTGGAAATTTAGTTCCGAGCCAATCCGATAAATCTATCACACAAAAAATAAAAGAAGCTGCTTTGTTACTTGATATTCAACTTTTGGATCATCTTATCGTTTCTCAAAAAGATTTTTATTCTTTTGCTGATGAAGGTCTAATTTAATATCTTTAAGTTTTATTGCAGATTAATTTTGAATTCAGAAATCATCATATTTACAGAAAAAATAACAAATCGAATCAATTATATTTTCGATTTCATTTTCATTAATTTTTCTGGAATTAACTACAAAATAACAACAGATTTCAATGAATTTATTCAAACAAATTCACCAAAAATCAATTTTTCTAATCAACTTTTAGAAAATGAAATCAATTTTAAGGTTGATGAACTATTATTGGAAACTAACATTCAAAAAAATATAAATTATTCTACATTAACCGAAATTGGAAAATGTTTCTATTGGCTTTCGCGCTACGAAGAATATATTGCAAAACCTCATCAATTCGATAAACACAACCGTTTTTTAGGTTCAGATTTAGATTATTCCATTCCTATTGTAGATAAAATATGTTTAGAAATTCAAGAAAAAATAAAAACTAAATTTCCTGATATTTCATTAAAAAAAAGAATTTACAAACAAATAAATACTCACGATGTTGATTATGCTTGGAAATATCTTTATCATTCTCCAAAAATAAAATATGGTTCGCTTCTAAAAAAACTTCTAAAAGCTGATTTTAAAGAATTTCTAAATCAAATTAAAATTTTAAATCATCAAGAAAAAGATCCGTATGATACATTTGATTATTTGAAAGATTTAGCTGAAAAACATCAAATTGAAACAATTTTCTTTTGGTTATTGGGCGATTATTCTACATTCGATAAAAATCATCATTGGAAAAATAACGAACAAAAAAAGTTGATTCGAGAAATTTCTACTTGGGCAGAAATTGGAATTCATCCTTCTTATCAATCAAATTATGAAGGAAATAAATTACCAACTGAACTAAATCGATTAGAAAAAATTATAAATAAACCTGTAAAAAAATCTCGTCAACATTTTATAAAATTGAACTTTCCGAACACTTATCAACAATTGTTAATAAATGGGATTTTGGAAGATTATACAATGGGATTTTCGCATCAATTGGGTTTTAGAGCAGGTACTTCTACTCCATTCAATTGGTTTGATTTAACTATTAATCAACAAACATTGTTAACAATTTTTCCTTTTGTTGCAATGGATGTTACATTAAAAAATTACTTAAACCTTTCTCCTCAACAATCAATCGAAGAAATAAAACGATTGAAACAAACAATTAAAGAAGTAAACGGAACGTTTATAACATTGTTCCACCAATCAAACTTAAATGGCGATTGGAAAGATTGGCGAAAAGTATATGAAAGTATTTTTGAATGATTAAACGAATTTCTAGAAAAAAATTAGATACAGATAAATACAGCGCATGTTTAAATAAATCTGTAAACTATCGCATTTATGCAGAAGTTTTTTATTTGGATGCTTTAGTTGGAAATAATTGGGATTGCTATGTTTTGAACGATTATGAAGCTGTAATGCCTTTACCTTTTGTAAAAAAAATTGGTATAAAATTTATCACTCAGCCTATTTATTGTCAACAATTAGGCGTTTTTCATGGAGAGAATTTTACAAAAGAAACTTTTAAACTTTTTGAAAAAAAATTACATCAAAATTTAGTAAGAGCTTATACTTTTAACGAAGAAAATACTGAAATATATCAACCGAAAGGAAAATTAAAAATCAATCAAATAGTCGATTTAAAGCACTTTTCTCAAGATTGTTATAGCAAAATGGTGAAACGAAATGTGAATCAATTTGCAAAACAAGGATTGACAATTAAAGAAAATTTTAAAATAAAATCTTTATTGAAATATAAATCTGAACACAAAAATCATTATGTAAATACTCAATATTACGAAAAGTTGCTTACAATGTTAGCAAACCATAATTGTTTAGATGTTCGATATGTAGATGATGAAGATGTTTTAGGATTTATCTGTTTTGTAAAATCAAAAAATCGTGTTTTTTATTTAGATTCTGCAACTTCGAAAAATGGTAGAAACAGAAAAGTTCCAACCGGAATTCTTCATACTATTCTTCAAGAACTAAAAGGCAAAGATTTAATTTTTGATTTTGAAGGCTCTTCAATTCCTTCTATTTCTCAATTTTATAATGGATTTGGAGCTTGTGTAAAAAATTATACATCTTATTCTAATCTAAATTACTTATAAGCTATATATTATTTTCTAATTGATGTAAATATCGGCTAAAAATAAAGGCTGAATAAAATCCCATTGTTATAAATGTAATTGCTAAAGCGATTGCTGATCCTAAAATTCCTAAAAAATTAGTTAATACATAACCTAAAATCAACATCATTATTATAGAAAAAATGGCAACTTTTAGATTCTTATTGGCTAAACCTACAGCTGATAATAAATTTCCGTACAAATTTCTGAAACACATATTAAATACAATTGCTAGTAAGATTACAAAGAATATCCAACCATTTTCGTTATAATCTTTTCCGAAAACAAAAGGTAAAATCCAATCTTTTGTAAAAAAACCTATTAATAAAATTAGAATACTAATTGGCACAAATAGTTTATAATAATTTCTGATATAAAATTTTAAATACTGAATATTTCTAGAATTGGAAACTATTTTTGAATAATCTGTTTGCATAAAAATTAATGGAATAAACATAAGATTCATTGGCAAAATAATCGCAACTTTATAATTCGCTACAGCTTTTTCATTTAATAACAATCCGATCAAAACTATATCAATCATAAAAAGAAACTCAGATAAAAAATAAGTTAATGACGAATTCATCGAATATTTCCAAAAGTCTTTTTTATTAAAATCTTTTAGTTTGAAAGTTGATGTTGAGAATATTTCTTTTTTATAAAACAAAAGTGCAATCCAAGGAGTTATGCATAAACCAATTAAATAACCATATTTCCCCAAATAATAAGTAAGCGAGAATGCTAAGAATAATCCGACAAGATTGATGAAGATAGAAATTTTAGCAAATTTATCATTCGAATTATGAATACGATAATAGTTTAATAAAAATACATACAAGTAATATCCCAACATACGAATGCTAAAAAACAGAACAATAATCCAAATATTGAAATATTTAAACTCATAAAAACATCCCATTATAAAGAAAGAAATAATAAGTAAAAAATGTCTTTTTAAACCTTCTTTGAAAATATAATTTGAGAGCTGAATTTTATTATTTTTCTCTTTCTCCAATGCTCCATAACGAAGCAAACCTTGTACAGCTCCGAAACCATTTAATGTGATAAAAACACCAAAAAGAGAAGCTATTAAAGTAATTTCACCATAATCTTTTTCCGAAATCATACGAACGACAAAAATTGTATTGCATAAACCAACCACTTTCTCTATTAAAATGGAAAGAAAAACTAACAATCCTTTGTTTTGAAAGAATTCTTTAAGGAACAATACTAAATTTCGCATTACAAATAATGTCTAGCAATAGATAAAACGGTTAATACAGTTGTTTTTTCGATAAAATTTCCAGTTTTATAAAGAGAAATAAGATCATTTTTCAACGTTTCTGATGTGATGAATGAAATTGTATTTTCAAAATAATCATTCATCTTTTCTTGATGTCGTTTATCTTGTTTATAGTAATAATCATAAGCCGTCATTTTTCCAAAATTCTGTTTTTTGAAAATTCTATTTATCAAGATATTAAATGAACGTTTTACAATTTTATCTCCTAAAACTGTATTCTTTTTGGATGTTGGTTTCAGTAAAGTTCTTTCCCAAATATATTTTGTCGTTTCCGGATGATATTGATTTATCCATTCGATATACAATTCCTGATTATATTTCCATTCTTCCGGCAAACTATGAACAAATTTCAAAAAATCTGAATTCATAAAAGGAGAAGTTTGATACGAAAATTCTTCTGCCATATAAGAACCTAAAACAGTTCTATTATATCCAACATTTCGTGTTAAAAAATGCTCTTCATTATCATATTGAGAAATAATATGATTGAATTCTTTTTCCATTCGATGAAATAATCGATCATGAACAACAATTTTTTCTTTTGTCGGAATTGTTTTCTTTCTTTTTCGGTTAAACATTCCAAAAACTCCATCTCCTAATTGTCCACTATGAATCAAACCAAATCGGTTTCGGTTAATCGATTTGTATGCAAAATTTGTATGCAAAGCACCAGAATAAACTACAAATCCATTAGAAACATTGAATATTTCGTCTATTTCAGTAATATATTCACCTCCATTAAGTGCTATAAAATGAAAAGGAATATTATAATCTTTTGCAATCTGTTTTGCTATTATTTCATCCCAATAGTTTTTTTGAGAAAAACAAAATGCTTCGTCAATTTTATAACCATTTTTTAAGGCAACCATTAAAGTCATTCTCGAATCTAAACCGCCGCTTAATAAAGCAAAAGTTTCTTTATTCAACTCTTTATCCTTATCAAATTCTAAACAAACTGCTTGCGTAAATAATCGATCAATTTCTTTTAATGCTTCTATTTTAGAACCTTTAAACCTTGGAAAAGGTGAATAATAAGATGTAATATCTAAATCTAAATTCTTTAAATCAATTGTTAAAATCTGAGCATCATTTAACTTCTTAACTTCCTTAATTGGCGTATAATCTTCTAATGTATTTTCGCAAACTAATAATTGATACATCGCGATTTCATCCAAAGAATAATTCTTGTTCTCTTGTTTTAAACAATTTGTCAACTCAATTAAACTTGTATCAATTATAATATTATTCGCATCTTTATAATAGAGTAACTTTCTTGTCGCTGTAAAATTTGTAAATGCTAAAAGTTGCTTTTTATGCTTATCATACACAAAACCTACAAATTCTCCTTCAAGATATTTAACAAAATCTTTCTCAAAATCTTTATATAATTGATGAAGATAATTTTCGGACAAATTATAACGTTCAATCAATTTAGTATGATTCAATAAAACGCCTTCCAAACAAATCACAATTTCATTGCAATCCACAAAATAATTATCAAAAGACGATTGTTCGAAACGAACTTTATATGTTATATTATCTCTATTAATTTTTAATTGAAATCCTTTCATACTATAATTTCAAATAAATGTTATTAAACATTTTTGCAATTTCTATTGTTGAGAAATGTTGCTTTGCATATTCATTTAATTCAAAAGCTGATTTAAATTTTTTTCCATTAATTACTTCTTCCATTGCAAGATAAAGTTGAGTTTCATCATTCACTAAAATTCCAAAACCTTCTGGCAAAAACTCTGAAATTCCTCCAACATCTTTTGCTATAACAGGAATTCCGGAAGCAAAAGCTTCTATTTGAACACAAGGTTGATTTTCATAATAACTAAATAAAACAAAACAGTTCATTTCATTCATTTTTTCACAAACTTCAGAATGCTCCAATCTTCCAAATGTTTTTATTATATTTTCTAATTGATGTTCCTCGGTAAATTTAGAAATTAATGAAGCATCACCATTTCCGCCAAAATGAAACTCGAAGGAATATCCCGCTTGACTTAATTTTAGGATCACATTCAGCATTCCTGAAATATTCTTTACTCGATCATCTAAATTGGATAAATGCAAAAATTTCACCTTTGATTCTCTTTCAACTTTTAAAACTTCAAACAATTCTAAATCGATTACATTCGGAATAATTATAAATTCTTTATGTAAAACAAGCTTTTTTATTTCATTCTTTAAATAAATTGAAACAGGCGTTATTATATCTACATTTCGTAAAATATATCGAATTAGTTGTTGTTTATAAAATGCTAATTTTTTGAAATTTTCTGATTGTAAACCCGACCAATGTTCAGTTAAAACAATTGGTTTTTTATATTTTTTTTTTAGAAAAAATGCTACTAATCCTGCGGGATAAACAACATTTAGGTGAATAATATCAAAATTATTAACCAAAGAAACTCCTTTAAGAAAAGCTTGAAATTGTTTGATTAAGTTAAAAGGACGAAAAATAGAAGGTTTAAAATAAACGATAATTTCTCTTAGATTTTGATTAATAGAATCATCTATTTCAAAATTAGATTTTAAATTTTTATCTTTTATTGCATGTACAACTGTCACATCATTTAACATTGAAATTGCACGTAAATGACGCTGAATAAAATCTCCATTATCTAAAAAAATTCTACTTGGAAACCAAGAAGCTAAAGCTAAAATATGTTTTCTCGAATTTTTCACATCAGTTTTTATAACGTTTCAACTCTTTCATCACGAAATAAAGTTGAACTAAATAACCAATTCCTGCAAAGAAAGAATATAGTGATAACGTTAAAAGTATATTTTTATTTAATCCTCCTATTACACAAGTAATACAAGTCATAAAAACCAAATAAATATTGAAGTATAAAGCATAATGATTCTTTTTAATAACAACAACAATTTGTTGAATAGGATTCATCGCAGAACGGCATAAAATCCAAAAAGAAAGTATCCATGTCATGATATGTAAACCGCGCCATTCTGGTCCAAGCATCCATTCAAGAATAAAAATTCCAATAAAATTCATCAATAACAAAAATACAGCAATTGCAGCAACATTATAAAGCACAACTTTTTTAGATAAATCATATAATTGATGCGCTCGATGATCGATCATACCAGCAGATTTCTGAAAAAAGACTTTCGACATCGAATTGGAAAGCAATGTTAATGGAACAACCAACACCTTAGCAGAATTCCCAACAAAAGCAACGTCTTCTTTCATGAAATAAATTGTAATCATTATGGGAAGCAAGTTGTTTGCAATCGAATTTAAGGATTCAGATGGTAAAGTATATTTTATAATTTCTTTATTGTTAAGAATTGTTTTTTTTGCCAATCCAAAATCAATTGAAGTAAACCTTCCTTTTGTAATCGAAAAATAGTAAGCACAAGACAAAACTGTTCCGAAAATTGTTCCATAAATCAAACCTGTTTCTTTGTAGCCCATCCAATAAAAAATAAATTGAAAAAAAACTGAAAACAGAGCATTAATTACAAATCCTGTTGAAATACTTTTGAATAGTTTGTACTTAGAAAATAACGAATTCTGAACATTATTCCAAGCTGTAAACAAACCCGCAATACAACTTAAGAAAACAACAAAAATGGAAGTTTTAAATGAAAATATTTCTTGAAAAACTGCATATCCTAAAAAGAATAAAATTGCAGAAACGCTACTGATTAATAATAATGTTGTAAATAAATTTCGAATAGCTTTAGATGATTTCGAAATCACAAAAATATTTTCTAAGCGAAATGTTGCTAAAATAGAAAGAATCGCCACAAAACTTAGAAACGCATTATAAGTTCCTGATGCTTCAGGTCCGTATATTCTAGCCAAAATAATTCCTCCAGCAAACATGATCGCCTGCGCAATTGTATTACCTGCTAACAAGGACAAAACGCCTCGAGCATTCTTTGTTTTAAATTTTTCTAATTTCGTTTTCAATTGAGATTTTCTTCATTAGCAAATCTACATAAATTCCTTAGCTTTGCAGTTATGAACACAATAAAACACGTTTTTTTCGACCTGGATAACACACTTTGGGATTTCAGAAAAAATGCAAAATTCGCTTTAGAAGAACTTTATATAAAATACGATGTTGAAAATCGTTATGGTTTCACCTTCGAAGAATTTCACCCATTTTATCACGATAGTAATGAAGGGCTTTGGGCTTTAATTCGTGATAAAAAAATTACAAAAGAAGAATTACGAGCACGTCGTTTCAAAGATGCTTTTGATAATTTAGGAATCGATAATAATGCTTTAGCTGATACATTTGAAGATGAATACATGGAAACCATTACAAATTATAACGAAGTAGTGGATGGCGCAATGGAATTATTGGATTATTTGAAACCAAAATACAAATTGCATATTATAACAAATGGTTTTATCGAGGTTTCTAAACGAAAAATAGAAACATCTGAATTAAACGGATATTTTGATACTGTAACTTATGCGGACGAAATCAAAATATTGAAACCAGATCCTCGTATTTTCTCTTTAGCAATGGAAAAATCTGGTGCTAAAAAAGAAGAATCAATTTATATTGGTGACGATTGGATTGCCGATGCTGTTGGCGCAAAATCGTTTGGAATGTCAGCGATCTTTTTTGATCGTTTAGATGATAATTTTTCAATGGATGACGTTCCTACAATTACACATTTAGATGAAGTAAGAAAATTTTTATAAAATAATCGTTTAATAACCGACTATATCTTTTGTTAGTTTTAATTTTCTATAACACAAAATTAAAATTAACATTGAATGAAAAAATTAATCTTACCAAGCATTTTTACTTTCACTCTATTATTTAGTTGTAATAATGATGACAACTCTTCTATCGACCCAATTATTGTCGACCCTAACATTAATGCAAAAAAAATTATAGGAACATGGGGTTATGAGAGTAGTAAAATAAAATATTCTAATGATGGTAAAATCGAGGATGACTTCGATCCTAACCCTCAATGTACAGTTCTTAATAAATACACATTCACAGAAGATAATAAATACAAAACCTTGCAACATTATTATCATAGAGGTGAATGTATGTCGCTCACAGAAGAATATACATATAAAGTTGAAGGAGACAAATTATTTGTCAATTTTGAAATAGAAGATACTATGTATGTTATAGAACTTCATATAGAGGAATTAACAGCAACAGATCTAATTATGTCAAATGAAGGCTACAGGGATTATGATGGAGATGGTAAAAATGAAACTATAATTACCCATTTTAAAAGATAATAATTTTAAGGTTCAGAAAGTCTGAACCTTTTTTTTTGTCTAAAAAAAATTATAACATACAACATTGCTACAATCATACATTTAGATGAAGGATGAAATTCTTTATAAAATATCTACTTTTTTATTGTATATATATTATTGTTTTTTTTCTTTTGCCATCGAAAAAAATCTAAATTTATGAAAAAGTGTATTTTACCAAGCATTTTTGCTTTTGGTCTATTAGTTAGCTGTAACAATGACGACAATTCCTCTATAGACAATGAAAGTATAGTAGGAACTTGGAGTTTTGTTAAATACCAAACTCAATTCTCTAAAGATAATCACATAGAGGACGAAGAAATAGATGCATGTGAAGAAAAAAACACATTGACATTTTCAAAAGATAATAAATATTCTTTAATAACTTATTCCGCTGATAACAGTGGTAAATGTGTTGTTGAAGATAATATTGATAATGTTACATATAAGGTTACAAATAAAACTCTTATTATCGATTGGGGAAATGATGAAATTCATGAAGCAGAAATCGTAAAACTAACGAAAAACGAATTGATTTTAAAATCTGATTACGATGAGGATCTTGATGAAGATGGTAAAAATGAAATTGAATTTTTACATTTAAAAAGATAATAATTTTAAGGTTCAGAATTTCTGAACCTTTTTTTGTCTAAAAAAAATCTATTTTTGATGAAAATTAGGCAAACATTATGAATCTAAACAATTTAAAATTTCCTCTTGATATAAAGTTTCATATCGCAACTTTTTCCAATGATTTTTCTGTAACAGATGCCAACAATCAACCTATTTTTTATGTACGTGAAAAAATTCTTTCATGGCGAGATGTGATTAAAATCTACCGTGATTCTTCTAAAAAAGAAGAACTTTTTCAACTTCGTTCCAATAAAATTATCGATTTTCAACAAACTTTTACCATTACAGATAAAAATGGAAATATTGTGGGAAAAGCAAAACGAAAAACTTTCAAATCTTTTTGGAAAGCAACTTTTCATATTTATGATGCAAACGATAATCACTTATTCACAATCAATGAACGTAGCGGTTTTACTCGTATGATGGATGGAATGGTTGGAGAAATTCCCGTTGTGGGCTTTTTCTCTGGATATGTTTTCAATCCGAAATATGTTTTAACAGATTTACAAGGAAAAGAACTGATGGAAGTTTCAAAAGAACCTTCTTTTTTTGGTCGAAAGTTTAAATTAAATCAATATCAATCGACTGAAAATGATACACTTTTTGTCTTGAGTTTTATGATGATGTTGATAAGTGATAGAGATAGAGGATAATTTTATTCAAAAAATTGTTGCAGATTTAAAAATAGTCCTTATATTTGCAGTCCAAAATAAGAACAAAAGTTTTTAATTGGAAATGGCCGAGTGGCGCAACTGAATAGCGCACTTGATTACGGCTCAAGAGGTTACAGGTTTGAATCCTGTCTCGGTCACAAAAGAAAAAGCTCATCAAATATTGATGAGCTTTTTTTATTTAATTTACTTCCGATTCTTCTAAAGGAATTTCATCCACTTTCTGAAATTTTTTCATCATAAAGAAAATACAGTTCCCAAACCAAGTGAACCAAAAAATATAAAATCCGAAATGAAAAGTCTTTTTTAATAAACGATGTGATGTTTCTGTAAAATCATAATACGTATAAATTAATCCTACAATTCCGATAACAAGAAAAACTAAAGGTAACAGCAAACGTTTGAAACGCTTCGTTGTTTTCTCATTCCAAATCGTTAAAATAACAAAGATAACAGCTTGTATAGCGAATAATAATAACGCTGTTTTCCACCACGATTTTAGAATTGAATATTCATTGTAAATAATGGTAATTCCTACTTTTCCGATGAATGACATTTTCGAAATCATTATTCCTGAAAGTAAAGATGAAAATGCCAAGACAAGAAGATGTATAATTTTGTTTTTCATATCAATTAAATAAATAAAATATACCAAAAATTAAACCATAAAAAAAACCTCGAGGAATTCTCGAGGTTATATTTTGAATCAACTAATTTTTTATAAATTAATTGAGAAATCCATTAATTTTTTGAATGCTTTCAAACGTTCTGCTAAACCATCACGCGTTAAATCACCTAATGATTCAGTACCAAATTTTTCACACGTTACAGACGCTAATACAGATCCGTAAACAATTGCACGTTTCATGTTATCGAAAGAAAAATCGTTTGTTTTTGCTAAGCATCCAGAGAAACCTCCTGCAAATGTATCTCCAGCTCCAGTTGGATCGAAAACATCTTCTAATGGTAAAGCTGGTGCAAAGAAAACTTGTTCTTCTTGGAATAATAAAGCTCCGTGTTCACCTTTTTTGATGATAACAGTTTTTGGTCCGAATGTCATGATTTTTTTAGCCGCTTTCACTAAACTATATTCACCCGACATTTGACGCGCTTCTTCGTCATTAATAGAAATTACATCAACATCATTGATTACATCCATTAACTCGTCCCAAGCACAATCCATCCAAAAGTTCATTGTATCTAATACAACTAAATCTGGGCGTTTATTTAATTGAGTTAAAACTCCTTTTTGTACCAATGGATGTAAGTTTCCTAACATCAAAACTTCTGGAGATTTACGATCTTGTGGAACAACTGGATTGAAAGTTTCTAAAACATTCAATTCTGTTGCTAACGTATCACGTGTGTTCAAATCGTTGTGGTATTTACCTTCCCAAAAGAATGTTTTTCCTTCTTTTACGATTTCTAAACCATCTAAATTAATTCCTTTTGAAATTAATAAATCGATGTATTCTTGTGGAAAATCTCCTCCAACAACTGAAACGATTGCAGTATCCACGCCCAATAAAGAAGACGCCATACCGATATATGTAGCGGCACCACCTAAGATTTTATCTGTTTTCCCGAAAGGAGATTCTAATTTATCAAAGGCAACTGTACCAACTGTTAATAAACTCATTTTATATTCTTGATTAAATAGTTTGCAAATATATTGAATTGATTTGAATTAAGTAATATTAAGACAATGCATTAGCCAAATCAGCAAAAGCGACTTCGGTTTGTTCACCAGAAATCATATCTTTCACCGTCGCTTTTTGCTCTGCAATTTCTTTCTCGCCCAAAAGAATTACTTTCTTAATTCCTTTTTTATCAGCATATCCCATTTGCTTTTTCATTTTTGCATCATCAGGATAAACCTCTGTATTAATTCCACTTTGACGTAATTGTTTCACCAATTTCATTGCCTCAGCAGCTTCTTTCGTTCCGAAATTAATGAACAATGCTTGAATATTTGTTGAATCTTCTAAAGCTGGAAATAAATTATTTTCTTCTAAAACTAAATACGTACGATCTAATCCAAAAGAAATTCCAACTCCAGAAATATCTTTCAATCCAAAAATCCCTGTCAAATCATCGTATCGACCTCCTCCACCAATAGATGAAGAGAATTCTCCGATTTTCGCTTTCACTTCGAAAATAGCTCCTGTATAATAATCTAAACCACGCGCTAAAGTTAAGTTCAACACTAATTCAGCAGATTGTAAACCAATATTTGTTGTATTTTCAAAAACAAATTCTAATTCTTCGATTCCTTTTAATCCAGTTTCCGAAGATTTTAAAATTTCTTTTAATTGAGCAAATTGTGTTTTATAATCTCCATTCATTGAGAATAAAGGTGATAAAATTTCAATCGCAGAATCAGAAATTCCTTTTCCACGCATTTCTTCTTTCACCGCTTCTTCACCAATTTTATCCAATTTATCTAAAGCCACAGTAAAGTCAATCAATTGAGCCGAAATATCAGCTACTTCTGCCAAACCTGATAAAATTTTACGGTTGTTGATATGAATTTCAACTGGTGTTTTTAATTCTGTAAAAACTGAATCATATAATTGTACAAAATCTACTTCTTGCAACAATGAATCTGAACCTACAACATCCGCATCACATTGAAAAAACTCACGGAAACGACCTTTTTGAGGACGATCGGCACGCCAAACTGGTTGAATTTGATAACGTTTGAAAGGAAATGTAATTTCATTTTGATGTTGCACCACATAACGTGCAAAAGGCACAGTTAAATCATAACGTAATGCTTTTTCAGAAATTTGAGCAATTACTTTTTGACTATTTCTATCTGTTAACAATTGCTCATCAACTTTTGCTAAATAATCTCCAGAATTCAAAATCTTGAAAATTAATCGATCTCCTTCTTCTCCGTATTTACCTGTTAAGGTTGATAAATTTTCGAAAGATGGAGTTTCGATTGGAGAAAATCCGAATAACACGAATTGTTTTTTGATCGTGTTGATAATATATTGACGACGATTCACTTCTAAAGGCGAGAAATCTCTTGTCCCTTTTGGAATCGATGGTTTTTGAATTGCCATTTTTCTAAATCTTTCTTTTAAAGATGCAAAAATACATCATTTTGATTTTTAACTCGACATTTTGTTTCAAAATCATTGTTTTAGAAAGAATTTAATTAAAATTCATAAAGTCAACCTGAACTCGTTTCAGGTTCACATCACGTTATTAAAAAATAAATTATGCTGCAGAAAGATTCTGAAACAAGCTCTGAATGATAATTCTATACAAAATTAAAAAGAGGATGAGAAGCTGAAATAAATTCAGCTTGACAATCACTACACAAATCAATCTTATAAATCCTAATTAATATCGTAATTTTGCTTTTATGTATTTGAAAGAACTTAAAGCGCGACAATTCAAGAATTTTGATGAAAATAATTTCGAATTTTCACCAAAAATTAATGCATTTGTAGGACAAAATGGGAAAGGCAAAACCAATGTTTTGGATGCTATTCACTATTTGGCTTTAAGTAAATCATATCTAAATCATTCAGATGCGATGAATATTCAGTTCGATTGTGATTTTTTTACATTAGAAGGTACTTTTGATCGAAATGAATCTGATGATGTCATTTTTTGCTTAGTTCGTTCTGGTCAGCCCAAACAATTAAAACGAAATTCGAAATCATATGACCGAATTTCAGATCATATAGGACAATATCCTTTGGTGATGATTTCGCCTTATGATAGCGATTTAATCAAGGAGGGAAGTGAAGTTCGTCGTAAATTTTTAGACAATATTATTTCGCAATCGAACAAGCAATATTTGGCTGATTTGATGCGATATAATAAAGTATTAACTCAGCGAAATGCGCTTCTAAAATATTTTGTTGCTAATAATACTTTTGATAATTCTTCTCTTGAAATTTATGATGAAGAATTAATTCATCTAGGTAAAAAAATACATGAAATAAGAAAAGAATTTATTCAAACATTTTTGGATGCTTTCTTAAAATATTATAATGAAATTTCGGAAGGACGAGAAAAAGTAAATATCG
Source organism: Empedobacter brevis (assembly GCF_965118635.1). GTDB lineage: Bacteria > Bacteroidota > Bacteroidia > Flavobacteriales > Weeksellaceae > Empedobacter > Empedobacter brevis_A. The sequence goes on along the minus strand of NZ_CBCPHV010000004.1, from coordinate 228,053 downwards.
AATATATTTCTCAATTAAATGATGCGCCTTTTGAAACTGTTCTGAAAGATGCTTTATATAAAGATCGTTCGGCTCAATATTCAACTGCCGGAATTCATAAAGATGATTTATTGTTTACAATTACGAATTATCCAATCAAGAAATTTGGTTCGCAAGGTCAACAAAAATCTTATTTAATTGCACTGAAATTAGCACAATTAGAAGTGATTAAAAATTCATTAAACATTACTCCTTTGTTATTATTGGATGATATTTTTGATAAATTGGATGAACATCGTGTGACGCAATTAATAAAATTGGTAAACGAAGAACGCTTCGGACAAATTTTTATCACCGATACACATCCCGAAAGAACAGAGCAAATAATCAAACAAATAAATTCTGAGAGTAAAGTTTTCCGTTTATGAAAAAGTACGAAAAAAGAAGTAATCAGCAAACGCTAGGACAAGCTTTAGAGCATTTCATTAAACAAAGTGGAAAAGAAGAATTGATTTGGGAAGTGAAAGCAGAAGAAGCTTGGAGAACAGTGATGGGAAAATTTTTTGAAAAATATACTGATCGCATCGAAGTAAGACAACGCACTTTGTATGTAAAAATTAATTCTCCTGCAATGCGTCAAGAATTAATGATGGGAAAATCGAAAATTCTTGCGAATATCAACGAAGAAATAAAAAAGGATTTTTTAATTGATGTCAAAATTTTCTAAAAATGCCTTACATAAAACACTCCAACTATCCAAAACCTAGTTTTCTTAATCGAAACGCACATTATTCCACTATTTATCCTTCCAAATTCAAGCAATATCCTGTTCCGAATTATACACGAGAAAAAATTGCTACTGATGATGGTGATTTTCTAAATCTGGATTGGCGTTTTCAAGAAAATAAGGACAAACTAATTATTCTATTTCATGGTCTTGAAGGTGATTCGAAACGAACTTATTTGAATTCTTGTTCGGATTATTTTTTTGAAAAAGGGTTTAATATTTTAGCTTGGAATCATAGAACTTGTGGCGGAGAAATGAATACAACTTGTCGTTTATATCATCATGGTTCTATTGATGATGTGGATAGAGTTGTAGAAAAAGCAATTGAGGAAGATTACAAACAAATTTATTTGATTGGTTATTCGATGGGAGGAGCTTTAATTTTGAATTATCTTGGAAATTACAAAGTCAATCATCGAATAAAATGTGGTGTTGTTTTTTCAGCACCAATATCTCTAAAATCATGTGCAAATACTTTAAAAGAGTTTCCAAATACAGTTTATTTTAAGAATTTCAAGAAAACTCTTGTTCCAAAATTTAAGGCAAAAGCAAAACAATTTCCTGGCGTTCTAAATGAGGAAATGATTGATAAAATAAAAACTTTTGATGAAGTTGACGAATATTTTACGGCTGCTTTGCATAATTATTCTTCCAAAGAAGATTATTATCATAAAGCTTCTCCCGCAACAGTTTTGGATAATATTACAACTCCTTGTTTAATTGTGAATGCAGCAAATGATCCTTTTTTAGGAAAGGATTGTTATCCTATTGAACGTTTCGAAAAGCATAAATTCTGCACATTTGAAATGCCAAAATATGGTGGACATTGTGGTTTTCCCTTAAAAGATAATAAATATTCTTGGGCAGAGATTAGAGCTTGGGAGTTTATTGAGAAAAAATAATTTTATACGAATAAAAAAACCTCGAAGTTCACTTCGAGGTTTTTAGTTTATAAATATTCTGATTCAATTCTAGTAACCAGGATTTTGTTGAGCTTTTAATGTAGGATTATAATCAGTTTCCATAGCAGGTAAAGGCCAAATAAACTTATTACTTGAATAAGGTATTTGTTTCGTACTATAATTAGGAACTGCTTGTCCATAGCCATATGAAGTAAGTAATGGATTACCATTAGCCATTTTAGCAGGAATACCATCTATTGGAGCTAAATCATCATTTTGCAAACGATGAATATCCCCCCAACGTTTACCTTCCGCAATAAACTCTATTCTACGCTCTTTTATAACTGCTTTTACAAATGAAGCTTTGTCTGTAAAACTAGACAATGAGTAAGCTTGAGATGCTGGATTAGTTAAAGCTCTATTACGCACTTTATTTAACGCATCTAATGCAACTTGAGTAACTCCATTTAATCTAGCTTCTGCTTCTGCCTGCATTAATAAAATTTCAGCAAAACGAATAATTGGTGTAAAATCTGTGAATGTAGAAATATCTCTATACTTATTTGAGAAAATACCTGATGCTGTTTCATAAGCCATATAATCTCCTGTATTATCTACATTATTCGATTTTTTTCTACGCTTATCATCTTCTAACCATTCTTTATCATTCCAAATAATTGGAGATATAGCTCCCAATGCTCTTCCTTTATAAATTGCACCAATAGCACCATTTACACCTGGGTTTACTACTGCAGATTGTCTTATTGAGAAAATAGACTCTGTATTTGTAGCGTTATTTTCAAAAACTCCTGAAGGCGTAGGTGTTAGAGTATAACTAGAAGAAATTTTATTAATTTCATTTAACACACCATTCCAATCTCTTTTATGTAACTTAACACGTGCTTTAAATGCAACGGCAGCATTTTTTGTAGCATAAGTTATATCTCCTGTTTGAGATATTTTAGATTCAGCTTCATCTAAATCTGCTAAAACTTTTTCATAAGTACTCGCAACTGTTGATCTATCAACAGCATAAGCTGCATCTATTGCTGCTTGATTCTCAAGAGCTGTCGTTCTATAAGGCACTCCCATGTTTACTGTAGGGTTATCACTGTAAGGTCTTGAAAACTGCATTAAAAGTTCAAAATGAGTAATAGCTCGTAGAAATTTAGCCTGACCAATATAATTATCAGCTAGAGCTTGAGAAATAATTCCTTTATCAGCAGCTCCTTGAACACCATTAATTACAATGTTACAGCGATTAATTAAACGATACCCGTCCACCCAATAATAAACATTATTTAATGTATTCGTTGCATCATAAGTACCTTCATATGTATATTGAAAAAATGCAGCTGTATTAACCATATCTTCTCCCCTAAAGTCATTTTGCTCAATGTAAGCTGCACCCCAAACATATCCACGTCCCGAACCATTATATAATCCTACTTGAGCGGCATTATACATTCCATTAATTGCATTCGCAATTAGCTCTGGAGTTGTAAATGCAGTATTTTCTGATAAACTTGCAATAGGATCCAAATCTAAAACTTGATCTTCAGTACAACCTGTTGATAATAAAGTTGCTATTGCCGCTGACGCAATTAAATATTTTTTAAAATTTTTTTTCATAACTATTAAAATTAAAACCCAACATTTAAACCTAAAGTAAATATTCTGTTTCTTGGAACACCATAATTATCAATTCCTTCGGTTGAAATCATTTCAGGGTCAATACCTTTGTAATCTGTAATCATCCATAGATTTTGTCCAGAAACAAATAAACGAGCTTTCTTTAAATTTACTTTAGATAATAAATCTTTTGGGAAAGCATACCCAATTTGAACATTATCTAAAAATATAAAATCTCCTTTTTCTACAAATCTAGAGTTTGCTACTGTTTGATTTGCTATAGACCCTCTACTTGCAACAACTTTAGGAGTCCATCCGTCACCTGGATTATCTACAGACTGCCATCTTCCTAGTATTTCAGAAGAGTTATTTTCAAAATCATAACTTAACAATTCTTGACGTGTCTTATTATAAATTTTGTTACCTCCGCTAAAACGAATTAAAAAGTTTAAATCGAAGTTTTTATATTTCATAGTATTTGTAATACCTCCGAAATAAGTAGGAGTTACGTTCCCTAAAATAAATTTATCAGTACTTTCTAATGAAGATCTTTGTCCTAAAGTATTTGGATTACTTGGATCATACCCATAATACGTATTATCATCAATATTTCCTTGGATTAAAGAACCATCTGCTTTAACATAAATTGGGTTTCCATTTGCTTTATTTACACCATAATACTTATAACCGTAAAGAGCATTTATGCTTTCTCCATTTTTAACAATATTATTAGTATATACGATAGGCTCTGGTAAATCTTTTACTTTATTTTTTTGGAAACTTACGTTTGCATTAAAATCCCAAGAGAAATTATCTTTATCAATAATGCTACCTGAAAGACTTAATTCAATTCCTTTATTTAACATTTTACCAGCATTAATATTAATAGAGTTTCCTGGAATCCCAAATGAAGCTGGTAATTGCTTTGATAAAATCATATCTTCTGTTAAATTATGATAGTAATCAAAAGTAAATCTAAAACGATTATTAATAAATGCTAAATCAACTCCCACGTCAAATTTATTAGATGTCTCCCATTTTAAAGAAGAGTTCCCTGCTTGGCTATAAGCAATACCATTAAAATTTCCATAATTCTGTAAACTATATAATCCTTGATATGCGTAATTTCCAAAACCAGTATTACCAGTTTGAGCATAAGATCCTCGTATTTTAAATTCACCTACAGCTCGTTTTAAATTATCCCAGAAATTTTCTTTAGCGATATTCCATCCAACAGAAGCTCCATATAAATTTTGCCATCTTGTATCAGGTGATAACTTTGAAATTCCATCACGACGAATAGATCCTTGAACAAAATATCTATTTGCATAATTATATGTTACACGACCAATGTATGACATAATACCATTTTCACTTTTACTTCCTCCTATAGATTGAGTTCCGAATGCTCCTGTAATAATATTTTGATTAAAAAAATCGGAAGTCATATCACGCCCACTTGCTAAATTATACGAAAAAGTAGTTTTTTGTACTTCATATACAGCAGTTGCACCTAAATTATGAACCCCTCCAAAAGATTTATTATAATTTAATATATTTTGAACATTGTATTGATCAGAGTATATATTATATTGAGACATAATTCCTTTGTAGCTGTATCCATCCCCATGTTTAGGACTCCAAAAAGTTGTCTCTAAATTCGTAGAATTATCGTAACCAAATTGTAATCGATAAGACAATCCGTCTACAATTTTAACATTAATGAAACTATTAGATACAATTCTATTGGCTACAGAGTTATATTTATTTGACGCTAATGAATAAACAATATTAAATGCTTGGAAAGCATGCCCTCGAGTATTCCATGGAGAGAAACCAATATAATTCTGAGGAACTCCATTATTTAAAGCAACGTTATACCCTGTTGGGTTATTTGAATCATATACAGGTACATTAGGCAACTGAGATAAAACATTATTCATTACCCCACCAACCGCAGTTGTTGATTTATTCATTGCAGAAATATCGTTTTTCGTAAACGCTAAATTAGAACCAATTGTTAGCCATTTCGCAACATCTTGTTCTACGTTTGCGCGCACACTATATCTTTGCAAATCATTACCTATAACAGTACCTTCTTGTTGAGAATACCCTAAAGATAAATAATATCTAGCATTTTCTGTACCTCCTGAAATCCCTAAATTATAATCAGATTGAAAAGATGCTTTTCTCAACACCTCTCTTTGCCAATCAGTGTTTATTCCAGAATACTTTGCCCAATAATCTTTAGCAACACCTGCATTTTCAGTTTTCTCCTGACTGATCATCGTGAATTGATCTCCATTAAGTAAATCATAATACTTCATTGGAGTACCAACACCTGTTACAATACCTAAATTAATATCAAAAGCTCCTTTTTTTCCCTTTTTTGTAGTAATCAAGATTACACCATTAGCCGCTCTAGAACCGTAAATTGCTGTAGCTGATCCGTCTTTTAGAACCTCAAAAGATTCAATATCATTTGGATTAATATCAGCTAAAGGGTTAATATCAGTATAACCTCCTGATAAATTTGTCATATTCACAGGAACTCCATCAACTACATATAATGGTGAATTTGAAGTATTAATAGAAGATGTCCCTCTAATTCTAATTCTTGGAGCCTCACCAATAACACCTCCATTTGTGGTTACCTGAACTCCTGAAGCACGACCAGCTAGTTGTTGTTCAAAAGATGGAGTTACTAAATCTTCCATTACATCTCCTTTAATCGTAGAAATAGCTCCAGTTACATCAGATTTTTTCTGAACTCCATATCCCACAACAACAACCTCTCCAAGATCTACATCTTTCGAAACTTCATTAAAATTTAAAGTTCCCAAGTTAGTAGAAGTTACTTTAAATTCTTTTCCATTAATGATAATTGTATCACCAACTTTAGCATCAATGTTAAAATTTCCGTTTTCGTCTGTATACGTAACTTTATCAGTACCTTTTACAGTAACTTCTACGTCAGACTCTGGGAAATTGTTCGCATCGTTAACTACACCTGTTACTTGGGCAAAAGCCATAGTCCCTAATCCTAGGAAAGCTAATAACCCCAAAGATGTTAATCTTCTCCTCATAGTTTAATTTTTTTATAACATTTAAAACAAAACTCTAACTTTTTTTTAAGATTTCCAAAAAAAAATAAATTTATTTTTTTATCAAATATTTAACTTTATTGATTGAATAAATATATTTTATTTAAAAAAAAACAAAAAAATTATCATTTACATTTTTAATTCATAAAAAAATCACACTTTAATTTTACTAGAAAAAACTTATTTATATTATTGTTTTTTAACATATTTTATCAATAATTTCGAAAATCTGAATGATAAAATTTCAATTCATAAAAAATCTTATAAGTTTTTTATTTTATAATAGTGTATAATTAATTATATTAATAAAAAAAGACTTTTTCCCAAATTATAAAAGGCTTTAGTTTTTTTCATACTTAAGATTTCTAATTACCTATCTTTAAAATAAAAAAATGGCTATCTGTAAAAGATAGCCATTTCGATATAAATATAACTGTGTTATTAATAACCAGGAGTTTGTGTCATGTTTTTGTTTTTATTTAAAACAGTTTGCGGAATTGGTAATTGCCACTCACGTGCACCAACTTTTAAAACTTGTTCAGAAGATGGAATTCCCGAACCATCTGCCAAATATCCATTACCACTACGTTTTATACCACTTGTATAAGCTGAAGATATACCAGAAACTCCTTGTAAACGTTTCAATGTAAACCAACGATCTCCGTTTTCGAAAGCTAGTTCTTTACGACGTTCTAATTGAATTGCATCAAAAATAGCAGTTCCAGTTTCACCTCCAGTAAATTTAGAATATCTTACTTTTCTCAATCTATCTAAAGATGATAATGCTGATGCACTATCTCCTGATAAATATTGAGCCTCTGCTAAGTTAAGAATAGCTTCTTCAACACGTAAATAACGTCCATTATTCAAACCTAACTTCACTTTACCATTAATGTATTTATTTACAGCAATTGTTGCTCTGTCTTCATCATTTGCTGGATGATAAATTTTAAAATAAGCATTTACACGCTCACTCTCAGTTTCCTGATTATATAACGCATAAAAATCTTTATCAACCCCGTATTCAATAATGATCTTTTCGTCTGTAGCACCTTGACTAAAACTTACTCCAATTGTTGGATCATCAGTATTTAAGAAAGGTATTTCAAATAAAACTCCTTTACTATTTTCTGAAGTCCACAATCCTTTTAAATCAGAAGCTTCTGCCGGAGCAACTGCATCAACAGCAGCTTTAGAAAATTCGATTGATTTTTTATAATCTCCTTTGTATAAATATACTTTTCCTAATAAAGCTTTCGCAGAATATTGATTCAATTTCGCTGTATTACTATTTGAAGCACTTAAAAATGGAATTGCTTCTTCTAAATCAGCGATAATTTTATCATAAGATTCTCCGATTGTTTTATCGCGAGATATTTCTGCTTTAGGATCGTATTTATCAACATAAGCAATACCTACTGTATTTATTGCATTTGCAGATTGTGTTGGAATCTCAGCGTATGTTCTTGCAACCTCAAAATGAGCTAAAGCACGAACTGCTTTTGCTTGCGCAATAATATTATTTTTGAATTCACCATCTTGTAAATTATTCACATTTGCTAAAATTAAATTAGCTCTTGAAATAATGTTATAAGAAGTTGAATATATATCAGTTGGAACTGAGTTTGAGTTATAAGCCCAAGTATGTGCTCTTTGTCCAGCATTACGACCTTGTTGATCTAAAATCAAGTTATCAGCCATAATATCTCCAATAGAAATAATATCACTTGAATTACTTGACCCAAAGTAATACCCAGGCTGAGCAAAACCTTTATAAACTCCATTTAAAGCTGTTGTAAAATCAGATTCAGTTTTATAATAATCACTAAATTCAATTTTATCGTATGGTCTTTGATCGATATCGTCGTCACTACAAGATGTAAAACTTAATGCACATGCTAATAATGATAAGATTAAAATATTTTTTTTCATTTGTTACTATTTTTAGAATGATACATTAAATCCGATTGAATAAGAGCGTATTAATGGATATGAAAACGCTGTAAAAGAGTTAGAAACATAACCTGCTGAAGTAGTTTTACTACCTTCACTTGATCCTGTTCCAGCAATTGGATTTCCATGATAATTAGTCCATAAAGCTAGATTTTGAACTTGAGCATACATTCTCAAATTTTTAATAACAGTTCCTTTAACTAATTTTGAAAAATTGTAACCTAATGATAAACTACGAAAAGCAATATAATCTGACTTTTCTAGATATTTTGTAGAATACTCAGCTCCATTAACATTTGGACGAGCAAATTGAGCATTATCACCTTCTTTTGTCCAATAATTAGCCGCTTCAACTACTTTATTATTTGTTGAAACAGGATCTGTTAAATATTGATATGTATTATTGTACATATAACCTCCAGCTGAATAAGTAAAGTCTGCATTTACATCAAATCCATAGAATTTTGTATTTAAACCAAATCCACCCATTAATGTAGGAAGAGGCGTTTTGTTTGTTGATACAGCATCACCACCATCGTATACATCTGTTACATTACCATCTTTGTCGAAATACAAATCTTTTCCAGTATCAGCACTTACACCTGCATAACGAACTAAGTAGAATTGATATGGTTTACCACCTTGAACGTGTGCTAAACTTTCGTAAGAACTATTAACTAGCAACATATCTTCTCCTTCTGCAAGTTTATTTACTTTGTATTTTAATGATGTAACATTTCCATAAACAGATAAATCAAAGTTTTTAGAACGAATAACATCGTAATTCATATCAAACTCGAATCCGTTTGTAGATAATTTACCAGCGTTTACATAAGTTGTAAATCCTCCTGCTTCAACTGGTAAATATTGATTAAAAATAAAGTTAGATCTTACATCGTTAAAATATGCAAAAGCACCTGTCAATCGACTACCGAAGAAACCATAATCTAAACCGATATTTAATTTTCGATTCGTTTCCCAAGTTGTATTTGGATTTGATAAGTTTCCATCTGGAAAAGCTGTCGCTTGTCCATTGTATGTTTTATCTAACTGTAAAAGTGTTAGGTTAGCATAGCGTGCAATTGCAGAATCGTCACCAACTTCACCATAAGAGGCTTTTAAAGTTAAATTACTAACAACTTTTGAGTTACGTAACCACTCTTCTCTTGCCAAATTCCAACCAAGAGATGCTCCCCAAAATGTTCCGTATTTGCTATTCAACCCAGCTAAAGAAGTTCCATCACGACGAATATATGCATCTACAAAATATTTGTTTGCAAAATCATAAGATGCAGCTCCCAAATAACCAAATTTTGTTACTCTCCAACGATCTGTATATGAATCTTGTCCTATATTTACTGCTAAACCTTGTGTAGATAATTTATCATTTGGAAAACCTGTTCCATACAATGCTATTGAATACAAACTCTGATTAATATATTCAGATGCAGCTGTTACACGTAAATTATGTTTACCAAAACTATTCACATAAGAAACCTCGTTACGCCAGTTGTAATCAAAACGATCTGTACTTTTATCAGTTTTAGAACCTCCATCTCCTAATAATTGAGAAAGAACTGCAGATGGTTTTAAATAATTTTCGTATTGTATTCTATTGTATGTAGCTCCTAAAGTTGTACGAGCAGAAACATTTTTCCACAAATCAGCTTCAACAAAACCAGTTCCATAAATACGTAAAAATCTTGACTCAGAATCTGTTTTCTCCATTTCATCTGCCACAGCATATCCCATTGTATTACCAGCAGAATTATAAATACGGTTACCGTCAGCATCTAATGCTATATTTCCATCTCCGTCTAATTTATAGAAAGATGTGTATGGACGATTTAATAAAACATTATAAAACGGAGATTGAGCATTAACACGATCACGAGGAGCGTCTAATGTTGTATAAGACCCATTTAAATTAACCCCATATCGTAACCATTCTTTCGCTTGACTTGTAATATTTAAAGAAGCTGTAATTCTCTCTAATCCGTCATAATACTCAACAGCACCTTCATTTTTATCATACCCGATAGAGAAGTTATGAGAAGTATCTCCGTCATTTTTATTTACAGAAATATAGTGAGACGAAGTAATTCCATTCTTGTATAAATTATCAGACCATTTATGGTTATTCTTAGATAAAGCAGCAATATCTTCAGGAGTACGAGCAATACCTAATCCCAAAGATTTACCATCTGCTCCTTTCAATTGACTTAAACCATTTTGATAATTCAACAATTGTTCTGCATTCATCAATTTGATATTAGGTAAATCCATCATTTCATTTACTCCAATACGAGCTGAATAAGAAATTGTAGATTCACCTTTTTTAGCAGATTTTGTTTTCATGATGATTACACCATTCGCTCCACGAGAACCGAAAATAGCTAATTGAGAAGCATCTTTCAATACTTTTACTTCTTCAATATCAGCAGGGTTTATTGCATTAACATCATCTGCCGACATATATGTCCCATCAACAACGTACAACGGAGATTTCACACCACCATTTAAACCAATTGCTCCACGAATAGTAACATTAGCAGTTGATCCTGGAGCACCACTCATTGCCTGAGAAGATAACCCTGCAACTTTACCTCCAATCATTTGATCAATAGAAACAGATGGATTCATCTGTTCTAAATCTTTTGCTTTTACAGTCGTAACACCTGATTTAGATGGAGCGTTGAAAATAGATTTTACAACTACTTCATTTAAATCAACTGGTCCGTTTTGCTTTACAGCATATTTTAATGTACCTAAACTATTACTAGTTACATTAAATTCTTTTCCATTTACAACTAAAATATCACCAATTTTAGCATCAATATCAAATTTCCCATCTTGATCAGTATAGACAACTTTATCAGTACCTTTTACAGACACTTCTACATCCGCTTCCGGAAAATTATCTGCGTCATTAACAACACCTGTTACTTGAGCAAATGCAGCTGTCCCTAAACCTAAGAAAGCCAATATACCCAAAGATGTGATTCTTCTCCTCATAATCTTATTTTTAAAAAATAGAGAGCAAATCTGCAAAATAAATTTTACCAAAAAAAGAAAAAGATAAATAATTACTTAATTATTGAAAAAAGACAGTTTTTATTTTTATTTATCATTTTTTAAATGAATAATTCATTAAAATTATTTTATTTATCATTTTTAACATTTTTTAATAAAATAAAGAATAAATTAATTCTATAAATTTTAAAGAGTATTAAAGTCAATAATCTATATGATTAAATTATTGATTGAATTTTTATACTAAAATGAGTTAAAAATTGATGTATATTTTTTCATTTTTTTAACGATAACTAAAATTTAAGGAAAAAAATAATAACAAATAATATTTAGAATTGAAATAAAAAAAGTCGGAAGATTCTTCTTCCGACTTAAAATATTGTTAATTTATAAATATTGAATTTATCTCATTTTATTTTACAAACTCAACGTCATCAATATTTACTCTTAATTGGTTTTCTGTTGATCTTAAGAAAGATTTATTAACTAATTTAACCGAAACTCTTTCTGTTGCGGCTGCATTAATAGGAAACTCTAATAAATTTAATTTTCCTCTTTCACTTGTTTTTTCACCAACTGATTTCCAAGTAGCTCCAAAATCTGTAGAAATTAACACTTCTAATTTTATTTCTTTATCAGCATCAGCACCTTCATTAAAGGTAGCTCCTCCGAAATAAACTTTTAAAGTTTTAAGTCCTGTTACAAAGAATTTTGATTGTATAAATGCTTCTGTTGTAGAAGATCCTCTTAAACGAACTGAACTTGTTCCTGATAATTTTAAATCGCTAGCAGATGGATCAAAAACTCCTCCATCAGAAAAAATCCAAGTTCCTGTTGTTAAAGCTAAATCTTCAACACGGTAATTATTTTTCTTTGCCAATTCGAAATCTTCCTTAGTTCCGTTAATTTCTACTGTTCCTGCAGGTATAACGACAAAACGTGGTTGATCAAAATTTACATCTTTTGTATCACGAATAAATACTTGATATCCTCCTGTGAACTTACTTACTAAGACTGTAATAGATCCACTTCCTGTAGGTAATTTAGTTTCTGCAAAGTTTGCAAATTTACTATTTCTTAAATCTGTTTCGTTTCCATTAACATCCATTAACTTGACATTTACAGCATTTGCTGTTGCTCCTTTTGGATAATATGTCTCGTCTTTATCTGGAGATTTGAATTGAACATTTTTAATTGTTACTAAAGTATTGATGTTTTCTGGAGTAAATGCTTCTTCAAGACTATTTACAACTTTAGGAGCAATTGCTTGAATAGGATCACAAGTTTTCACAAATACTCTCTCTCTCAATTCTTTTGGCATACGATCTAAGTCGAAAGTTGAATCAGCTAACTTTGTTCCAATTCTAATTGTACCACGATCTTCAGCTACTTTTAGACCTTTCAAGTTCACTTGAACTGTACTACCTATTGGATATAATCCATAAACAGGACGTTCACCTAATTCTATTTGTATACCAGCTGTCGCTCCAGAAGCTTTGTCTTGGAAAGAAATTGTATTTGCTAAGTTTCCAGATTCGTCACTTGTTATCACAACTCCTTCAACAATTAGATTATCTGCAACCATTCCGTTTTCATCAACTTTCAAGGTTTTATTTGATACTTGATCTAATAATTCTTTAATTGTAATGTTTGTTTCTTTTTTTTGTGGACATTCTAAAGATGGAATTGAATAATCGTCATCTTGAACACACGATTGTACTGTAAATAAGCCTAAACTTAAGGCTGTAGCTATTGTTAATTTTGTTATTGTATTCATTGTATTTTTTCTTTAAAATTGATTAAAATCTGAAGTAAATGTTTGCGAAATAAGTTGTTCCCATTCCATACCATAATTTTGGTCCAAATGTTTTTTGATAAGTAGGATCTATTGCATTTGTATATTTCCCAGTTCTCATTTGTTCAAATCCTCCAGTCACATAATCTTTATTATTTAATACATTGTTAATTGTTCCTGAAATTCCAGCAGAATATTTACCAATACGAAATGTTTTTCCTAAGTTAATATTCAACATGAATTGATCATCCATTTTTGGTTGTCTAAGAACATCTTTTAATCCTTCTTCTGTAATCCCTGCAATAGGATAATCAGTAATTTCTGATCTTACGAAGCGTTCTGTTCTTCTGTATGCAGCAATATCTAGATAATTATTCATCAAATAATTACCAGAAACACCAACCCACCAGAATTTTGGATCACGGTATTCAGCGCTTAAAGAAAATCCTGTTTGCGGACCTCCACCTAATTTGTAGTTTTTAATATAGGCTGTTCCAAAGTTTTTATAAGGAACTGGATTATCTCCTTTTGTATAATCATCTGAATAAAGATTATAATCAGCATTATCTTTATAAACATACTGACCAATAGCAGCAACAGCAGAAATAGTAAGCACTGGCAAAACTTGAGCTTCTACAGCGAACTCTCCTCCTATATATTCTTTTCCTACACCCGTTAAAACTTCAGAAACAAAAACTTGTTCATTTTCACCATCGATGTAACCAAATGACTTTTTAATTTCGTCTTTTGTCCTTGTATAGAAAGCAGTTGCACGTGCTTTGATTCGTGGTGCTCTTAAAATGTAAGATAAATCACTTGAGAAAATTTTTGCACTTTTCACTCCATCTACAGAAACATCATTTACACGAGCATTTGGGAAAATTTCATCAGAAGTTGGTGCTTCTGTTTGATACATTACATTTGCTTGCACAAAATTTCGTCCATCTAATTTTACTAAAAAGTTAGATTTTACTCCAAAATCTAAGAAATCGTATGTTTTACTTTTTCCGAAAGAAGAGTCACTATAAATTCCATTTCTATACTTACCATTTCTGTAGAATTTTGTCATTGCAGCTTTCATCCCTATCGTAACATCTAAAAATTTTGATTTTACTTTAGATTGAGCATACAAATCAGCATAATCTCTGTTAATCTCATAATTATAACCATAACGGTCATCCTTATAAGAAACCATATTTGGGTTATTAGCATCAATAGGTTTTCTATAGAAACTATCTTCTCCTTTTACGAAACCTCCGCCTAATAAATCTTCTACTCTACGAAATAATTCTGATTTTGTTTTTTGATAAGAAGCTGCTAAAACAACATCAATGTTTGGAGCTAATTCTGTTTGAAAGTTTGTGTATGCAGAATATGTTTTATCTTTATTCACATCACTTCCCAACCAAAAAGCTGAATAACCTTCTGAAATTCCTTCATTGAATTTATACAAAGAATTCCAATCCAATTGTGAAGCTGTTCCATTTAACCATGAAGCTTGATTCTTAGCTTGAGAAGGTAAATTTCTATAATATAAAGGAGATGGATTATAAGCATTGTACCAATCTAAACGAGAGCTACTTTCTTCTCCAAATTGGTAAGAAATAGTCGTTGTTAATTTAGATTTATTGTTAATGCTCCAATGGTGAGTCAACATATTTATTGGCTCGAAAGTTTTCTTTACACGCTCGTTACGTTTTTCGCCATCTTGCCAACCCCAATATCCATTATAATATGTTCCCATTAAATCGACAACTTCTTGTGTATTTGGAGAACCCGTAGAACGACGAGTTGGAGCACCAAAACTTGTAAAGTTTAAGGTATGCTTTTCATTAAACTTTTTCTCAATACCTAAGTAATAAGCATACGCATCATAAAAAGTACCTTCTATAATACCTTCATCAGCCCAACGTCTACTTCCAGAGACCATAAATGCCCAACCATTATCCATTAATCCTGTATTGTAAGTTAACATTACACGATTTCTGTAAGAGCGATTAGTGCTAGAATAAGCTAAGCTAGTTCCTTTACGCATTGTTGAAGGACGAGTATCAAAATTTGTTACTCCTCCTAAATCTCCAAAAGCATAATTAGAAGGTTCTATTCCGTACGTTAATTCTTCTGGACGACGAGTTACGTCATTCAAACCTCCCCAGTTATTAAAAGTTGCACGACCATTATCCATTTTGTTCATACGAACTCCATTAAATAATACGTCATTATACTTGTTATCTAAACCTCTTGGTTTAAACCAATACGAACCTAATTCGTATGCAGAAACGCGAGCAAAAACATCGCGAGAAGATTGTAAAAGTCCTGAATTTGAAGCAGTAGAACTTTCATCATCAGACAATTCATCATCTGTTAATGTAATAATTCCAACTTCTGCTGTATTTGGATTAAATGTTAATTTAATATCACCTAAGTCTAGCTCTTTTTGCCCTGCTACAGTGATTTCTTTTTCATAAGGATCATATCCTACGCCATAAACTTGAAGTTTGTATGTTCCATCTGGAATATCTACAAACTGAAAATAACCTATACGATCGGTGATAGCAGCATCGCTTACTGCTCCTCCGTCCAAACGTACAGTGAGGTTATAAACCTCTTCACCTGTAGCAGCATTTTTTGCCACTCCAGTAACCTTTGTTTGCGCTTGTGCCATAGCAACAGTTGCAGCAAAGACTGAAAGACTTAACAATAATTTGTTCATTCAAACGAATTTTTATTTATAAATTAGCTATTTATTTCCTTCATCGAAAAAATAGGACAACAAATTTAGCAAATTCATAACTATTAACATATGTTTAAAATTAATAAATCTTTAACTTTATTAATAATTTTTAATTTATTCTTAACACTAAGTGTTAAAGCCCAGACTAAATATTCAAGTGCTACTGTTGCTTTTTATAACGTCGAAAACATTTTTGATACGATAAAATCAGTAGGTTATATTAATGGGAATTTACCATATAATGACAAAAATTATCACATTCAGATTCCAGAATCTGATATTTCTAAGTATGAAACTGAAGAATTCAAACAAAGTTATACGTACGAAAACATTAAAGGAAAAAAAATAATTCGTCCTTTAATTCTTCAAGATGAGTTTTTACCAAACGGAAATAAAAAATGGAATACACAAAAGTATTTCCAAAAAATCAACAACATTTCAAAAGTCATTAGTGAATTAGGAACTGATGTTACAGGTTCTGCTCCAGTTATTGTAGGTATATGCGAAATTGAAACTAGAGAAATTTTAGAAGATATCGCAAATAGTTCTGCTTTGAAGAAATATGATTATGATGTTGTACATTTCAACTCATTTGATGCCAGAGGTGTAGATACAGGATTATTGTATCAAAAATCTCGTTTTAAAGTAATTGATGCAAGACCTCATCCAATTTTCAACTATGATTCTGATGGCAAACGTAGATATACACGAGATATTTTACAAGTAACAGGTTTACTAGATGGAGAAGAAATTACATTTTTAGTAAATCACTGGCCTTCTCGTAGTGGAGGAGAAAAAGCATCTATGCCTGCTCGTATAGAAGCTGCTAAAGTAATGAAAGGAATCTTTGATGATTTAAAATCGAAAAATCCAAATGCAAAAGTAATTGCAATGGGAGATTTTAATGACGATCCAATTTCTCCAAGTATTAAAAATACATTTAATCCAGCCGGAGAAATGTCAAAAGTAACAGAAGGCGGCTATTACAACCCAATGTTACCTTTATATAAAAAAGGAATTGGAACATTAGCATATCGTGATGCTTGGAATTTATTTGATCAATTTATTTCTACTTCATCATTAGTAACTAAAAACAAAGATTATTCATCTTACAAAATTTACAAAACAGAAGTATTTAACAAGAGTTATTTAATAGCTACAGAAGGTACTTACAAAGGTTTTCCAAATCGTATGTGGAGCGGTGATACTTACCGTGCAAATGGTTATTCTGATCACTTTCCTGTTTACACAATTTTATTAAAACAAGCAAAATAACATGAATAAGTTAGAGCAATTATTTTCAAAGAAAAATAATCAACTCATTACGATATACACAACTGCTGGATATCCAAATTTAGCAGATACTCCGGTAATTCTAAAAGAATTAGACAAAAACAAAGTTGACATTATAGAAGTCGGAATTCCTTATTCTGATCCTTTAGCAGATGGACCAACAATTCAAGCTACAAGCGAAAAAGCTTTAGCAAATGGAATGACATTGGATATTTTATTTAAACAATTAAACTCTGTTAAAAATGAAATTTATGCTCCAATTGTTTTGATGGGATATTACAATCAAGTAATGACTTTTGGTTTAGAGAAATTCTTACAAAATTGTGAAGAAAGTGGTGTTTCTGGTTTAATTTTACCAGATATGCCTTATGAAATATACTTATCTGAGCATAAAGAATTATTTGAAAAATACAATCAAAAAGTTACTTTTTTAATTACTCCGTTAACAACTGAAAAACGTATTAAAGAAATAAATGATGCAACATCAGGTTTTGTTTACATCGTTTCTAGTTCTGCTACAACAGGTGCTACAACATCCAATTACAATGAAGAATTTTTATCAAATATCAAAAATTTAGGTTTAACAAAACCTCATCAAATTGGTTTTGGTATTTCGACAAAAGAAGATGTTGAAAAAGCTTGGGAATTTGCAAATGGAGCCATTATTGGAAGTGCTTTTCTAAGAGTTTTAGAAAAGTCTGATGGTAATTTTTCTTCCGCTATAAAAGATTACATTCAATCTTTAAAATAAACAAAAAATCCTCGCATTTGCGAGGATTTTTTGTTCTTTATTATTTTTATTTTATTCTACAATTAAAATAAAATAATTCTTTTTACCTTTTTGTAATAAGATATATTTATCTGCAATTAAATTTTCTGTTGTTAAAACAAAATCTTCTGTAACCTTCTCTTTATTTACAGAAATTGCATTTGCTTTCAATTCGCGACGAGCTTCTGAATTTGATTTTAAGAAACCTGATTTTTCAGCTAAAGCCGCAACAATATCCAATCCTTCTTCGATATCAACTTTTGCAATTGTCGCTTGCGGAACACCTTCAAAAACTGATAAGAAAGTATCTGCATCTAATTCTTTCAAATCTTCAGAAGTTGATTTTCCAAATAAAACTTGAGATGCTTTTTCTGCTTTACGCAATTCTTCAACACCATGAACTAAAATCGTAATTTCAGTTGCTAATTTGCGTTGCAATTCACGTAAATGTGGCTCTTTTCGATGATTTTCAATTAAATCATCAATTGCTTCTTTTTCTAAAAATGTATAAATTTTGATGTAACGTTCTGCATCTGCATCAGCTTGATTCAACCAAAATTGATAAAATTTGTAGGAAGAAGTACGATTTTTATCTAACCAGATATTTTCACCTCCTTCAGATTTTCCAAATTTAGTTCCATCTGCTTTCGTTGTCAATGGACAAGTAAATGCAAAAGCTTCACCTTGAACTGTACGACGAATTAATTCTGTTCCTGTTGTTATATTTCCCCATTGATCAGAACCTCCCATTTGCAATTTTGCACCTAATTCTTTATACAAATGCAAATAATCATATCCTTGAATCAATTGGTAAGTGAATTCTGTGAAAGACATTCCAACATTTGATTCTGAAGATAATCGAGATTTTACAGAATCTTTTGCCATCATATAATTTACTGTAATATGTTTTCCGACATTACGTGCGAAATCAATGAAAGAAAAATTCTTCATCCAATCATAGTTATTCACTAACAAAGCAGAATTCCCATTATTTGTTTCAAAATCTAAAAAACGAGCTAATTGAGCTTTGATTCCAGCTACATATTTATTCAACGTTTCTTCATCTAACAAACTTCTTTCTGCAGCTTTACCAGTTGGATCACCAATAAAACCTGTTGCTCCACCAACCAAAGCGATTGGACGATGTCCGTGACGTTGCAAATGAACCAATAAGAATATAGGAACCAAACTTCCCACATGAAGAGAATCTGCAGTAGGATCGAAACCTACATAACCAGAAGTCATTTCTTTATTTAGTTGTTCTTCTGTTCCTGGCATAATATTGTGAACCAGTCCTCTCCAAGTCAATTCTTCAATTAATGGATTCATAGTTTATTCAATGTATTTTTATTCTAATTTTAACGAGTTACAAAGTTATACTTTTTCAGTAGATTATAAATGATGATTAAAAATAAAAACTATTGTGATATATTTATTTAAAATATGAAGACGACAATACATGCAAACTATTTTCGAAAATGAAAAATTCAAATGGATTAATTTATTCAATCCTACAAAAGATGAACTAGACGAAATTGCAGCAAAAAATTCTTTCCAAAAATTAACGATAGAAGATAGTTTAGAACCTGGACATTTACCAAAATATGAATCTGATGATCAAAATGTTTCTTTTTTATTGATTCGCTTTTTTAACAAAGAAAATCGCATATTAAGAAATAACGTCAGAGAATTTAGCCATAAAATAAGTATCTATTTCGGAGCAGATTTTATTGTAACCGTTCATCAGAGAGAAACCGATATTTTTGATAAAATTCAGAAAAACTTTTTAGCAAATATAGAACCTTCAAAAGTTATGATTAGAGGAATTCTATACAACATTATTTCTGAAACGATAAAGACTTATGAAGATCCAGCTTATCAAATGGACAAAGAAGTAAATCAACTCGAACATTTGATTTTTATAGATGATTTTAGAAAAATTGAACTTTCTACATTATATAAAGTTAAGCGAGAGGCAAATGCTTGCAAAAAAATATTAGATTATACGCTTGAAGCGCTAAAAGAATATCGTGCAGATAATAAAAAGACAAGTTCATCGCAGGATTTGTATGAAGAAAATGTAAAAATGTTGCATTTGCATTCTCAGATTGTAGATGATGTACAAAGTTTACTTTCAATTTATCTTTCTTTAAACGGACAAAAATCCAATGAAATAATGCAAACACTTACCGTTTTCTCTGCATTTTTCTTGCCCTTAACATTTATCGCTGGTATTTATGGTATGAATTTCGTTTTCATGCCTGAATTAAATTACAAATTTGGCTATCCAATTTGTTTACTTGTCATGTTATTAGTGGTAATTTTTATTTACTTTTGGTTCAAGAAAAAAAGATATTTATAATTCAGTATGATTTTCGTAACAGGAGGAACAGGTTTAGTTGGAGCACATTTGTTAGTAGAATTAGCAAAAAAGCAACAACCAATTCGTGCTTTAAAACGAAAAACTTCGAATATAAAAACGGTCGAAAAACTCTTTGAAGAACAAAATGTTTCGCAATATTATCAATTTGTAAATTGGGTTGATGGCGATTTATTGGATGTAACTGAACTTCCAAATTTATTAAAGGGAATTGATACAATTTATCACGTTGCTGCTTTTGTTTCATTTGATGAGCGTCAAGAAAATGAAATTTTCAATACAAATATTTTAGGAACGGAAGCTTTAGTTAATGAAGCGATTGATTCTGACGTGAAAAACTTCTACTTCGTTAGCTCTATTGCTTCGATGGATGATTTGAATCCTGTAACGAAAATGATTGACGAACGTTCTAGTTGGAACAATAGTTTGACACATTCTTCTTATTCCATCTCAAAATTTAGAGCTGAAATGGAAGTTTGGCGTGCTTCTCAAGAAGGTCTTAAAGTTATAATTATTAATCCTGGCGTTATTATCGGAACTTTAGATAAAAAAAGCGCGAGCGAAAGTTTGTTTCAACAAAATTCTTCAAAGAATGATTATGCAACTTCTGGAGGAACAGGTTTTGTTGACGTACGCGATGTGGTAAAGATTTTTTTAGAATTAATCGACAAAGAACTTTATAATCAAAAATTCATTGTAGTTTCTGAAAATAAAACTTATCGAGAAGTTCTTAACCTTGTTGCAACCAATAATAAACATGCTGTAAAAAATGTTTCGAATACAACATTAAAAATTATAAAAAATCTTTCTGTTTTTAGTCGAATTTTTGGTGGAAAATATATCACAAAAGCGAATTATAATTCATTAACAAGTTTTACCAAATACGACAATTCTAAAGTTAAAAAAGTACTTCAGTACGATTTTATTCCAATAAAAGAATCGATTGATTATCATTATAAACGTTTTCAAAAGCTGAATTCTATAAAATAGTTTACTTTTGTTTTATGCTACAACAATTCATTTCAACTCTTTCAATAACTGCTTCTGAATTAAAATCAGGAAGCGTTTCTGCTAAAAGTCCATCAAATATTGCATTGGTAAAATATTGGGGAAAAAAGAAAAATCAAATTCCAACCAATAGTTCAATTAGCTATACATTAACAAATAGCTTTACTGAAACAGAATTAAAATTTTCACCAAAAACTTCTGATCATTTTGAAGTTGAAGTTTATTTGGAAGGAGAATTAAAAGAAAGTTTTGCTCCAAAAATCATTACTTTTTTTGAACGAATTACAGCTTATATTCCATTTCTGAATCATTTCAAATTTGAAGTTCATACACATAATTCTTTTCCTCACAGTTCTGGAATAGCATCTTCTGCTTCAGGAATGTCGGCTATGGCATTATGTTTAGTTCAGATTGAAAATATTTTGGGTGCAAATTTATCTGAAAAAGATGCGCTTAAAAAAGCTTCTTTCTTGGCGCGTTTAGGTTCTGGAAGCGCTTGTCGTTCTGTTTACAAAGGTTTGGTTGAATGGGGAGAAAATGATTTTATAGAAGGAAGTTCGGATTTGTTTGCGACAAAATATCCTGATGCTGAAATAGATGATGTTTTCAAAACTTTTCACGATACGATTTTATTGATTCACGAAGGTCAAAAATCTGTTTCTTCTACAGTCGGACACAATTTGATGAATGGACATCCTTATGCTGAACGTCGATTTATAGAAGCGAATAAAAACTTGAAAGCTTTATTGCCTATTTTAAAATCTGGAGATATCAAAGCTTTTGGAGAATTGGTAGAACATGAAGCCTTAACATTACACGCAATGATGATGATGTCGAATCCTGCGTTTATTTTAATGAAACCAAACACGGTTGCAGCTTTAGAAAAACTATGGGAATTCCGTCGCGAAACAGGAAATCATTTGTACTTTACATTGGATGCTGGCGCTAATGTACATTTATTGTATCCTTCGCAAGATGCAAAAGAAATTGAAATTTTCATCGAAAATGAATTAAAACAATTCTGTCAAAACGGAAATTATATAAAAGATAAAGTGAGTTTTTAATCACTTAAATTTTCATAAAACCTTGACAAAACTCTTATGTTTGTCAAGGTTTTTTATTTTTAATATGTTTCTTCAATCGATTTTACCATATTATAAATGAAATCATTGTAAGGTGTTGATATATTATATTGATTTCCTAAACGAATAATTTCTCCTGCAAATTCATCAACTTCTGAATATCGTTTCACTTCGCGATCTTGCAACATAGATGTTTTTCCATTTTCATCTATAACTTTCATTGTCGATTTCATACGTTCTACTTCTTCTGCTCCTATCTCAACTCCATGAGCATTACCAACCGCAAGTACTTCTTTAGAAATCATATCCATCAATATTTCGAGATGTTGATTGGTACGAAATTGTCCATAAGGAAACTCCAATAAAAATGTCAATTGATTTCCTACAACATTTACCAAATATTTTGCCCATTGCGCTTTTTGAATATTAGTTGACAACTGATTTGGAATTTCAGCAGCA
The DNA here is from genome assembly GCF_965118635.1 of Empedobacter brevis. GTDB lineage: Bacteria > Bacteroidota > Bacteroidia > Flavobacteriales > Weeksellaceae > Empedobacter > Empedobacter brevis_A. The sequence goes on along the minus strand of NZ_CBCPHV010000004.1, from coordinate 205,143 downwards.
TTCATCAACTCATGTAGATCGACCAATTTATCTTGGTTAACTTGATCCATTTTTCCGAAAATGATTTTTCCAATACTCGAAAAAGTAACACGATTATCCACTTTTACCGCATCCATATAGGCAACCGCATTTACAACACGATCCCAACCAAAATAATCTGCCAAAATACGTTCAGAAGAAATTCCGTTCATCAAACTTACAATCATAGTATTTTCACCAACAAAAGGCTTCATATCTTCGATCACTTGCTGTAATTGCGAACTTTTCACAACTAAAAATATATAATCTGGATATTTATTATTTTCAACTTTTGTTACATAATTAAAATCGTACGCTTTATCATTTACAAAAACTTGTGATTTCTGGTATCGATTTTTTCGGTCTTCATTTACAATTACACTTACAATTTCTGGATTATAATCATAAAAACTCGCTGCATATTTTGCTCCTAAAGCTCCTAATCCAAGAAAATAAATTGATTTCATTTTTTGTTATTTTGAAGATAAATTTAAAATAAAATCTTTAACATTTATGAATTTAAACACTTGAAAAAATTAGAAGTTTTCTAAATTTTAATTCAAATAAGACAATTCTTCAAATTGTTCTTTTTAAAAATTCTTTTTACATATATTTAACAAATTAATACATCACACGTGAGTCAAATAGAAAATAACAAAGAAAACGAATTACAAAGAGGTCTTACGAACCGACATATTCAATTGATCGCTTTAGGTGGCGCAATCGGAACTGGTTTGTTTTTAGGAATTGGCCCTGCGGCTGTTCTTGCTGGACCATCTGTTATTTTGGGTTATGCAATTGCGGGAATCATTGCTTTTTTTATCATGCGTCAATTAGGAGAAATGGTTGTTAACGAACCAGTATCAGGAAGTTTCAGTCATTTTGCTTACAAATATTGGGGTTCTTTTGCTGGTTTTGCATCTGGTTGGAATTATTGGATTCTTTATGTTTTAGTAAGTATGTCCGAGCTGACTGCAATTGGTATTTATGTTCAATTTTGGTGGCCAGAAATTCCGCTATGGGCTTCGAGTTTATTCTTTTTTATTATAATTAATGCCTTGAATTTAGGCTCTGTAAAAATGTTTGGAGAAGCCGAATTTTGGTTTTCTATCATTAAAGTAATCGCGATTATCGCTATGATTATTTTCGGAGCATATCTCTTAATTAGCGGAACTGGAGGCGAGCAAGCTACAATACAAAACTTATGGAACAACGGAGGTTTTTTTCCTAAAGGTTGGCTATCTGGGGATCGTGAAGGCGGTTTTAGCGGATTATTTGCTGCAATGGCATTGATAATGTTCTCTTTCGGAGGTTTAGAATTAATTGGAATTACAGCAGCGGAAGCAAAAAATCCAGAAAAAACAATTCCGAAAGCAACTAATCAAGTTATTTACAGAATTTTAATTTTCTATGTTGGAGCATTAATTATCTTATTCTCTTTGGCTCCTTGGGCAACAATTACAGATAAAAGTAGTCCTTTTGTCATGGTTTTTGAAAACTTGAATCATTTGAAACTGAATATTCTTGGAAATACAATTGATTTCTCGAGATTAATAGCAAATGCGCTGAATATTATTGTTTTGACAGCAGCTTTATCTGTTTATAACAGTTCTGTTTACAGCAATAGTAGAATGCTTTATGGATTAGCAGAACAAGGAAATGCACCAAAATTTTTAAAACGATTAAACAAAAATCATGTTCCTGTTATGGCAATTTTAGTTTCATCATTTTTTGCTGCAATCTGTATTATCATCAATAAAGTAATACCAGAAAATGCTTTTCATGTTTTAATGTCTTTAGTTGTATCTTCTTTAGTGATTAACTGGATTATGGTCTCGATAACGCATCTTAAATATAGAAAACAGAAAAGTTTAGAAAACACAAAAACTCTTTTTCCATCTTTTCTTTATCCTATCAGCAATTATATTTGTCTTTTGTTCTTATTAGGAATATTAGTTATTATGTGGTTCACAGGACTGAAAATTTCGGTTGAGTTAATTCCTGTTTGGATCATTTTTCTTTATATCGCTTATCGAATTGTAAAAAAGAATAAAAAAGAAACTTTATAAAACAAAAAATCCGCTCTTAGAGCGGATTTTTTTTATAGTCTACTAAAATGCAAACTTATCTTTTTTTAAATATATTTCTTTATTTCTCCTACCAATTGTTCTTTTGGTCGAGCTCCACTTTGTTTCCATAACAATTGACCATTTTTGAAAATAGCAAAAGTCGGAACTCCTTGAACTTGGTATCGTTTAGCTAAATCTTGGTATTTATCAATATCTACTTTTAAGATTTTGACATCATCTCCCAATTCTTCTTTTACTTGCTGCAATATTGGTCCCATCATTTGACAAGGTCCACACCATGTAGCAAAAAAATCTAAAAGAACAGGTTTATCTGAATTAATAATTTCTTCGAAAGTCATTGTTTTTGATTTTTGTTGCTTTATTGATTGATTTTTATTTCGGTTGAATAAATTTTTAAACATCTTTATTTTATATCATTAAATATACTAAAAAAAGCACTTCCGAAGAAGTGCTTCATAATTAGCTTTACTAATTATTAACCTAACCTATGAAAAATTTATTCTACTGTTAGTGCTACTAACATTTAGATATAATCAAAACAAATACCAAGTTTAAAATACTGACAGTGTGTTTATTACATTTAACATAATTTAAGAAATAGGTTAACGTAAATATGTTTAATTCACAAAAATTTCGCTATAATTCGCAAACAAATTTAGGATTAACTGACTTTATATCAGCTAACACTGACATTATTTCTTCTTTACTAGAATTATCTTCTAATCTTTTCAATTGTTCAGAGTTTAGCCCAACCATTTGTATAAATGTCACTTTACCATGAGGTGTATCAATCTCATCTAAATCATCATCTTTGATAAAAGCCAAACCAACAATATCCGTTTCTGTATCTGTACGAATTGGTCCTCCTAATGGTAAAAATTGATATTCATCGAACCAAACTTTTGTTTCGTTCACAAAGCGACCTAAATTATTCATTAATTGAACTACCCAAAAAGGATCTTCTCCATTATCGTCTTTAACAGGTTTTACGCGGAAAGAAAACTCAAATCCCCATTTACTAAAATCTGCTCCTACACTTTCCTCTGAATAATACAAATGTGACATTCCATAACTTACCAAATGATAATAGCCATTCACGTCAAAAACAGCAACTCCATCAATCGGATCTTCTCCTCCTTGAAAAGACATTACTTGTGGCGAATAAAAACGAGGTTCTAATGTTCCATAAACCTCTTTTAAGCGATTTTCAATCGCAATTGCACCAACAGCTTGATCTGATTTATATTGTTTTTTATATTCTTCTAAATTCATGATACAAAAATAGTTTATCCAATCTTATTTCTCAGTTAAAGACATAAAAAAAGAGAGCTTCTTATTAGAAACTCTCTTTGTAGTAGCGAGGACCGGACTCGAACCGATGACCTTCGGGTTATGAGCCCGACGAGCTACCTACTGCTCCACCTCGCGATTTAGTAGCGAGAACAGGACTCGAACCTGTGACCTTCGGGTTATGAGCCCGACGAGCTACCTACTGCTCCATCTCGCGTTATTGGATTGCAAATATACAATCATTATTTAAAATCCCAAACATTATTCCAATTTATTTTATTTTATTTCAAAAAAAAGAAATTAAATCATTGTAAAATATTAAAATAAAGAACTTTATAAATTTTTAAATATTTGAAAATATTTTCTGAAAAACTAAACTCTATTTCAATTAACCTTGATTGGTGGATGTTTTTCAATAAAATCAATTGCTGAATCTGCACTATCTGTTAAAAATAATAATTCTTTGTAAGGTTTACCAATTGCCAACTGATGCAATACAGAATAAATTGCTGTATCTTCTACATAGCGTTTTTTACTCAAGAAAATCATTGGACTATAATAGCCTGAAGTTCCGTAATGATTTTGTGCTGCTTCTTGAAAAATTTCTTGCGTTGTTCCTGCACTTCCCGGCGCATAGACCAAACCAAATAGACTAATTGTTAACAACATATCTTCTCGAATGCTATTAGAAAAATATTTTGCGATATTCGTTGCGAACAAATTACTTGGTTCATGACCATAAAACCACGTCGGAATTGCCAAACTTTCTGCTCCATTTGGATAAAGTTCTAAAACTTCTTGTGCATTTGTCATGTAATTTCTAGCTAGATATTCAGTTTTATTCTCATCAATAAAATCTAAATTAGCCAAAATACTAATTGCATTCATTAAATCATCATCAGAATAATTTGCCATATAAGCGCCTAAATTTGCCGCTTCCATAATTCCAGGACCTCCACCAGAAACAACAAAATATCCTTTTTCAGTTGCTAACTTTGCTGCTTTTGCAGTCTCGTTATAAAATTCAGAATTGCGTGCTGTAGAATGTCCTCCCATAAAACCTACAACCTTTTTCTTTGTCATTCCATTCTCATCATATTCTAAGATTCTACGCAAACCATCATCAATAGACAAATCATGTAGACGTTGCGCTAAAGCTTCAGAAACAGGCGGATTATATTTATAATTTTTGAAATGATTATAGATTTTAAGATCAACACTTTGATCATTATTTGAATCATAACCTTCCATCAATTCTTGCCAAGTATATAATTTCCCACGATAAGGATTGTACGGAATTGATTCGAATTTTGGATAAACAAATGCTCCATTTTCAATTAAATAAATCGCTTCATGTTGCTTAAATTTACAGCCTAAAAACGAGGTATTACATAATTTATAATCTTCCCAATTAATCTTTTGATTTAAAAAATTAACATCTTGAATTACTTTATTTGTTAAATCTTTGGTTTGAGAAATTAATTCTTTCCACTCTTTTAAGTTATGAATTAAATCTTTTATTGGTTTTATTTTCATTTTATAACTTACTTCTATAAATTTTTATGAAAATGAATTTACACGAATTATTCCAAATCAACGAATTCGGAACAATAAATATCTAAATTATCATTTTTCTAGTCTATATTTGCAGCAAATTCGTGCTCAATTTATTGGGGAATCGTGTGTAAATCACGAACTGTCGCGCAACTGTAAATCAATCTTTTTTGAGAAGTCAGAATGCCAGTAAATAGAGTTAATAATTAATCAAAAGCTTTCGCGAAAAAAGTTAAAATTATATTTTATGAAACCATCAAAACACTACAAAAAAACATTATCACAATTAGAATTAATTAAGAAAAGTTACGCATAAATAAAATATGATAATGGAAGTGGAAAAAACACCAAGAGAAGAATTGATAGAACAACGTATCATCAATTCGGAAACCCGCGTTTTCAAAGCTGTTTTCCCTGGAGATACAAATCATCATAATACCATGTTTGGAGGATCGGTGATGTATTTGATGGATGAAATTGCTTTTATGACAGCAACTCGTTTTTGTCGCAAACCTATTGTTACAGTTAGTAGCGATAAGATAGACTTTAAACATTCTATTCCTGCTGGAACTATTGTAGAATTTGTAGGAAAAGTTGTGCGCATAGGACGTACAAGTTTGGATGTACAAATTGACGTTTACATTGAAAGCATGTATAGAGATGGTCGAGATAAAGCTATATCGGGAACTTTTACTTTAGTTGCTATCAACGAAAATAAAAAACCTGTTCCTGTTATCGATTAATATAGAAAATAGCTGTATAAAAATTTAATCCTTTATCTTTTTTGATAAGGGATTTTTTTATGTTTTTCATTTTAATAATTCATAATATTCCAAAGGTTTCTTAGCTTTACATTAAACACAAAAAAATGGAATTACCTTTTGCTGAACCATTTCGCATAAAAATGGTCGAAGAAATTTATCAATCTACACGAGAAGAACGCGAAAAGTGGATTGAAGAAAAAGATTATAACTTATTTAATCTGGAAAGTCACAAAGTATTTATTGATTTATTAACTGATTCCGGAACTGGAGCAATGTCGGATAAACAATGGTCTGCAATGATGACAGGAGATGAAAGCTACGCTGGTTCACAATCTTTCTTGAAATTAAAAGAAACCGTTAACCGAATTACAGGATTTCAATTTCTTTTGCCAACGCACCAAGGACGAGCAGCAGAAAATGTTTTGTTTTCGGCTCTTGTAAAAGAAGGTCATGTTGTTCCTGGAAATTCTCATTTCGATACTACAAAAGGGCACATCGAATTTAGAAAAGCAAATGCAATTGACTGTACAATTGATGAAGCTTTTGATAGTGAATTGATTCATCCTTTCAAAGGAAATCTCGATTTGCAAAAGTTAGAAAATGTTTACAAAGAATATGGAAAAGAAAAAATTCCTTTCACCTTAATTACAGTTACTTGTAATTCTTCTGGAGGACAACCTGTATCAATAGAAAATATTCGTAAAGTTCGAGAATTATCGAATCAATATGGAATTCCAGTCTTTTTTGATGGTGCTCGCTTTGCAGAAAATGCTTATTTCATCAAAGAAAGAGAAGAAGAATTTAAAACTAAATCGATTAAAGAAATTGTTTTAGAAATGTTTTCATATGGAGATGGAATGACAATGTCTGCTAAGAAAGATGGTTTAGTAAATATTGGTGGATTTATTGCACTAAATAATGAAGAGCTATATAAAATTTGTGGAAATTTTGGAATTATTTACGAAGGTTATTTAAGTTATGGCGGTTTAGCTGGACGAGATTTAGCTGCTTTAGCACAAGGTTTACAAGAATCAACAGAATATTCTTATTTAAAATCTCGTATTAAACAAATAGAATATTTAGGCAACAAGTTAATAGGATATGGAATTCCAATTCAGCAACCAATTGGTGGACATGCTATTTTTGTAGATGCGGTAAAATTTTTACCGAATGTTCCACGAGAAGAATTTCCTGCACAAACTTTAGGAATAGAATTATACAAAGAAGCAGGGATTCGCGGAGTTGAAATCGGAACTATTTTGGCCGATCGTGATCCTGAAACGAGAGAAAATCGATATCCAAAATTAGAATTATTGCGCTTAGCCATTCCGAGAAGAACTTATTTTCAAAGTCATATGGATTATATAGCTGTTGCCTTAAAAAATATTTTTGATCGCAGAAATGAGATTAATTCTGGTTTTGAGATTTCGTGGGAATCAGAAATTTTAAGACATTTTACTGTAAAATTAAAAAAGAAATAGAAACAAAAAAATCCTTCAGAAATTCTGAAGGATTTTTTATATCACCATCTCCAATCGCCCGAAATACGAAGAGGAGTTTCTAAATTTCCTTTTATTAAAGCTTCTTTTGTTTCTTGTTCACTCCAACGTTTAGAAGGAATTTCTTTCAAATTACTTAAACGATATAATAAATAAGTTTCTAAAATGACATTATTCTTCAACCCAACCTCTTCCACATAATCAAAAGTATCGCAATTTGCGTGGTAACAATTCAACGCTCCTTCTTTAAATTGACTATCTGATAAACCAATAATTGGCACGCCTTGTAACATAAATGGTTGATGATCTGAATGCAAATCTACACTAGCAAATGTTGCCAATTTAAAATCTGGAATTACTTGTTGTACATCTTTTGCATAAGCTGTTAAAACTGGTAAATTACTTTCCATTGTTGAATAATATGACTTAGGATTTGTTGTCATATCCATGTTCGACATAGCTTTTATTTCACTAATAGAACCATCTTTTATTGCCTCATTTACGTAATACTTAGAACCTAACAAACCAACTTCTTCGCCCATAAATAAAACAAATTCTATTGTGCGATCATTTGGAAGTTTTAACTTTTCGTACGTTCGAGCAATATCTATTACAGAAAAACTTCCGACACCATTATCAATTGCTCCAGTAGCTAAATCCCAACTATCTAAATGTCCTCCAAGCACTATTTTTTCGTTTGGAAATTTAGCCCCAATTTTCTTTGCAATAATGTTGCGACCTTTCATTTGTCCAACATCATTTTTCATTTCAATTTTAGCAATTTCTTTTCCTTTCTTAAGATTATCTTTAATCTTCAATCCATCTTCTAAACTAATGTTGATCGAAGGAATTTTAATAATTTCTCCTGTAACGGAAGCTGTTCCTGTTAATAAAATTCCTCCTGGAGCACGGTTGAACAAGATAATTCCTTTCGCTCCATATTTTTCTGCCAAAGCGGTTTTTTCGGAACGATGTAAATTTTCAACATCTTTAGCTGTTCCGTCTAATAATCCTATTGTAGCAAGAACAATTTTCCCTTTTACTAAATCAGCATTTTTTTTGTAATCTTCTTCAAGTCCATTTCCCAAATCGATCAATTCTCCAGAAAGACTAACATTTGCTGGAGAATGGGCTAGAGCAACTGCTTTTATAGGTTGATTATTGATTTTTAAATTTAAACTTTTTCGATTCCAACCATTAAATAAAAACTCTTGAAAAGAAACATTATAGCCATATGAACGCAACAAATTAGCAGCATATTCTTCTGCTAAACGTCCATTCTCTGTTCCCGTAGCACGATGTCCAATTGTTTCGGTTGCTTTTTTTAATTGTTGATAAGCTTCAGAATTTTGTTGTACTTCTTTATTAATTAATTCTAAAACTTGTTGATTTGTTTGCGCAGATAAACTCATCGTTAAAGAGAGTAAACCTAGTGTTAATAAAAATTTCGATTTCATGTGTAAGTGTTTATATAAACTTAAAGATGTTTTTAGAAATTGTCAGCAGAAAGAGTAAAAATTTATACAAAAAAAAATAGTCCTCAAAAAATTGAGGACTATTTATATGAAATTAAAAATATGATTTCTTAGTGAGATGGTACAAAACGATCTCTTGCTTCTTGCAATAATTGTTCTGCTAATGCTTTATCTCCGTAACCTTCTACTGTACAAGTTTTATTTTCTAAATCTTTGTATGTTTTGAAGAAATGCTCAACAGCTTTTAATGTATGAGGATTCATGTCTTCAATCTTTTCTAATTTATTCCAAGTTGGATCAGCAACTGGTACACAAATTAATTTTTCATCTTGACCTTTGTCATCAGACATTTTAAGAACACCAATTGTTTTTACTTCAATCACACATCCAGGAACAGTTGGTTCTGTTAAGAAAACTAATACATCAATTGGATCTCCATCTAAACCTAATGTATTTTCTACGAAACCGTAATCAGCTGGGTAGAACATTGGAGAGTATAAAACACGGTCAAAACGAATTCTTCCTGTTTCGTGATCCATTTCGTATTTGTTGCGAGATCCTCTTGGGATTTCGATAATTGCATCAAAAGTCATTGTAATATTCTTTTTTTATTATTTATTTTCTAAAAATTCCAATCTAAACCGATTGTGATGCCAAATTTACGAACATCTGGCAAATTATTATAATTTCCGCGCCAATTAAAATCAACTCGTATTGGTCTAATGTTTCCAAAACCAATGTTTTCGATCCCAAAACCATATTCGTAGTAGATTTGTTGATTAGGTGAAAAATATTCTATTGTTGAATGATTAATTGCTTTGCTTTTCTCCGAAACATCTCCGTAAGCTGCTCTCAAGAAACCAACTTCTCTCAATTTTAATTTTTTGATTAATGGAATTTTGTTAAAAATCCATCCTTTAAAATGATGTTCCCAATTCATTGTCACATACTCGTCTGTAACAAATTCATAATAATCTAATTGTGAAAAAGTACCATAAACTTGTCCATAACTTTCATTTCCTGGAATTGCACTCATCAATGACAATGGAACACCTTGGAATGTTTTTCCAGCTTCAACTGTTAACAATGATTTTCCAAACGATCCAATTAAAATTGGTTGAGTATATAAAAATTGTAATTTATCATATTCGAAATCCGAATTGATTACACCTTTCAATCCTTTTGTATAGCGTAACATTAACGTTGGTGCTAAAGTGGTCATTTCATAACGATCGATTCCATATTGAGAATATTTTGCACCTGGACGAGCAATTACAGAAATACTTACACTAGAATTTGTTAAGCTTTCTTTTATTCTTCCATTTTTATCATAAGCAATTGAAAAATACTCTGTATCAGCTGGTTTTATTAATTGATAATTACCATCTACACGAAATGTTACATTTTTCCATGGTTCAATTGATGAATAAATATTAGTCAAATTATTATTACTCAAATATGTATTATCACCTTGATTAATGATTGATGACGAAGCAAAACTGCGCGTCATAATTCCATCAGAAGCTGTTAAAGTTGCAGCTAATTGTTCTACATCTCGTTTTGTTCCAATTCCAACTTGAAAACGATTGAATCGATTGAACATATAACGAAAATCTGCTCCGTATTTAAATTTATCATCTCCAAAACCATAAGCTAGAAAACCTTGGGCACGCCACATATCATTTTGTGAAAAATAGGTACGAGCTCCAGCTCTCAAACGGAAACCTTCAATTTTATTGTAACCAAAAGAAGAATATAAATTTCCGATATCAATTGCATTTCCGACATTGTAATATCCAGAACCAAAAATCTCAATTGCTTTTACAATATTATTGAATTTTGGAACTTTATTTAATTGTTCTAACGTTTCATAAATACCTTCTTGATCTTTTGTCAAAACTTCAGGACGATTTTCTACCCAAAACTGATTATCCTTCACATTGACTGATGCTTTTGCAGGATCTAATTTTTCGTAGTAAAAAGATTCGGGATGAATTGTATCAAAATCATAATTGTAATAATTCACCGTTTTATGTGCAAAAATTCCTTTTGAGTTTTCTTTTTTACTCAATAATGACATATCCAACATTGCATATTCTTTTTTCGGATAGAAAATAGAATCATTTGGAATATCATAAACAAGATTCATAAAGATATTACGTACAAAGTTTACGTTGATTTCTTTCGTTGTTTCCATCACAACTTCCTTCACGGCATAAGCATCTTTCGAAATATATAATTCTCCTTTGAATGTTAATTCTCCTTCTCGACGAGGATAATATTTGATTCGATAAGATTCTATTCCGTCTACATCTATTGTATCTTTCAATTCGTAATCATAAACTGCAAATCCATCTGTTGCAATTGGACTTACAAATTTGATATCTAAAATGTTTACACGATTATCGTAAATGTCAATATCTCGGAAAAGGTTTTTTACAGTAGAAGCGACTACTTCATTTTTTTCGAAACCTGATGTTTTATTGGCTATTAATTCGCGACGTTCTTTTGTCGAAGGTTTATTAATTCCCGCAACATTATAAATAGATTCGTTTAAGAATGCTGGTAAATAAGTCTTCCCATTGATAGAAGAAGTATCTACTTTCTCAAAAATAAATTCCATTCCTTTAAAAATCTTACGTTTCATAAAAGTTGAATCGATATTACTAATATCAAATTGTAACTTTTCGTATTCATCATATTGGTAATGTGGAGTTAACTTTAATCCGTTTTTCTTTTTACGCTTCCAAACTTCTCTTAAGATAGCGTAAGCTGGATTTTCTTTCTTTTTAAGACGTTTTTTCTTTGCTGAGACAACAGCTGTTTGCAAATCTACAGTATCTTCGTTTTCATCAGAAGTATTCTCTTCAGCTAAATACAATTGAGCGGTAAAATTATAATCGATTTTATTCTCAATAATATAATCAGAAGTTTCATATCCACTTTTCGATATTACAATTTTATCTGTATTCGAAGGAGATTCGATATAAAAAGTTCCATCAGAGTTTGATGTAGCACTAACTTTTAATTCTGGTAATCGAATATCTGCATAAGGAATTGGCTTCAATGTTTCAGAATCTATGACCTTTCCTTGAATTTTTACTTGTGCGTTCACTGCCGCTAAAACAACTAAAAAGAAAGCTGTTATATAACTTTTCATCAATAAGTTTTGGTTAAAAAATAAAGCCTAGCAAAATACATGCTAGACTTTACAAATATAGTTGATAATTGTTATATTTTATTTATACATAACTGATTTTACAGCTTCAATTACATCTTTAGCATTTGGAATCCAAGTTTCGTATAAGTTTGGAGCATAAGGTGCTGATGTATCTTTAGTTGTTATACGTTTCACTGGCGCATCTAAATAATCGAATGCTTTTTGTTGAACCATATACGTAATCTCAGAAGCAACAGAACCAAAAGGCCAAGCTTCTTCTAAAACTACCAAACGATTTGTTTTCTTAACAGATTTAAAAATCGTATCGTAATCTAATGGACGAACAGTACGTAAATCAATTACTTCTACAGAAATCCCTTCTTTAGCTAATTCATCAGCAGCAATGTAAGCTTGCTTAATAATTTTTCCGAAAGAAACTAATGTAACATCTGTACCTTCACGTTTGATTTCTGCTTTACCAATTTCGATTGTGTATTCTTCGTCTGGCATTTCCATTTTATCTCCATACATCTGTTCAGATTCCATGAAAATTACTGGATCGTTATCACGAATTGCAGATTTTAATAAACCTTTTGCATCATAAGGATTTGAAGGAACAATTACTTTAAGACCTGGTACATTTGCATACCAATTTTCGAAAGCTTGTGAGTGTGTTGCTCCTAATTGTCCTGCAGAAGCAGTAGGCCCTCTAAATACGATTGGACAATTTAATTGTCCTCCTGACATTTGATAAATTTTTGCAGCATTATTGATAATTTGATCAATACATACTAATGAGAAGTTGAATGTCATGTACTCTACAATTGGACGACATCCCGTCATTGTAGATCCAATAGCGATTCCTGAAAAACCAGCTTCAGCAATTGGCGCATCAATTACACGTTCAGCCCCAAATTCGTCTAACATTCCTTTCGAAGCTTTGTATGCTCCGTTGTATTCTGCTACTTCTTCTCCAATTAAAAATATAGATTCATCACGGCGCATTTCTTCACTCATTGCCTCTGCGATTACTTCTCTAAATGTTTTTATAGCCATTTTATGCGATTTCGTTCTTTATTATATTTTTTCCTAAAGCAAATGTAGTAAAAAACTTGCGAATTATTTAAAACGAATTTACTCAATACAAAAATCCCAAAACAACTTTAGATTATTTTGGGATCGAAAAATATTTAAAAAAGAATGTAATCTTTATCTTAGAACCAGCCTTTGTGACCTTCTACATATGTTTTATCAAATTCTTCGTCAGATTTAGTCAAATAGATAATTCCCTCTATAAATCCAATAATTCCAGCAAAGCCAAATGTTATAAAAGTCGCAATTAATTGAATAATTCCTTCTTTTGTATAACCTAAATAGAACTTATGAATTCCTAAATATCCGACTAAAATTCCTAAAATTCCAGCCGCAAGTTTTTTCTCTGATTTGTATGGTTGATTGTTTTCCATAGATTTTAAGTTTAAATAATTGTTTTTATTGATTACAAATTTAATTAGTTCCTATTTCTTAAAAATCGCTAGATATAATGAGATTTTAAGCGCTTAATAAAAAAGGGTGATTGATGTTTTAATTTCAATCACCCTTTGGTTGGTAAACTAATAAACTATTTATTTCTTAAACGATCAATTGTTTCTTGAACTTTAGGATCATCTGCTTTTACGCTATAGTAATCTGCAATTTTTCCATTTTGATCAAGAACCAAATATCGTGGTATCCAATTTAAATCAATTCCTGTGCCAAAATTTCCTTTCCAATTATTTCCTAAGTAAAAATGTTCGCCTTGGATTTGATATTTTTCAATTCCTTTTTTCCAAGCTTCTTCATTTTTATCCATTGAAAGGTAAACAAAAGCTATATCAGGATTTTTTTCATGTAACGTTTTCAACGCTGGCATATTTTTGATACAATCTCCACACCAAGTTGCCCATAAATCTAGCAGAACAATTTTTCCTTTATAATTAGAAAAAACATTTCCTATACTGTTCGTGTTTCCTTCCAAATCAACTATGCTATCTTGCAAAGCTGCAATTGGAAATTCAGTTTTCATCAACGCTGGACTTTTTTGTGCAAATGCATTCATTCCAACGATTAATAAAAGAACGTTAACTATTTTTTTCATGATAAATTTTTATCGATTTCTTGTATTTTCAAAATCTATACCAATTTAGTAGATTTTAAGCGAAGTTAAATATTTATTTCGAATCATTGCAAAAAGATGTAATTTTGTTTCATGCAAAAATATCTGATTATTGGGCTTGGTAATATAGGAGCGCAATACGAAAATACTCGTCATAATATAGGTTTCAAAGTTGTAGAAGAAGTTGCTAAAAAAGTTGATGCAAAATTTTCGCCATCAAATTTTGGTGAAGTTGCACAATTCAAATACAAAGCGCGTCCTGTTACATTATTAAAACCGAATACATACATGAATTTGAGTGGTGATGCGGTTCGTTTTTGGATGAAAAAAGAAAATATTTCATTAGAAAATATTTTTGTAATCACAGATGATTTGAACTTGCCTTTTGGAACAATTCGTATGCGTGGAAAGGGAAGTGATGGAGGACATAATGGGCTGAAAGATATTCAGAACAAGATTGGAGGACAAAATTATGCTCGATTGCGTTTCGGAGTTGGAAATGAGTTTTCGGAAGGGAAACAAGTAGATTATGTATTAGGTGATTGGTCGGCAGAAGAAAATGAAAGAATGAATGAACGATTATCATTAGCGGCTGATGCTGTTTTATCGTTTATTTTTCAAGGATTAGGTAATACAATGAATCAATATAATGGGAAATAAAATTTTAGGAATTGTACTGATTGCAGGAACACTTTTTTTAGGTTCTTGTGCAAGTAATAATTTATCAAATTCAGAAGGAAAAGAAGCAAAATTAGAAGAAGTAACTTCTACATTGGATAATGTAAATGATATTAACTTCAAGAATAAAAAGAATGTTTTGCTAGATGTTCGTACGCCAGAAGAATTTGCAGAAGGACATATTCCTGGAGCAATTAATATTGATGTGAAAAACCCAAATTTTACAGATGAAATTCAGAAACTAGATACAAAAAAGAATTATTTCATTTATTGTAAATCTGGTGTTAGAGCAAGATTAGCAACTGAAAAAATGCAAGATAAAGGTTTTAAAAAAGCGATTAATTTCAAGGATGGAATGTCGACATATAAAGGAACTATAACAAAATAATGGAAGGATTTCGTCCCGAAATATTAAAAGAAATCGTCACAACAAAAATGCCTTTCGGTAAATATGAAGGGCGATTGTTGTGTGATTTACCAGTTTCTTATCTCGAATGGTTTGTTGGAAAAGGAGGGTTTCCAAAAGGAAAATTAGGCATTTTACTATCAACCGTTTACGAAATAAAACTGAATGGATTAGAAGATATTATATACGAATTGAAACGTCAATTTGGTTAAACTTTTATCTGATAAATTCTCGATTCTTCTTCCCAAGGATGATAACCTTGTCCAATATATTCGAAACCGAATTTTTCATAATATCCAATATGATCTGTACAAAGATTTAAATAATTGAATCCGAATTTTTTTGTATCCTTTTTTGCTTTATCGATTAAAAGAGATGCATAATTATTCCCTCTTTCTTCTTCACGAATAAAAATTGCACAAATCCATGGATAAAGATCCATTCTATGAGGGGCAATATGAAAAGTACAGCTTATTTAGGGGCTTTTTGATTTAAGAAGTTTAAGTTTGCTTGATGCGAGGTTTATGCGACTTAAAGCATTTCTAACGAAAAACCATTAAAAATAGCGATATAGGTTTAACTGGAGCCCTGTTTTTTATATATCAATTAAACTAAACGCATTGATATAGTGCTTTATTAAGACATTTTAAAAGGGTCGCTTTTTGCGACCGTTTGAATAACTCAAAGTGTGAAGTTTCTTGTATATTTTGAATCTATTAAAAACTTCACACTTTTATTCACTCTTTGTAGGCTTGAAACTGTAACATTTTCTGTACTTTTCGAATCTTGTAAAAATGTTACGGTTTTTGTTACAGTTTAGTTCCTCCAAAGTATGGTATTTATTGCATATTTCGAATTTAGTCAAAATACCATACTATTTACCATAGTAAACATACTCCAAACTGTTACATTTTTAGTATTTTTCGAATCTTACAAAAATGTTACAGTATTTGTTACGGTTCCATACTTGAAAGTGTAAGGTATTTCGTACTTTTTGAATAATTTCTAAACCTTACACTTTTTCTTACAGTTTAGTTCCTCCAAAGTGTGGTATTTCTTGCATATTTCGAATTTAGTCAAAATGCCACACTATTTACCACACTTTAACCACTCCAAACTGTTACATTTTTAGTATTTTTCGAATCTTACAAGAATGTAACAGTTTTTGTAACGGTTCCATACTTGAAAGTATGAGGTATTTTGTATTTTTTGAATCTCTTAAAAAGTTCATACTTTTATTCATACTTTACATAGTTCAAAGTAGGACATTTCTTGAATATTTCGAATATCATTAAAATGTCCTACTTTATGTCCTAGTTCTGTTAATGGAAATAGCACTTAAAAACCCTTACATTTTCTGAATCTTTTGAATTTCATGAAAACGTAAGGGTTTTTGTAAGGGTTTCACCTGGTTAAAGTTTTTTACTAAAAATATAAGTATATAAACTTTGTAAACGTGTAGCGCTCAAATCTTTTATAGATGCCAACGGCTTTTTTAAAGCCAACTTCTCTTCTGCAAATATAAGTAAATCCTCTTTACTCATACCTAATTGTCTGATACGTGCATTGATGGCTTTATATTGGTTTTTTCTCCATTCTTCCGGATCTCCATGTCTTAAATTTTTCTTTCCTCTATATCCTGTTCTTTTAGATAGCCATAGCATAGCTTCTTCAAAACGTTCTGCTGGTAATAATTTGTAACTGGTACAACCAAACTCTTTATATAAAGCATTGTATTCTTTTTTTATTTGACTTCCTATATTTCCTTTGTTGGTAGCTACCATTTCAGCAATATCAGTTATTTTTAAGCGAATTTGTAATGCCTGTGCATCTGTAATATGGTTACTTGCATCGTGCAGAACCTCCGTAACCTGTTTAACTTTCTTTGTTTGGATTATTTGCCCATTATTAACGCCTACTTGTACGTTGTTGTCTCCTTTAATGTCTTGTTTGTTATTCATAGTTAGTTATTTAAGGTATCATATTGAATAGTTTATCTATTTGCTTTTTTTGGCGTTCTATCTCCTTGTCTTTTTCTTTTAACTGCTTTTGCAGTTCCTGTACTTTTTCTTTGCAATCGCCTGTTATACTGGTATTATTGCCTGATTGTATATTTCCATCACCTGTAATACTTTGATTTACTTTATTTACAGCATCCTCCTTTAGCATCGATCCTTTTCCTGTTAATAGCCATTCTGGGTTAACGTCTTTATAATATGAGAGAAATCTCAATAAATTATCTTCTGATAAACCACTTTTTTGTGATAAAACACCATTCGATATACCTGTTTTTTGATAAAACTCATATTTTGTAACAGATTTACTTTCAATATATTGTAGTATTTTTTCTTTTAAAAATGAAATTTCTCTCATAAAAATTTGTTTTAATTGAGATTTCTCTCATATATTTGTGAAAAGAATTTATTAATACAAAGTAATGAAAAAAATATTATTACACCCTAAACTAAAGCACAAAATCAAAGATGAGTTTGGTTGTACACTACAGTCTGTAGATATGAGTTTGCGTTATGTTTTTCAATCTAAACAAGCGGATAAAATTCGTAAAAGAGCCAAAGAATTACTAATAGAAGAATCAGAAAAAATAGAACTATGAAAGAGTTAATTAAAATCACAGAACAAAACGGTAAACGTGCCGTATCAGCAAGAGAACTGCATAACTATTTAGAAACTCCAACAAGATTTTACGAATGGATTAACAGAATGTTAGAGTATGGTTTTGTTCAAAGTACTGATTATCAATGTTTACACAAAAATGTGAAAATGCCAAACGGTGGAACAAAACAAGCTTTAGACGACTATGTTTTAACTATTGACACCGCCAAAGAGATAGCAATGATACAACGTACACCCAAAGGTAAACAAGCTCGTCAATACTTCATTGAGATGGAACGTATAGCAATGGATAAGCTATTAAGAGAGCAAGATAATAGAGGTTTATTAATAGGTAGTGTAGAACACGAAACAAGTATAATTGCTAAAAAAGCCGAATTAATGAACGTGATTAAATATTATTTGCGTTGGGGTGATTTAAAACAGATTGCAAAAGAATTAAACCTTAGTTATGACTATATACGCAATGTTTCTTCTGTTTCTGAGGGGCGTAAAAGTAAACAGGTTGTTAATGCTATGTATCAAAAAGCTTTAGAAAATAAACAAGGGCTTTTATTTAGCTATCAAGAAATGATTGACGAATTAAAAAGATAATGATATGGCTATAAAACAATTTAACCCTACAGACCTTTTTAAGGACTTAAACTTTCAGCCATCTAAAATGCTGGTAACAGAAGTAATGTTAAGCGACGGGACTATAACCAAGACAATAATGTTGTTAGATAACGATTTAGATAGTGAAGTTATGAACTCTGTTTTAAATCAAGGCTTAAAATCTCATAAAGAGAAATGGTTATCTCAAAAGACACAAGGTTTTATATTAAAACCAAATCGGATAACAAGATTTGAAGATTATGCACGAGTTTTTAATGACGGTACAAATGAATCAGATTATATATAGTAAAATATTGATCCAATGAAAACAATTTATCATTTATCAGAATCTTTCGAGGTTGAGAGAACTGAGAAAAGAATAACAGTATTTGGCATCTGCCTTTATCGCAAGTTCATTAAATAACTAGCAAAAAAAAGCCCGCAATATTTCTATTACGAGCTCCATCATAAAAAGGATGTAGCAAATATAGAACAAAATGGCATACAACAGGCGAAATTATTTATTACGCGTGTTAAAAATTCAAGAAATCACGCTTAAATACAGGAAAGAAGGGCTTTATTTTAAAAATATTTATCACGAATATATTGCAGACCAATTCAATATCACCCAAAGGACTTATGAGACCTATTTAGGTGTAAATGCAAAAAAGCAGTTAAAAGAATTAGACCAAACAAAAACATAAAATTATGAATACATCAACAATAGAACAAGCAGAAAAAAAAGCAATGAAAGTTGTTAGTAAAACAGAAAAACAGTCTTGTATAAATACAAGTCAATTAATCAAACTAATTAATAGATTAGAAAGATTTGAATATAACCCTAGTGCAAATAAAAAAAATGCCTATGAAGGGAAAATAAGATTTTATGGATATGAAGATATGTTTTATACTATGGAATCTTTATTACAAATTACAATCGATTCAATTGATTTAAACATGGATAATGATATTAACTATAAAACGAAAAAACTAGATGATATAAAAAAAGTTTTACAAGTCGCTTTACAGTTAATTCCTTTAGAGGAAGGACAAATACTATCAGAATTAAGAGAAAGTGTCGCAAATCAAAGTTTAAACATTGTTTAAACACTATTAGCAATGAACTTTAATATAAAAAATAATATCATACATGCGTATGGAGATATAAACGAAGGAGACGGGGTCTCTTTCGTTTCTCATTTAGAACCTCTTGAAAAGAAGCATCAAAATATAATTATTCAACTTCATACAAATGGAGGTTCTGTATTCGACGGTAATATCATTTATAATGCAATAGTAAACTCAAAATCAACTATAGCCATCCATATTGTTGGGATTGCTGCATCTATGGGAGCGGTCATTTGTTTAGCTACAGAAGAAGTGTACATGGTTGAAAATGGGTATTTAATGATACACGCTCCAAGTAGTGGAAGTTTTGGAACTGCAAAAGACCATGATAAGGCAATGAAATTACTACAATTAATAGAATCGAATTTTATTAAAAAATTAATTGCTAAAACAGGACAATCACAAGAATATGTTTCAAAATGGTTAAGCGGTGATAATTGGTTTAATGCAGAACAAGCCTTAACAGAAAATCTAATCAAAGGTATTATAGAGCCTGTTACGAATGCTACTGCTTTATTCAATCCTAAGTATAAGAATAATATAGATGTCTATAAAAAGATTACAGCATCATTAAATAATAACCTTCAAAATAAATCAGATATGAATTTAAAATCAAATCTTATCGAAACGTTTAACTTAAAAAATGTAACTGAATCAAGTTCGGATACTGCTATTTTAAACGAAATCAAGGAGCAAACGGATATAATCCCAAACTTAATCGAATTATTAGGATTAGACGAAACAGCTACCTCGCAAGACATTGTAAATCGTGTAAAAGAACTGCTTGAACAAAGTGAGACAAGCAAAAAGGAACAAGAACAGGAAGCGGAGAATTTAATTGATGATGCTTTGCGAGCTGGTAAAATTTCTCATAATCAAAGAACTCATTTAAAGAAGCTTTTCGCATCTAATTATACAGAAGCTAAAAGTTTCTTGAATAATATTGCTCCACGAGTATCGATTTATAACCAAATTATGGCAAACCAAACAAAAGAGGAGCGCCCTAAAAGCGAATGGACATTAGACGATTATCGTAAAAACGACCCTAAAGCATTAGCAAATAATCCATCGCTTTATAAAGAATTAATAAATAAACAATTTAATAACAAATAAATAGAATAGATATGTTACAAACACAAATCTGGTTACAGCAATTAATGAATAACTTTTATCCACAAGCATCATTTTTGAATTTCGTACGCGATTTTTCTGCTTTTGTTGATAATGATAAGTTAAATATGGCAGAGGTTGGAGTTGACCCCAAAGTATTAATCAATAATAAAACTTACCCTATTAAGGTCGTTGAAAGAACCGATAATCCTTTATCTATTGAATTGGATTTATACGAAACAGAAAACACTTTAATTAGAGAGCCAGAAGCAGTAGAACTAGCCTACGATAAGTTAGAAAGTGTAATTTACGGACATCGTCAATCATTAGTATTAAAATCAGCAATGAAAGCGGCACATGCTTATACTCCAAATGAAGACAGCGATTATACACCTGTAATTATTACAACTGGAGAGGATAACGGAGAAGGCTTTAAACGTTTAATGCCTGCGGATATTCTAAAATTAAAGCGTCGTTTTGATGATTTAGATATTAATACAGAAGGACGTAATTTGGTTTTACACCCAGCACATTTAGAGGATTTAATTTTATATGATTTGAAATCATTTAAAGACATCACAGAATGGAAAGAAGGACAACCTTCTAAATTTGCAGGTTTCAATATCTTACAATTCTCTAAAATGCCTGTATTTGACTCTACAACACTTAAAAAGAAAGAGTTTGATGCAGAAAAAGCAAATACAGATACTTATTGTTCTTTTGCTTTTAGTTCAGACGAAGTAATGAAAGCGGACGGAGATCCTAAGATGTACACAACATTACACGACCCTAAAGAACGTGCTACAATTGTTGGTTTTGATAAGCGTTTTATTGCGCTTCCGATACGTAATAAAGGAATTGGGGCAATTGTAACCGCAAAAGTTTAAATATCTCACAAATCAAAATAAAAGCACCTGTATAGGTGCTTTTTCTATTTATAAAGGATGTTTAAACATGGTTTAAAAGGGTAACATTTTCTGTACTTTTCGAATCATCTGAAAATGTTACCCTTTATGTTACTCTTTACAATTTTTAGATTAATGAAACCGCCACATTTCTTGTATATTTCGAATATCTTCAAAATGTGGCACTTCATGTGGTGGTTTACAACTTTTGATAATAATGAAACTACTACATTTATTGAATATTTCGAATATCATTAAAATGTAGTAGTTTATGTAGTACTTTAAAGAGATGTAATTTGACCGGATTTCTTGTACTTTTCGAATCTATTAAAAATACGGTCAAATTAACGGTCAAGTTTAAACGCTTATTTTCATAAAAAATCATCAATAATTATACTTTTTATAGTCTAAAATAAGAGCGATTTTTGTTTAAATTCCGTTTCTAAAAAGTGTATTTTTCGTTTTGCCGATTATAATTCTACTAATAAAATCATTAGTAATTAATCCTGCGCATCCAATAATTTTATCATCTTTTAATAATAAATACCATTGTGGCAAAGGATTTTCGGCATCAATAGCATGTGTGATACAATCTTCATAAATAATCGGAGAAACTTCATTCCAACTTTCTTGCAAAAAAGCAATTGCTTGCTTTAAATAATCTTTTTGTTCTCTTACAGAAATAACTTTTAACATAATTTATTTAGTTTCCCATTCATAAAAATTGGCATCATCACGCAACTGAAAGCCTTCACTTGGATATAACGAATTTCCAATATCATTTGTTACACTGGTTTCTAACAACATTGCGCAAGCATCTGTTTTGCGACATAAACTTTTTGCTTCTTCAATCAATTCTCTCGAAAAGCCTTGTCCGCGAAATTCGGGTGAAACAAATAAATCATTCAAAACCCAGAAACGTTTCATTCTTGTCGATGAAAATGAAGGAAATAATTGTACAAAACCAACAGCTTTTTCTTCTTCATTATAGGCTAAAAAGATAATCGATTCGTCGTTTACAATTCTAGCTTCTAAAAATTCTTCAGCTGCTTTTACATCCGATTTTTTATCATAAAATTGACGATAAGCATCAAATAAAGGAACCAATTCTTCTAAATTATTTATAGTAGCTTGTTTTGTCATGATTCACTAATTAAATATTCTTTTTTGTTGTATTGATCTATGAAATATAAGTGATTATTTACAAATTCTCAAAATTAACAAGTTATCCATACAAGTTACTTCCATCCAAATATTCCCAAACTTTTGGAGGTAACATTGGTTTTATGTTTTTTCCATCTTTGATTGCATTTCTGATAAATGTTGAAGAAATTTCCATCAAAGGTGCTTCGACAATTTCTACGTTATCCAAATCTATTTCTTGCGAAAAACCTGGACGCGGATAAACATAAAATTGATAATCTCGCATTAAGATTTCTGAATTTTTCCATTTCGAAATTCCATCCAAATTATCAGAACCCATAATTAATGCAAAATCATGTTCTGGAAATTTTTCTTTCAAATGAATCAAAGTATCAATTGTATAAGAAGGTTTCGGTAAAGAAAATTCGATGTTCGATGCACGAAGATTTGGATAATCTTTAATCGCTAATTCGACCATTTCTAATCGATCATATTCATTTGCCAAAGAACTTTTTTTCTTCAATGGATTTTGAGGCGAAACCACAAACCAAACTTGATCTAAATCTGTAAATTGTTGAAAATGATTGGCAATAATTAAATGTCCGACATGAATAGGATTGAAGGATCCAAAATATAAACCGACTTTCATAAAATTGATTTTTTTGAATAACAAAAATACGATAATTGTAGAATAAAAAAATCCAGCCGAAGCTGGATGATATTTTTAGAATTTTTGTAATTCTTTATATAGCTTGTGTGTTGGAAGTCCCATTACATTGAAATAACTTCCATTCATATTTTCTACTCCAATGTAACCAATCCATTCTTGAACGCCATAAGCGGCAGCTTTATCAAATGGTTTGTAATGGTCGATGTAAAAGTAGATTTCTTCATCTGTTAAATCTGAGAAAGTTACTTGTGTTTCGTCCGAAAAAGTAACTTCTTTTTCTAAAGAACGAATCGTAACTGATGTATAAACAGAATGTGTTTTTCCGCTTAATTTTTTAATCATTTCGTAAGCTTCTTCTCTATTCGAAGCTTTTTCTAACGATTCATCATCAACCCAAACAGTTGTATCCGAAGTTATGATTAAATCATCTGGTTGAATATCTGTATATGCTTTTGCTTTTTTAGCAGAAAGATATTCTGTGATTTGTTCTTTTTTGAATTCGTTGCGATCAAATGTTTCATCAATATCCAATGAAATTGTTGAAAATTGTAAGCCTAATCCAGCTAAAAGTTCTTTTCTTCTTGGTGATTGTGATGCCAAAATGATATTGGTATCTTTCAATTTCTCTGTTAATAACATTTTCAAATTCTTTTATACAGAAGCAACTTCGTCTGCATTATACCATTTGTTTTGAACTTTAAGGATTTGTTCTAATAAATCGCGAACGCAACCTCGACCACCATTTTCTGGGGAAATATATTCGGCTACTTTGCGTACATCCATGCAAGCATCATTTGGACAAGTAGGTAATCCGACCAAATTCATAACAGCAATATCTGGATAATCATCCCCCATATAAGCGATTTCATCAGGATCTAAACCATAAGAAAAAAGTAAATCTTCAAAAGCTTCTACTTTATCGCGTTTGTTGATATAAATATCTGTTAAACCTAAATATTTTAGACGACTTACAACAGCTTCATCTCTTCCTCCTGTGATTACAGCGATTCTTATACCTTGTTTTATTGCTAATTGCATGGCATAACCATCGCGCGTATTCATTGATCTCACCATTTCTCCAGTTGGTAATAAAATTAAATTTCCATCTGTCAAAACTCCATCTACATCTAAAATAACAGTTTTTATGTTATTTAGTTTTTCTTTATAACTTATCATTTTTCGTAAACTCTTTTGATTGAATCTGTCAATATTTGGTAAATCTGCAATAACCTAGATTCATCTTGTAATGCTTCTAAATGGCGATCGATAATCTTTTGATCTCCTCGTCTTGCAGGACCAGTTTGTGCATCTTTCGGACTCATTTCGATCACCTTATTTGCTGTTTCCTGAATAAGAGGTAACAAAATATCAAACGGAAGATTATTCTGCTCACAAATATTTCCTGCGATATAATATAAATGATTAACAAAATTATTTGCCCAAACACCTGTCATATGCACTTGCATTCTTCCTTCAAAATTAAGCTCATGAACTTCATTAGAAATACGATTTGCTAATTCATTTAATTTTTTTAAATCTTCCGGATTTTCAGCTTCGATAAAAAATGGAATATTATCATAGCGCATCGTTCTGTCTTTCGAAAAAGTTTGCAAAGGATAAAAAACACCTTTTCTATAATCTCCTTTTAGAACAGACATTGGCGATGAACCAGATGTATGCACAACTAAAACATCATCATATGGGATATAATGAGAAAATTCTTCGATGCCAGAATCTGCACTTGCAATAATATAAATATCTGCTTTTTCTATTTCAGAAATTTTATCTGTGTACGAGATTCTATTCGCGTCGCCAATTTCTCTCGCGTGTTCTAATGTTCTATTAAATATTTGTCGAACATTGCAAGTGTTTTCGATTAATGCACGAGTTAAATGAAAAGCTACATTTCCCGCACCTAATATGACAATTGAACTCAATGTTTTAGCAATTTTTTGATTAATATTTTTCGAATCATAAAAATAGGTTTTTCAATTGAAGAAATAAAATTTTAAAAAAAATAAAAATTGTTGTAACATTTTTTAAACAAATACGTCTTATTAAGAAAATAACCCTTGATTATGTTTATGTATTATGTAAAACATAGTACTATGTGAAAAATACTAATTATGAAATTAAACAAATTTACTTTAGCAATTCTATTCTCTGTCTGTTCTATTTATGGATTAGCACAAGAGCAACATCCTGTGAAAGGAAAAATTGAAAATGCAAAAAACGAAGCAATCGGAATGGCTTCCATTCAAATTTACAAGGCAGATTCAAAAGAAATTTTAGACGAAATCTATGCAAATGAAGATGGAACATTCGAAATTCCAGATTTGGAAGACGGAAGTTATCGTTTAGTTATTACAGAATTTGGTTATGAAGAATCTGTAACGAATGTAGAAGTAAAAGGAGGTGAACTAAATTTAGGTAACATCGTTTTACAAACCTTAAAAACAGAAACAGTTGAGTTGAAAGGAGCTTTTGTTCGTGCTCAAACATCGCAATATCGCAATGAAATTGACAAACGTGTTGTAGAAGTTGGAAACGATTTAGTATCTGCTGGATCTGATGCTGCTTCAGTTTTGAACAATATTCCTTCTGTCAATGTAGATCAGCAATCTGGTGCTTTATCATTAAGAGGAAATGAGAATGTGAAAGTTTTTGTAGATGGTAAACCTTCTTCTCAATCGGCTGCGCAATTATTAAAACAAATTCCTTCGAATCAAATTCAACGAATCGAGATTATTACAAATCCTTCTGCTAAATACGAAGCTGACGGAAATTCTGGGATTATTAATATCGTTTTAGTGAAAGGAACTAAAAAAGGATATAATATTGGATTAATCACAGGTTATGAGCAAGGTAAAAAAAGTCGTTTTAATTCTTCACTAAATACGAATGTTAATGTAGGAAAGTTCAATTTATTTGGAAATATAAATTACGCTGATCGCCCTTCAAAACAACATGGAATTGGGCAAAATTTTGATAATAAAATTGATCAATTATTCGACATCCAAAATACTAAAAATAGAAATTTATCTTACAAAGCAGGATTCGACTGGTTTATTAATGACAAAAATGCTTTAACAATTTATACAAATCAGTGGGATGGAAAGCATGAAGCATTTATTAATACAACCATTTTAAAAACGGATATCAACAAATTAAATAAAAATGATATTTGGTCCGATACAAAAAGTTCTGATTATAGCTTAAACTATAAGTTAGATTTTAATAAAAAAGATCATAATCTTGTTTTGGATGCATTTTATTCGATAAACAAAGAGAACGATGATAGAGATTATACGAATACATATCTTAATGATGAATTTTACAAAGAATTTCGTTACAATAAGACGCAAACAACTCGTATTAATTTAGATTATACAAATCAAATAGAAAATGCAGGGAAATTAGAAGCTGGCGTTCAATTTCGTAAAGAATCGAATGATAATGATATGGATTCTACGAAAGAATTAACAAATTTAGCAAATGGAAATACATTCAATCCATCAGTAGATTTTCAGTTCGATCGTTCATTTTATTCAGCTTACACAAATTACAAACAGAAGTTTGATAAGTTTGGAGCGCAAGTTGGATTACGTTTAGAACATGTTAAAGACAATGCAGATTGGTTTTATTCACCAAATGAAGCAGGAAATTTGAAAAAAGATTATACAGATTTGTTTCCTTCTGCTTTCTTAACGTATGATTTGACAGAAAAAACACAATTATCATTAAATTATAGTAGAAGAATTAATCGTCCAGGTATTTATCAATTAACACCAGTTCCACAATTTTCAACAGCATTAATGTCGAGCGAAGGAAATCCAAATCTTCGTCCAGAATATACAGATTCTTATGAAATTGGTTACTTAAAACAATTGACAAAAGGTTCTCTTTCTGCTAATTTATTTTATAGAAGTGTAAAAGATAATATCATTCAATCATTCAGAAAAGATGAAGATCTTGAGTCAGCAATTATTCAGTACAATTTGAATTATGATAAAGTAAACAAATTTGGAGCTGAAGCAAGTTGGAATTATAAATTAGCCAAATGGATGAATGTCTATTTAGCTGGAGATTTCACTTCTTCTGAGATGCAAAATGATCATAAGAAAATTACAGCAAATACGTTTTCTGCTCGTATGAATAATACCTATTATTTATCTAAAAAATTAAGTGTTCAACAATTCGGATTCTTCAGAAGTAGAGCTAAATTTTTGCAAGGAGAAATGTTAGAAATGTGGCGAATGGATTTAGGTTTACGTTACACTTTTATGGATGGAAAAGCGTCTTTATCAGCTCGTGTAAATGATATATTCAAAACAATGCGTGCAAGAGTTCATATGGATGATCCTTATTATGGATATGCAAACTTCAATTGGGAATCTCAAACAGCTTATTTAGGATTTACTTATAATTTCGGAGGAAAAGTAAAATCAAGAGCAGAAGTTCAGCAAAATAAAACCGAGCAAAACGGAGGAGGAATAGGATTACAATAAAGATATATTCTCCATTTACTTAAATATTTTTAAAACAAAAGATTCTTAAGACATGGTTTTACTAATTTATAAAATTACATAATCCATGTCTTATAATTTTTAAAAGATTTAGAGAATAATAAAAAGCTCAAGTTGTTACTTGAGCTTTTTATTATTTATCTTTTTCTTCGTCTTTAATTTCTGTCAAACTATTTTTCTGATTTTTTTGACGTTCTTTTTCTTCGTCAGACAATTTATCTTCAAGATTTTTTTTCACATCATCTAACATTTCTTTGAATTTTTCTGGTTGCATCATGTAATATTGATAGCTCTCAGAAAATTGATGAAACGTAATATCATAACTTTTCATAATATCTACAGCATCTTTTGCTAGATCAATACTTAGATCTTGTTGTTGAGTAGGAAACATTTGTAATCCTTGCTGACTAATATATAAATCTGTAAGAATATCAATCATTTCAGACTTACTGATAAGATCTTTTGGTTTGTCGTAATTTTTTGGTGCACAACTAAAAATACTCAAAAAGATCAGGGATAAGAAAATTAATTTTTTCATAGTTTACCAAATATATTTCTTATTCGTAATGAAATTACACCAAAAACAGCTTCCCCAATAATATCAGAGCTAATTTTTGATTCGCCTAGAGTTCTATCTGTAAAAATAATTGGGACTTCTTTTAATTTAAATTTTTTAATCCACGTTTTGTATTTCATCTCAATTTGAAATCCATAACCTTTGAATTGTATTTTGTCTAAATCTAGCGTTCTTAAAACTTTTGCTCTATAACCAACAAAACCGGCTGTTGCATCGTGAACTGGTAATCTTGTGATAATGCGAACATATTTTGATGCAAAATAAGACAATAAGACTCTGTTCATTGGCCAATTCACAACATTTACACCATTTGAATAACGCGATCCAATTGCTAAATCTGCTCCTTCCTCTAAGGCATTATATAAGCGAGGTAAATCATTAGGATTGTGGGAAAAATCTGCATCCATTTCGAAAATAAATTCGTAATTATTGGCTAAAGCCCACTTAAAACCATGCACATAAGCTCTTCCTAATCCATCTTTGGTTGTACGAATTTCTAAATTCAAACGACCATTAAATTCGGGAATCAATCGTTTTACAATGTCATTCGTTCCGTCCGGAGAACTATCATCAACAATAAGCACATCAAATGCTCCGTCCGCAGCTAAAGCTGCACGAATAATGGCTTCTATGTTTTCTTTTTCGTTGTAGGTCGGGATAATAACTAATTTGTCCGACATAAATATAATTTTGTGGGCATAAAGATAGTTATAAGATTGTTAGTGTTTTGTATTTTTGAAAAAATTATGAAAACAGACGATTTAATTTCGATAGGAAAAAATACGCTTGGCAATGATACTGTACTTATTGCGTTGATGGTGTGTTTGTTGTTGGTTTGTGCAGCAAAATACTTGTTTGCAAAAAATTTCAAAACGCTTAATAATAAAACCGAATACATGAGTTTTACAGATGATAATACCATGTTATTTAGTTTTATTGTTAATGGAGTTACAGTTTTGTTGATCAGTTTGTTGTTGGTTTCTTACTTTGATATTACGTACAGTCACATTCCAAATTTTAGATTTTATTATCTGTCACGAGTCGGAATTACCTTTTCTGTTATTAGTTTGATTATGCTTTTTAGACTAATGATTGAGGTGACTTTTTATCGAGTTTTTTACGAATCTAGCTCAGTTTCATATTTTATGAAAAGTTCAAGTTTTGTCAATGCTAAAAATGTTTTGCTCTTACTTCTTATTTGTTTTTTATTTTTTTACACACAAATCAATAAAGATTATTTAATGATAATTGGATTTATTCTATTGTTTTTGAATAGAATATTCGAAATTTATCATATATACTCAAAACAAATAAGTAACAATAAATCAGTTTGGTATTATAATATTTTGTACCTTTGCACCCTAGAAATTTTACCTATATTGGTTTTAGCAAAACTATTAATTATAGGTAAAGTAATCTAAAATTACTATGAAAGTTAAATCAATATTAGTATCTCAACCTAAGCCTCAGGCAGAAAACTCGCCATACTACGAGATTGAAAAAAGAAATAAAATCAAAATTGATTTTAGACCATTTATCCAAGTTGTCGGAATAGACGCTAAAGAAGTAAGACAACAAAAAATAGACTTTAGCAAAGTAACTGCTGTAATTTTTACAAGTAGGAACGCTATAGATCATTTCTTCCGTTTGGCAGAAGAAATGCGCTTTACTGTTCCTGATTCTATGAAATATTTCTGCGAATCAGAAGCAATTGCATTCTACTTACAAAAATATATCGTTTACAGAAAACGTAAGATTTATATTGGAGAAAAGGTTTTTGCTGATATGGTGCCATTATTCAAAAAGCACAAAGACGAAAACTTTTTGTTACCAGCATCTGATGTATTGAAACCAAATGTTCCTGCCCTATTAGATAGTTTAGGATTAACTTGGCAAAAAGCAACATTGTTTAGAACTGTATCCAGTGATTTATCTGATTTATCTGATGTGAAATATGATGTTTTGGTATTCTTTACACCTTCAGGAATTAAGTCATTATTTGAAAATTTTCCTGATTTCGTACAAGAAAAAACAAGAATTGCCGTTTTCGGAAAATCAACAGTAGATCAAGCAAAAGAGATGGGATTACGTGTAGACATTGAGGTGCCAACACCACAAACGCCTTCAATGACAATGGCGTTGGATAAATACGTGAAAGAAGCAAATAAATCAAAATAATATTCGCTTTACCTTTCTCTCTAATTAAAAAATATGTAAATTAAAGAGATGGAAAAAAAATGGGAAATAAAAGAACAGCCCAATACTGAAATTGTTAAGGATTTAAGAGAATCGCTTAATATTTCTGAGGTGCTTGCTATTTTATTAGCCCAACGTGGAATTACGAATTTTGCTCAAGCCAAATCGTATTTTAATCCATCTTTGGACGAATTGCATGATCCCTTTTTGATGAAAGGAATGTCTGATGCGGTTTCACGTATTAAAAATGCAATTGATGACGAAGAAAATATCTTAATATTTGGAGACTACGATGTAGATGGAACGACAGCCGTAACATTATTTTACGAATTTCTGACTTCTATCTACTCGAAAGTCTCTTATTATATTCCAGACCGAAATAACGAAGGTTATGGAATTTCTCAACAAAGTATAGATTTTGCTTTGCAAAATAATATTTCACTTGTAATCGTTTTAGATTGTGGGATAAAAGCGCACGAAGAAATAAAATATGCACAATCAAAAGGTATAGATTATATTATTTGTGATCATCATTTACCAGATCGTTCTGTTCCAAAAGCATACGCTGTTTTAGATCCAAAACAAAAAGGTTGTCGTTATCCTTACAAAGATTTAAGCGGTTGTGGAGTTGGATTTAAATTGGCGCAAGCTTATACAGAAAA
Organism: Empedobacter brevis; assembly: GCF_965118635.1. Classification (GTDB taxonomy): domain Bacteria; phylum Bacteroidota; class Bacteroidia; order Flavobacteriales; family Weeksellaceae; genus Empedobacter; species Empedobacter brevis_A. The sequence goes on along the minus strand of NZ_CBCPHV010000004.1, from coordinate 173,912 downwards.
ATTTAATCTTCCTAAAGAAAATCTTTTACCACTTTTAGATTTAGTTGCAGTAAGTATTGCGGCTGATATTGTGCCAATTACTGGAGAAAACCGTGTGTTGGCTTATGCTGGTTTGAAACGATTGAATTCTGAACCGCGCTTGGCTTTTCAACAATTAATTCCTACGAATATTAAAAATAATGTCAATATTTCGAATGTTGTTTTTTCTATTGCACCAAAAATTAATGCTGCAGGACGTATAAAACATGGTTCGGAAGCTGTTCGTTTTATGTTGAGTACAGATGAAGAAGATTGTCGTAAATATTTAAGTGATATTAATTCATTAAATAACGAACGCAAGACATTGGATATTGATATGACGCATGATGCACTTTTGCAATTAAATCAAATTAATACCAATGAAAAATATTCGACAATTGTTTATGATTCATCTTGGAACAAAGGTGTAATTGGGATTGTAGCTTCTCGTTTAGTTGATTTATATTACAAACCAACTATTGTTTTTACGAAGAATAATGAAGGAGAAATAGTAGGTTCTGCACGTTCTATTCAAGAGTTTGATATACATTCGGCAATCGAAAAAAACAAAGATTTGTTAACACAGTTTGGCGGACATATGGCTGCAGCTGGTTTGGCATTGAAAGAAGAGAATTTCGAAGAATTTAAGTTCAGATTTGATGAAACGGTGAAAGAAATGTCAAATGGAAAACATTTTACACCATCTATTTTGATTGATAAAGAGATTTCTTTTAATGATATGACGCGTTCCTTTTTGGAATCGGTGATGAGAATGGCTCCATTTGGACCAAATAATATGAATCCTGTTTTTGTATCAAGAGATTTATTAGCAACCGATTTCCGATTAGTTGGTAAAGAGCATGCGCGCTTATATGTACATCAACGTGATACGCGAATTACTTTTCCTGCAATTGGATTTAAGTTAGGTAAATTTGGATCAAAATTAGAAAAAGGAAAATCATTTGATATGGTTTATACAATTGGTATGAACTATTGGCAAGGAAAAGGAACTTGGCAATTGAATATCAAAGATATTTCTTTTAACGATTAATGATTTCCTTCTACAATTAACACCATTTCACCTTTCAAGTTTCTTTTTTCTGCTATTTCTGCTAATTCTGTTAATGTTCCGCGTAAAGTTTCTTCAAATTTTTTCGAAATTTCGCGAGATAAACTTGCTTTACGTTCAGCACCAAAAGTTTCGGCTAAATCTTTTAATGTTCGTCCAATTTTATGTGGAGATTCGTAAAAAATCATTGTTTTCTTCTCTTCAATTAATGAATCTAATTTAGTTTTTCGTCCCTTTTTCACAGGTAAAAATCCAACAAAAGTAAATTCATTATTTGGTAATCCAGAAACAACTAATGCAGGAACAAATGCTGTTGCGCCAGGTAAACATTCAATTGTAATATTGTTTGCAACACATTCTTTTGCTAATAAATAACCAGGATCAGAAATCCCTGGAGTTCCGGCATCTGTAATAATCGAAATGATTTGACCATCTTTTAACTGACGAATAATATCCTCTGTTGCTTGATGTTCATTGTGCATGTGATAACTACGCATTGGAGTAGAAATTTCGAAATGTTTCAGTAAAATACCACTATTTCGCGTGTCTTCTGCCAAAATAACATCTGATTCTTTTAGCACATCAACCGCTCTAAATGTCATATCACCCAAATTTCCGATTGGCGTCGGAACCAAATATAATTTTCCACTCATGTGACAAAGTTAAGAAGTAATTTGATTAGTCCTAAAATATATTAACAGGACAAAAAAATATTTAAGTTCGAAAAAATATATTTTATTGATATCTTATTTGTAAAGTTTCGATTAATGAAGGAAACATTTAATTATTAAAACTTAATAAACACTTTGTTGAATCTTTTATTCTATTCAAACACTTGTTTATTAAGTTTTACTATTTAGAAGTTCTTATTCATTCTTTTAATCATAAATAAGATATGATGTAAAATTATTGAAGGGAGAAAAAAAAATTAATAAAGAAAGGCACTCTATAGAGTGCCTTTCTTTATTATGCTAAATTCAATTTAAGGAATTGCAATACCAGGATAATTTCCTGGGTAAACATGTCTTAAAGTTGAACCATATTTTTGATTGATTGCATCAACAAACATATTTGCTACAATGGCATATCCAGTTCCTGTTAAATGAACACCATCTAAAGAAAATGCTCCTCCTGAAATAAATGCTGTTGTATAAGTTTGTCCGTAATATTTCATTCCAGATTGAGAACTTAATTTTTTCATTTCAGAATATGTATCTACTAATGCTAAGTTATAAGCCGTTGCTAATTCAGCAATTGCAGCATTATATTTAACCACTGCAGCTTCTGCTTTTGCAGTTTCTTTTTCTGTTAATACATAATTATCAGCCAAAGGGTAACTAACACCAACTACTGATAACTGACCAGCTTTTTCTTTAGTTAATCCCATTTGCATTAATTGGGATACTCTATTTGTATCAACTTTTCCGATTACAGCAGAAGAAGGTAAAACCAATAAATCTTTTGCGGTTGCTTGACGTGCTTGCCCGTAAGTCAATCCCAATAAAGTCGCTTCACCTACATTATATCCTAACTTAACTAATGCAGCTGTAATAATTGTTGATAAATCTGCTAAATCTTTATCTTTTATTACAACAGCACTTGCAGCAGTTTTTGAAAAAGAAATTTTTCTTTCTGGAGTTCCTACTACATCAAATATTTGATTTAATCCTGCAAAAGTTTTATTTAATTCCTCAATCATTGGTCCAAAGCTAGGATTTGCTGGTGATAAGGGTGCGTAAGGGACTGTTGTGAAATATGGAATAGATGTAACAGAAGGAATATTTGCGATAACTCCTTTCGGTTTATTAGCTGAAGAAGTTAAAGCTTTTAATCCTAAATTAATAAAATTCTTTACCACATTAACATTCGAAATATCATATCCTTTGCTATTATAAGTTTTTGGATCAATATTATTTGTCTCATTATGATCTACACCTAAACCTCCACTAATTGCATAACCTAAAACGTCATTATTTCCAATCCAATAAGAGAAAAATGTTGGTTCTTGAGCTACTGCATCTGCAACAACAGAAGTTGAAGGGCTACTTGCAAAACGTACAAAATATGGATTTGCCGTTGCAGGATTTGTATCTAATCCTGCTCTATTACCATAACCTGGTGCTAATAAATGATAAGATTTAGCTCCTGGAACTCCCATATTTTGAAACTTTCCTTTATCAGCTAATAAATCTAACGCTGCTCCTGGAGCACTTGGAACAGGAGATAAAGATCCATTAACCAACTGTAAAGTTAGTTTTCCATTAAAATCTGGTATACCAATAAATCCTCCAATATCATTTGGCATATAAGGAGTTTTAAATTCTCCTCCACCCGCAGGTTTCATCAATCCAGCTAAAATATTTGGATATGAATTTTCTTGTCCCGAACGATACAATGCATTATCTCTATAACCAGAAGTTAATGAATTTCCTAATGCAATATATTTTTGAAAGTTTGCTTCACCAGATGTTACTTTAATATCTTCAATAGGATTATCAAAATCCTGATCACAGCTAAACATTGTAGCTGCTAAAGCAACTAATACTATTTTATTTAAATGTTTCATGTTTTAGTGTTATTTAAGGTTATACGTTAATCCTAAACCAAAGTTAATTGCACGCATCTTAACATCTCCTGAGAAATTTTGCTCAATATTGTCAATATGTCTCTCGTCTCCTTGTACATAAGATCCAAATAAATCTAAGTAAAATCCATTATTAAATTTAAATCCTAAACCTGCTGAAACAGAGTTTAAATTAGAACTTGGTGTTTCTGAAGACCAGTATGCTCCAGGAACAGGAGATTTATCGTGATAATAACCTACACGTCCAACAACCATTTCACTAAATGTATACTCAGCTCCAAAACGGAACAATGTATTGTCTTTCCAGTTTTTTGTAGAAGACGATGTGTAAAAAGTATTAGAAGCATCATTATATAAATTAATATCTAAACTTTTGTAACGAGTCCAGTTTTGCCAAACAATATCCCCGAAAAGTTCTAATTGTGGTAAAACCTTATATGACATTCCAAATGTAAATTCTGATGGCAAAGGCAATACAGTATTCCATTTATCAGTATTAAACGGCACATTAGAAGCTATTCCTGAAGGAACGTTTGTCCATGTAACATCTCCTTTGTTTGCAGAAGCATCAATGTTCGAACGATAAGCTAATCCTACACCGAATTTATCTGTTGGTTTAAACATTGCTCCAACATTAAATCCTAAACCATGCGCGTCCTTGTCTTCTAATTTTAATTTAATGTCATTACCTGCAACAGTTTGTACTTTTTCCAATTTAGCTGTTCCATGCGTATAAATAAAACCTACACCCAAACTAAACCAATCTGAAAAACGATAAGCTACAGTTGGCTGAATATTAAAAGCTTTTAAATCAATATGTGTAATATTAGATTTGTTTTGCCAATCTTCTGGCCAAGTTACTGAACTTCCAAAAGGTGTCGTTACACTTACTCCTATTGCTAAATCATCAGTAGGTTTATAACTAACAGCAAAATACATTGGTGTTCCTAACTTACTATCTGATTCTGCTTTTTGTAATGTAGTTGGGTCTTGCCATTTCACATCAGTTTTCACACCGAAACCTCCAACAGCAATACTTAATTTACTATCCACAAAAGCCAATCCCGCAGGATTGTAAAACGCAACACTCGCATCACGAGTTTGCGTTGCAGAAGTTCCTCCCAAAGCAGCTTGGCGAACTCCTTGTAAAGCTACACGGTAACCTCCTGCAAAAGCAGATGAAGATAAGCCGATTAGCGCTAATGTCAAGAAAATTTTCTTCATATTTTTTGTTCGTTTTAATAATTCTGTTTAAACAAAAATAACATAATTTTATAATAATGTTATGTTAACATAATAAATTTTAAAAAAATCTTTATTATTAAGACTTTAATCAAAAATAATAATCGTGTAAAATGTACACTATTGATAAATATTTTTAAGTTTTTCTGATATAATATATCCTTCAGACCAACAAGCTTGGAAATTGAATCCTCCTGTGATTGCATCAATATTTAAAACTTCTCCTGCAAAAAATAACTGAGGTAGTTTTTTTGATTGCATTGTATGAAAGTCGATTTCTTTTAAATCTATACCTCCTGCAGTTACGAATTCATCCTTGAATGTACTTTTCCCATTCACTTGATATTTGCTTTGCGTCAATTCAATTGCAATTGATTCAATATGTTTCTTGGATAAATCTGCATAAACCTTATTTTCATCAACCTTGCAATAGTTTAGGATACTATGCCAAAATCTTTTAGGAAAATCAAACGGATTATTCTTGTGTATATTTTTTTTCGCGTCAATTTGTTTTTTATTATTCAGAAATGAAATCACTTCATCTTTAGATTGATTAATGAAATTAATTTCTACGTCGAATTTATAATTACTTTCGTTTAGCTTTAAAGCTCCCCAAGCTGATAATCTCAAAATTGCAGGACCGCTAAATCCCCAATGTGTAATTAACAATGGACCTTCTGCATCTAATTTTTGTTGGGCAATTTTAACTTCTGCATTTTCGAAAGAAATCCCCATCAATCCTTCTATTCTAGGATCTTTACAATTAAAAGTAAATAAAGATGGAACTGGTTGAACTATTTTCAACCCAAGTTCTTTTAGATTTTTCCAAAATTTCGGAGTACTTCCTGTTGTGATGATTACAGTTTCAAAAAAATGTTTTCCCGATTTTGTAAGTAATTCATAACCTCCATCAACCTTATTGATTTCTTGTACACCATCAGAAAAATTAAGTTGAACTTTGTTTTTATCAACTGCTTTTGTTAAAGCTTCAATAATAGAAAGCGATGAATCGCTCACGGGAAAAATACGATTATCATCTTCTATCTTTAGCTCAACGCCTCGTTCCTCAAACCAAGCCATTGTATCTCCTGGTTGAAAAGTATAAAAAACACTTAATAGCTCTTTTTTTCCTCTCGGATAATATTCAATTAAATCAAGTGGATCAAAACAAGCATGAGTTACATTACATCTTCCTCCTCCCGAAATACGTACTTTCTGAAGTGGTAAATTTGCTTGTTCAAATAATACAGTTTGTTGTCCTACAGTTTTTCCAAGGTTTGCTGCAACGAAGTATCCTGCAGCGCCACCTCCTACAATGGCTATTTTCTTCACGAGGCAAAGTTAAAATTTTATTTTTAACAAAAATTTCAATAAAAAAAGAACATGTAAAAACATGCTCTTTTATGCTTTTTGTTCATGAAAAACGAACAAAGGTGTAATATTTTTATTGGCAATTTTTTTTGTAAATCCTGGTGAAAATATTTTATCAAAAAATCCTTTATTTCGACTAACAACCGTTAATAAATCAATTTCTTTTTCGTTGATAAAATCTAATACAGCATCTACTGGATCTGAATTATCATAGATTTCGAAAACAACAGGATCGTTAGCAAATTCATTTTGCCATTCTTTTAAAGCTTGTTCATTATATTTTCCATTTTTTGAAACATGCATACAATGTATTTTTCCATGATGTCGATTTGCAATTTCAACCAAATACTTTAATGCATCTTTATCCTTCTGATCAAAAACGGTTGTAAAACCTATATTTTTAAATCCTTTGAACGACATTCCATGTGGTATACTCAAGATTGGAATTTTCATCGAAGTAATTGCATTGATTGTATTTGAGCCGAAAAACATTTTTTCAATTCCTGAATTTCCATCCGTCCCCATTACTACATAATCTATCTTCTCTTCGTTTATAATCTCTCGTAATATGTACAACAGATTCCCTTCTTCTAGAATAAATTTAATTGGAATTTCATTTAAACCATTTTCGTCTGCTATTTGTCTTAATTGAGGGATATTATCTTTAAAACTGTCAAAACTTCCTAATTCTACCGTTTCATATACATTCTGAATTAACCCCGCGCTCAAACTTCCAGTGATCAATGGCAATTCGTAAACATGTAGAACAAAAACTTGCGCATCTATACTTTTTGCAAGATTTAATGCATATAAAAAAGCATTATTGGCTGTTTCTGAAAAGTCTGTTGGAAACAATATTTTTTTCATAATTCTGTGTTTTGTACTCAAAAGTTACGAATAATTTTATTTCTATATGAAAAAAGCTCAATCTATTTAATCATAGATTGAGCTTTATATATTGAGTATAATTTAACGTTATTCATGAAAAACCAATAAAGGTACTTCGTTTTGTGAAAGAATTTTCTTTGTGAAACTAGGAGAGAATAATTTTTCGAAGAAACCTTTGTTGCGACTAACAACTGTTAACAAATCAATTTTTTCATCTTTTATAAATTCTAAAACCGCATCTACAGATTCCTCAGCTGTATAAATAGAAAAATCGATTGGCTCATCTTTAAAATATTCTTTCCAATGATTAAGCGTTGGAATATCATAATTTCCATCTTTTGAAACATGTAAACAATGCACTTTTGCTTTATAACGATAAGCTATTTCAGCCAAATAATCTAAAGCTTTGCGGTCCTTGTCTTGAAAAACAGTTGTAAAACCTATACTATGAATTCCTTTGTATTTATATCCATTTGGAACACTTAAAACTGGAATTTTTAAATGTTTGATTGCATTCATGGTATTAGATCCAAAAATCACTTTATCAAATCCTGTATTTCCTGTAGTTCCCATTACTACAAAATCTACTTTTTCTTCTTCGATAAACGTTGGCAAAACAAAAGAAAGCATTCCCTCCTTAACAATAAATTTCAAATCGATGTTCGAAAAACCATTTTCCTCAGCTAATTTTCTTAAAAAAGGTATATGATCTTTTAAATTTTCAAAATTATTTAATTCTATCGTATCGTACACATTTTGTAAAATACCTGCATCAATTCCTCCACTTATCATTGGATATTGAAAAGCATGCAAAACATATAATTCTGCATTCTGATTTTCAGCTAAATTTAATGCATACAAAAACGCGTTATTAGCAGTTTCTGAAAAGTCTGTTGGAAATAATATTTTTTTCATAATTTGTCTGTTTAATAGCTCATTAAATATACAAATTATAAAAACTATAAATTTTAATTTGATGTTAAATATTATTGTGTTTTTTTATTTAATATCATTAAAAATATTAATGATTTTGTTATAAATACTAATCCGTAACTTTGTGTTCAAATAAATTCTCAATTCATGAATAATAAATATTTTCAGAAAACCATTGTTCGTTGGTCAGATCTGGATGCAAATCGCCATTTAGCAAATGCCTCGTATATGAATTTTACAAGTTTTGCACGAATCGCATTTTTGCGAGATTATGGTATTTCGATGAAAAATTTAGCGGAATATGGAATTGGTCCAGCAATTTTGCATGAACAGTTTTCATTCTTTAAAGAAGCAATGGAAGGTGAAGAAATTTACATTTCAGTAGAAATAGGCGGTATGTCTGAAGATGGAATGATTTATCAATTTATTCATAATTTATATAACCAAGATGGTGTACATCTTTGTCATTCGGAATTGACAGGTGTTTGGTTTTCGATGTCGAAAAGAAAAATGCAAGCTCCACCTACAGAAATGTTAGAAAATATTAAGAAATCATTTGAAGGGCAAACAGTAAAAGTAATGTCAAAACAAGATATTATCAATTTACCTTTTCGTTCAGAAAATATAGATCCTTCAATTTTTACTCAAAAATAAACTCATGCTAGAAGATAAAAACGTTTCAAAAACAAGTTTAGCCGAAATAGGCGAATTTGGCTTAATCAATCAAATCAAAGAAGGTTTTCCGATCAAGTTAGAAAGTTCTATCAAAGGAATTGGAGATGATGCTGCTGTTCTTGATTATAAAAAAGAGAAAATCGTCGTATCAACTGATATGTTGGTAGAAGGTGTAAATTTCAGTTGGTCGTACATGCCTTTACGCCATTTGGGTTACAAAGCTGTTGTAACGGCAATTAGCGATATTTTGGCGATGAATGCAATTCCTAAACAATTATTGGTTTCAATGGCAATTTCGAATCGTTTTACAATAGAAGCTGTAGACGAAATTTACAACGGAATGAAATATGCTTGCGACAAATATAATATTGATATTGTTGGTGGCGATACAACTTCTTCTGTTAGCGGACTTGTGTTAAGCATGACAGCAATTGGTTCTGCTCCAGAAAAAGATTTAGCTTACAGAAATGGCGCAAAAGAAAATGACTTAGTTGTTCTTTCTGGTGATTTAGGAGCTTCTTTTCTTGGTTTACAAGTTCTAGAACGCGAAGCACAAGTATCAAAAGTAAATCCTAATAATCAACCCGATTTTGAAAACTATTCTTATTTAATTGAACGACAATTAAAACCAGAAGCTCGTTTGGATATTATTAATATTTTGAAAGAATTGAAAGTGAAACCAACTTCTATGATTGATATTTCGGATGGATTATCTTCAGAAATTATTCACCTTTCAAAAGAAAGTGGTGTTGGAATTAATATTTACGAAGAAAAAATTCCGTTAGATTCAATTGTTATTCGCACAGCCGAAGAATTCAAAATCAATCCAATCACATGCGCATTAAGCGGTGGAGAAGATTATGAATTATTATTTACGATTGACCAAAAAGATTTTGAAAAAATCAAAGGAAATCCACATTTAACTGTAATTGGTTATGTAACTGGTAAAAATGAAGAAAATTACTTAATCACGCGTGGAAGCGAACAAATGGTTCCATTAACTGCTCAAGGTTGGGGAATTAAAACGGAAGAAGAAGATTAAATATAAATTAATTTATAATATCAAAAGCATTCAAGAAATTGGATGCTTTTTTGGTTGAAATAAGTTGTATTTTAGATTATTATTAAAAGTATGACTAGAAAATTTTCAATAAAAAATACGCTTTCCTTAACAGGAATTGTTTTGATAGCTTTATCACTCATAATGTTTATTTATGCAATCAGTATGTTTACTGCAAGAGGAAATTTCAGTAAGCTCTCTGTGAAAATTTCTGAAATATGTCTCGTCTTTTGGTTTCCAACTTTAATTATTGGTGTCATTATTTTAATACTTACTGCAGTATTAAAAAACTATAAAAACAAAAAAAGCTCGAACCAATAAGTTCGAGCTTTTTTATATTGTTAGCGTTTTCGCTGTCGATATATCAATTAAGATAATGGTTCAACTGAAACGTAAGATCTATCGTTACGTTTTTTAGTGAAAACAACTTTTCCGTCAACTAAAGCGAATAATGTGTGATCTTTACCGATTCCTACATTATCACCAGGATGATGTTGAGTACCTCTTTGACGAACAATAATGTTACCAGCGATTGCTGCTTGTCCACCAAAAATTTTAACACCTAAACGTTTCGAATGTGATTCACGACCATTTTTCGAACTTCCGACCCCTTTCTTATGTGCCATTTCGTTTTGTTTTTAAGAGTTAATAATTAATCTCAGCTCAATCTTATCCGATTGAAGCTACTTCAATTTTAGTGAATTGTTGACGATGACCGTTAGACTTTTGGTAACCTTTTCTTCTTTTCTTTTTGAAAACGATTACTTTGTCTCCTTTCACGTGTTCAACGATTTTAGCTACTACGGTAACTCCGTCTATAACTGGGGCGCCGACAGTGATTGTTCCGTTATCTGTTAATAAAACACGATCGAATTTTACTTCGTCTCCTGCTTCACCAGCTAAACGGTTTACAAACAATTGTTGGTCTTTTTCAACTTTGTATTGAAGCCCTGCTATCTCTACAATTGCGTACATAAATTAATGTTTATAAATAAAAATTGAGTGCAAAGATAATTAAAATTTTGGATTATTCTACTTGAATTGATTGAAATTTAATTAGAAAGAAAAAATATTATGACATATCTTCTATTTGGATTAATTAAAAATAAATATCTTTGCGTTTGAGATAATTCAAAGACAAATTGTTAAAATGATTGAAAATTATTCTTTAAAGGATTTAAAAATTGGTGAACAAGCAGTTGTAGTTGGTTTTACGACCGATGATATTCCTGCTAAGTTCTATGAAATGGGTTTTATTCCTGGTACAAATTTACTTGTTAAAAACAAAGCTCCTTTTGGAGGCCCGATCTGCATCAGTATTGTATCGAACAAATCTGTTTTAGCACTTAGAAGAAATGAAGCTGATAAAATCTTGATAACAAAAAAATAATAATGAATCATTATAAAATTGCCTTAATTGGTAACCCTAATGTTGGTAAAACATCATTATTCAATAAACTTACAAATCTTCGTCAGAAAGTCGGGAATTATCCTGGTGTAACGGTAGAAAAACGTGAAGGAAAAATAGAACGTAATGGAAATAAATTCCTAATTACCGATTTTCCAGGAACCTATACGATTTATCCAAGCTCTTTAGATGAAGAAATTGTCTACAAAACTTTAGGAAATAAAGACAATAAATATTATCCAGATTTAGCTGTTGTTATTGGTGAACCTTCTAATCTGAAAAGATCGATTTTGTTGTATCAACAAGTTCGAGATTTAGATGTTCCTGCAATTTTTGTCATCAACATGAAAGATGAGATCAAAAGTAAGGGACTTAATATTGATTTGAAAAAGTTAGAAGATTATCTTCAAACAAAAATATACTTAACAAATGCTCGTACAAGCGAAGGAATTGATAAATTAATAGAAGCCTTTACAAAAGAAGCTACAAAGTATACAAACAATTATGAAATCCCAAAAGAATATTCAGCTGTAGTAGAAAAAGTTAAGAATGAATTTCAGTTAAATTCAAATTATCAAGCTTGGCAATATCTTACTCAAAAAGAAGTTCCTTTCGAATCAAAAGAAAATCTAAGTAAATTAGAAACTATAAAGAAAGAAAATTCTATCGTTTCGAAAAGATTACAAGTTAAAGAAGCTTTAGATCGAAATAAACATTTAGACGATAAATTAAATGATATTATTTCTTATAATTTCGACGAAAAAGAAACATTAACAGATAAGATTGACAAAACATTAATTCATCCAGTTTTTGGATATGTTATTTTTTTAGGAATTTTATTATTAATCTTTCAAGCAGTTTATGCATGGTCAGCTCCTTTGATGACGATGATTGAGGATTTATTTGGTTGGTTTGATGAAAAAGCAATAAGCTTATTACCAGAAGGTCCGATTAGTGAAATAATTGGAGGCGCAATAATTCCCGGAATAGAAGGTATTGCCGTTTTTGTTCCACAAATTGCCATTTTGTTCTTGTTCATTTCCATAATGGAAGAAACAGGTTACATGAGCCGTGTTGTGTACTTAATGGACAGATGGCTAAAACCTTTCGGATTGAGTGGAAAAAGTGTTGTACCGCTTATTTCTGGTGCCGCTTGTGCAGTTCCAGCGATTATGTCTGCACGTAATATCGAGAATGATAAAGAACGTTTATTAACAATTCTTGTCACTCCTTTTATGACATGTTCAGCGCGTTTGCCCATTTATATCGTTCTGATTGCTTTGGTTATTCCAGATAAAACAATATTTGGTTTAAGTTATCAAGCCTTAGCCTTATTTGTAATGTACATTTTAGGTGTTGTCGGAGCTTTGGGAAGTGCTGTTATTTTGAATTTAATTATCAAAGCAAAACATAAAAGCTATCTTATTTTAGAAATGCCAACTTACAAACTTCCAGATTGGAAGAATGTAGGAATTAATGTTTGGAAAAAAACTTCAGGTTTTTTGATAGATGCAGGTAAAATTATATTTGCTATTTCTATTATTCTTTGGGTTTTAGGTACATTTGGACCTGGCGAAAAATTCGAAAATGCTGAAGAAATCGTTACTGCGCATCATCCAAAAATGAATGAAGAAGATTTAGAAAATGAAATCGCTTCTTACAAATTAGAACATTCATATTTAGGTCGATTAGGATCAGTTATAGAACCAGTTGTAGCACCTTTGGGATATGATTGGAAGATGGGAATTGGTTTAATCGCTTCGTTTGCTGCTCGTGAAGTTTTTGTTGGAACAATGTCTACCGTTTATAGTTTAGGAGAAGTAGATGTTGAAGACAATGGAGAAAAAGATCGTTTACTTCAGCGCATGAAATCTGAGATTAATCAAAACACCGGAGAACCCGCATACAATCTTGCCTCAGGAGTTTCTTTGTTACTTTTTTACGCTTTCGCAATGCAATGTATGAGTACAATTGCCATTGTAAAACGTGAAACAAATTCATGGAAATGGACATTAATTCAGACAGGATTTATGACAGGTTTGGCTTACGTAGTTGCATTTATTGCATATCATTTTTTAAAATAAAACTATGGACAATATCTGGGTACAATATATCTTTATTGCTTTCCTTTTTGGATTTGCAATTTGGTACATTGTCAAATTAATAAGAAATTCATTCAAATCCAAAGGAGGAGGATGCTCTAAAGGATGCGGTTGCTCTCCAAGCAAAGATGAATTTCAAAAAAAGACTAACTCTTAAAAGTTAGTCTTTTTTATTTCAATATTTCAGAGTATTTTTACAATATAATAATTACTAATAATCAATTAGATAAATGATTATCAATTGATTTAATTTTATAAATTCGGAATATAAATTTTACAAAAATGGAAACTTGGTTAATCATTTTATTAATAATTTTAGCAATAATCATCTTAGGATTAATCATTTACTTTATTCCCAAAAAAAGCAAGCAATCAACAACAAATTTAGTTGAGAATATAAATAACTTGTCAGAAAAACAGAAAGCTGTTTCTGAACCAATTAAAGAAGAAATTATAACTAAAATTACTCCTACAACATCTCAGTTTGATGATATAGAAGAGCTAACAGAAGAAAAACCGAGCAATAATATTCATATTTCATCTAAAACAGAAAGTGATTTACTTCGAAAATTAGAGTTATTCGAACGAAATAAAGGCTATATCAAAAAGAATGTCAACCTTGCTTCGTTATCCAAACAATTTGATACAAATACAAAATATCTTTCTGAAATCATTCGAATTAGTCGCCAAAAACAATTTAATGCTTATCTAAACGAATTGAGAGTAAATTATATTGTTAATCGTCTTAAAAACGAACCAGAATATATTAACACCAAAGTAAGCTATTTGGCAAGCGATTGTGGATTTGCTTCTCATAGTACATTTACAACAACTTTTACTCAAATCATGAACGAATCTCCTTCTGCTTTTATAAAAAGAATTAAAGAAGAACAAAAAAATTCGTAATCATAACCTAATAAATATTATATAACTGAATTTAAGCGATATATAAATTCACATTTCATTTTCATCGAAAAAACAAGAACTATATAAAATATATTCACAAATTTTACTTGTATTTTTTTTATTCTTAATTAAGACTTTATCTTTAATCTAAGATTATATCTTATGCGAAAAATTGACCCAGAAATAATTGCTTCTAAAATAAAAGATGGTGATCGTTTTGCTTTATCTAGAGCAATTACTCTTGCTGAAAGTAATCGTTTAGACGATTTAAAATTAGCACAACATATTATTAACTTATTGCCCGTTTCTAAAACGTCGAAAAGAATAGCTATTACAGGAATTCCTGGTGTTGGTAAAAGCACTTTTATTGAATCTTTGGGTAAATATCTTTTGAATAAAGGAGAAAAAATTGCAATTCTAGCGATTGATCCAAGTAGTTCTCTTTCGAAAGGAAGCATTTTAGGCGATAAGACACGAATGGAAGACTTATCCCGCGAAGAAAATGCTTATATACGTCCAAGCGCTTCTAATGGAGCTTTAGGAGGTATTACTTCACGTACCTATGAAGCAATTTTGTTATGCGAAGCTGCAGGATTTGAAAATATTTTGATTGAAACTGTCGGTGTTGGACAATCTGAAACATTGGTAAATGAAATTTCAGATTTATTCCTATTTCTCCAACTTCCAGGATCTGGAGATGATTTGCAAGGAATAAAACGTGGAATAATGGAAATGGCTGATTTAATTTTCATCAATAAATCCGATTCTTTTCAAGAGAAATTAGTCAAAGATGCAAAATTAGATATTGTTCGATCGTTACAATTCTTACCTTCCAAATCTTCTCAATGGAAAAGAAAGTCAATCATTGGCTCTGGAATAACAGGAAAAGAAATTCCAGAACTTTGGGAACTAATCAATGATTATTTCAATTTTATTAATGAAAATAATTATTACATTTCAAACCGAGAGAAACAACAATTAAATCAAGCAAAACGTTATACAATTGATTTGATTAATCAACAATTTTTAAAATTACTTAAAGAGAAACCACTAGAGTTGAACCAAGATTTATCCGCATTTGAAATGGCAAAAGATTGGTTAACCAACAACACGGAACTTGATATAAAATAAAAAAGACAATCAAAATTGATTGTCTTTTTTTGCTCCTCCTCTTGGGCTCGAACCAAGGACCCTCTGATTAACAGTCAGATGCTCTAACCAACTGAGCTAAGGAGGAAATCCGATATTTTAAAATTTTATTTTTAAGTCTTTGTTTGACTTTTTACTAAAAAAGCTCCTCCTCTTGGGCTCGAACCAAGGACCCTCTGATTAACAGTCAGATGCTCTAACCAACTGAGCTAAGGAGGAATGTTGCTTAATTGTGGGTGCAAATATAGAAGTATTTTTTTCACCCACAAAAAATATTTTAAATTTTATTTAAAAATCATGTTCACAATATCGTTTCCGAAGATGAATGCCATTAATCCTAAGATAATTACGACTCCAACCATTTGTGCTTTTTCTAAAACTTTTTCACTAGGTTTTTTTCCTGTTACCATTTCATAGATCGCAAAAACAGCATGTCCACCATCTAAACCAGGAATTGGTAATAAGTTAATAAATGCTAACCAAGCAGAAATCATTGCTGTAAATGACCAGAAAAATAACCAGTTCCATTCTGTTGGCATTTGTTTTACCATTCCAATTGGACCAGCAACTTGTTTACGAACATCTTTTACTTGGAATAAAGTCCCAATACCACGAACTTGCGTTGCAATTGCTTCAAATGGTTCTACTATTCCTTTTGCAATTCCTTCTCCGATTGTATAATCTTCTTTAGAAATTAAAGAATCTAAGTATGCAGTTGATCTAAAGAAACCAATACTTCCATCTTTTCCTACATTCACCATTAATTCAACTGGTTCACCTTTTCTTTCAACACTCAAAGATGTGGTTTTCCCTTTATATTCTTTTAATTTCTTTGTTAAATCTGAAAATAATGGCGTTGTAAATCCATCTACAGCAATCACTTTATCACCTTTTAATAATCCTGCTTTTTGTGCTGCACTATTATTCAATACAGAATCAACAACTGTTGGCATTTGTAAAACAAAGAAATATCCTTTTGCATTTAGAATTTCTGTTCTGAAATCTTCTGTAATTGGTAATGCAACTTCTTTTCCATCGCGTTTTACATCTAATGTCTGCCCTCCTAATAAGGCTTCTTTATTAATCTCGTTTAATGATTGATATTTAACGCCATTAACACCTATAGGAAGATCGCCTTTTTGTAAGCCTAATTTAACTTGATTTGCATCTGTTTCAATTCCGTATTGAATTTTGTTTACATCTACAAAAGTTTTTCCTTGAGAAATGAACAAAACTGTATAAATAATCATAGCTAAAATGATATTCACAATAATACCACCTAACATAATAATTAATCTTTGCCAAGCTGGTTTTACACGAAATTCCCATGGTTTTGGTTCTTGTTTCATTTGTTCCAAGTCCATACTTTCGTCAATCATTCCTGAAAGTTTTACGTAACCTCCAAGAGGTAACCAACCGATACCATAAACTGTATCACCAATTTTCTTTTTCCAAATTGCAAATTTCACATCGAAAAAACAAAAGAAGCGTTCTACACGAACACCAAACCATCGCGCTGTTACATAATGTCCTAGCTCATGAAGCATTACTAAAAGCATCAAACTAAGCATTAAGGTAGCTATTTGTATTAACATATTGTTTTAAATTTATTTATGTTCTAATTTTTTTAAACGATTACAAAATTAATCGAATTTATTTATCAAGCTTGTTTATTTTTTCCATTCTAAGGTTTCTAACAATTTTTTTACATCTTTTTTAATGTAATCAATTGCTGGAGCTAAAGAATCAGGTTTTGGCTGAGTTTTAAAGTAAACCGAACCTGACAAAAAATTCTTTACACTATCCGTTGCATGGAACTGAATATTAATTGCTGACTCTCCTCCTAATTCATACATAGTACCAAAAACCTTTTTTTTAGGAAAAGAAAATTCTTGTGGTGAAATAAAGCTCGCTTTAACTGTCTGTTCTTGCACAAAACGTTCACTTTCTTTAATCTGCACAATTAAATCTTGTTGTGACAGAACCGGAAAATATGTCAGATAAATTGTCGCTTTCATTTTTGGATAATAAATATTGAAAGCATTTGCTTTCTTTCCTGTTACTATTTTTCCAAAGTTTGAATATTGAAAAGTATAAGGTACATTTTCTTTAAATGTAAGATAAGTTTGTTGCGGATATTCAAGACGAACTTGTCCTAATGGTTTTGCTATTTCCTCGCTTTTATTACACGACACAAAAAAAATAGCACTACTACATAATGCTATTATAGTTTTAAAATTCATTGTATAACGTAAAACGTTAATTTTTGTAAAATTCATTTAATTTTTTAATTTCTAAAAAGGCAAATCGTCTTCTCCTTCATCAATAAAAGGTGGTTCTACGACTGTTGTATTTGGCTGATTTTGTTGAACTTTGTTTTGATCATTTTGTATAGCTTGACGTTGTTCATTATCAACTTTTGGTGTCAAAAATTCAATAGAATTTGCAACAATTTCTGTGGTATAACGAGTTTGCCCGTTATCATCCCATTTACGTGTTTTGATACGACCTTCTACAAAAACTTTATCTCCTTTTTTTAGATAACGATCGCATAATTCAGCAAGCTTATTGCGTGTTACAATATTGTGCCATTCTGTTTCTGTAATTCGTTCTCCAGTTCTCGAGATATAAGATTCTGTCGTCGCAATTGGAAAACGTCCAATACAATTTTGTTCATCAAAATGATGCAATTTTATGTCGTCTCCTAAATTTCCAATCAAAAGTACTTTATTCGTTGTTCCATTCATAGCTGCAATAGGTTTTAGTGGCTTGTTACTTACAAAGTTAATCCAAATAATATTTATTTATAAATTTTTCTATTGGTTTTGGAAGCGGATAATGTTCGAGATCATTTAAAGCAATCATTTCAAAATCATTTTCAGCTTTCAAAGTTGTTATATCTTTTAAAGATACATTTAATTTCCAATATTTTATAAATAAATTTTGATGCGAAAGAATATGTTTCTCTTCATTGATGAAAGTTAGATTATTTTCAAAATTTTGATCCAAAACCCAACCTTTATCTAATAAATCTGTTTCGGTTTCAATTTTAGGAAAGGTGTATAAATTTTTCCAAACGTCATTTCCTATTCGTTTTGATAAGGCAATTTTATCTTCATTTTCGATTACGATAAAATGTAAAAAACGATTCGAAACTTTTGTTTTTTTCAATTTAACAGGCAATTCATTTACCTTATTTAATCTGAGCGCTTCACATGATTCGTTTAGTGGACAAATTTCACATTTTGGTTGTTTTGGTGTGCAAATAGTCGCTCCCAAATCCATTACCGCCTGATTAAAATCACCTGGACGATTTTTATCAATAACTTCAATTCCCAAATCCCAAAATATTTTCTTTGTTTTTGGAGAACTTATATCATCTGTAATATTAAAGTAGCGCGCAAAAACTCGAAACATGTTACCGTCAACAGCTGGAACAGCTTCATTATACACAATAGATGCGATTGCGGCCGCTGTATAATCTCCAACTCCTTTCAGTTTTTTAAGATCCTTAAAATTATTTGGAAATATTCCATTTAACTCTTCACTAATTGTTTTTGCAGTGAAGTGTAAATTTCTGGCACGGGAATAATAACCCAATCCTTGCCAGAGTTTTAGCACTTTTTGCTCATCAGAATTTGCTAAATCGAAAATAGTGTCAAATTCTTGTATGAAATTATTGTAAAATTTCATACCTTGGTCAACCCTTGTTTGTTGGAGAATAATTTCTGACAACCAAATATGAAATGGGTCTTTTGTATGACGCCAAGGTAAATCTCGTTTATTTTCGTCAAAATATGACAAAATCAGATAGTTGAAGTTCATAAAAACTATTAAAATGTTTTTTTGTTGAGATACAATCGTTATATTTGCACCCGCTTTCAAATTTAAGAATAATAAGAGGAATTATGACAAAGGCAGAAATAGTAAATAACATTTCAGGTAAATTAGGACTTGAAAAGAGCGATACTCAAAGAGTGGTAGAATCGTTTATGGAGGAGGTGATTAAGTCATTAGTAGAAGGAGAAAATGTATACTTAAGAGGATTTGGATCTTTTACTATTAAAACTAGAGCTGAAAAAACTGGTAGAAACATTACAAAAGGAACTTCTATCATTATCCCAGCTCACAACGTTCCTACATTCAAACCAGCTAAAACTTTCATCGAAGATGTAAAGACTAGCGAAGCAAACGTAATCAAATAACAATAAAATAATTGTATCATGCCAAGCGGAAAAAAACGTAAAAGACATAAGGTAGCGACACACAAACGCAAAAAACGTCGTCGTCTTAACAGACACAAAAAGAAAAAATAATTAATAGTTAACTATTAATATATTTTATTCTTTTTACAAGATAGCACTTTTCAATGGAAATTTTGGAAAGTGCTTTTATCATTTTTAAAAACATAATTTTTTGATGAGTAAAGAATTAGTGATTTCAGCCTTAGCTGATCAAGTACGCATCGCAGTTTTAGATGAAGGTCGCTTGATGGAATTTCATCAAGATACTGCAAATGATGGCTTTGCAGTTGGCGACATTTACTTGGGAAAAATCAAAAAATTAGCTCCTAGTTTAAATGCAACCTTTGTTGATATTGGTTATTCTAAAGATGCATTTTTACATTATCATGACTTAGGTCCACAAGTACGTTCGTCTAATGTTTACAACAAAATTGTAGCAAATCATACGTACAAAACCGAAAAGTTGAAAAACTTCCGTATGGAAAAACCAATTGACAAAGATGGACAGATTACTGAAATCTTTGCTCCTGGTGATTCTGTTTTGGTTCAAATTACAAAAGAACCAATTCATACGAAAGGTCCAAGAATTACTTCTGAAATTTCAATTGCTGGTCGATATTTAGTTTTAGTTCCGTTTTCGGAACGTGTTTCGATTTCACAAAAAATCAAACAAAAACCTGAACGCGATCGTTTAATCAAAATTTTAGAAGGATTAACACCAGAAGGCTTTGGAGTTATTATCAGAACAGTTGCGGAAGAAAAAAACGCAGAAGAATTACAAGCAGATTTGGCTTATTTGTTAAACAAATGGACTCAAGTCTTCAAAAATCTCCAAAAAAAGAAAGCTCCAGCTAAAATCCTTAGTGAAATGGATAGAGCTTCTTCTATTTTAAGAGATAATTTTAATGATGATTTCGTTAAAATTTCTGTTGATGATAGCGAATTAGCAGACGAAATGCGTGAATATTTGGAAGTTATAGCACCAGATAAAATTAATTTGGTAAAAGAATATGACGATCCATTTGTTCCAATTTTCGAAAAGTTTAATGTTGAAAGACAAATTAAACAAGCTTTTGGTAAAACGGTAACTATTCCACAATCTAAAGGTGCATATCTTGTGATTGAACACACAGAAGCGTTACACGTAATTGATGTGAATTCTGGGAATATTTCTCGAAATTCTAAAAATCAAGAAGATTCAGCTTTTGCCGTAAACAAAATTGCTGCTTCTGAAATTGCACGTCAGTTGCGATTACGTGATATGGGAGGAATAGTTGTGGTCGATTTTATTGACATGACGGATGTAGAACATAAGAAAGAATTGTTCGAACATCTGAGAGCTGAAATGGCGAAAGACAAAGCAAAACATAAGATTTTGCCACCAAGTAAATTTGGATTAATTCAGATTACAAGACAACGTGTTCGCCCAGAGGTGAATTTCGTTACAACTGAAGAAAATCCGAACCAAGAATCGAATGAAGTTGAAGCACCTATCGTTACAATTGATAAAATTGAACAAGTGCTCTTGAATATCCTTGATAGAAAAGATAAGGATTTACGAAAAATGTCGTTACATGTGCATCCTTTCGTAGCTGCTTACTTACAACATGGATTGCCAAGCATTCAGATGAAATGGTTTTTTAAGCATAAAAAGTGGATTAAGATTGTACCAAGAGATGCGTACAAATACTTACAATTTAACTTCTTGGATAAAGATCATAATACACTTTACAACGAATCAAATTAAAAAAAAACCAGCTTACTTAAGCTGGTTTTTTTTATATTCGTTATTCAACCAAAAAATTCTATGAAAAAAATCTTTCGAATTCTACTTAAAACTTTAGGTGTTTTAGTTTTACTTATTGTGGTGTATTTACTCGCTGCGGTTTTATTACCTTTAATTCCGGTTAATAAACAAAAAGAAAAAACTAACGATCAAATAACGGCGTATATTTTAACCAACGGAATGCATACAGACATTGTTGTTCCTGTGAAATCAGAAGTGATTGATTGGTCTACAATTGTTCCATTTTCTGATACAAAATCTAAGAAAGAATACAATTATATCGCTTTTGGCTGGGGAGATAAAGGGTTTTACTTAGATACTCCTGAATGGAAAGATTTAAAATTTTCTACTGCTTTCAATGCGGCTTTCTGGTTAGGAGACTCAGCTATACATACAACATTTTATAATAAGATAACAGAAGCAGACGACTGTAAGCGTATTGTGATGAGTTTCGATGAATATGAAAAACTTGTTGATTACATAAAAAATTCATTTGATTTAAATGAAAATAACAAGGTCAAATTAATTAAAACAGATGCTGTATATGGAGATAACGATTCTTTCTATGAAGCTAAAGGTAATTATAGTTTATTTTTCACATGTAATACTTGGGCTGCAAATGCATTGAAAGCCGCAAATAAAACTGCTCCATGGTGGACAGCAACTCAACAAGGTATATTTTACCACTATAAGTAAATACGAAATAAAAAAAACTAGATTTTTTTAAAATTATTTCTAATTCATTTTCAAACAGTTGTCTGTTTAAGCGACTTTCGAGACGAAAAAAAATACTTTTAAGATTTGGAAGTAATAAAATTTGCTCTATATTTGCATCACAATATCGATAACGATACTCCTCCTTAGCTCAGTTGGTTAGAGCATCTGACTGTTAATCAGAGGGTCCTTGGTTCGAGCCCAAGAGGAGGAGCAAAAAAGACAATCAAAATTGATTGTCTTTTTTATTTTAGAAATATTTAACACTTCATCACACAACCTTTTCTATCTTTTATACATCTTACTAATAGAAAACAAAAAAATCAATTTAGTATGAAACTTAGAAAAGTATTTAGCGTTTTAACATTATTAATAGTTATGGTAACATTTGCTCAAAAGAATAGTAAAACAGATTATTCAATGTATCCGAAAGCAAAGGATGGATATGAACAAAAGATTATAACATTACAAACTTTACCAAATGAAGATAATTATATGGTAGAAATCTTTGGAGGTAAAAAAACAATGGTTGATTCTTGTAACAATTTCTTCTTAAATGGAAATTTTGAACAAAAAACAGTTGACGGTTGGGGTTATGATTATTTAAATTTCGAATCAAATGGAAATGTTGGAGGAACTTTGATGGGATGTCTTAATAACAAATCTGTAGAAAAAATTGTTCATGCACCATCTACTCAAGTACGTTACAATAGCAAATTACCAATCGTAGTTTATATACCAAAAGGTTATACATTGGAGTATAGAATTTGGAAAGCAGATGAAAAACTTAATTTAGTTAAGTAATATTTATAGTTTTAATTAAAAAAGCTCGAGAATTATCTCGAGCTTTTATATTTTAATGAAAAATCAATTGAGTAACGGTATAAATAATTAAACCTACAAGACCGCCGACTAATGTTCCGTTAATTCGAATAAATTGTAAATCTTTTCCAACTTCTAATTCCAATTTTTCGCTCAATTCCTTTCCTTCCCATTTATCAACCGTGTTACTTATTAAACTTTCTACTTCTTTGACATTTCTCAAAATCATACGATAAATAAAATGACGGACCCAACCATTAATTTTGGCAATCAATTCTTGATTATCATTTAAATTATCTGTTAGTTTTTTGATATTCTTTTTAATGTAAACTTGTAAGACAGAATCTTCATCATTAAAACTTTCTACAAGATTTTGCTTAATTGTAAACCACAAATCCGAAGCATAATCATTCAATCGTTCTTTTGTGATAAAATCATCTCGAAGCGATTCTAATCTATGTTTCCAATCGGGAGACTCTTTTATATTCTGAATATTTTCTCGAATAATATTTTCGATATTATGACGTATAGGATGTTCTTTGTCTTGTTCTACCTCATCTAAAAAACTTACCACGCCATCCACAACACCTTTCGATATTTTTTTCCCAGCAAAAAAAGAAATAACGGGATGTTTTTCATTTAATTTATCTTTTATCACCAAATCACTTTCGAGGATATATTCTTTTGCTTTTGGTATAATTGCTTCTAAAATTTCGTCGTGTTTTTCTTTTTCTAAAATATATTCTAAACTTGATGAAACCAATTCAGGCAAATCAAATTGTTTTAAAATTTCATCACCTTTTAAGGTTACAAAATCAATCACATCTTTATCATTTAAATCTTTGATTATTTTCTTCGAAAAATTAATTAATTCTTCTTGCAACATTTCTTGATTTGCAGGCTTATTCAACCAATCTGCTGCATATTTTACAACTTCTAGTTTCTCGATATATGGACGAATGGTTGAAGGTGTCAAAAAGTTTTCAGTTACAAATTGTCCTAAATTATCTCCAATTGCATTTTTACTATTTTCAATCAGGTTTGTATGTGGAATTTTAAGTCCTAATGGATATTTGAACAAGGCTGTAACCGCAAACCAATCGGCAAGTGCACCTACCATAGCTGCTTCGGCAAATGATTCGACATAACCAATCCATTTAGCAGACGAATGTTGACTGAAATAAACCATTAAAAAGTAAATAAAAGCCATCAAAATGAATAAACCTGTTGCAATTGCTTTATGTTTTTTGAGGTTTTGTATTTTCTGAAGTTCGGTCATATAAGTATTTTGAAAGTTTTGAAGCAAAAATTTAGCCAATCAAAAGCGTGAAGAATTCTCCACAAAATGTTTTTATCTTATTTACTTTCCTGAAAAACCAATAAAGCTATATTTCCATTCGATAACAATCGTTTACTGTGATTAATCGTAAATAATCGTTCCAAAGATGATAATTCGCGATGTACAAGACCTAAGACATCAATGTTATTTTTTGTACAATAATCAATTAATCCATCTTCTACATCATTACCTGGCTCAATGGTAATAATCGCCTCTGGATATTCTTCTTCCCATTCTTTTTTTACATTTAACATTTCTGGCGTAATTGATTTATCTCCGACATGCACAATGTTCAATAATTTATCATAGCGCTTAGTTATTTCTTTCATTTGCAACAAAGCGTTTGACTCTTTATTACTAAACAAGGTTGCGTAAGCAAAATTCCTTTCTACTTTAAATTTCACTTTACTAGGAACTACAAACACAGGTGCAGGCGAATTATTAATAACATTTATCGTATTAGAACCAAAAATTTTTTTTCCTAAACTATTTTGTCCATTCGTTCCCATTACGACATACTTTATATCATCTTTGTTAATAATATCAAGAATCATCAATAATATGTCTCCAACAATCAAAGAGCTTTCAATTTTAACATGTTCTAGATTATTTTCTTTCGCAATGTTTTTTAGTTTATTGATATAATTCTCAAAGTTATCTTCACTCACATCTAAATCATTTTTAAGAGTAGATTGTACCGATATTAGTTTGATATTTGTTTTAAGAACTTTAGCAAGATTTAATGCATATAAGAAAGCATTGTTTGCAGTTTCAGAAAAATCTGTTGGAAATAATATTTTAGCCATAATAATTGAATTGAAGAATAGATTTTGTTCTATAAATTTACAACTAAAATTTAGGTATATTCACAAAAAAAAGTCTTGATTTCTCAAGACTTATCTATTTTATAATATTTTTTAATAACCAAAACGACGTAAATCATTTTCCTTGCTTCTCCAATCTTTTCTCACTTTTACAAAAAGTTTCAAAAATACTTTTTTATCGAAGAATTTTTCCAACTCTTCTCTCGCTTCTTTTCCTACTTTAGATAAAGATTCGCCTTTATGTCCAATGATAATTCCTTTCTGAGAATCGCGCTCTACATAAATCTCTGCTTCAATGGAAATTAAATTCAAATCTTCTTTGAAACGCTCTGTTACAACCTCAACAGAATATGGAATTTCTTTTTGATAATTTAATAAAATCTTTTCGCGTATTACTTCATTCACAATAAAACGTTCCGAACGATCTGTTAATTGATCATCTGGATAATATTGTGGACCTTCAGGAATAATTGCTTTAATCTTATTTATCAACAAATCTACATTTACATTTTCTTTGGCCGAAATAGGTAAAATCTCTGCTTTTGGCAATAATTCATGCCAATATTCTACAGCTTCATTCAAACGATCTGGCGTTGCTGTATCAATTTTATTTAATAATAAAATAATTGGTGTAGATGTTTTTTGTAGACGTTCAAAAACTTCTTCATTTTTTAGACGTTTCTCCCCTATTTCCACAACATAAAGAATAACATCAGCATCAACCAACGATTCTTTAACTGCATCCATCATTTTAGATTGCAATTCATAAGCTGGATCCAAAACTCCTGGAGTATCAGAAAATACAATCTGATAGTCTTCTCCTGTCAAAATACCTTTGATACGATGACGAGTTGTTTGTGCTTTGTGCGTTGCAATTACCAAACGTTCTTTCATCAAAATATTCATCAAAGTAGATTTCCCAACATTTGGATTTCCTATGATGTTTACAAAACCGGATTTAAATTTCTTTTCGTCTGACATTCTACAAATTTAATGATTTCTTTAGTAATATTTCAGATTTATATAGGAGAACAAAATTTATTTTATAGTTGAATCTTAATTTAATAAAATGATTTTGGTCTATATTTTGAATAATCTTCAATAAGTTAAAAAAAATATAGCGAAAGTTATGGTTTATTGAAAAATATGAGTAATTTCATAATCGTGTTATGGAAAATTAAATTAACCAAAATTTAAAAAAATGATGAAAGCAGAACTTATCGAAAAAGAAGAAGTAAGAAATTATAAATTTTTAGATGCTGCAAAAGAAGATGTTACAGTGGAAGTAAGCAAATTGAATGGAGCAGTAAGATTAGGAAACGAGTTTAAATCGAAAGCATATATTACATTTCAAACAGACCAAGGCCCAAAGAAAATTGAAACAACAGTTTGGTCGGTTACAGAAAAATTTTTACAAATAAAGAATGGAGTTTTGATTCCAATAAAATCTTTAATTGATATTCAATACTAAAAATTGTTTATAGCTTAAACTAAAAAAGGGATACGATATATCGTATCCCTTTTTTAGTTAATCATTTTCATTAGATTCTTTTAACAATCTAATTAATTCTGCTCGAATAGCTGCTTTGTCATTACTTTTAGGGAAATCTCCTATAAAAAAAGTTTGTTCCGGAACTTCATCAGGTTTTAATTCACTTTTTGGAATATCTACATGTTCTGCAAATCTACTTTCTATAACTAAAGAAATCACATCTTCATTGCTATCTCTTTTTGGAAAAGGAATCACAATAAAATTGTAATCGATATAAGGTTTTAATTTTTCTTCGATACTTTCTAAATTCACTACATTTTTTCCATTCAATTTACATTCATCTCCCGAAATCCATCTAAACTTTTTATTATCATCCGAAATAATTGCTTGTCTATAAATATTCAATGATTCTTTTTCATATGGAGAACTCAAAACTAGATTACCTTTTTCATCTTCCGATATTTCTACTTTATCTAAAACTGTATAATCTTTTTCATTTATTTCTCTAACGGCAACAGGAAAACCATTCGCTGTAAAAATCTCATAAAAAATTGTTTTAGTTTCTTTATTCAGTTTATCCTTCAATTCACTCGATAAACTATCGTTTTCTATCGCAATTTTTTCTATTCTAGAAAGCGATTCTAAAGAATTGGTTATTTGAGTTTTAGTTAGGTAAGCATAATTTAAAGCGAAACCAATTTCATCTTGTCTTTCATCTGTTAATGGAATTTTAACTTTATCTGAATCTTCATTACAATATAAATCTAACCCTCCTTCTACAGCTTGGATTAAAGATATTTCTCCTTCATTTTCTAAAACTGATGAACTAAGAAGAGCTGAATCTCCTTTCTTTAATCCTAAAAATTCATTTAATGAATGAAACGTTTCATTTACAAATTTGGGATCAAAATTAGAAACATAAATACTATCTTCTCTTGAATAATGAAAATTAACCGTTTCTTCCTTTGAATCAATTTTTTTCAACGAATCAAAAATATCATTTTGCCATTGAAATGTATTTTTATCCTTAAATTCATCTAGGATTTGAGGAATATTTTTGTTACTAAACTCTAATTTCATAATAATTCTTTTTTGTGCGTTTTTAATTTATTGATAATCAGAATCAATCAATAATTTTACCAAAATTTACAGTTCATAATTTATTTGATGTTTTATTGACAAAAAGTTGAATAGAAAGCAGTTTCAAAAAACGGTAATTTTATAAAATGTAATTGATTATTATTTATCTTAGCGAGATGAATCAGAAAACAGATTTTTCGAATGTTAGATTTAAACGAGATCTAAAATACATTCCATCACATATAGAGTCATTTGAATTAGATAGTTTACAAGTCAAAGATGATTACAATTACGATGATGTAAAAGATCTAAAACAGATTAACTTTCTGCCTGGCGTTGCACCATATTTGCGAGGTCCTTATACGACAATGTATGTTCGTCAGCCTTGGACAATTCGTCAATATGCAGGATTTTCTACTGCAGAAGAATCAAACGCTTTTTACAAAAGAAATTTAGCTGCAGGACAAAAAGGACTTTCTGTTGCATTTGATTTAGCTACGCACCGCGGTTATGATTCAGATCACGAACGTGTTGTAGGAGATGTTGGTAAAGCTGGAGTTGCCATTGATTCTGTAGAAGACATGAAAATCTTATTCAATGAAATTCCATTGGATAAAATTTCGGTTTCGATGACAATGAATGGAGCTGTTCTTCCAATTTTAGCATTTTACATTGTTGCAGCAGAAGAACAAGGTGTTTTGCAAGAACAACTTTCTGGAACTATTCAGAATGATATCTTGAAAGAGTTTATGGTGCGTAATACATATATTTACCCTCCAACTCCATCAATGAAAATTATTGCTGATATTTTTGAATATACTTCTCAAAAAATTCCTCGTTTCAATTCTATTTCAATTTCGGGTTATCACATGCAAGAAGCCGGAGCAACTCCTGTTTTGGAAATGGCATACACGCTTGCAGATGGTTACGAATATGTAAAAACTGGTTTGGAAGCAGGATTGAAAGTTGATGACTTCGCTCCTCGTTTATCATTCTTTTGGGCAATTGGAATGAATTTTCCACAAGAAATTGCAAAAATGAGAGCCGCTCGTATGTTATGGGCAAAATTGATGCAAGAATTCGAGCCTGAAAATAAAAAATCATTAATGTTAAGAACGCATTGTCAAACTTCTGGATGGAGTTTAACAGAGCAAGAACCTTATAATAATATTGGTCGCACAACAATTGAAGCCTTAGCTGCTGCTTTAGGCGGAACACAATCTTTGCATACAAATGCATTGGACGAAGCGATTGCTTTACCAACAGATTTTTCTGCTCGTATTGCACGTAACACACAAATCATTTTACAAGAAGAAACTCAAATCTGTAGAACTGCTGATCCTTTTGGAGGAAGTTTTATGATTGAAGCTTTGACAAATGAAATGGCAAACCAAGCGTGGGAATATATCCAAGAAGTTCGCGAATTAGGTGGAATGACACAAGCTATAGAAGCAGGAATTCCTAAAATGCGTATAGAAGAAGCTGCTGCAAAAAAACAAGCAAAAATTGATTCTGGCGATGTCGCAATTGTTGGTGTAAATGCTTATCGTTCGAAATTGGAACAACAAGAATTCGAAATTTTAGAAGTTGATAATACAGCTGTTCGTCAAAAACAAATTGATCGATTAAATCAAATAAAAAAAGATCGAAACAATGAAGCTGTTCAAGATATTTTAGCTCAATTAACAAAAGCTGCTGAAACAGGCGAAGGAAATTTATTAGAATTATCTATAGAAGCAGCTCGTCGTCGCGTAACATTAGGTGAAATCTCAGATGCTTTAGAAGCAGTTTTTGGTCGTCATAAAGCAATTACAAGAGGAATTCAAGGAGTTTATGCTATGGAAGCAGGTAAAATGAATAAGTTTGAAGAAGCGCGTAGATTAGCTGACGAGTTTGCAGAAGAAGACGGACGTCGTCCTCGTATTATGGTTGCAAAAATGGGACAAGATGGTCATGATCGTGGAGCAAAAGTTGTCGCAACATCTTTTGCCGATATGGGATTCGATGTCGATATTTCGCCATTGTTCCAAACTCCAGCAGAAGTAGCTAAACAAGCCGTAGAAAATGATGTTCATATTTTAGGAATTTCATCTTTAGCAGCTGGTCACAAAACTTTGGTTCCAGAAGTTGTAAAACAACTGAAAGAATATGGTCGAAATGATGTTTATATCGTAGTTGGAGGAGTAATTCCTCGACAAGATTACGATTATCTTTATCAAAATGGTGCAGATGCAATCTTTGGCCCAGGAACAAACTTAGCAGAATGCGCATGCGAAATCTTAGAAAATTTATTAAAATCTTATAATAAGTAAATCTATTTTAATTTAAGTATTCCTGTCTATTGACAGGAATATTTATATATTTATACCACAAAACCTAAAGTGAAATGAATAAAACTCTTCGAAATATTATCTTAATCATCTGTACAATTTTTATTATATGGTTTATTGGATACTTTACAATTGGAGATTTTATCAAACTAGAATTTGTAAATAATCACTTTTCAAAACTGTTTCCAAAAATATTAACGTTTGCTGCTGCAGTTAGCATTTATACACTATTTCTACTTTCTATAAAAAAACAACATGGTTGGAGTTTTATGAATGTGATGAAATTTATCTTTGGAATTATCATTGGTTTACTTCCTCTTCTAACCTTCGAATATTGTAGCATCGGAAGTTGTACAAGTTGGAAAGTTGATAAAACAATCAAAAAAACACTTTATGTTTCCAATTCTTCTGATTCAGAAAAAATTGTTTTAATCGAAACATTTTGTCCAGAATCTAATTTAAAAACTACACAAGTAAAGCGAATTATGGAAATAACGCCGCTTTTTATCACAACTTCTGAAATTGATTTAAATAAAATTTCAACGAAAAGTTGGAAAAAATTATAAGCAAAATTAAACTTTGCTCAAAATTTGATGTCTAACAGATGAAGAAACCAATTAATCTTATGACAAAATATATTCTATCATTTTTCCTTAGTTTTATTGCCATTTTCTCTTTTGCTCAAGAAAAAATCTCCATTACAGGAAAAGCTACCGATGTACTTCAATTCCCACTTATTGATGCTGAAGTTATTTTAGGAAACAAATCCGATTCTACTAAAATCTACACAACTACAACAGACGATTCTGGAGCTTTTAAAATTGAAATAAATCCACAAGAACATCCTGTTTATTTAATTATTGATGATCCGCTAGAAGGTGTTTTCAAACAAAGTTTCGAATCGATAAAAAACAATATTGATATCGGAACGATTATCATCAATCCTATGATTTACGATTTAGATGAAGTTTTGGTTACAAATGTTGAACCTATTGTCGTAAAACAAGATACAATCGAATATAATGCGGATTCTTATAAAGTAAAGCCAAATGCAAATCTAGAAGCTTTATTACGAGAATTACCTGGTTTTGAAATGGATGATAGCGGAAATATTACCGTAAATGGAAAAGATGTGAACGAAATTTTGATCGATGGAGAGCCTTTCTTTGGAACAGATGGTAAAGTTGCATTAGAAAATTTACCAGCAGATATTATCAAAAAAATTCAAGTTTCAGATTTTAAAACCAAGAACGAAAAATTCTCTAGTGAACGATCAAAATCGGATAAATCTTCGCTGAATATCACATTAAAAGAAGATAAGAAGAAAGGTTATATGTTAAAAGCGACAGCTGGCTATGGAACAGATGACCATTATGAAAGTAATTTAATGGCGAACTATTTCAAAGATAAAAAGAAAATTAGTTTAATAGGTTCTTCTACTGATATTGCCGTTTCGGGAATGGCAAATGGAGAAGGTTCTCGTGGTCGAGGAGGAATGGGACGAAGAGGTTCCGATGGTGTTCGAACAAATACTTCGATTGGACTAAATTATAACGATCAATTAAATAATAATTTGAAAATTGGTGCAGATTATCGTTTAAATCATTCTTTTTCTAAAAATGATCAATACCAACATATTGAGAATTTTGCGCCTAAAAATATTTATACTTCCGATGCAAATTCTAAAAGTAAAAGTGAAACTTATGGACATAATTTTGGAACAAACTTAGAATGGACAAAAGAAAATACAAAAATTTATTTTTATCCTTCATTTAATAATTCTTCTACAACAAGCTCATCGATTTCGGATAGTAAAACATATTCAGATTTGGGTGATTTGAGAAATCAAATGAATCAAGCTTCTGATAGAAAATCAAATTCAAATACATTCAAAGCTTTATTATCTCTTAATCAACAATTCAAAAATAAATCATATTTAGATTTTAATGCTGATATTTCAGTTGGTAAAACTGATAATAATTCGTTGATTAATTCAACAACTTTATACACAAATGATTCGATTGCGGATATCTATCGAAACATTAATGAGAAAAATATTTCGAAGAATAATCAATATAATTTCGATGTAAAATATACTTATCCTGTTACAGATTCTTTGAAAATTGCGGTTGGTTCTGTTTACAATTTAACCGATTCTGAAACTAATAACAGAACATGGAATTACAATGAAATAACAGGAGAATATGACAATTTGAACAATGATTTAACACGTTTTTATTCAACTAAAATGAATGAATTTAATCCATATGCACAATTGTTATTGAACAAAAATAAAATTTCGGCAACTGTTCGTTTAGGAGCAAATGTTTACAATCAACAAAATTTCGGAACATTTAAAACAAACGATTATAGTTCTACTCAAAACAAAACATTGCCCGATCTTTCAGGAAATATTCGTTATCAAAACGAAAATAGTTCTATAACATTAATGTATAATTATCAAACAAGTTTGGCTTCGACATCGCAAGTTTTACCAATTTTAGATGAAACTGATCCGCTAAATGTTTTTAAAGGTAATCCTAATCTTGATCCAAATAAAACGCACCGAATTAATTTGATGTTCAATAATTTTAATCGTAAAAATCGTCAAGGATTCAATGCAAACTTAGGTTATTCATACAACGAATCGAATATTGTTAATTATACAGAAATGGATTATTCGATTTACAAACGAACAACAACTTATGAAAATGTAAAAGGAAATTATCGCCTAAATGGTAACTTTTCTTTTAATAAACAATTTCAAAAAGGTCTTAATAAGTTTAGAATAAACGTAGGAATTTCATCAAATTATGCTTTAACACAAGGTTTTCGAGATGCTGTAAAATTCGAACAATACAATACAACTTTATCACCTAATATAAGATTGAATTGGGATTATGGCGATTATTTAACGATTTCTCCTTCTTATCGTTTAAATTTCACAAATTCTAAATATGTGAATTACCAAATTGATAATCAGAATAATATTACACACAATTTCGCGATTAAAACGATTACAAATTGGCCTAAAAACTTAACTTGGACAAATGATTTCAGTTACAATTACAATTCGAGAATGGCAGCGGGTTTCAAGCGAGATTTCTTTTTATGGAACACAAGTTTGATGTATCGTTTCTTTGATGATAAATTGGAAGCTGGTGTAAAAGTTTATGATTTATTAAATCAAAATAATAGTTATACACGAACAATTACAGCAGAATCAACAATAGATCAACGCAATAATATTCTCACACGATTTGTAATGTTTTCGTTAACTTTCAACTTAAATCAGTTTGGAGGAAAATCTACAAAAAATGGGGATCAAAACCGAACAAGAGAAAACGGAAATATGCATAGAATGCAAATTCAATAATATAAAAAATAAAAAACGGCTCAAAAAATTGAGCCGTTTTTTTAAGCTTCATCATTTCTGACTAAGCTCTACTTTTAAAATATCCCTCTTGTTTTTAGAAAACTCTTACTAACAATTCTTGTTCTATTTTATCGTGACAATCTTCTAATGCATTTTTCTCAGCTTTTCCAGCTTTCCAATGCGATGTACAATAAAATTCGTCTTTTTTCCATTCCAAATCATCTTTAAAAAATGATTTAATCTCTTTTACAGATTTCGATTCACCTGCAACATATGCAAAACGCTTTCCTTCTTTACGTTTCGGAAATTTTTGATTTTTCACCAAACTATGCAAAGCTGTTCCTCTTCCTACATGTTGATTCACAATCCACTTAAATTCTAAATTTGCCTTAGTTTCTATTGGATGTATATCTTCTTCTGTAGGAACTTCTACGCAAACAACACCAGATGTTTTTTCAGACAAAGATTCAATAATCGAAGAAATAACAGGCAAACCTGTTAAATCTGCAGCCAAGAAAATAAAATCAGTTTTAGGAGCCAATTCTTTCTTTTTTGACTTCATCGAAACTCCAATCATATCTCCTACTTTTGCCTCATTCGCCCAACGCGATCCTGGTCCATTCAATCCATGATTTGCAATATCTATTACAATCACATTATTTTCTACATCAATATTTCTTAATGTATAGGTACGAGAAACTGGTTTGAATTTTTCTGAAGGCGAAATCCATTTTTTATTTTCATCATCAAACTCTGCATAATGAATATCACGGATTCCAAGTGGAGGAAAAAGTAATTTACACGTTCCGCCTAATGTAATGTCTTTAAAAAAAGAAACATCATCATTTTCTAAATAAACGCGAATAAGATGTGGTGTTAAAAATTCTTTCTTTTTTAGAATGAACTTCTCCTTTGCAATTTTCACTTTATCTCCCATCAGATTATTTAGATTTATTCTAATTATATGCGAATATAAAATAAATTTAGATTGAATAAAAATAATAATATGTTAAAATAAAAAATAAACATTATACATTTTTTAATATGATTTTAATGTAATAAGTGAATAATTAAGCTTAACTTTTACATATCAAAAAATACCTAAAAAACGTAACAGAAAAATGGAAAATATTTTTTACGAAATTTCGCTCAATCAAAGAACTCTTCCCCTTGAAGGTGGATTTAATTGCAGAGATTTAGGTGGAATAATTAACACTAAAAATGAAGTCATTAGAAAAGGATTATTAATTCGATCTGATGATTTAGCAAACTTGACGGATGATGATTTAGAAATTCTGAATGATTTTCCAATTCGTACAATTATTGATTTACGTACAACTTACGAACGTTTAAAAAATCAAGATCATATTCCTAATAGTTGTAATCACGAAGTTCATTTGGATATTTCTTCTGGACATTTCGAAAATTTAGTGAAACAATTTAAAGCTGGAATCTCAAACCCGAAAGAGTTTATGTGCGAGATTTACAAGGATTTTGTTTTAGATAAAACTTGTCAAGCTCAATACAAAAGTTTTTTTGATATTATACAACACAAAAATAGAACGCCAATATTATTTCATTGTACAGCGGGAAAAGATAGAACGGGTTTTGCTACAGCAATGATTTTGTCTGCATTGAAAGTCGATCTAGATGTGATTATGGAAGATTATTTGGCTTCGAATATATATTTACAACAGAAATATGCACATATCTTAAAAATTGATCCGAATTATAAATATCTAATTGATGTTTTACCTGAATATTTGGAAACTTCTTATGATGCAATTAATAAGAAGTTTGGTTCGGTCGAAAATTATTTAATTGATATTTTAAATGTCGATTTAGATTTGATGAAAGATTTATATATAAAAAAATAATCGATCAATTGATCGATTATTTTTTTATAGAATTTTATTCGTTGAATTTCATTCGTTGAATTCTTACAGCGTTCAAAATTGCTAATAACGCAACACCAACATCTGCAAAAACAGCTTCCCACATATTAGCAACGCCTTCTGCACCAAGGAAAAGTACAATAATTTTAACTCCCATTGCTAAAACGATATTTTGAATCACGATCTTTTTCGTTTCACGACCAATTTTTATTGCGGTTGCAATTTTAGAAGGTTGATCGGTTTGAATCACAACATCAGCAGTTTCTATTGCAGCATCGCTTCCAAGTCCGCCCATTGCAATTCCAATATCAGAAAGAGCTAAAACTGGCGCATCATTTATTCCATCTCCAACAAAAGCCACAACATTATTTTCATCTTTTTTCAAGATTTCAACTTTCTCTACCTTTCCTTCTGGTAACAATCCTCCGAAAGCTTCATCAATTCCAACTTCTTTTGCTACTTTTTGTGTAATTATATTTTTATCACCGCTCAACATTATTGTTTTCGAAACTCCCAAAGCTTTCATTCTATGAATTGCTTCTTGTGCATCTTCTTTAATTTTATCAGCAATCGTTATATATCCAGCATATTTATTATCAACTGAAACAACGACGATACTTTCTACAATTTCTACAATTTCTTTAGGATATTCAATTGAAAAGTGATCTAATAATTTTACATTTCCTGCTAAAATAATTTTCTCATTTACTTTTCCTTTTAAACCTTTTCCTGAAATTTCGTTAACTTCAACAGCCAACAAATCTGAAGGATAACTTGTTACAATCGCTTTCGCAATCGGATGAGTAGATTGTTTTTCTAAAGCAGAAACAAGGTTTAAAAATTCAGTTTCAGGAAGATTCGTTTCTATTTTTTGAACTTCGAAAACACCTTCTGTCATTGTTCCAGTTTTATCCATCACAACTGTATTTACTTTGGACATTAAATCTAAAAAGTTTGAACCTTTTACTAAAATTCCATTTCGAGAAGCTGCTCCAATTCCTCCAAAATAACCTAAAGGAATAGAAATAACCAGCGCACAAGGACAAGAAACTACTAAGAAAACTAAACCTCTGTACAACCAATCATTAAAATCATAATTTTCAACAAAAAAATATGGAATAATAACCAAAGCTGCTGCTAAAAAGAAAACGATTGGCGTGTATATTTTTGCAAACTTTCGGATAAATAATTCAGTTGGAGCTTTACGAGAAGCTGCATCTTGAACCATTTGTAAGATTTTCGCAATAGAACTATCTTCAAATTTTTTAGTGGTTTCAATTTCAATTACATTTTCAAGATTTAACATTCCTGCTAGAACCGTTTCACCTGTTTTGTATGTCGATGGTTTACTTTCTCCAGTTAATGCCGCTGTATTAAAACTTCCTTTATCTGTAATCAGAATTCCATCTAACGGAACTTTTTCTCCAACTTTTACTTGTATTGTTTCACCGATTGCAACATCTTGCGGATTTATGGTTTCGAAATTACCATTTCTTAAAACATGAGCTGTATCTGGACGAACATCTAACAAAGCTTTAATGTTACCTTTTGCTTTATTTACAGCAGCATCCTGAAACATTTCACCAACTGTATAAAATAACATTACTGCAACACCTTCTGGATATTCTCCTATAATAAAAGCGCCTAAAGTTGCAATTCCCATTAATGAAAATTCATTGAAAAAATCTAGCTTTTTAGCTAATTTGAAAGCTTCAGCCCAAACAGGAAACCCAACTAGAATATAAGAAATAGCAAACCAAACGAATTGTTTGATTATCTACAAACCAATTTAACTTTAAAACATATTGAACTATAATTCCTGCAAAGAAAATAACTAAACTAGCTCCTAATAAAATTTTACTATTGTTATGTGAATGATCATCATGAGAATGACCATCGTGAGAATGATTTTGAGGCTCTTCAGTTGAGCAACAATTTTTACAATTCGCCATAATTTAACTTTTATAACTACAAAGTTAAAGTGAATGTTATGCAACCAAGTTGCAAAGTGATTATGACTTACATTGATCGCAAATTCCTTTCAAGATAAAGGAAGATTGCTCAACTTGGAAATTTTTAGGAAATTCTATTTCTGGCATATGAATGTTTCTCAAACAAAATGTTTGGTTACAATTGTTACAATGAAAATGAGCATGTGTAAACTCAGGTGTACATTTACAACTCGATTCACAAAGCGCATATTTTAAGGAACCAGTTCCATCCTCAATAGAATGAATTAATTTGTTTTCTTCGAAAGTTTTTAACGTTCTATAAATTGTTACACGATCTGCTTGATCCATTTCAATTTCTAAATCAGCCAAACTCAACGCAACTTCTGCATTCATCAATTTATCCAAGACTAACAATCGCATCGCTGTAGGATTTATAGAACGATTTTGTAAGGTTTTGTTTAAAATTTCTGTTTGCATTTTCTTAGATTTAGAACATAAAGTTAAGAAAAAAGATAAATGTAAAAGAAGGCAAAGGGTTAAAAAATTGATGTTTTCGGAAAATAAAAATCGTAACTTTGAATTATGTTTTGGGAAAATGTAATTGGACAAGAAAAGATTAAAATCAAACTTCAACAATCTATAAAAGATGGCCGTATTAGTCATGCTCAACTTTTTTCTGGTCCAGAAGGTTCAGGAACTTTAGCTTTAGCTATTGCTTATGCACAAGAAGTTTTGTGTGGTTTAGATAACGATCAATGCAATTTGAAAGTGAACAAATTACAACATCCAGATTTACATTTTTCATTTCCATATTCTGCTACAGATAGTGTAAAAAAGCCACTTGCGAAATACTTATTAAATGATTGGCGAACTTTTGTTAATGAAAATATCTATGGAAATTTAACAGATTGGATGACACATCTTGGAATAGAGAAAAAACAAGGTGTAATTCCTGTTGATGAAGCAGATGAAATCGTTAAAACATTAGCGCTAAACAGTTATGAAGCTGGTTATAAAATTATGATTATTTGGCAAGCAGAAGAAATGACAACTGCTGCTGCAAATAAATTGTTAAAAATAATTGAAGAGCCACCACAGAAAACACTTTTTTTATTAGTTACAGAACGAGAAGATTTAATCTTACAAACGATTACTTCGCGCTGTCAATTAGTCAAAATTCCACGTTTATCACAATCGGATATCAAGAATTTTTTGATTGAAAAGAAAAATATTAACTCTGAAAAAGCACAACATATTGCATTTTTATCTCAAGGAAATCTTCGTGAAGCTTTGCACCAGTTAAATGATGAGGAACATTTGTTCGATAAGTATTTTGTGACTTGGGTTAGAAAAGCTTTTATGGCAGCTAAAACTCCCACTGTTTTAAAAGATTTAATTGATTGGTCAAATCAAATTGCAAGTTGGTCGAGAAGTGAACAGAAAGATTTTTTAAGCTATTGTTCAGAAATTTTTCGTCAAGCTTTATTGAAAACTTATCAATCAAAAGAATTAGTTTTTTTAGAAATTAATATTGAAGGTTTTAAATGGGAAGGATTTGCACCATATATACATGGAACAAATATCGAAGATATTTTAAAAGAAGTTAATGAAGCTTCTTATCACATTGAAAGAAATGGAAATTCTAAAATTATACTTTTAGATTTATCAATCAAGTTAACTCGATTTTTGCATCGCAAAACAGCATAAAATAAAAAAACCACTCAACAAATGAGTGGTTTTTTTTATATATGATTTGAATCTTATTTCAAATTATTTTGCTGGAGCTTCTTCTTTAACTGCACCTTCAACTTGAGTTGCTGCTGAATCAACTTTAGCTGCTGCTGAGTCAACTACTGCTGCTGCTGAATCAACTACTGCTGCTGCTGAATCAACTGTTACTGCTGCTGAATCAACGTTAGCTGGTGCTTCTTCTGCTTTTTTCTCACCACAAGATACTGCTCCTAAAGATAAAGCTGCTACTGCAACTACTGCGAAAAATTTTTTCATTGTTTTATTGTTTTAATTATTAATAATTTTCGATTAATTTTCTTTGACAAAGTTATCTTGAAATGAAAATAATTGCATGTAAAATCAATGTAATATAATTGTATTAATAAATTCTTAAATAATAAAATTTAAAACATTTAATTTCAATTAATTATAGATTAATTTACAAAACATGATTTTATTTTACAAAATTTAACCATTATAAAATCAATCAATAAAAGCCTATTTATTTCAAATAAAATCAAATTTGATCATTTTTTAGGATTAAATTATTTAAACTATTATTCAAAAATATTTATAATTTATACATTTGTATAAATTAATAAAAATATGCTAGTAGTTTCTTACATTCAAGAAAACAAAGATCGTGTAATTGAAGGACTTAAAAAACGTAACTTCAAACAATTAGATCTTGTTGATGAAGTTTTAAATGTTGATGAACTTCGTCGTAAAACACAATTTGAATTAGATAATGTATTAGCTGAATCCAACAAATTAGCAAAAGAAATTGGTAATTTGTTTAAAGATGGAAAATCGGAAGAAGCTAATGAATTAAAAAACAAAACGGTTGATTTAAAAACTCAATCAAAAGAGTTACAAGATTTATTATCATCTTACGAAAACTCCGTTAAAGATATTTTATATCAAATTCCGAACATTCCGAATGATATTGTAAAAGCTGGTAAAGATGCTGATGACAACGAAATTGTTTTTGAACATGGAGTTGCTACTGCAAAACCGGAGAATTTACCTCATTGGGAAATTGCAAAGAAATTTGATATCATCGATTTCGAATTAGGTGTTAAGATTACTGGTGCTGGTTTCCCTGTTTATAAAGGAAAAGGAGCTCGCTTACAACGTGCCTTGATTCAGTATTTTTTAGATAAAAATGCAGACGCTGGTTACACAGAAATTGTTCCACCATTTGTTGTGAATGAAGCTTCTGGTTATGGAACTGGACAATTACCTGACAAAGAAGGACAAATGTATTATGTAAATGAAGATGATTTATACTTAATTCCTACATCTGAGGTTCCTGTAACAAATATCTATCGAGATAC
Source organism: Empedobacter brevis (assembly GCF_965118635.1). Lineage (GTDB taxonomy): Bacteria > Bacteroidota > Bacteroidia > Flavobacteriales > Weeksellaceae > Empedobacter > Empedobacter brevis_A. The sequence goes on along the minus strand of NZ_CBCPHV010000004.1, from coordinate 133,585 downwards.
AATTGTAAAAGCAGAAGATTTACCTATCGCACATACTGCATATTCACCATGTTTTCGTCGTGAAGCTGGTTCTTACGGAAAAGATGTTCGTGGTTTAAATCGTTTACATCAATTTGAAAAAGTGGAATTAGTACGAATTGAAAAACCAGAAAATTCTTATGCTGCATTAGATGCAATGGTAGAGCATGTAAAAGTTTTATTAGAAGAATTAGAATTACCATATCGTATTTTACGTTTGTGTGGTGGAGATACAGGTTTTACAGCTGCTATTACATATGATTTTGAGGTTTTCTCTGAGGCTCAAGAAAAATGGTTAGAAGTTTCGTCTGTTTCTAACTTTGAAACATTCCAAGCAAATCGTTTGAAATTACGTTACAAAGATGAGAACGGAACTCAATTAGCTCATACATTAAATGGTTCTGCTTTGGCTTTACCTCGTATTTTAGCTTCTATTTTAGAAAATCATCAGCAAGCTGATGGAACAATCAAAATTCCGAAAGCTTTACAACCTTATACACGTTTTGAAATTTTAGATTAATCAAAATAATAGATAAAATAAAAGCTCGAGAAAATTTCTCGAGCTTTTTTTATCTTAAAATTTAAGATTAAATAATCAAATACTTCAACTCTTCTTTCAAACTATCTTCCCAAGTTGGAATATCAAGTTGATAAACTTCTTTTATCTTCGTTTTATCCAGCAAACTATACGCAGGACGTTTTGCTTTTGTAGGATAAGCAGAAGTTGGAACAGGATCGATTTCGATTGTAGAATTCGAAAATTCTTTAATTTTCTGAGCAAAATCAAACCAAGAACATTCTCCTTCATTTGAATAATTAAAAATTCCATATTCAAATTTATCTTTTGAAATAATCGTTAGAATTGCATCAGCCAAATCAATAGCATTTGTTGGGGAACCAATTTGATCTGCAACCACAGCAATAGAATCTTTCTCTTTAAACAATCTAAGCATTGTTTTAACGAAGTTATTTCCAAAACGAGAATATACCCAAGATGTTCTTAGAATAATTGTTTTAGGATTGTTTTCTAAAGCAAATTTTTCTCCTTCTAACTTTGTTTGACCATAAACTCCAATTGGATTTGTTTGATCAGTTTCTAAATGAGGTTTAGATTCTGTTCCATCAAACACATAATCTGTTGAGATATGAATAAGTGGGATTTCTTTAGCTTTCGTAATTTTTGCTAAAAATTCTGTTGCTTTCGCATTCACTAAATAAGCATTCTCTTTGTCATCTTCAGCTTTATCAACTGCAGTATAAGCTGCACAATTGACAACAACATCGAAGGATTTATCTTCGAAATAATAATTTATTAAATCTTCATTGGTAATATCTAACTCATTTCTGGTCACAAAAAAACATTCAATGTCTTTGTATTTTTTTGATTGTTCTAAGATGGATTGTCCTAACTGACCATTTGCTCCGGTAACTAAAATTCTTTTCATATATAAAAAAAGCCACTAAAATAGTGGCTTTAAGATATTAATAATTATTGAAATTATAATCCTAATTCTTTTTTAACATCGTTTAATAAGTCATAACCTCCAGCTTTGTAAACTAAAACACCCGCAGGTAAAACGTATTTAACACCTTTTTTAGCAGCCGCAGCGTTAATTGCATCCATTACTCTTTTTTCGATTGGATCCATTAAAGCTTTTTCTTTTGCTTGCATTTCATCTTGAGCAGCTTTTGCATAAGTTTCGTATTTCTTTTGCATTTCTTGCTCTTTTTCTTGGTATTTATTAGCAGCAATTAATTTTTGTTGCTCTTCAGGTGATTTACCAGCTAAATCTTTTTGAGCAGTTTCCATAAAAGTTTTATAGTCTGCTTGTAATTTAGCAATAGCTTCTTCGTGTTTTTTACCTAATGCTTGTAAATCTGACTCTGCTTTTTTGTATGCAGGCATTGATTCAATTACTGCTTGCGTATCAATATGTGCAATTTCTTGAGCGAAAGATAAAACGCTTCCGAAAACCATCATTGTAAATACTGCTATCAATCTAATTTGTTTCATTTCTAGTCTAATTTGTAATTTGTTTTAAATTTATTTTCTATTGTATTACTTGTGTTCTTTTATTTTTTTGGTTTTGATTTAGAATTTGAATTATTTGGTTTTAATTCTGGTCTTAAAGTATGTAAAACTTCTCTACTTATATCAAATTTTGGATCCGTATAAATCATAATTAAATCACTTCCTTTATCAAAAACAAAACCATATCCACGTTTGTCTGCAACTTCTTTTGTTGCATTATAAATTTGATCTTGTAATGGTTTTACCATTGAACGTCTCAAATTTACTAAATCTCCATTTGGACCATATCTTTTATCTTGCAAAACTCTTACAGCATTTACTTCATCTGCAAGCTTTTTTTCTTGTTCTTTAACTTGTTCTGCAGTTAATAGAATTTTTTCAGCTTCAAATTCAGCTTGTAATTTTGCTAAGTTCTCTTTTTTTTGCTCAATTTCTTTTTGCCAAGATTCTGTTTGAGATTTTAATTTGTTTTGTGATGAAGTATATTCTGGTAAATTTTCTAAAATATACTGACTGTCTACATAACAAAATCTTTGTGCAAAAGAAAAACTTGCTAATCCAAAGAACAACGCTATAAAGCTAATCCATTTTTTCATATCTGTAATGTGTTAATTCTAAAATTATGCCAAACGTTCTAAGCAAATTTAATCAATTTATTAGAATTGTTGTCCAATAATAAAGTGAGTTTGCCATCCAGAGCGTTCTGTTTGGTTTGTTCCTTTGTCAAATCCATATCCGAAATCAAATCCTAATAAACCAAATGCTGGCATGTAAATACGAACACCTGCTCCTGCAGAACGTTTTAATTCGAATGGTTTATATTCACTTGTATTGTTCCAAACGTTACCGCCTTCAGCAAAAGTTAAAGCATAAATTTTGGCTGTTTGGCTCATTGTAATAGGATAACGTAATTCTAATGAATATTTGTTGTAAATCGTTCCTCCTCCTTCTGGCGTAATGTCTCCTGTTTGACCACCAGAGTTTGTTGCATCTTCATAACCTCTTAAAGAAATAATCTCACGTCCGTCAAAACGATTTTGATTAAGTCCTGTTCCTCCTAAGTAGAAACGCTCAAAAGGAATTGTTCCAATTTTACGGTTATATGTTCCTAAAACTCCAAATTCTCCACCAGCTTTTAAAACTAATTTACCTGTTAATTCTTTGTAGAAATATGCTTTAGCTTTGAATTTATAATATTCTAACCATTTGAATTTTTCTACATCAGACTTGTTTGTGTAATCCTTATTATTTATCGCAGAATAAGGAACTGTAGTTGTAAATGATAAACTAATTTCTGATCCTGATTGAGGAAAAATTGGATCTGGTCCAGCTGAGTTACGTGTTAAACCTAATGTATAGTTTAAGTTGTTAGAAGCACCGTTTTCATATTGTAAATTTCCAACTGACATATTATAATTATCAAAATTATAACGTTGATATGCAATTGAGTTTGATAATCTAAAATAATCGTCTGGCCATGTTAATAACTTTGTCAAACCAACAGAAGCTCCTAAGATATCTAAATTCGCTTTTTCTCCATAACTATCTCTATAACTATATTGAGAATAATAAACAGAAGTAGATAATGCGGTTGGACGTTTACCTCCAATCCAAGGTTCTACAAAAGAAAAACTATAGTTTTTGTATCCATTACCAGCTTGTGCTCGTAATGATAATTGTTGTCCATCTCCCATTGGAATTGGTTTCCAAGCTTTTCTATTGAAAATATTTTTCAAAGAGAAATTACCAAAAGTTAATCCTAATGTACCAATGAATGTTCCTGCTCCATATCCTCCTTGTAACTCTACTTGAGAAGATGATTTAGGTGCTACTTTCCATTCTACATCAACTGTATTATTTTCTTGATTTGGTTGAATATCTGGCACAATTTGCGTTGGCTCTAAATATCCTAAGGATGCCAACTCCATCATAGTACGTTTGATATCAGATTTAGAAAATAAATCTCCAGGTTTTGTTCTTAACTCACGATATAAAATATGATCGTGCGCCTCTGTATTACCATTAATAATTACTTTATTTAGTGTAGCCTGCGTACCTTCGAAAACTTTAATCTCAAGATCGATTGTATCATTTTTCACACTTTTTTCTACTGGAATAGCACGAGCAAATAAATACCCTCTATCCATATATAAAGTAGAAATATCATCGTCTTTCTCTGATCCTGCTATCTTTTTATTGATACCTACAGCGTCGTAACGATCTCCTGTTTTATAACCGAAAACTCGTTGCAATTGATCTGAAGTATAAATAGAGTTTCCAGAAAACGTTACATCACCTAAGTAGTATGGTTTTCCTTCACTCACTTTAATTTTAACTATTAAGTTTTTATCATCAACTTTTTCAATGTTGTATGAATCAACTTTTGCGTCTCTAAAACCAACAGATTTATATTCATCAACCACTGTTTTTAAATCTTCCTGAAATTTTTCAGGGATCATTTTAGATGATTTGAAGATGTTAAGTGATTTTTGCTTGGTATTTTTCATCCCTTTTTTACGCAAACGAGCTGAAGTTAAATTTTCATTTCCTTCGAAAATAATTTTCTTAATCTTCACACGCTCTCCACGATTTACATTCAATGTGATGTTTTCCTCTTCCTCTTTTCCAGAAACGGGTTGACGATCTACATTAATTGTCGTATTTGGATAACCTTTACCTGTATAATAATCTTTGATTTTATTATTTGTCGTATTGATTAAACTTTGTGTGACCTTAACGCCTGGATTTAATTTATTTTGTTTGATTAAATCTTCGCGTTGTGATTTTTTCACACCGTTAATCTTAATTTCTCCTAAACTAGGAACTGAAACCAAGGCAAGCTCTAAAGTTACTTCGTCACCTTCTATTTTATCTACATACAAATCTATGTCAGAGAAAATATTAGATCTCCATAATTTTTTTACAGCATTATTTACTTTTGTGCCTGGTAATTCTATTTCTTCGCCGATTGCAAAACCAGCATATCGAATAATTTGATTCTTAGAATATTTAGTTTCACCTGTTACAACGATATCTTTTAATTTAAAAGTTCGTGCATTTGTATAATCTAAGACAAATTTATCTTGTTGTGTTGAATCAATGGTTTTCGTAGAATCTACGATTTGCGCCTGCGCCATGTAAGCACCAAGCATACACATTGTCCAAAAAATTTTCTTCATAATCCTCTATTTCAGTTCAATTAGCTCATTAGTTGCTCGCTTATCTTACCAAATCTACGTTCTCGATTTTGATAATTTAAAATTGCTTTGTAAAATTCCTCTTCGTTAAAATCTGGCCAAAAAACCTCAGTAAAATATAATTCTGCATAAGCAATCTGCCATAACAAAAAGTTACTAATTCTGGTTTCTCCGCTTGTTCTAATCATAAGATCTACCATTGGCAAATCATGTGTATATAAGTTTTGATGAACTAATTCTTCATTAAAATCATTGTCGGATATTTCACCGTCTTTGTATTTTTTTGCAATAGATTTTATAGCATTTAAAAGCTCTTCTTTAGAACCATAGCTTAATGCTAATGTCAAAACACAATCCGTATTGTCTTTTGTTTTTTCCATTGCTTTTTTCAAATCGTTATATGCTTTTTTGGGTAATTTTGATAAATCTCCAATCACATTTAATCGAATTCCATTTTTGTGTAATTCATTTATCTCGTCCTTAATTGCAGAACTTAATAAAGTCATTAAAACATTGACTTCTAATTTTGGACGATTCCAATTTTCAGTAGAAAATGCGTAAAGTGTAAGATGTTTTATACCTAATTTTCGACAAGTTTCAATTGAAGAACGTACAGCTCCCAAAGAACTTTTGTGTCCAAATGTTCTTTCTTTGCCATTCTTCTTTGCCCACCTACCATTTCCATCCATAATAATGGCGACATGATTAGGTATATTATTTTTATCTATTTGTTCTACTAAACTAATTTCCATTCTTTTTAATCACAATAACATGCAGGTCTTCCAAAACTATATGTCAAGGAAACTCCTGTCAAGACATACCAATCATTATTCGATGTATTTCCGTACACTCGTTTATTATATTCATCTTTAGACAAAGTCCCATCTGCTATTGCTTCCTTAAATCTTTCAGAGAATTTACCTCTATTATAATCAATATAATCAACATTCGTATAACGAACTCCTGTCTCAAAAGATAAAATCCAATTGTAATTGAATCTTACTTTATATCCAACTCCGAAAGGAATTGATAAATCTGTATTATATTTTGTTTTTTCAATGATTTTCCCATACGGATATTCTGTTGAAACAGTACTATCGTAATCGTATTCTTTCCCTTTTGCTGAAAAAGCGCCAATTCCAACAAAAATGTATGGTGATTGTGCATTTTCTTGATCATCATTGATATTAAAGAAATTATACTCAAACATCAAAGACCCTTCTATTATATTATTTCGAAAATTTTTATTTCGATCAATTTTATATTGCTCTTTCGAACGATGGTCGCCTGCAGCAACTTTAGAATAAGAAATATTAGCTCTAAACCCCATTTGTGGATTGATATTAAAACGATATAATCCTCCAATAGAAATAGGCAAGAAAATTTTTCCTCCTGATTCCGTTTTTGTAGGAAATGGATTGATATAGCTGGATTTCCCAACATCTCCTATCACATTTGCCCCTCCAGCAAAAATTCCGAGTTCATGTCTTTGCGCAAACATAATTTGCGACAAACACAATGTAAAAACGAATAAAAATAATCTCATCATAATGTTGTGTTATTTTTTCGGCTTTTGCTTTTTCTTCTTTCTAAATTCGAACAAATATAAACAAAAGTCAATTCAACGTAACTGATTTAACAAAAATTAAGAAGTTTTATTGTAATTTTTAATTCCTTTTATCTGAACCCCAAAGCATTTTTTCTCTCAAAGTTGTAAAATAAGTAGCATCAATAGCTTCAACGATCAAGATTTTGAAATTTGCTTTTTGTATGGTTAATTCGACATCAGTTGTTAAAGGAAAGTTACGTGAATCTAATGATAAGAAATATTCATTGGCACGACTTCTTATTTTTAAGCCTATTTTTTCGTTTTCAGAAACAACCAATGGACGAACATTCAAATTATGTGGTGCAACTGGTGTTATGATAAAATTTTGATTAGATGGATGTACAATAGGACCTCCACAGCTTAAAGAATATCCTGTAGAACCTGTTGGTGTTGAGATAATTAATCCATCTGACCAAAAAGAGTTTAGAAATTCATTATTCAAATAAGCATCTACCGTAATCATGCTTGTTGTTTCACGACGTACAACAGTAACTTCGTTAATTGCAAAATTATTTTCAATTTCTACTCCGTCACTTCTTTTAACCGTCAATAAAGTTCTTGGAATGATATTATATTCATCATTGAAAAAACTATCCATTTGTTCCAACAACACACTTTTATTGATTGTTGCTAAAAAACCTAAACGTCCAGTATTTACTCCAATAATTGGAATATTAGAATCTTGTACAATTGTTGTTGCTGATAATATTGTTCCATCGCCTCCGAAACTGAATAAAAATTTAACTGACTTATCAAGATCTTCGTAAGAAGTATACGTTTCTATATTCTCAGAATCAAAACTAGTTGTTTCTTTTAAGATTTGAAGAAAATTTTGTTCAACACAAAAAGTAATTTCATTTTGAACTAAATAATTAATAAATGGTGGAATAATATTCGCTAAAGACGTACTTGTTTTTTGTCCAAAAAGTGCAACTTTTATCATTAGGTATTCATATATTTTAACAATTGTGCATAACGACTTTGTAGTAATTCTTGTTTTTCGTCATTATAAAATTTTTGAATCACTTGATATCCATAGCGCTCAAATGTTTCGCCAATCGCCAGCAAATTCGACGAACTAAATTTTAGCAAAACATAAACACTATCCTCTTTATTTCCAACAATCATCATTCCTAATATTTTTCCATTATTCACTTCAATAATATTAGAAATTGCTGTCATCGACAAATCTTTTTCTGCTATAGAAACTAGCATCGAAACGCCTTGCGCAGCAACAAAAGGAAAATTTGCAAGCGTGTTGATAATATCCGTTTCTGTTATAAAACCAATATATCGGAATTGTTCGTTAATAATAGGTAAGATATTCGCCTGATTCGCGTACATCATCTGAATTGCATCTAAAAAAGTACTCGATTCAGTAAGGTGAAAACTTTCTAAATACGACGTATAATCTACTTTTTCATCGTCAATTGATAATTCTATCAAATCTTCTTCAGAAATATTTCCAACAAAATCCAATCCTTTAAACAAAGGTAAATGCGTTAATTTGTTCTCTTGTACAACTTTTAAAAGTTGACTTGGAGAAGAAGTAACTTTTCCTGGTTTAATCTCGTTCGATAGATAATCGGTGATATACATGGCACAAATTTATATATTTTAATACATTAATTCTCTATTTTTAAAACTAATTCAATTAAAATCCTTCATTATTAATTAAAATTTAATCAATTTATTTTAAAATAATTAGTCTACATATATTCTTATTGCAAGTAATAAACCAAAAATAATATGATTTACAATTTTTTAAAACAAACTCTTGTTCAAACTTTAAAAATAATGGCTTAAATTTTGTAGATTTGCAGTACCAATTTTAGCATTGAATGAAGAACCCATTATTTTATGCCAAAATCTTACTTTTTGGCGAATATGGAATTATTGAGAACTCGAAAGGATTAACGATTCCTTATAATTTTTATCAAGGCGCATTAAAATTTGAACCTTCTGATATTGCAGAAGAATCAAACGCTCACCTGAAAAATTATGCAAAATTTTTGGAAGAAAATTTTTCCGATACTTTTGACACAAAATCTTTTTCGGAAGATGTTGCAAACGGAATGTACTTCGATTCTAATATTCCTCAAGGATACGGCGTAGGTAGTTCTGGCGCTTTGGTTGCTGCTATTTATGACAAATATGCTTTGGATAAAATTGACATCAATCAAAATTTAAACAAAGAAAAAATCAGTGAATTAAAAGCCCTTTTTGGGAACTTAGAATCTCACTTTCATGGAAAAAGCTCAGGAATTGATCCTTTGATTTGCTACATGAATATTCCTTTGTTAATTCAATCAAAAGATGATATTTCGACAATTGGCTTGCCTTCTGTAAATGTTGACGGAAAAGGAGCAGTTTTCTTAATTAATTCAGGAACACCAGGAGAAACAGCACCAATGATTCATATTTTCTTCGAGAAAATGAAAAAAGAAGGTTTCCGCAAAACATTGAAAGAGGAATTTATCAAATACAACAACGCTTGTATTGAAAACTTTGTGAAAGGTGAATATAATCCACTTTTTTCAAATCTTCAGAAATTATCAGCTTGGGGATATGAACATTTCAGACCAATGATTCCTCAAAAATTGGTAAATGCTTGGAAGACTGGAATTGATACAGATACGTATTATTTAAAACTTTGCGGTTCTGGTGGCGGAGGTTATGTTCTTGGTTTTACGCAAGATTATGACAAAGCGAAAAGCTACCTAAAAGACTTTCAAACTGAAGTTATTTACAAATTCTAAAAAATAATTTATAAAAATATAATCAATGAACATTCAGAAAATAATCTTAAAGGTTTTTGCATTATTTTCTGTTGTTCGTGGCTATAATTTAATTGTGCTTATTTTAGCACAATATCTCGCTGTGCTTTTTATTTTTGCACCAGAAGTTGGGCATCGTAAATTATTAACCAATCCACGTTTGGATGGACTTATTCTTTGCTCGATCCTTTGTGTTGCCGCAGGATATATTATCAATAATTTTTACGATTTAGAGAAAGACGAGCTGAAACGTCCTTTGCAAGTTTATCTACAAAAACAAGTTTCTCAAGGTTTTAAATTAACCGTTTATATTGTATTGAACATCTTTGCCTTGATTATTGCAGCTTTAATTTCGTGGAAAGTTTTCGTTTTCTTTTTAGTTTATCAATTTTTGGTTTGGTTTTATAGCCACAAAATCAATCGATTTGCATTAATTAAAAACTTTTATTTGGTTATTATTCGTGTAATGCCATTTTTTGCCTTATTAGTTTATTTCGACCATTTCACTTTCAATTTAGCTTTGCATGCTACTTTCTTAACTATTTTATTACTGATAACTGATATTGTAAAAGATCTTAGTTCACAAAAAGCAGATTTAATTTACAATTATGATTCAATTCCGATTAAATACGGAATAGATTTTACAAAAGTTTTAATTTCATGTTTAATTATTACGGAACTAATCATAGGAATTATCATTATTATGAAAAATGATGTTGGCGCAATGAAATATTTTTTTATTGCTGCGAATATCGCTTTCACAGTGATTCTTTTCTTGATTTGGAGAATAAAATCGACACAAGCATACAAGATTTTACATTATTTTTTTAAAGGAATGATTGTTGCAGGTGTATTTAGTATCGTATTAATCGAAATAAATCCCTTAACTTTGCAAACTATTGCGCAAAATTTTAATCAGCGCATAAATTAATCAAATTCAGATGAATAACAGACGAAATCAATCCAACGACAGAAATTCCCAAGGCGGGAACAATCGTGGAAAAGGTGGAGCTAGAGGAAATTCTTCTTCAAGACCATCTTCAGGGAAAGGAAAACCAACTTTTGGAGGAAAACCTTCGGAAGACGGAAAGAAAAGTTTTGGACCAAAGAAACCGTTTAACAAACCAGGTGAAAAACCATTTGTTAAAAGACTGAAAAAAGCACCAGTTGATGACGGGACTATTCGTTTAAATAAATATGTAGCGAATGCAGGGATTGCATCCAGAAGAGAGGCCGATGAGTTGATCAAAACTGGAATCGTTACAGTGAATGGTCAAGTGATTACTGAAATGGGTTATAAAGTACAACCTGATGATGAAGTACGTTTCGATGGTCGTAAAATCTCTTCAGAGAAAAATGTATATTTTGTGTTGAATAAACCAAAAGGTTTTATTTCAACTTCAAATGATGAAAAAGGACGAAAAACAGTTATGGATTTAATGTCTACTGCAACTACAGCGCGTATTTTCCCTGTAGGACGATTAGATAGACAAACTACAGGTGTTTTATTGTTTACAAATGATGGTTATTTAACAAAGAAATTAACGCATCCAAGTCATGATATCAAAAAAGTATATCATGTAACATTAGACAAAAAGTTAACCGCAAACGATTTGGCGGATATCAAAAAAGGTGTTCGTTTAATTCCTGAAGGAATTGCAGTTGTTGACGAAATTTCTTTTATCGAAGGTAGGCCGAAAAATGAGGTTGGTGTAGAATTGCACATTGGTTGGAATCGTGTTGTACGTCGTATTTTTGAAACAAAAGGATACGAAGTTGAAGCATTGGATCGCGTTTCATTTGCCGGACTTACAAAGAAAACTTTACAAAGAGGTGATTTCAGAAGATTAACAGAATTGGAAGTTAACTTCTTGAAAATGTTATAATATTTCAATTCATAAATTTTGAAATATTTTGTTCCAAAATTGGATACAAATTAATAATTATAAAAAAAAATGAGTTCGAAAATTTCGAACTCATTTTTTTTGGAATTTATTTTTCAGTTGTATTTTCTGGCTTTAAATACAAATCGAAATAATCTGTTATTTTTTGCATCAAATGAACTCGATCTTTTCCACGAACATTATGTTCGTGTCCAGGATAAACAAAGTAATCCATTTGAACACCATTTTTCACAGCTTCGCGAATAAAATCAATTGAATGTTGCCAAACAACTACATTATCTTGCGCACCATGAATCATTAATAATTTTCCTTTCAAATCTTTTACACGATTAATTAAATTTGTGTTTTTGAAACCTTCAGGATTATCTTGTGGCGATTCCATGTAACGTTCTGTGTACATAATTTCGTATTGTGTCCAATCTAAAACTGGTCCACCAGCAACACCAACTTTGAAAACATCTGGTTTGCGTAACATAAACGAAGTTGTCATAAATCCACCATAAGACCAACCATGAATTCCCATACGCTCTGCATCTACAAATGGTAAGGTTTTCAAGAAATCAACTCCTTTCATTTGGTCGTTCATTTCTGTAGTTGCTACATTTCCATGAATTGCTTGTTCAAATTTCAATCCTCTATTTGCAGATCCACGTCCATCCATTGTAAATACAACATAACCTTTTTCTGCTAAATGATCGTACCAAAGATTTCCTGTTGAAGGAAAACGATTTGTGATTAATTGCACATGAGGACCATTATATAAATAAACGATAACTGGATATTTTTTTGATTGATCGAAGTTTGTTGGATAAATTAATTTTCCATACAAATCTGTTCCATCATCTGCTTTTAGCGTTACATTTTCAACTTTTGCTGTGTTATAATCTGCTAAAGGATTCTGAGCTGTTAAAAGATTTTGTTTGAACTTTCTATTTGCATCTAACACATCTATTTTTCGTGGTGTATTATCATTGCTCCAATTATCAATTGCATATTCTCCATTTGAAGAAGCTGAAATATTATGCGTTCCAGGATCTGTTGTTATTTTACGCAATTTTCCATTTTCCCAATTCACTGCATATAAATGACGTTCTTTTGGAGAATCTTTTGTTGTCATGATTAAGAATTCTTTCTTTTTTGCATTTTCTCCAACAAGATCCGTTACAATCCAATCTCCTTTTGTGATTTGGTTCAATAATTTTCCGTATGTATTAAAACGATACAAATGCATGAAACCATCGCGCTGTGACCACCAAACAAACTCATTATTTTTTCCTGGAATAAAATGTAATTCATTTTGAGGTTCAACATATTTTGCATTATCTTCTTTGAATAATGTTTTAATCAATTTCCCTGAAACAGCATCATACTGATTCAATTCCATGTGCTTTTGATTACGAGAAAGCAATGCAATATAAATATGTTTTTCATCTGGCGACCAAGTAACCGAAGTAAGATAATGATCAACTTCTGGATGAGTTTCTAAGAAAATAGTTTTTTGAGTTGATGGATTATAAACGCCTAATGTAACGGTGTGATTTTTTGTTCCAGCAAATGGATATTTTATATTCTTGTTTACTGCCGGTTGCACAGACCAGTCGATAATTGGATAATCTGTTACAGCAGTTTGATCCATTCGATAAAATGCAACTAAATTTCCTTTTGGCGAAATAAAAATTCCTTTATGAATTCCAAATTCATTTTGATGAACCGATTTTCCATTTACAATTTCATATTTTCCGTCTTTAGTAATTTGATGTGTTTTTCCTATTTTATCAACAAAAAATAAATTATTGTCAATTACATATCCAACTTGATTATTTATAGCATCAAATTCTATATTTTCGGCATTATCAGGCAATTTCAACCAATCATTTTGTTGTCCCGAAGTTGTAATTGTTTTATATCCTGTTTTCGTTGAATAATAAGCTTGCTTATCATTAATCCAATTCAAAGAAGGAATCCTTTTATTCTCAAATTGAGAACTTCTAAAAATTGTATCAGTTTTAAGAGAAGGAACTTCTTTCTTGATTAAAGCTTCTCCGTAAGACGTTTTTACATTTTGCGTAAAAGCATTTTGATTCGGAATCCATTGTACTTGATTTAAATTCTCGATTCGTAAGTTTGTCGACAATCCAAGTACAGCATCTTCCATTGTAATGTTCTTTTTCTGAGCAAGTAAACTCGTACTCATCAAAAGTGTACTTAATAAAATTGATTTTTTCATGTGTGATTTCTATTTCAAATGTTGCCCAAGGGCTTCTAAGTTCTTTTTTTCGCTGCCGATAAAAATTTTATCTCCATCTATAACAACAGGACGTTTTAAGAATGTATAATCAGATAAAATATAATTTTTGATATCGTTTTCAGAAAGTTCCTGATCTTTTAAACCTAGTTTTTTATAATTCTGAGCTCGTCTCGAAAATAAAGCTTCGTAACTTCCAGCTAAATTTTTCATTTCTTCTAATTCTTCTGCTGTAATTGCAGTCGATTTTATTTCATGCAAATCAAAACCAGAAAAATCAAACTCTTTCATAATGCGTTTACATGTATCACACGTTTTCAAAAAAAATACTTTTTTCATTTCTCAACAATCTTTAGTTGTGTAAATATAAATAAGATTCTTCTTTTTTAATCTCGTGAAAGAATTTTGTCAGTATATATTTCAAAATCGATAAAAAACTATCTTTGCAAGTATGGAAGAAACTAATTTTTTGCGTTTAAACAAATATATTAGCGATAGCGGTTTTTGTTCTCGTCGCGAAGCAGATCAATACATCGAAAACAGATTGGTACAAATCAATGGACGAATTGCTAAAATTGGACAATTTGTAGGACCAAATGATGTGGTAACTGTAAAAGGTATAGAAATAGAACCGCGTGAAAAAGAAAACGCTGTATATATTATGCTGAATAAACCTGTAGGAATTACTTGTACAACAGATTCTACGGATCCTGATAATATTGTGGATTTTCTTTCATTTGGTGAACGAATTTTTCCGATTGGTCGTTTAGATAAAGATTCGCAAGGATTAATTTTATTAACAAGTGACGGAGATATTGTGAATAAAATTTTACGAGCAGGAAATAATCACGAAAAAGAATATATTGTAACGGTAGATAAGCCAATTACAGATGAATTTTGTGAACGAATGTCCAAAGGCGTTCCAATTTTAAATCAAGTTACGAAAAAATGTAAAGTTGAAAAAATTAGTTCCAATGTTTTCAAAATCACGTTGATTCAAGGTTTAAATAGACAAATCCGTCGTATGTGTGAATATTTTGGATATACGGTAAAAAAATTAGAGCGCGTTCGAATTATGAATTTAACGTTGAATGTTGGAATTGGTCAACATCGCGATTTAACAGTAGAAGAATTAGCAGAAATTAATCGCCTAACGAAAGATTCTGAAAAGAACGAAGTGAAGAAACCCTCTTCAAAATCAAAAAAATCATCGGCAAAAAAAACAAAAGAAATTTCACCTGATTTTAAAGATTCTAAAGGAAAGTCAATCAAAAAATCAAAACCAAAACCTAAAACTTCGCAAGCTCGTGTCGGTAAAAGTAACCCGAACAAAGCAAAAGGAGGAAAATTTGGTAAAAAAAGATAAAATTTAAAAGACGATAATATTCGTCTTTTTTTATCCATTTTTTTACCGAATACTAACTTCTATCCCCTAGTTTTAACAATTTTCAATATCTTTATGAAGTAAAATCTTAAAAACACATGAAGAAAATTGTTTACTCGTTGCTTTTTTTAGCGATGACTTTTAGCACATCTGTAAAAGCACAAGAAAATGTAACTTATCAATTGCCTCCACAAGCAATTTTACAATTGGCTGATGCAGATATGCCTCCGTCAATTAGTGTAGATCGTAAAGCAGAAAATGCATTTTTATCTTATAGAAGTCGTTACAAAACAATCAATGAGTTATCGGAAACCGAATTGCGTTTAGCTGGATTACGTATTAATCCCGTTACAAATATTAATTCGCGTGAAACATTCAGTGAAAAAATAACTTTTTTTGATCTAAAAAATTCAAAAGAAAAAACGATAGCTGGATTACCAACAAAAGGTCGTTTTTCTAATCAATCTTGGAACTCTTCTCAATCAAAATTTGCTGTTACAAATACAACAGATAAAGGTGTAGAATTGTGGATTGTTGATGTAAAAACACAAGCCGCTACAAAAGTTTATGAAGATAAATTAAATGCAAACTTAGGTCGTCCTTTCAACTGGATTTCGGATACTGAATTAATTGTTAATGTAATTCCTGCTTCTAAAAAAGCATTGATAGATACCAAAGAAGCAATTGCAACTGGACCTACAGTTTCTGTAGCTGACGGAAAAGAAGCACAAAACAGAACATATCAAGATTTATTACAAAATAAAAATGATGAGTTCAACTTTGAGCAATTAGCAATCTCTGAATTAGTAAAAATAAATATTGAAACAGGAGCAAAATCAAAATGGAAAGATGCAGCAATGTATACAGATGTTTCGGTTTCTCCAGACGGACAATATGTTTTGGTTAACGAAATCAAAAAACCTTTTTCATATTTAGTTACTTATTCTAGCTTTCCATCAACATATGTTGTTTATGATATCAATGGAAAATTAGTTAAAGAAGTTGATCACAAAGAGTTACAAGAAGTTGTTCCAAAAGGGTTCTCATCTACAATTATGGGAAAAAGAGGTTTGTATTGGCGAGCAGATAAACCAAATACATTATATTGGGTTGAAGCTTTAGATGGTGGTGATGCAAATAAACCTGCAGAATATCGTGATGCTCTTTATCAACTTACAGCTCCTTTTACAACAAATAAAGAATTATTAGTAAAAGTAAAAGATCGCTATAGAGGAGTTACTTGGGGAAATGATGATGTAGCGATTGTTAGAGACGCTTGGTACAATACGCGTAATGAAAGTAATTATTTGTTTAATCCTTCAAATCCTACTCAAGATCCAATACGTTTTTTCAGTAGAAATTCACAAGATGCCTACAATAATCCTGGAAATTTTGTAACTGAAATGAATGATTATGGTTACAATGTTTTAGCAATTAACAAAGGAAAATTAATGTTAGTTGGAGAAGGAATTTCACCAGAAGGAATTTTACCTTTTGTCGATGATTTTGATATCAAAACACAAAAGACTTCTCGTTTATGGAGAGCTAAAAAATCGGATAAACTAGAAACGATTGCACGTGTTATTGATCCTAAAAAAGGAATTATTTTAGAACAAATTCAATCAAAAACAGATTATCCTAATCTATATGTTCGTAATATTTTTCAGAAAAATGGAAAACCAAAACAAGTAACGTTTACAAAGAATCCTTTCGAAGCAATGAACAAAGTTTCGAATGAATTAATTACTTACAAACGTGCTGATGGTGTAGAATTATCAGGAACATTATATTTACCACCAAATTACGATAAAACGAAAAAGGAAAAGTTACCAATGTTAATGTGGGCTTATCCTCGCGAATTTAAAGATGCATCTACTGCAGGACAAGTTACAACTTCCGAAAATAAATTTACTTCTCCTTCTTATGGAGGTCCTATTTTTTGGGCTTTAAGAGGATATGCCGTTTTAGATAATGCAGCTTTCCCTATTATTGGAGAAGGAAAAGAAGAACCAAATGATACCTTCATTCCTCAATTGGTTGCCAATGCAAAAGCTGCTATTGATGCTGTTGACAAATTAGGATTTATTGATCGTGATAGAGTTGCTGTTGGTGGACATTCTTATGGTGCCTTTATGACAGCAAACTTATTAACGCATTCTAATTTATTTGCAGCTGGAATTGCTCGTTCTGGTGCTTATAATCGTACATTAACACCATTTGGTTTTCAATCTGAGCAACGTAATTATTGGGAAGCTCCAGATGTTTACAACACGATGTCACCTTTCCAGAATGCAGATAAAATGAAAACACCATTATTGTTAATTCATGGTGAAGCAGATAATAATACAGGAACTTTCCCAATGCAATCTGAACGTTATTTTAATGCTTTGAAAGGTTTGGGAGCTACAACTCGTTTAGTTTTATTACCAAAAGAATCTCATGGATATGCAGCCAAAGAAAATATTCTTCATATGCTATGGGAACAAGATCAATGGTTAGAAAAATATGTTAAAAACAAAGGAAAAGATTCTGATAAAAAATAATTTCCAACAAAAAAGCGATTCAAAATTGAATCGCTTTTTATATTATATTTAGTTAAATGATTAACTTA
Organism: Empedobacter brevis; assembly: GCF_965118635.1. GTDB lineage: Bacteria > Bacteroidota > Bacteroidia > Flavobacteriales > Weeksellaceae > Empedobacter > Empedobacter brevis_A. Next base: position 115,808 of record NZ_CBCPHV010000004.1, on the reverse strand, counting down.
TTAAAATAAGATTTAAATTTTTATTGCGTTTTATGACCAGTTTCTTTTAAAAAAAAGGTTAGAATAAAAGCGATAAATATTCCAATTATCCAAAACCAAATTGCTTGATGATAATGCCCAATTTTATCTGTAGCATTTGCAATCTCATTTCCATTGAATTTAGCAAAAATAGGATTTACAAGAGATGTTACACCAAACGTCAAAAAGTTTTGAACGCCAGTTGCTGAACCTTTTACATAATCAGGATTTGCTTCTTTTATAACTGAATAAGGAATCATAGCTACACCAGAAAAAATACCAAAAATGAAAAATGTTCCTTTTGGAGGAATTAATTCTGGAGCGTAAATAAGTTGTAGAAACATCAGCATCATTCCTATACATCCAAATAAAATAACAGGTTTTCTTCTGCCAATTTTATCAGTTATATATCCCATTAATGGGCATCCAACGACCCAACCTAGTGATGCCATTGCGGCTGTCATTGCTGCAGTATGAGTATTAAAACCTAAGTCTAATTTGAAAAAAGGAACTGCCCAAGTCATCGCAAAAATGGTTGTCGGTATAAATAATAATCCTGAAACAATTCCGGTTAACCAAGAATTTGGATTGAGAAAAACAATTTTAAACGGCTGAATAAAAGAAGTTTGCTTACTTTTCTGTATCTCTTCTTTTGATGATTTTGGAGTAATCAATAACATTGCTACTGCTGGGATTATACATAAAACACCAGCCATTATCCAGAATGTTTTATATCCAAAACCATTTTCTAATAAAGGTGCAACTACAAATTGCCCTGCTGCTCCACCAAGCATTCCTATACATTGAGAAAAACCAATGGCTGTTGCTAAAGATTTTGATGAAAATCCCTTTGTTGCTAAATATACACAGCCCGGAAAAGCAAATGCACTTCCTGCTCCTTGTAGTAACCTTCCTGTTGTTCCTACAAATTGAGAAGAAATAATGAATAAAATGCATCCTATTCCTAGAATAAAACATCCTGCAAACATTGAGTATTTAGCTCCAAATTTATCCAAACATATTCCTGCTATTAACGCGAAAATTGAATATGAATAGTAATATGTTCCAATAAGTGAGACTAAATTTTCTGTTGTAATGTTATAATTCAGAGCTAAGTCTGTAATCATTAAAGAAGGTGCAGAACGGGTTGCGTAATCAATAAAATAAAAGATTAAACCTAATATCCATGCAATAATGAAAAATTTTTTACTTGATTCTGAGACGGATGATGATTGGCTCATTATAAATCTTTTAAATGTTTGTAGTTAGATTTAATTGTATCCATTACCTCATCCATTTTACCTCCTAACATTAATTTTGCCATAGATTTTGTCATTCCAATCATTTGTTCAAAATCTACTTTTGGAGGCATAGCTAAAGCATTAGGATTCGTAAAAACATTTAATAAATATGGTCCATTATGTGCAAAAGCTCTTCCAATTGCATCTGGTAAATCATCCGGATTTTTAACTGATTCACTTTCTATTCCCATTGCTTTACCAATTAATGTAAAATCAGGATTTTCCATATCTGTTTCATTATCTGGTAAACCAGAAACTTCCATTTCTAATTTTACCATTCCTAAGGTTCTATTATTAAAAACAATCAGTTTAATTGGTAAGTTATATTGTTTGATTGTTGCTAAATCTCCCAACAACATCGAAATTCCACCATCACCACACATAGCAATAACTTGTCTGTCTGGATATGCCATTTGTGCACCAATAGCTTGAGGCATTGCATTTGCCATAGAACCATGATTGAAAGAGCCTAACATTTTACGCTCTCCTGTTCCTGTTATGTATCGAGCTCCCCAAACACAACACATTCCAGTATCAACAGTAAAAACAGCATCTCTAGTTGCAAGTTCATCTAACAAATAAGCGACATATTCTGGTTGAATAGAATTTTCTTTGCCTTTTTCATGAACAAATGTCATTTTGCTCTCAAGAACTTTCTGATACATTTCTAATTGGCTGTCAAGAAAATCTCGATTTTTCTTAGGCTCTAATAGTTCTAATAATTCATTAATTGTTTCTTTTGCATTTCCAACTAATCCCAAATCAATTTTGGCTCTTCGCCCAAGTTTAGCACCATCTGTATCAATTTGAATAATTTTTTTATCTGTTGGAATAAAATCTTTATAAGGAAAATCAGTTCCAATTAAAATAATTAAATCTGCTTTATGCATTGCATGATAAGCAGAAGGTTGACCAAGTAAGCCTGTCATTCCAACTTCATTTGGATTATTTGGTTGTATGCTCATTTTTCCTTTGAAAGAATATCCAACAGGCGCATTCAGATGACGAGAAAGTTTTACAACTTCTTGGTTCGCATTTGATGCTCCAATTCCACAAAATAAAGTAATATTATCTGCTTCATTGATAATTGATGCAGCTTCTTTTAACTCAGCTTTATTTGGTGTAATAATCGGTTCATTGAAATAGAAATCTGAAGTATAATGACTTTCAACAGCCTTCATTTCTGCTATATCTCCTGGAAGACCAATAACAGCAACATCTTTCTTAGAAATTGCATGTTGTATTGCAGTTTGCACCATTCTGGCAACTTGTTCTGGTCGAGTAATAATTTGATTGAAGCAACTACAATCCTCAAAAAGTTTTATGGTATTTGTTTCTTGAAAATAATCAGTACCAAATTCTATTGTTGGAATAGTAGAAGCTATTACAACTAATGGAGTTCTAGATTTGTGTGCTTCATATACTCCGTTTATTAAATGAACATGGCCAGGACCAGAACTACCTGCGCAGCATCCTATTCCTTCTAATTCTGATTCTGCAGTTGCAGCATATGCACCAACTTCTTCATGACGAACATGAACCCAATCGATGTCATCTGATTGCTTAACAGCTATATTGAAAAAATTTAAACTATCTCCAGTTACAGCATATACACGTTTAATACTTGCTTTTTCTAATAATTCTACTATTTGATGTGCTACATTTTTTCCCATAATAAGGTATTTTTTGATTGTTGAAACAAGTTATGAAATTACAAGGGCAAGACAATCTAAACAAGTGTTAAATATTTGGTTAATAGAAGTTAATAAATCAAAAAAAAGCCTGTTGAAAACAGGCTTAAAATTAACACATGAGGACAAAATTTACTCTACTAAATCTTATACTCTTTGTATTTAACAATATCTATGCCAAAAACAGATTTGACATAAAAAATAATTATTTATTTTACAGCTTTTATTTTACCATTCATTGTCGCAAAATGTCCAGGGAAAGAACATAAGAAATCATAAGTCCCTTCTTCTAATGTAAATTTGATTTGATCATTTTCTTTACCACCTAACAATTTTGTGTGTGCAATAATTTCTGATTGTAATTCTGTCGGAATATAATCTGTTGCTTTTGCAGAAGCAGCTTTGTTTGCAAAATCAGCTGCATCAGAACCTGGTTTTAATAAAATGAAATTGTGTCCCATTGCTTCTTTCGACATTTCACCAGTATTCATTAAAATTAAAGTAACTTCTTCTCCAGCTTTTACTGTAAATTCAGTTTTATCATAACGCATATCATCACTTGCTTTCAATACAATATGATTGTTTGTTGCAGGTGTTACTGTAGAAGTTTCAGAATCTTCTTGTGTTGCAGTGCTATAATCAATTTCTGTTTGAGTAGATTCCTCTTTTTTAGAACCGCCACAGCTCATCATCAAGATTGCTGCAAAACTCATCAAAGTTATTTTTTTTATCATTCTAATTTTAGTTTGATATAAAAATAATGAAATTCAGTTACTTAAAAAAGTTTACTCATTATAAATAGAAGTGATTTTAAACAGATAAATAACTAAGGAATATCTAAGTATTTGTGAGTTTGTAAAGAATAACGCCATTTCGGATTTTCTTTTACATATTCCACAATTAATGGAAGATTTTTTTCTCGTTTGCTCCATTCAGTTTGTAAGAAAAGAGTACAATCCTTTCCAACTCGAGCAGCTTGTTCTTCAGCAAACTGAAAATCGTGATTGTTAAATACAATACATTTCAATTCGTTTGCAGCTTCGCAAACTTCATCTAATGGAAGCATTAATTTTTTTGGAGAAAGGCAAACCCAATCTATTTCTCCACTTAAAGGATAAGCTCCTGAAGTTTCGATATGAATTCGAGCTCCTTTTTCGTGTAATTTCTTTGTCAAATAAGTTAAATCCCACATCAAAGGTTCTCCTCCTGTTATAATAATAGTTTTAGCTTGAGAAGTTGCTAAATCAACTAATTCATCAACATTAGTTAAGGGATGCTTTTCAGCATCCCAACTATCTTTTACATCGCACCAATGACAACCAACATCACAACCTCCTAATCGAATGAAATAAGAAGCCACACCTGTATACATTCCTTCACCTTGAATTGTGTAGAAATGTTCCATTACAGGTAATAATTTCCCTTCTTGTATCAATTGTTGTTCTTCTGTAGTTGTTGATGCAATCTGTATCATAATTTTATTTTTTGTTGTTGTAAGCCAACAATGTGTTTTTTAATAACATCGCACGTGTCATTGGTCCTACTCCTCCAGGAACAGGTGTTATCCACGATGCTTTTTCTTTTACGTTATCAAAATCTACATCACCAGCTAATCTAAATCCTCGAGGGCTGTTTTCGTCGTCAACGCGTGTAATTCCTACGTCAATAATAACCGCTCCATCTTTTACCATATCAGCTTTCAAGAAGCCAGGAACACCTAAAGCAGTGATCACAATATCAGCTTCTTTTGTAAATTGTTCTAAATTTTGAGTTTTTGAGTGTGTTAAAGTAACTGTGCTATTTCCAGGATTTCCATTTTTACTCATCAAAATACTCATTGGGCGACCAACGATACGAGAACGACCAATTATAACCGTATTTTTACCAACTGTATCGATGTTATAACGTTCCAACATTTCCATAATTCCGTAAGGTGTTGCTGGTAAAAATGTTTCCATTTCTAAAGCCATTTTCCCGAAATTCATCGGATGAAAACCATCTACATCTTTTTTAGGATCAATTGCATTGATTACAGCTTCTTGATCGATGTGTTTTGGTAAAGGTAACTGAACGATAAATCCATCCAATGTATCATCATTGTTCCATTTTTCGATTTCAGCAATTAAATCTTCTTGAGAAATAGTATCAGGTAAGCGTAATTCTGATGATTCAAAACCTACAAAATGACAATCTTTAATTTTATTGTCAACATAGGTTTGTGAAGCACCATTACTTCCTACTAAAATTGCACCCAAATGTGGTACACGAACTCCTTGGTCCTTGTAATTCTGTACCAGCTCCTTGATCTCTTGTTTGATCTCTTTTGCCAGTTTAATACCGTCTAAAATTTGCATTGTTTTGTTGTGTTTGTGCAAAGATAAGGACAAATTGGAAAATAAATCATCAATTAAGATTCATGATTTAAAAATGATGAAATTGTTTGTTTCTATTCTTGTCCAAATCGATTCAAATAATTTTCATGACCAGCTTCGGGAAATGTTTTAAGAATTTTAATCAAAAGTATAAAAAAAGCTAACACAATAATCAACTTATTGGTTAGCTTTCTGAATATTTTAAATGTAGTTTTTTATAACAAATTAGCCATTTTTTCTTCTACAATTTTTCGTTCTTTCGCAATCAAATTATCTTCTTCTGTAGGAAATTGAAAAATTCCAGAATTGATATTTTCTATACGTTTCAAGACTTCGTAAGAAGCTTTCGCTTTTTCAATATCTTCTCGATTTAGATAAATACGAATTGCTTTCATGAATGTCAAAATATTTTTCTTTTTCAATTCATCTGCTAACAAAAACTGATCGCGTTCTTGATCGGCTTCCAATAAAGTTGATAAATTATTATCATCTATTTTGTAATACGATTTTAGCATTTCTCCAAAATAATAAAGAAATTCAGTATCATCTTTATTATCAATAAATTCAAGATTTAAAAGTTTACTTAGAATTTTAGCCAATTCTTCTATGTATTTTGTGATAAAATCTTTTCTAATCATCTTAATCTAATTTCTTTGATAATTTTTCGATTGTTTTTGATGCACTTTTTCCTTCATATAAAATCTTATGAACAGCATCGATAATTGGAGCTTTTAGCTGAAATTCTTCATTTATAATAGAAACTCCTTTTGTTGCATAATAACCTTCTGCAACCATATTCATTTCTAAAATAGCCGATTTTACAGTATAGCCTTTTCCAATCATATTCCCGAACATACGATTTCGTGAGAAAAATGAATATCCTGTAACAAGCAAATCGCCTAAATAAGCAGAATCATTAATTCTACGTTTCATCGGATTTACGGTTTTTAAAACATGATTCATTTCTCGAATAGCATTACTCATTAAAACAGCTTGAAAATTATCTCCATAACCCAAACCGTGAGCAATTCCTGCTGCAATAGCGTAAATGTTTTTTAAAACTGCACCAAATTCAGTTCCGTAAATATCGTTTGAAAGTTTTGTTTTGATAAAATTACATGCTAAACAATCTGCAACAATTTGAGCAATGTTTTGGTCTTGTGCAGCAATTGTTAAATAAGAAAGACGTTCCAAGGCAACTTCTTCTGCGTGACAAGGTCCACTTACAATTCCTAATTGTTCTTCTTTTACATTAAATTTATCGAATAAATATTGTCCGACTAATTGATAATGATCTGGAATAATTCCTTTGATTGATGTAACAATAAATTTATCTGTTAATGGAACAGTTAATTTGCTCAAACAGTCGGCAACGTAAATAGAAGGCACCACCAAGAAAATAATATCAGAATTGGATACAACTTCATTTATATCAGTTGAAATATTAAGTTTTTCTGATTTAAATTCAACATCAGTTAAATAATTTGGATTGTGTTTATTGCGTTCCAAATATCCTTTTACGTATTCATCTTTTACCCACCAGTTGAAAGTTTCAAGATTTTTATTCAGCATTTTTGCAATCGCAGTTGCCCAGCTTCCGTTCCCTATTAATCCAACTTTACGATTAGATAACTCTATCATAATATATGTATTGAATAACAAAGTTAACTAATTTGTAGCTTAGGTATTTTGAATTTTAGGAAAAGAAACTCAATTTTGTAAAAATTTTAACGACTTTGTATAAAAAGCTTTTTAGTGAGACCATTATCTATGGTATTGGCTCTATTTTGCCGAGAGTGATTATTTTAGCATTGAATTTTTTTATTATCAAGCAAGTTGATAATTCAGATTTTGCAATGTTTTCTCAATTATATTCTGCGGTTTCTTTTCTGAATATTATTTTAACATTCGGTTTCGAAACAGCCTTTTTCCGTTATGCAACCGAAGAAGGAATGTATCAAAAAGTGTTGAATACAGCTTTTTGGTTTATGGTAATGAGTTCAACCACAATGCTTGTTTTGGTTTTTCTTTTTTTACAGCCATTGGCAGATTTTGCAAATTACAGCAACAATCCTGAATATTTGATGTGGTTTGCTTGGATTGCTTTTTTTGATGCAATTTGTGTAATTCCATTTGCAGTTCTAAGATTTAAAGAACGCCCGATTTTATATTCTGGAATTAAAGTTATTCAAAATGTTTTTCAAGCTGTTTTAACAATTTACTTGTTGTATTATGTTTCTAAAGATTTTATGCTAGATCTAGGTTTCGATAATACAATTTCATATCCATTTATTGCAAATTTATTGGCAAGTATTTTAGGGTTTATATTATTAATAGGTGTTTTACGTCATATTCAATTCAAATTTGACCGACCACTTTTCAAGCAAATGTTCTTGTACGGTTATCCTATTATGATTGCTGGTTTAGGTTATATTTTGAATGAAAATTTTGATAAATTAGTTCAACGTCAATTAATAGATCCTGCAGCAGCTGGTTCTTATGGAGCTTGTTATAAATTGGCAACCTTAATGACGCTTTTCGTAACAGCGTATCGCATGGGAATTGAACCATTTTTCTTTAAAGTTGCTAAAAAAGGTGATGCAAAACAAACTTATGCTAATATTTTATTCTTTTTTAGTATCATTTGTAACATTGTTATTCTTGCAATTTTAGCCAATATCGAATGGATTAAGAAAATATTTGTTCCAAATTCTACTTATTGGAATGCTTTGGATATTGTACCAATTATTTTAATTGCGAATTTGTTTTTCGGAATTTATTATAATCTTTCAACATGGTACAAAGTAACTGATAGAACAAGCATAGGAACAGTAATTTCGTTAATAGGAGGCGCAATTACGGTTATTTTGAATGTGTTTTTATTACCAAAATATGGCTTTATGGTTTCTGCATGGACAACTTTATTGGCTTATGGTGTAATGATGGTGATTTCGTACATTTGGGGACAGAAAGTTTATCCGATCCCATATAAGGTCAATAAAATTTTACTTTACATGGGAATTGCAATCGCTTTGGCTTGGACAAATTACTTTGTTCTTGGTTCTAATTTGATTATTGGTAATCTAATTCTAATCATTTACATTGCGTTTATTGCATTTGCAGAAAAAAATACGCTCAAAAAACTAAGAAAATAAAGATGAAAGTAAAAGTTATCAACATTTCGAAACATCCTTTACCAGAATATAAAACAGCTTTATCAGCTGGGATGGATTTAACAGCAAACATTGATCAACCAATCGAATTAAAACCTTTAGAAAGAAGATTAATTCCAACAGGTTTAAGTATCGAATTGCCTGCAGGTTATGAAGCACAAGTTCGTCCTCGTAGTGGAATGGCATTAAAACATGGTTTAACTTGTTTAAATTCTCCTGGAACAATTGATGCAGATTATCGTGGAGAAATCGGAGTTATTCTAGCAAATGTTTCAAATGAATCTGTTACGATTAATGATGGTGAACGTATTGCTCAATTAGTCGTTGCAAAGCATGAAACTGTAGAGTGGGAAGAAGCTAAAGATTTAAATGAAACCGAGCGCGGAGCTGGAGGTTTCGGAAGCACAGGAAAACAATAAAATATTTCTTAATTTTTTAAAATTAGAAATCTAATCAATCATAATCTAACCAAGATTTTTTTATAAAATGAAAATTATTATCCCAATGGCTGGACGTGGTTCACGTTTACGCCCTCATACCTTAACAACACCAAAACCTTTAATTCCAATTGCAGGAAAACCAATTGTACATCGTTTGGTAGAAGATATTGCAAAAGTTTGTTCAGAAAAAATAGATGAAATAGCTTTTGTAATTGGTGATTTCGGAGCAGAAGTTGAAGCTGATTTAATTGCAATTGCAGAGAAATTAGGAGCAAAAGGAACAATTTCTCACCAATTAGAACCACTTGGAACTGCACATTCTATTTGGATGGCAAAAGAAGCTTTGGATGGACCAACAGTTGTTGCATATGCAGATACATTGTTTCGTGCAGATTTCAAATTAGATATGGAATCAGATGGCGTTGTTTGGGTAAAACAAGTCGAAAATCCTTCAGCTTTTGGAGTGGTGAAATTAGATGATCAAAACGTGATTACAGATTTCGTTGAAAAACCAAAAGATTTTGTTTCAGATTTAGCCATTATCGGAATTTACTTTTTCCGAGATGGACAAAAGCTATATAAAGAAATTGAATATTTATTAGAAAATGATATTCAAAAAGGAGGTGAATATCAATTAACAGATGCATTAGAAAATATGCGTGCTGCAGGAGATAAATTCACACTTGGAAAAGTTGACGAATGGATGGATTGTGGTAATAAAGCCGTTACTGTTGATACCAATACACGCGTTTTGAATTTAGATAAAGAAGATTTCAAAACAATTCCATCTTCTTCAAAAATCGATAATTCATTAATCATTGAACCATGTTTTATTGGTGAAAATGTTGTGATTAAAAATTCGAAAATAGGACCTTTTGTTTCATTAGGAAATGGAACGGTTGTTGAAAACTCTAATATCGATAACAGTTTGATTCAAGAAAATTCAAGAATTTGTAATGCAAACCTTACAGATACAATGATAGGAAACAATGCCAAATATTTTGGTGTTTCGAGAAGTATCAGTTTAGGTGATTATTCAGAATTGGATTTTAAATCTCACGAAGCATAAAAAATATGATCAAGAAATTAACGTATATCTTTTGTTTAGGAATTATTACAACAGCTTGTAATACTCAAAAAGTAGCAAAAGTAGATAAAGATAATACAGAAGTTGTTTCGGCTTCTTCAAAAATTATTCAGCAAACATTATCTAAAAAATCATCTTTTAAAGATTTGACGATTAAAGCAAAAGTCAGTGCAAATTTAGAAGAGATTTCTGGTGATGCGAATGCAACAATTGCTGTGAAAAATGGACAAAAGATATGGGTTAATGCAACAAAATTTGGTTTTACAGGAGCGCGAGCTTTAATCACTCCAGATGGTTTTGCAGCTTTCGAAAAATTAGGCGGAACATATTACGAAGGCGACTTTTCCATTGCAAATAAATTATTAAAAGTAGATTTTATCGATTATCAAAAATTACAAAATTTGATATTAGGAAAAGTTTTCGTTGATCTAAATCCGACTGATTATACAGCAAGTTTTGCCAACAATCAATACACAATTACATACAATAAAAATCAAGCAATTGCAGCTTCACCTAAAGAAGGCGAATATATACAAACATACATTTTCGATAATGGTTTTCGATTGAAAGAAGCTCATTTAAAAGATCCAAAACGAAAAATGGAAGTTGACTTGGTTTACAACAATTGGGTAAAAGCTGGAGCAGAGGAATTTCCAAAAAATGTTAAAATTATTATAAAAGAGAAAAAAACGCGTCAAATAGATTTGGAATATAATAGTTTTACGTTTCAGGAAATGAACACACCGTTCTCAATTCCAGATGGGTATAAGAAAAAAGAAATAAAATAATGAAGTTTGTTTTATCAACTGTACTTTTAACGTTGTCATTATCAGTATTTGCACAGGTTCCATACAATAAAGCGAACTTACAAAAACAAAATGCTCAACTTAAAAAAGAGATTATAAACTTAAATAAACAACTCGAGGTTAATAAACAAAATTCGAAGTTAAATGTTGATTATGTACAGAATTTATCAAAAAAAATTCAAGTACAAACAAAATTAGTAAACAACTTATCGAAAGAAAAACGTTTTATCGAGGATGAAATTTATTTAACTCAATTAGAGATTAATAAACTTTCTCGCGAGTTGGTTGAACTGAAAAAAGACTACAAACAGGTTCTCGTTCGTGCATACAAGAACAAATCTGTTGAAAATAAATTACTATTTGTGCTTTCTTCTAAAAGTTTGGGAGAAGCATATCGTCGTATAAAATATTTAGAAAAATATTCAGCTTTCCAATTAGGACAAGCAAATGAAATTATTGGGAAACAAACTGATATTCAGACGAAAAAAGCACAAAAAGAAAAAGCAAAAGACGAAAAAGCAAAAGTACTTTCTCAACAAACTTTGTTTAGTCAAAATCTTGAAAAAGAACGTTTAACAAAAGAAAAAGCGGTCGAAGAATTTCGTAAAAATGAAGGAGTTATTGCTGCTGAAATCAATGCGAAAGAAGCGCAACAACGCCAAATTGATGCACAAATTAAAGCAATTATTGAAGAAGAAATTCGTCAAGCGAAGATTCGTGCAGAAAAAGATTTAAAAGACTGGAACGAAGCAAAACGAGGTAACTCTATTGCATCTTATAATGAATATTTGCGTGATAATCCAAAAGGTGATTATGCAAAATCTGCTCGTACAGCAATTTTAAGAATTGAGAATGATGCCAAAGCATGGAATATCGCACGTTCTGCGCATACAAAACAAGCGTATCAATCTTATCTTAATCATCATCCAGCAGGAAGTTTCGTTTCTACAGCAAAAACCGAGATTGCTAAATTTGAACAATTAGAACGTGAAGCAGAGGCAGAACGTCAACGTATTATTGCTCAACGTAAAGCAGAAGAGGAAGCTCGTCTAAAAGCACAAAAAGAAGAAGATGCGCGTAAAATCGCTGCCGCAAAAGCAGAAGCAGAGCGTAAAGCAAAAATAGAAGCCGAACAAAAAGTTGTAACAAAAGTTCCAGAAAAAGAACGTGTAGTGAAAGTAGATGCTGTGAAACCTTCGCAAACTTTTGCTGAGCGCCCAGATTCTGAAGGAATTTCTGGTGAGTTTTCATCAAACAAAGGTCGTTTACCTTGGCCAGTGGACAAAGGAACAGTTGTGAGTAGATTTGGTTCTAATTCGCATCCAGTTTTATCTAACATTACAACACAAAATAGTGGTGTTGATATTTCGACATATCGTGGTGCACATGCACGTGCTGTATACGAAGGAACTGTACAAGCTGTTATGAGCGTATCTGGAAATGGTAAATCGGTATTAGTAAGACATGGTTCATATTATTCCGTTTATACAAATTTATCAAGTGTAAGTGTTTCAAAAGATGATGTTGTAAAACGTGGTCAATCTTTAGGAATAATTTATACAACTGGAGATGGTGAAACAGTAATGAATTTCCAAATTTGGAGTGGAACATCAAAACAAAATCCTGCTTCTTGGGTAGCAGGAATGTAATAAATAAATTATATATTTGCATTAAAATCAATTCAGTATGGGATTAGGAGGTAAAGAATGGATCGTAATCGTACTTGTTGTGTTATTATTATTCGGAGGAAAGAAAATTCCTGAATTAATGAGAGGATTAGGTTCGGGATTAAACGAATTTAAAAAAGCAACTAAAGACGATAATAAATCAGAAGCAACAGATACTACTTCTGAGAAGAAAGAAAATTAAAATAAATTTTTTAATTAAATAATAAAGCATTGTAGTTGCATATACAATTACAATGCTTTTATTTTATAAACAAAAACAAAACATGAAATTCACAGATAAAGCTTGGTCTATTTTTAATCAAAGTATCAATGATTATCATAAATATGATGATGTAAATCGTCAAATAGAAAATCCATATAGCGAAGAAGATTTAATCGCTCACTTATTATACAAAAAAAATTGGATTGATACAGTTCAATGGCATTTAGAGGATATTATCCGCGATCCACAAATTGATCCAGTTGAAGCATTAAGTTTAAAACGTTGGATTGATAAATCAAACCAAGAACGTACTGATATGGTAGAATATGTGGATAGTTGGTTTTTACAACAATATGCGAATGTTGAAGTAAAAGAAGATGCAACATATAATACAGAATCTCCTGCTTGGGCTGTAGATCGTTTCTCTATTTTATCGCTAAAAGTTTATCACATGAAACAAGAGGTAGAGCGTCAAGATGCAACACCAGAACATAAAGCAGCTTGTCGAGTGAAGTTGGATATTTTGAATCAACAACATCAAGATTTATCAATTGCGATTGAAGAATTGTTAGCAGATTTTGAAGCTGGTAAAAAATATATGAAAGTCTACAAACAAATGAAAATGTATAATGACGAGGATTTAAATCCTGTTCTTTATGCAAATAAAAAATAGATTACTCAATAATCATTCAATATCAAAAACTCATCTTTTCAGATGAGTTTTTTTATGAAGGAAATTTAGAATTTCGAGTTGAAATATTTTATAATAGGAAACTTATTAGTAGAGTTAAAAAATAATGTATTTTTATAACTACTGTAAAATTTAACATATGAAGAAAAATTATTTCAAACCTTTAATTTTAGGGTTAGGTTTATTTTCATTTTCGGTTTTTGGACAACATGAAAAACCTAAATATGATTATCAAGAAGCTTTCAAACCTTTTTTTTATCAAAATAATGCAACAGAAACTCGTTCTGCGAGTGGAAAACCTGGTCATAATTATTGGCAAAATCGCGCTGATTATAATCTAAATGTAAGTCTTAACGAAGAGAAAAACGAGATATCAGGCACTTCTGAAATTACATATACTAACAATAGTTTTGATGACTTAGATTTTTTATGGTTACAATTGGATCAAAACTTATTCAATAAAGAATCTCGTGGAAGTTTTTTATTACCAATATCAGGAAGTCGTTATGGTGACTCTACATCAGATTTTGAAGGAGGTTATAAAATTAAATCTGTACAAATTGATGGAAAAGATGCTAAGTATACAGTTTCAGATACTCGTATGCAGATAGATTTGATTAATCATTTAAAAGCTCGTGGAGGAAAAACAAAAATAAAAATTGAATATTCCTTTATTTCTCCAAATTATGGAGCAGATAGAATGGGAATAGAACCCACAAAAAATGGAAAAATTTATACAATAGCTCAATGGTTTCCTCGCATGGCAGTATATGATGACATTATGGGATGGAATACTTTACCATATTTAGGCCCTGGAGAATTTTATTTAGAGTATGGTGATATCACTGCAAATATTACAGTTCCATCAACACATTATGTTGTCGGTTCAGGTGAATTATTGAACGAAAATGAAGTCTACTCGAAAGAAGAAGTGAACCGTTGGAACAAGGCAAAAACGAGTGAAAAAACGGTTATTATTCGTTCTGCTGATGAGGTAAACAAAGCGACAAAAGTTGCAAAAGGAACAAAAACATGGAAGCTTAAAATTCAAAACGCACGTGATTTTGCTTGGGCATCTTCTTCAGCATTTATAATAGACGCTGCTAAAATTAACCTTACTAGTGGTAAAAAATCTCTTGCAATTTCCGCTTATCCAGTTGAAAGCGATGGAAAAGATGCATGGGCTAGGTCTACAGAATATACAAAAGCTTCTATTGAGCATTACTCAAAACAATGGTTAGAGTATCCTTATCCTGCCGCCACAAATGTAGCTGGTAATGAAGGCGGAATGGAATATCCTGGTATTGTTTTCTGCCATATGAATACAAAAGGAGAAAGTCTTTGGGGCGTAACAGATCATGAATTTGGACATATTTGGTTTCCAATGATTGTTGGTTCTAATGAACGTGTTCATGGTTGGATGGACGAAGGATTCAATACATTTATCAATAGCATTTCAACAAAAAATTTCAACAACGGAGAATATTACAAAAAACAATCGTTGCAAAAGATGGGTAATTTTTTCTTTAGTGAAAATTTAGAACCAGTGACGACACAACCAGACAATATGCGTGAAAGAAATATTGGAACATTACTATATTATAAACCAGGAGCAGGATTGAAAATATTACGAGAAACAATTCTTGGCGAAGAAAAGTTTGATAAAGCATTACGTCAATATATAAAGTATTGGGCTTATAAACATCCAACACCAGAAGATTTTTTCCGTACGATGGAAAATGTTTCGGGAGAAGAATTATCGTGGTTTTGGAGGGGCTGGTTCCTAAATAAATGGACGATTGACCAAGGAATTAACAGCGCAAAATATGTCGACGGTGATTATAAAAAAGGATTGATTTTAAAAGTTGAAAATTTTGGTCAATTACCAATGTCAACAACTGTTCAAGTAAATTTTAAAGATGGAACTTCTCAAGAAGTTAAATTACCAATTGAAGTTTGGAAACGTAATACAGAATGGACATTTAAAATTCCATCTACAAAAGAAGTCTCAACAATAAAGCTTGATCCAAATGGAACTTTACCCGATATAGATATTAAAAATAATACGTTCAATATGGCTGACGAAAAGCAAATTGAAAAGATTGACCCAAAAGAATTTGAAGGTACATTCACTAATAAACAAATCAATTCTGATTTTGTTTTAAAAGTAGAAAAAGATAAGTTAAATTTATTTTTTAATAATTTAAATTTTGATTTGGATTTCCTTGGTGAAGGAAAATTTATAAATGAAGAAGCAGGAATCGAACTAATTTTTTCTAAAGATAAGAAGACATTTACAATCGAAGAATCAAACCAAAAATTTGAATTTACGAAGAAATAAATTATAAAAAATCCGCTCATTGAGCGGATTTTTTATTGTGTTAAAATATGAAAAGCTTCTTCCAAATTTTTATATTGTCCTTTAAATTCTTCGATTGATTGATCTGCTATTATTTTCCCTTTATTCAAAAGAATTACACGCGAACAAAGCGCTTCTACTTCTTGCATAATATGCGTAGAAAGAATCACCGTTTTCTCTTTTCCTATTTCGCGAATAACTTCTCTAATTTCAATAATTTGATTCGGATCTAAACCATTTGTTGGCTCATCTAAAATCAAAATTTCTGGACTAGAAATAATTGCTTGTGCCAATCCAACACGCTGTTTATATCCTTTTGATAATTGATGAATTTTCTTATGTTTTTCTGGCGATAAACCAACTTTTTCAATTACTTCCTCAATTTTAGATTTCGATACATTTCTAATATTTGTTACAAATTCTAAATATTCTTTCACATACATATCCATATACAATGGATTGTTTTCTTGCAAAAAACCAATCAATTTTTTCGATTCAATTGGTTGAGAAGCTACATTGAAACCATTCACAGAAATTTCTCCAGAATCTGCATTAATTGCATTAGTAATGCTTTTCATCAAAGTCGATTTTCCTGCTCCATTTGGCCCAAGTAAACCTACAACTTCACCATTATTTATTGAAAAAGAAACTCTGTCCAAAGCCACTTGATCACCGTATTTTTTTACTAAATCTGTAATGATTATTCCCATTTGATGAAAAATTTTCGATAAAATTAGCAAAAAAGATTTGGAAAACTGAAAATTTATCTTTTAGATTTGTAGAACAATTAGAAAAACGAAATGGCAACATTCAATTATTTTAACGCATTCTTTTTTTACTTTTTTGGGTATTATCCAGGAGAGCAGGGACTGCGTTGTCAAAATTGATTGTTAACATTCATAATAAGATAATATAAAGTCCCGCAATTTGTGGGACTTTTTTTGTGGATAAAAATGAAAGAAAGAGTTGCAATACAAGGTTACATTGGTTCATATCATCACGAAGCAGCCAATAATTATTTAGGAAATGACATCGAAATTGTAGAATGCGACACATTCAAAAGTTTAGCAAAATTGCTTGCAAAAGGAAAAGTTGATAAAGCAATTATGGCAATAGAAAATACAATTGCTGGAGCTATTTTACCAAATTATGCGTTGTTAACGAAATACAATTTGAAAGTTGTTGGAGAAATTTATGTTTCCATTCAACATCAATTAATGGTGAAAAAAGGACAAACCTTAGATGACATAAAAGAAGTTCGCTCGCACCAAATGGCCTTATTGCAATGCGATAAATTTCTTGAAAAATATCCTAATTGGCGAATTGTAAATGATATTGATACAGCATTAACAGCCAAAGATATCGTAGATCAAGATTTGGATAATGTTGCAGCAATTGCGTCTAGAAAAGCGGCAGAAGTTTATGGATTAGATATTCTCGCTTCAAACATTCAGACTTTTCAGGACAATTTTACTCGTTTTTTTGTATTACAACGCGAACATAATGATTACGAAGATTTCAATAAAGTTTCTATGCGTTTTTCTGTTCCACACAAATCTGGTGCTTTGGTTGATGTTTTGAATCAAATTGCAGAATGCGGAATTAATATGGATAAAATACAATCTGTTCCGATTATTGAAAAACCTTGGGAATATTCTTTTCACATCGATATTACATTCGAGCAGAAAGAACAATATTATGAATTACTTGGGAAAATTGCACGAAAATTAACTGATTTAGAAATATTAGGCGAATATAAACTGGGAAAAAAATGATAGTAGAAGCCCAACGATTACAAAGCGTTCAAGAATACTATTTCTCTAAAAAATTACAAGAAATAGCAAATATGAAAACGGATATTCCAATTATTTCATTAGGAATTGGAAGTCCAGATTTACAACCTCATCACGAAGTTATTGAGGAATTAATCAAAAACTCGCAAAGCGGAATCAATGGCTATCAAAGTTATCGTGGAATTCCAGAAATGCGCGATGCAATGGCAACTTTTTACAAAAATAAGTTTGATGTAAATGTAAATCTTTCAACCGAAATTTTACCTTTAATGGGTTCTAAAGAAGGAATTATGCACATTTCGATGGCTTTTTTAAATGAAGGAGACAAAGTTTTAATTCCAAATCCTGGTTATCCAACTTATTCATCAGTAACAGAATTAGTTCAAGCAGAACCTTTATTCTATGATTTAAAAGATGAAAACAATTGGCTTCCAGATTTTGAACAATTAGAAAAATTAGCCGAACAAAAACCGAAAATTATGTGGCTAAATTATCCACATATGCCAACAGGAGCAAAAGCTCCGAAAGAAGTTCTTAGAAAATTAGTGAAATTTGCAACTCGCCATAATATTTTGATTGTTAATGACAATCCATATAGTTTTATTTTGAATGATAATCCAACAAGTATATTAGCAATAGAAGGAGCAAAAGAAGTTTGTGTAGAACTGAATTCTTTGAGCAAAACATTTAATATAGCAGGTTGGAGAGTAGGAATGGTAATTGGAAAAGAACGTTTTATCAATTCAATTCTAAAAGTCAAATCAAATATGGATTCAGGAATGAATTTTGCGATACAAAAAGCCGCAACAAAAGCCCTTTTAGTTGACGAATCTTGGTACAATAAATTAACAAAAGTATACGAAGAACGTAGAAAAATAATTTGGGAAATAGCCGATTTGCTAAATGTAAAATATAATCCAAATGCAGCAGGAATGTTTATTTGGGCTAAACTTCCAGAAGGAAAAGATGATAAAGAATTTATTGATGATATTTTATACAACAAAAAAGTATTTATCACACCTGGAAGTATTTTTGGAAGTAATGGTGAAGGATTTATTCGTTTTTCACTTTGCGCACCAATCGAGAAGTTAATTGAAGTAAAGGAAAGATTATCAGCATGAAAACAATTTCAGTAATCGGTTTAGGATTAATCGGAGGTTCTTTTGCTTTAGCCTTAAAAAAAGTTGGTGTAGCCGAAAAAATAATTGGTGTTGATCAAAATACTGAACATTGTACAGAAGCTCTTGAATTAGGAATTGTAGATGAAATCGCTCCTTTGAATGAAGCACTTTCTCAATCAGATTTAGTTGTGATTTCGGTTCCAATTAATGCCATTCAAAAAATTTTACCAGAGATTTTAGATCAAATTAATGAAAAGACAATTGTTATGGATATGGGATCAACAAAAGGAGGCATTTGTAAAAAGGTTCTGAATCATCCCAAAAGAAAACAATTTGTTGCAACGCACCCAATTGCGGGAACTGAAAATTCTGGTCCGAAAGCAGCTTTTCCAGAATTATTCTTGAACAAAGTTGCCATTTTATGCGATGTAGAAGAAAGCGAAAAAGAAGCTGTAAAAAAAGTAAGAAAAATATATCAATCACTTTGGATGAATGTAAAAACCATGACTTCTGAAGCACACGATGCTCATATTGCTTACGTTTCTCACCTTTCACATATTACATCGTTTGCTTTGGGACAAACTGTTTTAGAAGAAGAAAAAAACGAAGATGCAATTTTTGATATGGCTGGTTCTGGTTTCGAATCTACCGTTCGTTTAGCAAAAAGTTCACCTGATATGTGGACACCAATTTTGATTCAAAATCAAGAAAATTTACTCAATGCAATTGATGCTTATCAAACTCAAATTTCTAAAATCAGAAAAATGATTGAAGAAAAAGATGTCGAAAATATTCATCAATACTTAAAAAACACAAACGACATACGTCGAATATTAAATAAATAAGAAATAATTACTATAAAGGAAAAATATTAAACCTTAAATTTGTAAACATTATGGAAAATAATAACTGGATTAAAGAATACGATAAACCAATGATCATCGCTGGACCATGTAGTGCAGAAAGTGAAAAACAAATGATGACAATTGCCGAAGATTTGGACAAAGATTATGTACAAGTATTTCGCGCAGGAATTTGGAAACCTCGTACAAAACCAAACTGTTTTGAAGGAGTTGGTGCAATTGGATTAAACTGGTTGAAAAAAGTAAAAGACGAGTTCGGAATGAAAATTGCCACTGAAATTGCAAATGCAAATCATGCAAAATTAGCATTAGAATATGATGTTGATGTGCTATGGATTGGAGCTCGTTCTACAGTAAACCCTTTTACAGTACAAGAAATCGCAGAAGCTCTTCGCGATACAGATAAAACTGTTTTGGTTAAAAACCCTGTAAATCCAGATTTAGATTTATGGATTGGTGCTCTGGAACGTTTAGAAGGTCAAGGAATCAAAAATTTAGGTGCTATTCACCGTGGTTTCTCAACTTACAAGAAAACAAAATACCGTAATAATCCACAATGGCAAATCGCTTTAGATTTCAAAAATAAATTACCAAATATTCCAATTATTTGTGATCCTTCACATATTTGTGGGAACAGAACAGGTTTATTTGATGTTGCACAACAAGCATTCAACTTCGAGTACAATGGTTTAATGATTGAAACGCACAACAATCCTGATGAAGCTTGGTCTGATGCTTCTCAACAAATAACACCAGCTCGTTTATTGGAAATTTTGAAAGATTTAGAAATTCGTCAATCAGATGATCCAGATTCAATTTACAAAACGGGAATCGAAAATTTACGTCATCAAATTGATGAATTAGATAATTCTATCTTAGATACAATTGCACAACGTATGAAAGTTGCTAATTCTATCGGAGAATTGAAAAAAGAACATAATGTAGCAGTTTTTCAACCAGATCGTTGGAAACAAATAAAAGATAATTCTGTAAAAGCAGGACTTTCTTTAGGATTATCTGAAGATTTTGTTGACAAATTATTGCAAGCAATTCACCAAGAATCTGTTGCACAACAAAACCAAATTATGGTAAAAAAAGAAGAAAAAATTTAAAAAATATTGAAAGGAATTGTCATAAAATCTACTGGTAGTTGGTACCATCTTCTTACGGAAGATGGCACTATTTATCAGGCAAGAATCAGAGGGAAATTTAGAATAGCTAATATCAAACACACCAATCCAATCGCTGTTGGAGATGAGGTAGATTTTGAGATTGACAAAGATGATATTGCCGTTATTACAAACATACATGATCGCAAAAATTACATCATCCGAAAATCTGTTAATCTATCCAAGAAAACGCATATTATTGCATCTAACATTGATGTTGCTTTTCTGGTTGTAACGCTATCGAATCCCAAAACTTCATTTGGTTTTATTGACCGTTTTTTAATAACTGCCGAAGCCTATCATATTCCTGTTATTATTCTATTCAACAAAATGGATTCGTATACAGAAAGTGAAATGGCTGAGTTAGATATTTATAAATCAATTTACAATTCTATTGGCTACGAAAGTATTGATATATCTGCAGAAACAGGCTTGAATTTAGATTTGGTAAAAGATAAAATGAAAGATAAAGTAAGTTTAGTTTCAGGGCATTCTGGAGTTGGAAAATCTACTTTATTGAATAAATTAAATCCTGATCTTAACTTAAAAACACACGAAGTTTCTGATTTTAATAGCAAAGGACAACATACAACAACTTTTGCTCAGATGTACAAATGGCCATTTGGAGGTTTCATTATCGATACTCCAGGAATTAAAGAATTTGGTTTAGTACATATCGATAAGTCTGAACTACAAGGGTATTTTCCTGAAATTTTAGACTTAAAACACAATTGTAAATTCGATAATTGCATTCATGTCAACGAGCCAAAATGTGCTGTGCGAGATGCAGTAGAAAATGGAGAAATAGCAATTTCTCGATACGAGAATTATCTCACATTTTTAGAAGAAGATATTTATACAGAAAAATAATAAAAAAGCCATTTCTTAAGAAATGGCTTTTTTATTTTCTCAAATTACGGTTTCACGTAAAAATAATCAAATTCCTCATTCTATCTTTGTTAAAACTAAACAAATGAGCAACTTATCTGTACAAATTGCATTGGATTTTGTGGAATGTACAAAAGAACAAAAGGAAAAATTTTTAGAATATCTAAAAAGTTTGAATTGGAAAACTTCTAATCCAAATAAATTGTGGGTTGCCGAATTTAAGAAGACTAATAGTCAAGAAGATAAATTAAAAAAAGTTGAACAAGAAATAATTAATGCTAGAGAAATTTCTAAGCTTTATGAAATAGATTATATGATAATTACAGATGATGAAATTTATTTTAATCAGCTAAATTAAATGTATAGCAATTACTTACCTAACTTAAATTGCAACAAGCGTTACAAAACATTATAATGATGGATTGTAACGTTTTTTATTTGTTAACTTTTTCTTAAATTTAAATCGATTTTAGACTACTAAAACCTATAATTATGCGAGTGATTTTACAACGTGTTCAACACGCTTCTGTAATGATGGGCGGAAATATAACAGGAAAAATTAAAAATGGAATTTTATCCTTAGTTGGTTTTGAACCCGATGATACCAAAGAAGATTTTGAATGGATTTCAAAAAAAATAATTCAACTCCGAATTTTTAATGATGAAAATGGCGTTATGAATTTAGATATTCAACAAACAGAAGGAGATATTTTAGTTGTTTCACAATTCACATTGCATGCTTCGACAAAAAAAGGAAATCGTCCTTCTTATATAAAAGCCTCAAAACCAGATTTAGCAAAAGAACAATATCAATCTTTTTTAAATATTTTAGAAACAAATTTTAAACCTGTACAAAAAGGAATCTTTGGTGCAGATATGAAAGTCGAATTATTGAATGATGGACCAGTTACAATTATCATTGATTCGAAAAATAAAGAATAACCTAATTAATCCTAAATGAAACAAATTCTACTTTTTACATTTTTTATAATCTATTCACATTCTTTTGCTCAAAATTATGCAGTAGATCAAATTCCAACTGATCTTATAAAAGATGCATACGCTGTTGTTCGGAAAAATGACGAAAAAATTGAATTATTAAAAATTGATGAACTAAAATATATCGAAGATGTTGTTGTAACTGTTTTAAGCAAAGCTGGAGACGATTATGTCGGAGCACAAGCGAATTATGATCCCAATACAAAAATTGACTTATTCGAAGCAACTTTATATGATGCGAATGGAAAGGAAATTAGAAAATTCAAAACCAAAGATTTTAGTGATCAAAGCTATGTTACTGGCGGACAAATGTACACAGATGACAGAGTAAAATATTTAAATTACACACCAACAAGTTATCCTTATACAATACATTATAAAATTGTTACAACCAACAAAAACACACTTTGGATTCCTCGTTGGTCGCCTATACGAGCAGCAAATTTATCAATCGAAAAATCATCGTATCAGTTTGTCAACAAAACATCTTCCATCATCCGATTAAAAGAAGATAATTTTAAGGATTATAACATTTCAAAAACAGGTGATAATAATAATTTGAGTTATTCATTAAGCAACATTTCAGCATTTAATGAAGAAGATCAAATGGTTGGAAGCCAAAAGATATTTCCTCGAGCAATTTTAGCATCAAATGAAATTAATATTGATGGTGTTAAAGGGAACTTTGACAATTGGAACGATTACGGAAAATGGACTTTTGATAATTTAATTCGTACAAAATTAGATTTTAATCCTGCTCAAAAATTAGTATTTCAAAACATGGTAAAAGATGCAAAATCAGACGAAGAAAAAGTTCAGATTTTGTACAAACATTTGCAAAATAAAGTTAGATATATTGGTGTACAATTGGGAATTGGAGGACTTTCTCCTTTTCCAAATTCTTATGTAGAAACGAAAAGTTACGGCGATTGTAAAGCGCTTTCCAATTATATGATTGGAATGTTAGATGCTGTAAATATCAAATCGTATCATACCATATTATTTGCCGGAAATCCTATAGATATTGATGAACAAATGATGTATCAACAAGGAAATCACATGATTGTTTATGTTCCGCTAAATGGAAAAGATATTTGGCTGGAAGCAACAAGCCAAACAGCTCCTTATAATTATTTAGGTGATTTTGCAGGAAATAGAAAAGTATTAATTATTGATGAAAAAGGTGGAAAAATTATTCCTTCTCAACAATTTAAAACAGAAGATAATCAGTTAATCATCAATGGAAATGCAACACTTTTAGCAAACGGAACATTCAATTTTAATTTTACAGAAACTTCAAAAGGATTGATTTATGAGAACTTTGCAAAATTTAATCAATTAAGCGAAAAAGATCTTGATCTTCGTCTCAAAAATCGTTTTTCATCCTTACAAGGAATATCATTCAAAAAGAAAGAATTTAATAACGATTGGAAAAATGCAATTTTCACTTCAAATTTTGATTTTTCAGCTCCAAACTATGCTAAAATTCAAGGAAATAATATCATTCTAAATATTATTCCTATTAATAGAGAAGAAACTTCTGTCAAAAAAATGAAAGATAGAAAGTTTGATTTCAATATCGAAACAGGATATGTAGATGAAGTTTTTTATACTTTAATTCTTCCTTCTGGATTTCAATTACCACAAAAATTTGATCCAATTACCATAAAATCTATTTTTGGAGAATATCTGTTAGAGATTAATCCTAAGGAAAATAATTCATTCGAAATAAAACGTATTTACAAACAATTTCCAGGAACTTTTTCGAAAGAAAAATACAATGAATATGTAGAATTTCGAAGACAAATCGCAGGCTATGATAACACAAAACTACTTTTAGAAAAACTATAACACACTACTATGAAAACACTATTTACAATTGTTGCTACTATTGCAACCGTTTCAAGTTTTGCGCAAGATGTGAAATTTGGAAAAATATCAAAACAAGATTTTGAGAAAACGAAAAGTACAATTCAAGCTGATGCTCCTGCCGAAGTTTTATATGCTGATGGAAATTATAAAGTTAGTTTTAATACGAATCAAGGAGGAGTTGAACAAACAAAGAAAGTATTTTATAGAATTATTGTTTTTGATAAAGATAAAACACCAGATGATGTTTTGAAAGTTGAAATTCCTTTACGCAAAAATTCAGGATCTGATCAAGAGAAATTACTTTCATTAAAAGCAGTTACATATAACCTAGAAAATGG
The DNA here is from genome assembly GCF_965118635.1 of Empedobacter brevis. Classification (GTDB taxonomy): domain Bacteria; phylum Bacteroidota; class Bacteroidia; order Flavobacteriales; family Weeksellaceae; genus Empedobacter; species Empedobacter brevis_A. The sequence goes on along the minus strand of NZ_CBCPHV010000004.1, from coordinate 90,937 downwards.
AAAAATTGTTGAACAAAAAGTAGAGAAAAAAGATATTTTCTTAGATAAAGTTCATCGCTTTATGGATAAACAAACGTTTACATTTCCAAATGTAAAAAATGGTTCAATCTTAGAATATACATACGAAGTTATTTCTCCATTTTATGGAAATACAGATATATGGTATTTTCAACAATCGATTCCTGTAGTTGCGAGTAATTTTACAATGCAAAATCAAGAATATTTTAATTATCAACAAGATTTACGAGGTGGATTTGCTCCTAAAATCTCTAAAAACTCTAAAGAAGACAATTATACAATTCACAATAGAAGAGAAAGTGATATCTACGGAAGGACAACTCAAAATTCTAGTATTGATAATGCTAAATTAAAAATCAACACACAAACTTATTCATTAGCAAATTTGCCTTCTTATTCTCGCGAAGCTTATGTGCTTAATCCTAGAAATATGTTAGCAAGTATTCAGTTTGAGTTAGCATCATTTCATGCTCCAGGAAGAGCTTCAGAAAATTTTTCTACAACTTGGGAACGGATTGGTAAAGATTTGATGGATCATGAAGAATTTGGTCGACAATTAAACGGAAATAATTTTTTAGACGAAACCGTAAATGCAACAATAACAGGCAAAGCAACAAATATTGAGAAAGCGAAAGCTATTTTCGATTATGTAAAAAATAATATGACTTGGAATGATTATTTAGGTCAATATACAGATAAAGGAATTCGAAAAGCTTTTAACGAAAAATCTGGAAATTCTGCTGATATAAACCTTATGTTAACAGCAATGTTACGCAAAGCAGGATTTGATGCAAACCCAATTGTTCTGAGCACATTACAAAATGGTTTAATCAATTATGCTTTTCCTTCTCGTAGCAAATTAAATTATGTAATTGTTGGAGCTACAATTGATAATGATTTTTACTTAATGGATGCAACTGATAAAAATTCTCAAATTAATTTATTACCAATTCGAGCAATCAATGATCGTGGATTTATGGTAAATGATAAAGGAATAAAAGAAATTCAGTTACGCAATTCTGTTATGACTAACGAAAAAGTAACTATTACAGCAGATTTAAAAGCAGATGGAAGTTTGAAAGGTTTATTTTCTGATGTTCGTGACAATTATTTTTACATGTTCGATAAAAATGAAATTGCGAATGATCCAAAAGCTTTTGAAAAGGAATTTGTAGAAGATTATAATTTTGAAATTTCTGAATTCAAAACACAAGATAACAAAGAAAATATGATTCGTCATCAATTCAAGTTCGATGATGTAAAAGTAGATGTTGCTGGAAATAAAATATTATTTAATCCATTTTTGTTTATTGCAAATACAAAACATAATCTGAATTTGGATCAACGTAATTATAATATCGAATTTGGTGCGCCAACTACCAATACAAATACAGTAAAAATTAAAATTCCAGAAGGCTACAAGGTTGAAACTTTACCAACAGAAAAACAATTCACAATGCAAGACCAAACAGGTGGATATGCTTATAAAGTAATCGAAAAAGATGGTTATATTGTCGCACAAGCTCAAAAAGTAATTCCATATAGTATTTTACCTGCTCAATATTATAAACCTTTGAAAGAGTTTTTAACAAATATCATTCAAGCAGAAAGTCAGCAAGTAATTTTAGTAAAACAATAAAAAAATATTCTAATATCGAATAAAGCCAACACCAATCTCGTGTTGGCTTTTTATTTTTGTACCTTTATATTCTTAAAAATTATTAGATAAAATGAGTCTTAAACAAGCACAATTAGACGTTGATAATTGGATCAAAGAACACGGCGTTCGTTATTTTAACGAATTAACAAATATGGCACAACTAACAGAAGAAGTTGGAGAAGTTGCACGTATAATTGCTCGTCGTTATGGAGAACAATCTGAAAAAGAATCAGATAAAAACAAAGATTTAGGAGAAGAATTAGCCGATGTTATTTTTGTAGCACTTTGCTTAGCAAACCAAACTGGTGTTGATTTGGAATCTGCTTTCTATAAAAAATTAGATTATAAAACAAAACGCGATCACGATCGTCATCAAAACAATGATAAATTAAAATAAACATGATTGAAATTTCAGCACTACAATCTCCAATAAACAATCAATTAGCCATAACAGGATCTAAAAGCGAAAGCAATCGCTTGTTGTTATTAAATCAATTATTTGAGAATGTTTTGACATTAGAAAATGTTTCAAATTCAGAAGATTCTCAATTAATGCAAAAAGCATTAGCAAACAAAACCGATTTAGTCGATATACATCATGCCGGAACTGCAATGCGATTTTTGACAGCTTATTTTTCTATTCAAGACGGAAAAAAGGTTACATTAACAGGTTCTGATAGAATGAAACAGCGTCCGATAAAAATTTTGGTTGATGCGTTGAATGAATTGGGTGCAGAAATTTCTTATCAAGAAAATGAAGGTTATCCACCTTTAAATATTGTCGGAAAGAAATTAACGAAAGATTCAATTACGATTTCGTCTAATATAAGTTCGCAATATATTACCGCTTTATGTTTGATTGGAACAAAATTAGAAAATGGTTTAACAATCAATTTAGACGGAAAAATCATTTCTGTTCCTTATATTCAAATGACAATTCAATTGCTGAATAAAGTTGGAATTGAAGCTAAGTTTGAAGGAAATACAATCAAAATTCCTTTTACAGAAAATATCAAAACTCAAACTTTACAAGTAGAATCAGATTGGAGTTCTGCTTCGTATTATTATAGTTTAATTGCTTTGTCTAAGAATTCTGAAATTAAAATTTCCACTTATTTCCAAGATTCTTTACAAGGAGATTCGGCTTTGCAACATATTTATGCAGAAAACTTTGGTGTAATTTCAAGTTTTGAAAATGGTATTTTATCATTGAAAAATGATGAAAATTTCACGCCAAAATCTATGATCGAATTAAATTTAATTAATACGCCAGACATTGCTCAAACAATCGCCGCTACTTGTGTTGGGCTAAAAGCGAAATGTAATTTAACAGGTTTAGAAACGCTTAAAATTAAAGAAACTGATCGCTTGGTTGCGCTTAAAAATGAATTGGAAAAATTCGGAGCAATTATAACCATTACAAACTATTCTTTAGCAATTGAAGGTTATAATAGTTTTGAAGAAACACCAACTTTAACAACTTATAATGACCATAGAATGGCAATGTGTATGGCTCCTTTGGCTCAAATTTATACCATTAGAATTGAGAATGAAATGGTTGTTGAAAAATCATATCCAACATTTTGGGAAGATTGGAAACAATTAGGTTTTCAGATTAAATCTATATAAAATAGAACAAAAAAATCCGCTCATTGAGCGGATTTTTTTGTTTTATAAATGATTCTTTATTCAAAATTCTGCATGTTTACCAAATTAGCATAAACACCTTTTTTCTCGATAAGCGAATGATGATTTCCTTCTTCAATAATTTTACCTGCTTCCATCACAACAATTTTATCAGCATTCTGAATCGTCGATAAACGATGCGCAATAACCAAAGAAGTTCTATTTTGCATCATATTATTTAAGGCAACTTGTACCAATTTTTCTGATTTTGTATCCAATGCCGAAGTCGCTTCGTCCAATACCATAATTGGTGGATTTTTGTAAACTGCACGCGCAATACTCAATCGTTGTTTTTGTCCTCCAGAAAGTTTACTTCCGCCTTCTCCTACCGATTCTTGATACTTATCTGGCATTTTTATAATAAATTCTTCAGCATTTGCAATTTGTGCAGCATGTTCTACTTTCTGCAAGTTTGGAGATTTATCTCCTAAAGATATATTATTAAAAATAGTATCATTAAACAAAATTGAATCTTGCGTTACCAAACCAAATAATAAACGATAATCATGTAATTTTATATGTTTAATATCAATTCCATCAATTAAAATTTGACCAGATTTTACATCCCAAAAACGAGTAACTAAATTAGCCAAAGTCGATTTCCCAGAACCAGATTGTCCAACTAAAGCAACCGTTTCTCCTTTGTTTATCGTTAAATTAAAATCCTTAATCACATCATGTTTTCCGTAAGCAAAAGTTACATTTCTGAATTCAATTTTATTTTCAAAAGCCTCAATTCCTTTTGCATCTGGAATATCTTTTATCGAAACATCTGCATCCAAAACCTCAAAAATTCTTTTTGCAGAAACTTCTCCTTTTTGTACATCTGATAAAGCTTTAGAAAAACGTTTGATCGGGTCTAATAAAGTATAAAAAGTTGCAATATAAAAGATAAATTGCGATCCTGTTAATCCATTTCCTTCCAATGATAATTTTCCTCCAAAAAATACGATTAATCCAATTGTAACTGCTCCTAAGAATTCACTTGTTGGAGAAGCCAAAGCTCGTTTTTTCATTACTTTTTGAAGATATTTTCGGTAACGATTAATTGATTCATCAAAACGTCCTTTTACTTGATCTTCAGCATTAAAAATTTTGATAATCTTAAGCGATGATAACGTTTCATCTACATAAGTAATAATATTAGATAATTCGTCTTGCGCATGAGCAGCAGCTTTTTTCAGGCTTTTTCCAATCAACGAAATAATTGTTCCCATAATTGGAAAAACTAAAATTGCGAAAATCGTTAATTGATAACTTACAGTAAATAATACGACAACAAAAACGATAATCATAATTGGTGAACGAACGATTTCAACAATTGAATTTAAAATATTCGATTCTACTTCATTTACATCACTCGAAATACGATTTATCATATCTCCTTTTCGTTTTTCTGTGAAATAAGCCACTGGCAAATCGATAATTTTATTGTGTATATCTACTCGCAAATCGCGTGTAACACCAGAACGCAAGTCAACCAGACAAGTTTCGGAAAGAAAACTGAAAATGTTTCGAAATAAAAACGCAACAATAAATATCAAACAAGAAATTGCTAATACATAAACTGGACCTTCCACTTGAGAAAGTTCATTCATGTAATAAGCAGAATAATCTGAAAAAAAATGTTTCAAATCGCCCAAGTTTCCTGAGTAAATAGGTTTTTCAATAACTTCATTTGTTTCTTCTCCAAACAAAACACTCAAAATTGGCATCATAAAAGCCAATGCAATAACATTGAAAAGTGCGTAAAGTAAATTGAAAATAATCGCTGTAATAAACGATTTTCTATATGGTTTTGCGTATGAAAACGCTCTTTTAGTTAAACTCATTGATTTATTTTAGAAATAATCAAAACATCGTTTTGAAGCTACAAATTTAAGCAAAAAAAATAATGACTATTCTGTTAGAAATAGTCATTATAGAGTAAATTTTGTGGGTTTGATTACTCAGAGTAACCTTTTTTTCGTTTTTTATTTAACTCGTTGCCAAGTTTGTGTTCTTCCTACAAGAGAAATCCCGATAAAACCTCTTACGTCTAATTTATCATTTCCGTTAAGAGACATTTTTGCTTTGTATTCTTTTCCGCTGTTAGGATCTAGGATTTTACCTCCATTCCATTCTTTTCCGTTTTTCTTCATTCCAGAAAGAACTTGCATTCCTAATATTGGTTTATTTTTTAATGCTCCTGAACAATCTGTACATTTTGCATCTTCTTTTCCTTTCGTTAGAATTTTGGTTACTTTACCATAAAGCTTTCCATCTTTCTCGAAAATTTCTACGTAAGACTTCGGTTGTTTTGTCTCATCATCAATTGTTTTCCAAGTTCCAATCGGTGATTGAGCATACATTAAAGATGTCAACATAAAGAATAATCCGAATAAAATTGATTTTTTCATATTTTTATCCTTTAAAATTTATTTCACTAAAATAACTCTTTTTTAGTGTAAATAAAACACTAAGGTTTATTTTTTGTGAAAATAATTACTTTTTAAACAAAAAATAGATTTATTCCATTGATTATCAAATGTTTATTTTTTAAATTAATTTTAAATAAATTGTTTTAACCTTTATTCATAAAAGTCAAATGTAATCTTATATTATTCTTGAATGAAGGTTAAAAAGAAGTTAATTTTCATCATTTATTGCATTTTTTCCTACAATTTCTTCTTTAAGATAAAAAAAACATATAAATTTATCTACTATTTAGATAGAGTTTATAGAATAATAAAAAAAATGAATCAACTAACAAGATATAGTTTACCTTTTAGAAAACAAGAATTAGAACAATTGATAGAGAATATCATTTATGATGAGATTTTTCAACAACCAAATTCTTCATATAAGAGAGAGGAACTACTGAATCAATTCAATTCTATCTTATTAAAAATATTACCTGAAGATAAATCGAATCAAATTAGTCTTCACTTTTTTGATCAATTTTCAAAACTTAGACAAGAATTAGAAGAATTGATTTTTGTATTCTATGCAAATGATCCAGCTTCTAAATCAGAAATTGAAATTATTTTAGCATATCCCGGATTTTTTGCAATCGCAATCTATCGTTTGGCAAATATCCTTTATAAATTAAAAACACCTATTCTACCCCGCTTTTTTACTGAATATGCACATTCCAAAACTGGTATTGATATTCATCCCGGAGCTTCGATTGGCAAAAATTTTTATATCGATCATGGAACTGGAATTGTCATTGGAGAAACAACATGTATTGGCGATAATGTAAAAATCTATCAAGGTGTAACATTAGGTGCGTTTTATGTTTCGAAGAATTTAGCAGATAAAAAACGTCATCCAACGATAGAAGATAATGTTACAATCTATGCTGGAGCAACAATTTTAGGAGGATCTACAATTATTGGAAAAAACTCTGTAATCGGTGGAAATGTTTGGATTACAGAAAGTATTGAAGAAAATTCTATCGTTTATCAAGAACAACAACCACAGATAAAAAAGCAAAAAAAAGAACAACATATTAATTATATCATCTAAAACCTTAGATCAATGATTTACAATAACGTATTAGAAACCATAGGAAATACACCAATTATTAAACTAACAAAACTATTTCCTCATCATAATGTTTACATTAAAATAGAAAAACAAAATCCCGGCGGATCAATCAAAGATAGAATCGCTTTAGCAATGATAGAAGATGCAGAAAAAGCTGGAATTCTAAAACCTGGAGGCACGATTATAGAACCAACTTCTGGAAACACTGGAATTGGATTGTCTTTAGTAGCTGCTGTAAAAGGATACAAAATCATCATTACAATGCCAGAATCTATGTCAATCGAAAGACGTAAAATAATGGAAGCTTATGGTGCTGAATTTGTTTTGACTCCGAAGGAATTAGGAATGAAAGGTGCAATCGAAAAAGCAAAAGAATTAGCCGAAACAATAGAAGGAGCTTGGGTTCCTCAACAATTTGAAAATAATTCGAATCCAACTGTACATTATAATACCACAGCAAAAGAAATTCTTGCAGATTTCCCTGAAGGAGTAGATTATTTAATTACAGGAGTTGGAACTGGAGGGCATCTTTCTGGAATTGGAAAAGCATTGAAAGAAGTTAATCCATCAACAAAAGTAATTGCTGTAGAACCAATAGATTCTCCCGTTATATCTGGAGGAAATCCTGGTCCGCATGCAATTCAAGGAATTGGAGCTGGATTCATTCCAACCAATTTAGATACATCAATTGTAGATTCTTCAATCCAAATTACGAAAGATGAAGCCTTTGATTTTGCAAAAAAAATAGCCCACGAAGAAGGACTATTTGTAGGAATTTCAACTGGAGCTTCTCTTGCAGCAATTGAAAAACAATTAAATAACATAGATAAAGAAGCAAAAATATTGACACTCAACTACGATACTGGCGAACGCTATTTATCTGTAGAAGGGTTATTCTAATTTATTATTAAATTTTTAAACAAAAAGAGATATTGTCAAAATGTCTCTTTTTTTTATTTAATTGAGTCAAAAAGTCAGCTTTTAAAGTTTTAATTCTAGTTTGGACTTTTTTTTGATGAATATAGAAAAACAAAACCAATATAAAAAAACTAAAAGACAATGGATTTTAATCAATTTACAATAAAAGGTCGCGAAGCGATTCAATCAGCGCAACAAATTGCTGTTGAGCATAAAAACCAAGCAATAGAACCAGCTCATATTTTAGGAGGAATGATTGATGTTGATGAAAACGTTTTATCATTAATCTTAGAAAAGCAGGGTGTAAAAATGGATATGTTGAAACCTGAATTAGATTTAGAAATCAATAAATATCCAAGAATAGAAGGTCAACAAGGAAATCATCTTTCCAATTCATCTAACCAAATTTTGCAAACAGCACAAGAAATTGCAAAAGAGATGAATGATGATTTCATCACCTTAGAACATTTATTATTAGGAATAATCAAGAATGTATCGCCAGTAAGTCAGTTATTAAAAAATAGAGGTGTAACATTCGACAATACAAAAAAATTAGTAACAGAATTGAGAAACGGAGAAAGAGTAACTTCTGAAAATGCAGAAGGAACATATAATTCATTAAATAAATATGCTAAAAACTTAACAGATTTAGCAAAAGAAGGAAAATTAGATCCTGTAATTGGACGTGACGAAGAAATTCGTCGTGTTTTACAAATCTTATCACGTCGTACAAAAAATAACCCAATCTTAATTGGTGAGCCAGGTGTTGGTAAAACTGCAATAGCAGAAGGATTAGCACATCGTATCATCAGTGGAGATGTTCCTGAAAATCTTTTGGATAAACAAATCTTTTCATTGGATATGGGAGCGTTAGTTGCTGGAGCAAAATACAAAGGTGAATTCGAAGAACGTTTGAAAGCAGTTGTAAAAGAAGTAACAGCTTCTAATGGAGAAATTATTTTATTCATCGATGAGATTCATACACTTGTTGGTGCTGGCGGTGGCGGAGAAGGCGCTATGGATGCAGCAAATATCCTAAAACCAGCTTTAGCTCGTGGAGAATTACGTTCAATTGGTGCAACAACTTTAAATGAATATCAAAAATATTTTGAAAAAGACAAAGCATTAGAACGTCGTTTTCAGAAAGTAATGGTAGAAGAACCAGACGAAGAATCTGCAATTTCTATCTTACGTGGGATCAAAGATAAATATGAACAACATCATAAAATAGGAATTAAAGACGAAGCGATTATTGCAGCTGTAAAATTATCAACACGTTATATCACAGATCGTTTTTTACCAGATAAAGCCATCGATTTGATGGATGAAGCTGCTTCTAAATTGAGAATGGAGATGAACTCTAAACCAGAAGAGTTAGATAAATTAGATCGTAAAATCATTCAATTAGAAATCGAAATTGAAGCAATTAAACGTGAAGATGACGAGAAAAAATTGAATCTTCTAAAAGAAGAATTATCTAATCTTCAAGATGAAAGAAATCAATTGAATTCGAAATGGGAAGCAGAAAGAAATCGTGCTGATGAAGTTCAAGATTTTAGAAAAAATATCGAAAATATTAAATTCGAAATTGAACGAGCTAAACGTGATTATGATTATGCAAAAGCCTCAAAATTAGAATTTGAAGATTTAGTTATTGCAAAAAATAATTTAGAAGAAGCAGAACAAAAACTTGAAGAAAATAAACAAAATAAATTAGTAAAAGAATTTGTTGATGCTGATGATATTGCAGAAGTTGTATCAAAATGGACTGGAGTTCCAGCTCAGAAAATGATGCAATCTGATCGTGAAAAATTATTGAATTTAGAAAACGAATTACACAAACGTGTATTAGGTCAAGAAGAAGCTATTACAGCTGTTTCTGATGCTATTCGTCGTTCACGAGCTGGTCTTAGCGATGAAGGAAAACCAATCGGATCTTTCTTATTCTTAGGATCAACTGGTGTTGGTAAAACAGAATTAGCAAAAGCATTAGCCGAATTCTTATTCGATGATGAAAATGCAATGACGCGTATCGATATGTCTGAATATCAAGAGCGCCATGCCGTTTCTCGTTTGGTTGGGGCACCTCCGGGTTACGTTGGTTACGATGAAGGTGGACAATTAACAGAAGCTGTTCGTCGTCGTCCTTATTCAGTTATTTTATTGGACGAAATTGAGAAAGCGCATCCAGATGTTTTCAATATTTTGTTACAAGTTTTAGATGATGGTCGTTTAACAGATAACAAAGGTCGTGTGGTAAACTTCAAAAATACAATTATCATCATGACATCGAATTTTGGTTCGCATACAATTTTAGAGAAATTCTCGAATATTGATGAAGGTAATGTAGCAGAAGTTTATAATGAAACAAAAGATGTGGTTTTTGAAGAATTGAAACAAAACTTTAGACCAGAATTTTTGAATCGTATTGATGAAATTATCTTGTTCCGCCCATTAAGCGAAAATCAAATTTCTGGAATTGTAAATATCTATTTAAACGGAGTAGCGAAAAAATTAGCTCAACGCGATATCACATTAGATATTACACCAGAAGCAATTGATTATTTGGCTCGAAAAGGTTACGATCCTCAATTTGGAGCACGACCATTGAAAAGAGTTATTCAACAAGATGTTTTAAATGAACTTTCTAAAGAGATTTTGAAAGGAACAATAAATGATAATGATGCTGTTTTAATCGATTATTTCGAAGAAAAACCAGGAGATAATAAATTAGTTTTTAGAACTAATCAGTAAATAGATTACGAATTTTTATTCATGTGTGAAAAATCCGCTCAAAGAGCGGATTTTTTTATTTTGACTTTTAACTAAAAGATATTTTTAATCTTTTTTATGTATAAAATCATCATTTTTAGATTACTATTTAAAATAAATTTGCCTAAATTTTAATAAATATGTTTAAGAATTTATTTTCCATTGCTTTTGCAATTATCGGAATATTTATACATGCACAAGTAGGTATAGGAACAGATAAGCCAAATACTTCATCTATTTTAGATGTTAAATCTTCTACAGCTGGAATTCTTATACCAAGAATAGCTTTAACAAATACAACCACTTTTCAACTTAATGGATCAAAAACAATTGCTGAACAATTTTTAGCAAATTCCATGTTAGTTTACAATACATCTAACCAAAATGATTTAACTGAAGGATATTATTATTGGAAACAAATTAATAATACGACTAATGGAAAGTGGGTTAAATTAACTAATAGCCAAGACAATGTTGTTTCAGCTAGAAATGGGTTAAAAATTGATTCTAATCAAAATGTTGTATTAGGTGGAATATTAACAAATCCCACTTCAATAGAAACAACTGCAACAGAAACACTTGCAATAAAAGGTTTGCAAACAGGAAATAATATAACAGACAAAATCGTTACAACAGATGCAAATGGAGTATTAAAAGCTGTAAACTCCACACTACCAAAAATATTCTACATGCCATCGATAACCTTAGATGTTTCCGCTTTAGGAACAGGAAAAAAAGTTGATTTATATACAGCGTACTTAAATCAATTCGGAACACCAAAAGTAAAAAGCCAAAATGCTCCTTCTTCAATACCAACTTATACAAAAGATCAACTATACTATTATGTAACCTATTTTGATACTAATGTATTTTCAGTCACATCAATTGATGAAAATGGTATAATGACTTATGATGTTAAAGGATCAGCAACAAGCTCATCTTACATGAATATTGTATTTGTTGTTAAATAAATTTACCAATGAAGAAATATTTTATCATTTACTTTTTCTTTTTATTAGGAAATATCCTTTTTGGACAATTTATTATAAAAGAAAGTTTCAAATCAAATAAAGTTTCAAGTAATATTATTCTTGGAGGCGTAGCCACATTAACTGCAGGAAAATCAGATCCTGATGGAGATGGCTGGTTAAGACTAACTCCGGATTCTATGAGTCAAAAAGGTTATGCTTTCATAAATGAAGACTTTCCTTCTGCTTTAGGTATAATAGCTGAGTTTGAGTTTAAAGCATGGCGTTCATCTCAAAACACTTCTTATACTGGAGGCGATGGATTTTCAGTCTTCTTATTTGATGGTTCTATATCGCCTACTAATTTTCGGCTTGGAGGATATGGTGGTTCGCTAGGATATACAAGAAATACAGCAACTACTCCTCCAGTTCCAAATGGTTTATACGGAGGTTATATTGGAATTGGGTTTGATTCATTCGGAAATTTCGGGAATGCTAAAGAAGGTAAAAATGGTTTAATTTCAAAATCAAGTGATCCAATTCCCAAAGATCCAAATGTAGGTGATGGGACAATTCCAAATACAATTGTATTAAGAGGAGCAACAAACGAGGAAACAGCTACTTCATCTAATCTTATTCTAGATTATGCAAAACTTGGAGATAGGAGCGTTAATGCAGCTACAATGCGGCTAATTGGTGAACTGGATTATGATGTATTAACACCTACTCGTCCAACAGATAATCAATTTTTTAGAAAAGTAAAAATTGTAATTCTTCCTATTACAAAACCAAATAATTCTATGAGCTATCAAATTAAAATTTACATGTCTAATACCTTAAATTCTGATTATAGTTCAATACCTTTAATTGATTATACAACTACACAACCTATTCCTTCAAAGTTAAAAATTGGTTTTGCAGCTTCTACAGGAGGTGGATATAATAATCATGAAATTCGAAATTTACAAATCACATCAATAGGAAATCTAAGTGTTTTTAATTCTGTAGATACACCTTTAGTTTGTAATGAAAAACAAATACAAGATGTTATTTTCAGAGTTGATGTCAACAACATTAATGGCGCTAAGTTAAATTCTATTCAAGTTGATAGTAATTTTTTAGATAAAATAGGAGGTTCTTTAATCGATACAAACTTTTTTTCAATTACAGACATTACTTATTCAAATAACATTACCAATCCTCAAATTCAAAATCATGGTAATCATTTTAATGGAACTATAGGTTTACCTGCTGATAGCTCTGGAAGTATTTATATAAAAGGAACTATTAAAAAACCAAATACTCAAGTTGTAAATACTGTTAATGTTTCATCTAATGAAATTTTAGATCCAGATGAAAGTAATAATACATCGACAGATATTGTAAAAAGATATCAATGCGAAATTGTTACAAATCCAATGTTATACATTAAAACTAAATAAAATTAAAAAGGCTATTTTACAAAAAGTAAAATAGCCTTTTTTTTATTTCTTCTTTTTATAAAGCGGAACCGTACTACAAGCTTCACCAAACATCAACGAACTTACAATTGGTTGTAAACGCTCAATCAACTGAATGTAGGCTGATTCTGGAACAGGTTTATGTGAACAACCTTTTACGATTATTTTACCATCAATATATTCATCATAAGGCAAATGATCTACAATTTCGGTATACAAAATCGTATCCAAATCTTGTAAACTTCCATGTACAATTCGTTTAGCAATCGGAGACAAATACGTCGCAACCAATAAATATGCCCAAGAAGGAACAATTGCATCTGCTGTACAAGTTAAAGCAATGTATTTATCTTGATATTGAGACCAATCATGATTTTTAAGATTCTCTCTAAAATCCTTTTCTTTAAGAATCAATTCTTCGTATAGCCAATCCTTTAAATCAAAAACAACACGATCTCCATCTGGATAAAAATCCTGTAAATCTATTGTTACTAAGCCACTTTTGGCAACTTTATTTATAATTTCGTCTGACATTTTTCTTTGTTTCAAAAAGTAAATTTACGCAATAAAAAACATTGAAATCTACTCCACTTATAGATTTCTCCTATCTTTGTAAGAAGAAAAATTATTTCCATTGAAATACTATATCATTGCAGGTGAAGCTTCGGGCGATTTGCACGCATCGAACTTAATGAAAGAATTAAAATTAAAAGATCCTCAAGCAGAATTCAGATTTTGGGGAGGAGATTTGATGCAAGCACAAGGAGGAACTTTGGTCAAACATTACAGAGATTTGGCATTTATGGGTTTTGCCGAAGTTGTAATGAATTTAAGAACTATTTTAGGAAATATTTCTGTTGCTAAAAAAGATATCGAAGCTTATCAACCAGATGCTGTTATTTTGGTTGATTATCCTGGATTTAATTTAAGAATTGCCGAATTCGTAAAAAGTCTTGGGATTAAGGTTTATTATTATATTTCACCACAAATTTGGGCTTGGAAAACTGGTCGAGTTCACAAAATCAAAAAAGTAGTTGATAAAATGTTTGTCATTCTTCCGTTCGAAGAAGAATTTTATAAACGTTACGATTACAAAGTAGAATTTGTCGGAAATCCTTTGTTAGATTCTTTGAATAATCTTCCACCAATTGATGAACAACAATTTAGAAAAGAGCATAATCTAGACGAAAGACCTATTATTGCAATACTTCCAGGAAGTAGAACACAAGAAATAAAAGTAAAATTACCTTTGATGCTTTCTGTTGAAAAAGATTTTCCAGCTTATCAATTTGTTGTTGCTGGAGCTCCATCTCAACCAATCGAAAATTATAAAAAAATTGGAGGAAACAACCTAAAAATTGTTGAGAACAAAACTTATGATTTATTGCGTATTTCGCATGCTGCTCTAGTTACATCTGGAACTGCAACTTTGGAAACTGCTTTGTTGAAAGTTCCTGAAGTTGTTTGCTATAAAGGAAATGCTATTTCTTATGAAATTGGAAAACGTGTTGTAAAAAATATTCGCTTTATTTCATTAGTTAATCTAATTATGGACGAAGAAGTTGTAAAAGAATTAATTCAATACGATTTAACTTACGAAAATATTAAGCATGAATTAGATTTAATTTTAAATTCTCCAAAACGTGAAAAGATCATGAAAAGTTATGATGAATTATATCAGAAACTTGGCGGAATCGGTGCTTCGGAAAGAACAGCAACTCTTATTGTTGAAGATTTAAAAAAATAAATTAAAAAAAGAGAAAAGTTACACGCAACCTTTTTGGTTTTTGTCATCTTATAAATATATATCATTCAGATCTGATTTTTATATTTCAGATTGTAAGGATGTAAAAGTTTACAACCTTTTCTAACAATTTAATCCTCTTGATTTCAAGAGGATTTTTTATTTTTACACTGATAAAATTAAATTCTTACGCAACCTTTCTTAAAATCTATATCTTACTTTTATAACAATTAAAAACTTACACAATGAAATTAATGAAAAGATTAAGCATGTTTGCTTTGGTAGGAATTTTAGGTTTATCAACATTTAGTTGTTTAAACAATGATGATTCAGCTTTTACAAATTATGGTTTATTACCTACTACTTCAATCTATGTTCACGAGGATTCTATTCAGCCAGTAGGAAAAATTACAAATATTCATGTAACTTATGGAAAAACAAATTCTTGTCAACAATTTATTCAATTTAGTTCTTTAGGAGAAGATACACAATTTAAACATCATATTGGTGTTTATGCGAGTTTAACAAATGATAATTCTTGTAAACAAGAAATTTCTTTTGAAACAAAAACGTTAAAATTCGCACCTAAAACTGCAGGAAAATATACCTTAAAATTTTGGACAAGTTATCAACCGAATACTAATGAACCAATTTATGATTCTATCGTTCTAAATATTAAAGATAAATAATACCAAATAAATTTGAATAACGACTCTCTTGAATATTTAATCAAGCAATGTCAAGAACAAAACAGAAAAGCTCAAGAAGAAATCTACATTGAGTTTTCTTCTGTTTTATTCTCGATCTGTCTTCGCTATGCTGAAAGCTACGAAGATGCACAAGATATTTTTCAAGAGGGCTTTATTCACATCTTTAATAAAATTAATCAATTCAAATTTGAAGGTTCTTTCGAAGGTTGGATGAAACGAATAATGGTAAATCTGAATTTAGAGAAACTAAAAAAGAAGAGAAACTTACCGTTCGAAAACGTCGAAAATATAATTATCACACAAGAAGATGATGACGAAATTGAAGAAAATTTTGATTATCAACAATTATTAAAAGCCATTCATAAACTTTCACCACAATACAGGCAAGTTTTTAACCTCTACGTTTTTGAAGAATATTCACATCAAGAAATTGCAACAATGTTGAACATTTCTGTAGGAACTTCAAAATCAAACTTATCAAGAGCACGAAATTTATTAAAAGAAAGACTTAATCAATTAAAAACTGTCACAGTAAATGAACAAATTTGATCAACATATTAAAGATAAACTCTCGCAACCACATCTTCCTCCAACGGATTCTTGGAAAAACATTCAAGAAAAATTAGATGAAAAAGAGAAAAAGAAAAGAATCATTCCTTTATTCTATTGGCTTACATCAACTGCGGCTTGTTTAGTGGCTGGAATATCTATTTATTATTTTAATCAAAAAGATTCAGTTAATGTTAATCATTTTCAAAAAAATGAAATCGTAAAAAAGAAATCAACAGCCAATGAATCAATCAAAAAAGAATGGAATAAAATCGAAAAAACAAATGAAGAATCTTCTGATAAAAAGATGGATTATTCTTTAGAAAATTCAATTCAAGTTAATCCAAAAACAGCAGAAAATTCAAGTTCATATTTTGAAAAAACAAATGAAGAATCAACTTTATTTTCAAACATTATTATTAACAAAAAAGAAGAATTAACTGAAATAAATTCAAATCAAAAAGAAAATTTTAATCAAAATAATCATTCCTTCAACCAAAAAAATGAGGGAACTAATAAAAAATTAAATTCTAATTTATTAGAAGAAAAACCTTTAGAATTAGTAATCGAAGAAGAAAAAAAGGAAAACAATAAATCTGAAAAAGTTGAAGTCAAACAAAAATCTCCAATTTTAGTTGTTTCTTCCTATATAAATCCGACTAAAATGTTGAATTCTAAATCGATTTTGGCAGATGAATTCAATGATCTTAATGTCAAAAATAATTTAACTGTTGCTTATGGAGCAAAGGTTTCTGTGCGTGTAAATGATAAGATAAATCTTCGTTCTGGTATTTCAAAAGTCGAGTTAGAACAAAATACAACAAACATTAACACAGGCATTAATACTGGTTATTATGCGCTACCCGCGAGCACTCCAAAAACATCTAGTAACATTACATATTATAGCAATATAAGAGTTCTTTCTAGTGAAACAAATCACAATGCAATGCTTACAATTTTCGATTCTCAGGCAAACAAAATGGAACAAAAAGTACATTATATTGAAATTCCGGTAGAAGTCGAGTATAAATTAGCAAGTTTTGATAAATTTAATCTTCTCGCAACTGCTGGAGGAAGTTACTATATGGTAACTAAAAACGCAATTACATTAACAGATGTTAACACTCGAAATCAGTATACGCTGGGTAAAGCGAATAATTTAAATAATATGAGTTATAGTGCGAATGCGGGTGTTAAATTGGAATATAATTTATCGAATAAATCCAGCCTTAATCTTGAGCCAAACTATAGATACATGCTAAACCCATTAAAAAATGTTGAGGCTAAAAATCCTTCTTTATTAGGTTTAAACTTAGGTTTTTCAATTAAGTTTTAACAAAAAAAAGACGAAGTTATTCTTCGCCTTTGTTATTGTTTAATTTGATTGCTATTGTATTGTTATCCGCACTCATTTCAACTTTAGCTTCTTCAAAAGTTGGTTCGCGCAAAATAGGATCCAAGTTTTTAGAAAAACCATAAGGCTCCTTTCGAACACCTAAAAAACTTTTGTCAAGCTTTTTATTGTTGTTCATATCCAAATAAACTTTCACGGCATAGAAAGTAGGTTCTATATCTTTAAAAACCGTTTCATATTTATCTATATCTGCAATAGGAACATACAATTTTTTGAATGCATTTTGCCCTTTTGTATAGTTTTCTACATTTCTATAAAATTCAATAGCTAAATTCCCTTTCATTTTCTTAAGGTTTGTTATTGATAATTTTACATCAATCTGAGCCATTGCCATTTGTGTAAAAAACAACAAACTTAATATAAGAATTTTCTTCATCTTTAATTTTTTTTTAATTAATTCGTTTACAAATAATTAAAACCAACTATTTGTGAATAAAATTATAAATTATTAGGATGAAAAAGTATCTTTTTTTGACCCTAACAATATGTTTCTCAATTGGAATAATTTTATCCGAATTATTAATTTCTGCTACAAATTTACGAATTATATTTTTTTTACTAATTATTCTACTTTTTATCTCTTTGTTAAAAAATAATAATCGTCAAAATATCATTACTTTTCTAGCGATTTCTACAATTTTAGGCTATTATATTCATCAAAATTATAATCAAAAAACAAAAAATGATATAGAATCTGTTTCAAAGATGCATTTAGTAAAAGTTCTGTATATTTCTAATTCTTCCGAAAAATACACCAATTATGTTGTAAAAGATATTGAAACCAATGAACAGATTTTGCTTCACATAAAACCTCAACAACAAACTTTGTATCCGAATGACGAAATCATAATTTTCGGAGAAAAAAGAGAAATTCAAAAAGCATTAAATCCATATCAATTTGATTATAAACGTTACTTAAGTAGAAAAAATATTTATTCTCAAATATTTACAAATGAAATTATTTCATTTCGAAAAGAAGGAAATGGATTTCGGAATTGGGTTGCAAAATCAAAAGTAAAAATTAGAGAAAAACTAACAGAACAAGGTTATTCGCTAGAAAGTAGAGCAATTATTTCTTCGATGCTTTTGGGCGATAGAACTGAGCTTTCGCAAGAACTAAATCAAAGTTATGTAGCAACAGGAGTTGTGCATATTTTGTCAATTTCGGGTTTACATGTTATGATGATTTACATGATATTGCAATTTGTTTTACAACCTTTATTAAAACTAAAACATGGAACAAAAATTAGAATAATTATTAGTTTAATTTCGATTTGGATTTTTGCATTTTATGTCGAATTACAACCGCCAGTTTTTCGTTCAGCATTGATGATTTCGATTTATTATATCAGCGAATTACTCAATCGACCAAAAAATATTTTCCACACACTTTCACTCTCAGCTTTTATTATTTTGGTATTTCAACCGAATTATTTGTTTGATGTTGGTTTTCAGTTAAGTTTTTCGGCTGTGTTTTTCATTGTTTGGTTGAATCCTATTTTCGATTATTATTGGAAAGTAAAGAATAGCTTTTTAAAGAAAATAAAAGTTATGATTGCAACAAGTTTATCTGCACAAATAGGAACTTTACCAGTTTCTGTTTTGTATTTTAATCAATTTTCGGGTTTATTTTTATTTGGAAATTTAGTTTTAATTCCAGCTTCTTTCTTCATGATTTGTGGCGGAATCATTAGTATTTTTCTGATTATTTTTGATCTTAATATTCCAATCTACACTTGGCTTTTCAATCATTTTATTTATTATTCGAATCAATATATTTATTGGTTGGCAAGTTTTAAGTTTATTGCAAAAGATGTTTACATCAGCTTATTTACTGCAATATTGATTGGGATTATTTTATACTTTTTGAAACCTTTATTTCTCAAAAAATCTAAACTTGCATTATTTGTTTGTATCCTTTGTTTGTTTCTGATTCAAATAGATCGATTTTATCAAGTTTATCAACTCAACAATTCGAATGAATTAATTGTTTTCAATCAATATAAAAATAGTATTATTGGAATTCGAAATCAGCGAAATTTAACCATTCTAAGCGAAAATCCTTTAGATGAAAAAACATATAATTTCACGATTAAACCTTATAAAATTCATGAACGAATAAAAGATGTTTATTTTCATTCTTATGATTCTAACTTTAAGCATCAACATTTTATCAAACATCAAAATTCAATCGAAACAAAAACATTTCAACTTTTGTTGAATGAAGAAAAACACTCTTCTTTTCTTCCTACTTATGTCTTAATTCATCAATCGAACATTTATCCTTTTGAAAATAATAGCAAATTAAAAAGGGTAATTGCTGATGCTAGCAACTACCCTTCTATTCTTACAGAACTCGAAGAAAAATCGGATTCTATTTTATGGAAAACCTCTCAACAAGGTTATTTCTCAATTAAATTTTGATATCATTTATAAAATCAAGAGAATTACGGTATCCCAAAACAATTTTGTTGATTTCTCCTTTACCATCCATCAAAACAGTAGCAGGATAACTCAATTGTCCGTTTGTAAAGGCGTAAGCCAAGTAATTCGCTTTAGCAGGCGCAATGTATGTGTATTGTATACCCATAAATTTTACCATATCCTTTGTCTCAGCATCAAATTTTATCGCAATGTAATTTTTGTTTATATAATCTGCGACTTGATTATCTGTAAAAGTTTCTTTATCTAAACGCTTACAGAATCCACACCAAGTTGTATAAAAATTAATTAATACAGGTTTTTCTGGATGTGCTTTTATTTCTTTTGTTGCTTCATCTAATGACAACCATTTAATTTCTTGACCGAAAAGAAATGATGATAAAATTAGGGCAGCGATTGCTAAGCTTGATTTCATAATTTTCAATCTTTATTATTTAACTCCATGCATCAATTTCTTCATTATTGGATTTAATGCAATAACAATTAAACCAGCTACAATTGGTACAATTGTAAAGATTAAGAAGAAAGTTGACAATGAATATTCTTTTGTAATATTTTCGATTTGACCTCCTAAAATGGCTGCCAATTTATTTCCAATTGCAATAGCAAGGTACCACATTCCGAACATAAATGCAATCATACGCGCTGGAACTAATTTCGAAACATACGAAAGTCCAACTGGTGATAAGCAAAGTTCTCCTAATGTATGGAACAAGTAAGCTAAAACTAACCAAATGATAGAAACACGAACACCTTCCGAGATTCCATAAGAACCGAAAGCTAAGAATCCGAATCCGATTGCCATAATGATTAATCCTAAACCATATTTTACAGAAGCAGATGGATTGTACTTAGAATCCCAAACACGAGAAACTAAAGAAGCTAATGCAATGATAAAGAAAGAGTTTAATGTAGAGAACCACGAAACTGTGATTTCTACTTGAGAATCTTTTATCTCTGCAACTTTAGCAGGTACAATTTCAGATGGTTTGTTTTGATTTTTATATTCTTCATCCAATTTCACTAAATTCTCAGAAGAAACTAATACAAATTTATCTCCTTCTTTGTGAATATTGATGTCAGATCCTTTTGATAAAGCATCTTGAGAAGCTAAGTTTATTGTTTCTGTTACAATTTTATCTGTAGAGTTTGCAACATAAGAAGCTGTAACTGGTGTTTTAACAAAAACAGGTTGACCTTCGTCATTCATGATTTGTTTACCAGCATCATCTAATTTAGCAGTTTCAATCGCTTGATAAGAAACATCATAAGAATGAGAAGTCCAGTTATAATTCAACATCCAGATTGCAGAAGCCCAAATTCCTAAGAAAGTAATGGCTAAAACAATATTAGATGCAGCGGCTTTTTTGAATGTTTGTTTTGCTAATAAAATCAATACATAAGAGATGAACAACAATGGAACAACTGTTAATAATGTATTGAAAACATTAAATGCCATTGCAGCACCTCCAACCAAGTTACGTTCTGTATTATCACGTGCAAAAATTACTAACGATGTAGCTCCTTGCTCGAAAGACATCCAAAAGAAGATTACGAAGAATGCAAAGATAATTACGGCAATCATACGATCACGAACCACTTTTGTGTAATTAGCCAAACGACGAATTACAACAAAGAAGAACAAGAATAATGCAACTAAAATAACAACATTTTGTCCTGATAAACCAGCAATAGAAAAATTAAATAAGTTAATTCCACCAATTGCATTTAACGGATCATTGAATGCATATCCTAATCCTAAAAGTGTCATAATAACGATTAAGATTTGATCTAGAACTGTAAAAGGATTTGGTTTTTCTCCTGGTTCATATTTTGGTGTATCATCATCTGCAGTAATTTGATTTCCTGTCTTTGATGGTACTTCTCCAATATGTCCAAATAATGGTTTTGCTAACCAGAATTGTAATGTTCCTAATAACATGAAGATACCAGCTAATCCGAATCCCCAATGCCATCCTACTTTTTCAGCTAAGAATCCACATAACATCATTCCGAAGAATGCACCAGCGTTAACTCCCATATAGAAAATTGTATAAGCACCATCCTTTTTCTCAGGGAAGTCTTTATACATTTCTGATAAAATAGATGTCATATTAGGTTTGAAGAATCCTGTTCCTATAACCAAGCACGCTAAACCTAAATATAAGAAAATAGGTGTATCAAAAGCCATAAAAGCATGACCAAGCGTCATAATAATTGCACCAATTACAACTGCCCAGCGATAGCCTATATATTTGTCAGCAATAATACCTCCAAAGATTGGTGTAATGTAGAGTAGCATTGCGTATGTTCCATATAAAGCTGTTGCTTTTTCTATAGACCATTCCCAACCTGGATTTAAACCAATAACTGCAGCTGTTAAAAACTGAATTAATAAAACGCGCATTCCGTAAAACGAGAATCGCTCCCACATTTCCGTAAAGAAAAGCACGAACAATCCTGACGGATGCCCTAATACTTTTGAATCAAAGAAATTTTCCGATTTTGAACTCATGTTTGTTTGTTAAATTATATATCTTAAAAAGTTATTTTACCTCTTGCATTAATTTACGTATCAATGGAGAAATTAGGATTAAAATTACACCTGCTATAACAGCATATAAAGCGATTTCTTTATAACCTTCTGCATAAGCAAAAAGACGATCTAAGTTTGTTCCATTTTCGTTTGTAGATTTTGACATTCCTGCACCTATTATTCCTGCAACATATTGTCCGTATGCAGATGCTAAAAACCACATTCCCATCATCATTCCTTGTAAATTATGAGTTGATAATTTTGTCATAATTGATAATCCAATTGGTGACAAACATAATTCTCCGAAAGTAATAACTAACAATGCCAATGTAAAGAAATTTAATGAAGTGATTCCTTCTGCATTCGCAAAGAATTTTGTTGCAAATAAAACGTAATATCCTAATCCTAAAAGAATAAATCCTAATCCAAACTTAACAACTGTGTTAGGCTCTATTTTTCTCTTTGCTAACCAGATCCATAATAAACCTAATAATGGTGCAATTAATATAATAAAGAATGCTCCTCCTGAATTATTAACTCCATTTGGATCTAAGTTTAAACCTAATAAATTAGAATCAAGGTTTTTTGCGGCATAAATACTTAACGATCCTCCTGCTTGTTCGTAAATTCCCCAGAATAAGATAGAAAAAATAATAAATATAAGTGCTGCATATAATTTTTTACGCTCTTGTGCAGTTACTTTTGTCATTTCGTAAAATAAATATAACAAAGTAAGTGGACCTACAGTGTACATAAAATAGTCAGTATAATCTGTATTTTTTACCATTGCCATAATTAATGGAATTGATAAAATTGTACATACATAAACAGCTATTTCTTTCCATAAAGGAATTCTTTCTGTTTCTCCAGATGGTAATATTTTACGAGGTTGTAAACCAATTGGTCCTAAATGTCTTTTCGTAAAAAAGAAATTAATCAAACTGATTAACATTACAAATGCGGCCAAACCAAAGGCTACATTCCAACGATGTGCAACATCTATAAAATCTGTAAATAAATGTCCTTTACCAACTGCGATACAAATGTATCCACCAAGAAAAGCACCTAAATTAATCCCTGCATAAAAAAGAGAGAAACCTGCATCTGTTCTTTCGTCCCCTTTTTTGTACAATTCTCCAACCATTGTAGAAATATTTGGTTTGAAAAAACCTGTTCCTACAACTGTAAAAGACATTCCTAAGAAAAATAATGAATGTGGATCTGTTGCTAATAAGATACTTCCTAAAATCATTAATGATCCTCCCCAAAATAAAGATTTCCTAAATCCTAAAATCTTGTCAGCAAATAAACCTCCTACAAATGTAAAGGCATAAACAAATGCTTGTATAGCAGCATATTGCAAATTTGACTGGGCTTCTTCAAAATTCAATTGATCAATCATGAAGAATACTAACATTCCTCGCATTCCGTAGAAGCAAAATCTCTCCCACATTTCAGAAAAGAAAAGGCTCCATATTTGTTTTGGATATTTGCCTTTAAAATTCTGAATCTCCTCTAAAGTTAATTCTTTACTCATACTTTCTTTAACTAAGTGCTAATATATCTTTTTGATTTTCTTAGCAATCAACGAAAATAAAAAAAACCTCTGACAATGCAGAGGTTTTTTTTATTTAATATAAGGTTTTTATCAATTTCTAATATGAATTATTTCATTTATTGGCGTATTCTAATAAATCAAGCTTTTTTCTTACAAATTCTTCTTTATAAAGTTTGTCATTTTACGATAAAGCTGAATACGTGTATTCCCACCATATATTCCGTGATCTTTATCTGTATAAATAGCCATATCAAAATCTTTGTTTGCTTGTACCAAAGCTTCAGACAATTCGTATGTATTTTGTGGATGTACATTATCATCAGCAGAACCCGAAATTAATAAGAAATTACCTTTCAATTCATTTGCATAATTAATTGGTGAATTATCATCATAACCTGCTGCATTTTCTTCTGGAGTTCGCATAAAACGTTCTGTATAAACAGAATCATAATAACGCCAATTGGTTACTGGAGCAACTGCTATTGCAGCTTTGAAAACATCATTTCCTTTGAATAAAACATTCGAAGCCATGAAACCTCCGTAAGACCAACCCCAAATTCCGATACGAGATTTATCAACATAAGGTAATTTTCCAATCTCTTTGGCTGCAGCAATTTGATCTTCTACTTCATATTTACCCAATTGCAAATAAGTTTGTTTCTTAAAGGCTTCTCCCTTATATCCTGTTCCACGTCCATCAACACAAAAAACAATATAACCTTCTTGCGCCAACATCATGTGCCAATAATCATTCGAATTAAAATAAGCATTGTTCACATTCTGAGAACCAGGACCAGAATATTGATACATCAAAACAGGATATTTTTTAGTTGGATCAAAATCTTTTGGTTTTATAACATATGCATTCAACTCGTTTCCTTCGGCTGTTTTCAATACAAATAATTCTTTGGTTCCGATATTATCTGTATTCAATTTATTTTTCAAAGAAGCGTTTTCTACAATCACACCCAAATCTTTACCAGATTTAGATTCTACTAAACTGATTGTTTTTGGCGTTGTGATAGATGAAAAAGTATTGATGAAGTAAGTAAAATTCTTGCTGAACGCTGCCGAATTTGTACCATTATTTTTTGTCAACATGGTCGTCTTTTTACCATCTAAACTTACAGATGAAATTTGTCTTTCTGTCGAAATACGTTTTCCATTGTTCGAATTAGATTGATAATAAAGCGTTTTATTTACAGGATTATAACCATAATAATTCGTAATCTCCCAATCTCCTTTCGTTACTTGATTTATTAACTTTCCGTTGTCTGCATAATGGTAAATATGATTATTTCCATCGCGTTCAGAAGTCCATAGAAACGAATTATCTGCTAAAAATTCTAATGTCAAATTATCTGTTTCAATCCAAGCTTTGTTTGTTTCTGTAAACAACTTACTCACTTTTTTTGAATTGATATCGTAAAAAGATACATCGACATTATTCTGATGACGATTAGATGTAACAACTGCTAATAAATTTGCTTTGTTTGAGAACTTAATTTTTGTGATGTAATAATTCTGAACTCCACTTAAATCAACATTTGTTGTCGAATTATTTTTCGTGTCAAAAACATGTAAGGTTACAATAGAATTGTCTTGACCTGCTTTTGGATATTTGTATCTTAATTCTTTTGGATAAAGATTATTATGATAAATCGGAATATTAATCTCTTTCACTTTCGATTCGTCAAAACGAACATAAGCCAAAGAAGTTCCGTCTGCATTCCAATCAAAGTTTCTTACAAAACCAAACTCTTCTTCGTAAACCCAATCGTTAATCCCGTTGATGATATTATTCTTTTTACCATCAGTTGTAACTTGCGTTACTTTATTCGATTTTAAATCTTGAATATATAAATTGTTTTCATAAGCAAAAGCTACTTTAGAAGCATCTGGAGAAAACAAAGGTTCTTGAATTCCTTTTCCATCAAACAATAATACTTTCGATTTTGTTTGTGTATCATAAACCTCAAACTTTGCGGTAAAAGAATGACGATATATTTGATCAGAATTTGTTTGTAATAAAACATAACGCTCATCCGAACTAAATTCGTAACCTTCAAACATTCCAGGAACAATAACAATATCAGAAGATTGTCCTTTTTTCAATGTCGATTCATACGAACGTTTTACTAATCCGTCTTTCGTCAGAATTGTATAATTTTCTCCATCATTCAATGAATTTACACCATACAACGAATTTTCACGGTATTTACCGCCATATATCCCTTCAATAGTTATTTGTTGTGCATAAGAATAAGCGCCCATTGCTAGGACAGCTAAACTTAGAATAAATTTTTTCATATAAATTTCTAATCATGTGAGTTCAAACAATCAAATATAAACAATTCTATTTGCCGAAATAATACATTTGTTTGAATAATCTATTATAAATATCTCAACAAAAAGAAATAATATTTATATTTCTTTTTATAACCATTCAGAAATATTATAAATGACTCATTTTTTAAAAAAAGTTTATAAGTATATAAATAAATTTAAATCATTGTAATATAATGATTTATTAAATACAAATGATGTTTTTTTATTTTATGTCCTCTTTTGTCCACTTCTGTCCTTTAATATTTTTATCAATAATAGTTTTAAGTAAGTATTAAAACCTTAATAACCCTCTGTTTATAATGGATTCAATCAATCTAGAAAAATACTTCATTTTACTCTTGTTCGACCATCGTTCGACCTTTGTTCGAGAACTCTTCGACAAACCTTTGGAAAAGTGGAGCTTTTCTCGAATAATAGTCGAATAAAACACGAATAATCCTACTGTTAACTAATGTAAAATAACAATAGAAAAGGTGATAATATGATAAATAATCTAAATATTTATTATAATTAACAAAAATGATTTACCTACTAAATCGTTAAAAATTAATCAAAAAATAGAAGAAATACAGCATAACATACAAAACGTTTGTACTTTTGTATTAAATAAATTAGCCAAAATGAAGCATCAAGCAGTAGAAGGTTTTTCGAAATTATCAAAAGAAGGAAAAATTGAATGGGTTGTAAATGAATATTTGAATGGAGACGAATCTGCAATCAAAATATTGAAACAATATTGGAATGATGATGTAGATTTACAAAAACTGCACGACGAATTTTCAGAAAACACTGTTTCTAATTTCTATATGCCGTTTGGTTTAGCACCAAACTTCTTAATCAACAACGAATTATACGCTATTCCAATGGCAGTTGAAGAATCATCTGTTGTTGCAGCAGCTTCTAAAGCAGCTAAGTTTTGGCAAACACGAGGTGGTTTCAAAACAACTATTTTATCTACAATAAAATTAGGTCATGTGCATTTTATGTACGAAGGTGACAAAGAAAAATTGCAACATGCATTTGAAACAACCATTAAAAATCAATTAATCGAAACTACAAATGATATCACAAAAAATATGCGCGCGCGCGGTGGTGGTATTTTAGAGTTGGAGTTGATTGATAAAACAACTGATTTAGATAATTACTATCAAATAAAAGCTTCTTTCGAAACAATGGATTCAATGGGAGCGAACTTCATTAATTCTTGTTTAGAACAATTTGCAAGAACATTAAGAAACGAAATCGAAGAAGATTCTACCTTCACACAAGAAGAAAAAGATTCAGTTCAAATTGTGATGTGTATTCTATCGAATTATACACCAGATTGTATTGTTCGTGCAGAAGTTTCTTGTCCAATAGAACAATTAGCAGAAGGAAATGTAACAGCTGAAGAATTTGTTGAGAAGTTTTCTCGTGCAGTTCGCATTGCAGAAATAGAACCTTATCGTGCTACAACGCACAACAAAGGAATTATGAATGGAATTGATGCTGTTGTCATTGCTACTGGAAACGATTTCCGTGCTGTAGAAGCTTGTGCACACACATATGCTGCAAAAGATGGACAATATTCTTCGTTAACTCATTGCGAAGTAAAAGACGGAATTTTCCGCTTTTGGTTAGATTTACCAACTTCACTTGGAACAATTGGAGGATTAACAGCGTTGCATCCATTAGTAAAATTAGCTTTAGGAATTCTTGGAAAACCAAACGCAAAAGAATTAATGGGATTTGTTGCAGTTGCAGGATTAGCACAAAACTTTGGTGCATTACGTTCTTTGGTAACAACAGGAATTCAGAAAGGACATATGAAAATGCATTTGATGAATATCCTAAACCAATTGGAAGCAACAGAAGAAGAAAAGAAATATTTCGTTAATTATTTCAAAGATAAAACGGTTTCTCATCATAATGTTATCGAAGAATTTTGCAGATTGCGTGGTGTAAAAAACATCGAAGATATTCAAAAAGATAAATAACCTAACAAATGCGAATTTGGTCTGTTCATCCGAAATATCTCGATGCAAAAGGAATTGTAGCACTTTGGCGCGAAACTCTTTTGGCTAAAAATGTTTTGGAAGGCAAAACAAAAGGTTATAAAAATCATCCGCAATTAATTCGGTTCAAAGCTGTAGAAAAACCAGTAGAAGCAATTAATCAATATTTGGCAGAAGTTTGGGACGAAGCCACTAGAAGAGGTTATAATTTTGATCGAAATAAAATTGATTTTGATTTTCAACAAATTAAAATCGATGTTACAACAGGTCAAATACATTATGAATTCAACCATTTATTAAAGAAGTTAGAACAAAGAGATCCAGAACGATTCAAACAATTTGAACATCTCAAAATGATTGATTGCGCTGATATTTTTGATGTAAAAGAAGGAGATATAGAAAAATGGGAGATCATTTCTTAAAAGAATATTTTGCGAAAGCGAAAGAAAAACAAAAAGAACACAAAAAGTTTTTAGAGAAGTTAAAGAAAAAGCCACCTAAAAACTTGGATCAAAAAATGGAAGAAATTCACGAAGATGTTTTTAATCGTGTTGATTGTCTTTCTTGCGCGAATTGTTGCAAAACAACTGGTCCACTTTTTACACAAAAAGATATAGAACGTTTGGCACATGTTTTTCGTTTGAAACCAAGCCAATTTATTGATAAATATTTACGAATCGATGAAGACAATGATTATGTTTTACAACAATTGCCTTGTCCGTTTCTGGATAATGAAAATTATTGTTTAGTATATGAAGATCGCCCAAAAGCTTGTCGAGAATATCCGCATACAGATCGCAAGAAATTTTATCAAATCAATCATTTAACGCTAAAAAATACATTAATTTGTCCTGCAACTTATGAAGTTGTCGAACAAATGCAGAAAGAAATAAAAGTATAAATGGAAACACCTCTAAAAATAATCGCATTTATTATGTTGATATTTCCGACAATTTATCAAGGAATTGCTGGATTTAGAACCAAAGATGCTGCTGTTGTAAAAAAAATTGCTTGGCGCGCTGTTTTAATGCAAATTATGGGAACGCTTTTGGCTTATTTTATCTTCATAAAAATTGGTCAAGATAAGCAAGTTGCCATTTATGTTGGCTTTATGTTTTTTACATCGCTTGCAATTTTAGTGCTGATTCAAAACATTTTGATTTACTTAAAAAATAATAATAATAATTAAAAACGTCGCTCTGTGAGCGACGTTTTTAATTTATAATTGAGCTTCTATCATTCTAATTTTATCTGAATCTGAATTGGATTTTAGAACATATAAATAATCGTTTTCAAAATCGAATGTGAAAATTTTATGATTTTCATTTTCTATAATTTGCAGCAAATTCGTCAAATCAGCAAACGTATTATTATCATTTAGTTTGAATTTAATCCCAGATTTTTCAACATTATTTTTTTGCATTTTCTGGATTAATTCAGCATAACAAACTGCATCAGCTTTATTATAATTCACCTTTATAATTGTTGAATCATATTTATAGATTGGATTTTTCCAATAATTATAAACTCGATAAAGTGA
Organism: Empedobacter brevis; assembly: GCF_965118635.1. Taxonomy (GTDB): domain Bacteria; phylum Bacteroidota; class Bacteroidia; order Flavobacteriales; family Weeksellaceae; genus Empedobacter; species Empedobacter brevis_A. Next base: position 61,088 of record NZ_CBCPHV010000004.1, on the reverse strand, counting down.
ACTATCTTCTTGTTGATCTAATTTTTGAGGAGTAACGAATACAAAACTTTTTGAAGAAAATTTATTCCTTTCGTTAATAATTTTTGCAAGGCAAAATATAGACAACACAATTAATATTGTCCATCTTATCACAACATCAGCTTTTATTGATTTTTCGATACTCATTAAGCTAATAAATTAACGTACTGTTCAGCTTTTTCTGTTAATTTCATTTTTATCTCATCATAATTCGAATCAAAAAAACTACGTAATCTGAATTTTGATTTTTTAGTTTGAATCGTTAAAATCTGACTTCGTTTGATACGTAAAATATCTTCTTCTTCGTACAAATAATAAATCGCACGATATGGAATTTCGTCTTTTTTGAAAATCGTTCTGATTTCGAAGGTTTCTTCTTTGAGTGTAAACAATGTTAGATTAAACGTTAAATCATATAAAATAGACATTGAAACTAGCAATGAAAGGATAAAAATACCAATTCGTAAAAAAGGTTCTTCTATGTAAAAACTTCCTCCAAACCAAAATGTTTTAACAAACATAAAGTTGATTATCATTAAAATTAAGAAAATGATAATTGGAATAATTGTTTGCCAACTAAGTTTTGATTTTACCATTGGATTGTGTTTCTACTAATTTACATTTTTTTGAGTTTTGATTTCAATTTTTTTTACAAATAAAAAAACCTCAGAAAATCTGAGGCTTCTTATATTAAAATGTTATGTTATAAAACTATGTTTATGCTGTTTAATTATATTCCAAGATTTATGCCAAATTGAATCATTTTGCGATTATCGAATGTATTACTTTTAAAATAATCATTAAAATCTTTTCTGATAAATACATTTATCAATCCCAAACCAACTGTTACTTCGGCTCCGTAGATAAAATTATTCACATTATAATTTCCTCGTTCTTTGTTGCGAACGCCAGAACCTTTGTAGATGTTATTCGACGACAAAAGAGTTCCTCCATACAAATAGGTTGCGATGTAATATCTTCCTTGCGGACGATAGGCAAAATCTTCGGCAATATTTCTCACTTTAGAAAAATTATATTTGAATCCGACAGGAACCATAAAATAGGCTGAACGTAATTTTGATTTATCTAATGATTTATCACTTTTTACTAATCCAACATTTCCGTTTTCATCGCGGTTAAAACGCATATCATCATCAATACGATATGTTCGCCATGAAAGTAATCCTCCTGCCAAGAAGTTAAAAGGACTTGTTAAGGATAATTGTCTTTCATAGATTAAACCAACTGTAAGATTGCTTGAGAATTTTTCGTGTTTATTTAATTCTGAATCTTTTTTTCCTGTGAATGTCATGTATCCAAAAGATCCATAACCATTTAGTTGATTGGCAATTCGATAACGTTTTGTAACATCTTGTTTCGTTTTTGGAGTTACAGGATCTTCGCCATTCATAATAGAAAATGCAACTTGTTGTTTGATAATATCATCTAAATTGAAATTCACTTCTTGAATGCGATCATTTATCGTTCCTGAATATACACTTGCAATAGCTTCTTTCTTCGCTGTAGCTTCGGAAATACTTAGTTTACCTTCTGCCAATTCTTTATCTATATCTGCAACTTTCTTTTCCATTGCAGATTTTTCTTCTTGAACTATTTGACGAATAACCAAAGTAAATTCATTGATACGATCTTTTACGATTGGACTTATTTTTTCATCATTTTTATCATTCAAATCAAATGTAAATTTCTGAGCATATAGAGATGTAGCCGAAAGGCATAATAATCCTGCTACGATAAGTTTTTTTATCATAATCTTGTTAATTTAGGCATATTAATGTTTATTTGAAACCGATAGAAACCACGCGCGATTGATTAGATTCTTTTAGATTTTCTTTATTTTCTATAGAATACAATAACATATTTGGATCTACATAATTCTTTTTCTTTTTGTTCACTTTTACAGAATCTAATGATGTTGTATTTGCAGCAATAGTTTTCTTTGATTGAACATTTAATTTTAGATCTTCTTTCTTTTCTGAAGTTGATTCTTTCTTATTAGGAAAAGCCATTTCTACTTGTTGAGATTCATCGTTTATTGCGACTTGAACTTTACCATGCTGAATCGGTTTTTTTTCTTCTTGTTGAACTTCAATTTCTTTTTTAGAAGAATCTATCTTTTCATTATTTGCAAACATCGATTCTGGAGAATGAACTGTATTAGAATCTAATTGAGTTTGTTGAGGATTATTTTGCTTTTGATTATTTACAAATTCTTTTGATTGCTCATCTTTCGATTGATTTGTGAATAAATAAATTGATGTAGAAATCGTAAAAAATGCAACAACCGCAGCAGATAACCACCATTTGAAGTTTGATTTCTGTGGTAAAGGTGCAACATCCATTCGAGCTTGAATTCGATCCCAAGCATCATGAGAAGGATTTAGTTCTCGATTTTCTAAATCGGTTTTTATATAATTTGATATTTTATCGTTGTTTTTCATTTGTCATTTTCTTTTTACTTAGAACAATTTCTCTCAGTTTTACCTTTGCACGAAACAATTGTGTTTTGCTTGTAGACACCGAAATATTCAACATTTCAGCAATTTCTTGGTGAGAAAAATCTTCGAGTATATGAAGATTAAAAACCAATCTATAAGGCTCTGAAAGTTGATCTAATACCTCTTGTACATTAAAGTTTAACCATGTTTCTTCTATTTCATCATCTGCATCATCATAGTTTGCAACTCTTACATCATCAACATAAATAAGTGTTTTATTTGCTCGCAAAAAAGTCAAACATTCATTAATCATTATTCGGCGCATCCAACCTTCGAAGCTTCCTTTATTTTGAAATTTCTCGATATGATTAAAAACTTTACAAAAGCCATTAATCATACAATCTTCTGCATAATGCATATCTTCTATGTAGCTTCTACAAACGCTCAACATCTTTTTAGAGCTTTGCTCGTAGAGTTCTTTTTGCGCCAAAGCATCGTTCTTTTTTAGTCTTTCGACCAGAACTTGCTCTTTACTTTTTCGATTTAGTACAAATAATTTCACGTGTGTTAATTGGTTTCTCTCTTAATAGACTCAAGGTTTATAAAAAGGTTACAGAAAATTAAACATTTTTTTCAAAATGATTTATAATAGAATGAAAAAAGCTCGTTAATAACGAGCTTTATATTGTTTTAAATTGATTAACTAAATTTATTTTACGAACGAATCTTTATTCAATTCATATAATATTTTAAGACCTTTTATGGTGTGTAAACGATCATCAATATCAATTTTATTTGTCAATGATTTGTAAACTCCGCCAACTCCTCCGGTAGAAATTACATAACATTGTTCTCCTTCTTCTGTATTGATGCGATCAATCATTCCTTCTACCATACTCAAAAAGCCATAAACCATTCCTGATTGCATACAAGATTCTGTATCTAATCCTAAAACTGTTTTAGGAGCTTTTAATTCTATTGTTGGTAACTGAGCTGTTTCTCCCACCAAAGAATTTAAGGCTGTGATAATTCCAGGAGCAATTACAACTCCGCCCACAGTTCCTTGTTCGTCAAGTCCTAAAAAAGTAAGTGCAGTTCCAAAATCAATAACAATTTTTTTGCCTGGATAATTTTGATAATGAGCAGCTACAGCATTGGCATATAAATCGGTTCCCATTTGGTTTGACTTATGTTTAATTGCCGATGGTGTATTACGATCCACAACCATTGGTTTGAATTTGTGAATTTTTTGTAAAGCAATTTTAACGCTCGCTGTGAGTGGCGGCACAACTGAACCAATTACAATATCGGTGATATCATCTTTCTCAATCCCAAAAGGCTCATAGATGTTAGAGAATTTTGCATAAAACTCGTATTCGGTACGATAAGGTTTTGTGTTGATTGTCCAAGTAATAATCTCCGTTTCGCTTTTGAAAACTGCGAAACGAAGATTAGTATTTCCTATATTTACTGCTAATAACATTATTTTGTAAATACGTTATTTTTATCATTTACATCTGCCAAACGTTTTGTTGGATCGATTGTAACTTGTTTAATTTCTTTAGAAACTTTAACATCATATGTTGGTTTCGTCCAGAACCAATCTTCTAAAATCGTTCTTTTCGCTCCTTGATATTCTAATAAATTTTCTGCTGGTTTTTCTCCACGCATTTCACGTAAAGGAATATAAAATAACTCTTTCGAACCATCTGTATATTCTACCAATAAATCAATTGGCATTGCAAAATCTGATTTATTTGCAATTGTAATTGTATTTCCGTTTACTGCTTCTATAGCATAATCTATTTTTCGTGTTGTATTGATAAATAAATTGAAATACCATTTAAGATTAATTCCAGAAACTTCTTCGGCAACACGTTTGAAATCATTTCCTGAAGGATGTTTAAATTTCCATTGTTTATAGAATTCTAAAAATGTTTTGTTCAAATTATCATTCCCAATAATATATCCCAATTGAATTGCTAAAACTTGTCCTTTGTAGTAAGCTTCCAAAGAATAAGCATAGTTTGTATTGTAATAATCGGCCAATAAACTTGCTGGTTCTTCTTTTCCTGAAAGTGCTAATGCAATATAACCTTTGTAAGCATCTGGATTTGGATTAGATGGCATTACTTTTAATTTTTCTACAACATTTAGATGCGCCATTTGCTCTACATATGATGTAAAACCTTCGTCGAACCATTCGTTATACGTTTCATTGATTCCGAATAATTGTTGGTACCAAGAATGTGCTGCTTCGTGAAAAATAGTACCGATTAAGCTGTTTAAATTGCTACCTCCAGCAATTAAAGTTGCTGTTCCGTATTCCATTCCACCATCACCTCCTTGAATAATCGAATATGTTTTCCAAGGATATTCGCCAAAATGTTCAGAATTATAATCAAAGAAACCTAAAGCATAAGGCATTGCTTGTCTCCAAGCAGAAGATTTATCATTCTCTTGATAAACTAAATAAACATCTACACCATGTTTTGATTTTGCATGTTCTACGACAAATTCTTTATCTGCAGCCCAAACGAAATCGTGAATATTTTCTGCTTTGAAATTCCAAGCTACTTTTCCATTTTTTGCTTTGATTGTAGGATTCTTTACATAACCTTTTACATTATTTGGATTTTGTAATTCTCCTGAAGCTCCAACAACATAATCTTTATCAATATTAATTGTCACATCAAAATTACCAAAAGGAGCAAAAAATTCACGTCCAACATATTCATCTAAATGCCAACCTTCTGTATCGAATTCAGCCATTTTTGGATACCATTGTGCCATAGAAAATTCTACACCATCTTTAGAATTTCGTCCAGAACGACGAATTTGTTCAGGAACTTGTGCATTCCAAACCATATCGAAAGTAGAAGTTTGTCCTTCTGCAATTGGTTTTGCTAATGTAACTTCTAAAATTGTTCCGTCTACTTTATAAGAAACAGCTTTACCGTCTTGTTTAAGAGAAATTATTTTTTGATAACCAATTTGATCTGGTTTCAATTCAGAAATACGACTTACAAATTTTGGATTTTCTTTTGTTCCAATATTCGTTGCCATTCTTTTATCAGGATCTGGAATGTTTTGTAAACGATTGTCCATCATACTTCCTGGTTGAAAAGCATTAAAATATAAATGGAAATAAACTTTGTTCAAGTTTTGACCTGAATTGTTCGTATATTTTAATTGCATTTTTCCATCATATTGATACGATTTTTCTTTCATATCAACATCAATTTTATAATCTACCTTTTGTTGCCAATAACCTTTGCGCTGAGCAAATGCAAATTGAACCAAACAAATGCAAATTAATAGAGTAAATTTTCTCATTTCTAACTAATCATTAAACTTTAATTTCAAAAATACGAAAAAGCTTGGAACAAGTCAGTTTTGTTTCAAGCTTTTGAAAATTTTAAAAATTTAAAATTTCATATCTTTAATTCATCAATAGAAAAGTATAGAAAATGAAATTCATTCAATTCGTTTATGCATCTATTTTATTTGTTTTTATTTCTTGTAGCGCACAGGAAAATAATAAAAACATATTAAGCTATAACATTGACTTAGAAATATTAAATAATACATTACATATTTCAACAATCATTCAAGCACAAAAATCTTTTGAAAACAATCTTGCTTTCAAACTTGATAAAAGTTTAATGATAAAAGAAAGTCAATATTACTCAATAGATCGTACTAATCCTGAATTCAACATATTAAAAATTAAGAATAGTAAAAACAATAAAATTTTTAAGATAGATTATTATAAAAATTTTGATATAAAAGAAGATGATATAAAAGGTATACATTTTATAGATAATCAATTGATTCCAATAAAAATGACAGATTATTTTGAATCTTTAAATTATAAAATAAAAATTAGGAATAAAAGTAATTTATACTATTATACAAATGGTTTGGAATGTAAACAATGTACTTCAGATAAACTTTCTTTTGTTATTTCAAAAGAAAAATTTACTTCGTATAAAAACCAAAAGATTAAAATAATTTATCAAAATCAGAATGACAAAAAAATTGACTACATATACAATACTTCTAACGATATATTGAAATATTATAATCATATATTCAAAAATGACAAGATTGATGATTTAACTATCTATATAAATGATTATTATAATTATTCATTTTTTTCATCCAAAAATTTTATAAGCATTCAAAACATTGATAATGAAAAAGGAAATTTATATTTATTATGTCATGAAATTGCTCATAAATGGTTTTCAAAATCAAAAAATATCAATTCTAATCCTAATGCTTTTTTAAATGAAGGTTTTGCCGAATATTTATCATATATGTATTATAGATATAAATATGGAAATACTGAATTTGAAAATCTTATCAAAAGAAAACAACAAGAAATTAATAGTTTAGGTATTTCAAATAAGGAAATATCAGCGATTAATAAAAAAATGGATGACAAAATAAGAGAAAAATTACTGTATGTTAAAGGAGCTTTAATTTGTTATGAAATAGAAAAAAATCTGGGCGAAGATGAATTTATTATTTTCTTAAATAAAATGAATGATTTTGAAATATCAAACCTAGAAGAGTTTCTCACTTTAATAAAAGATGATTATGGAATATCTCTCTACGATAATATAAAACACATTTTATAAATCTCAATTTTTATGGTAAATAAAAAAGCTCGTGTCAATTAATTAACACGAGCTTTTTAAATAATAAATAATAAAAAACTATAGAATAATCATTCTACAATTACCACATTGGCGTTTGTAAAAATGATGATAATATTCCTGGAAAAATTCCCATTACAATTAAGATTAACATTCCGATAATTAAAAGGAAATTTGTTAATCCATCTTGTGTTTTTAATTTGTTTTTACCTTTTTTGAAATACATGTAGTTGATAACTTTGAAGTAATAATACATACTCAAAACTGCCATAACCAATCCTATTACAATCAAAAATAAATTTTTATCGTTTGTTCCTCCAATGCTCAACGCCATAAATTTCGCGAAGAATCCTCCTGTTAATGGAATACCTGCTAATGAAATCAAGGAAATTGTCATTGCTGCAGCCAAAACTGGATTTGCTTTTCCTAAACCAATAAAACTTTCGAATTTTGGATTTTTGAATTGATCTATTGTATAGAAAATAATGAAATTCGCAACCGAATAAGCAATCGTATAGAACATTAATGCTTCTTTGGAAGCTGAATTAATATTAAACAATACAAATAGCATAAAACCTGCTTGTGCAATTGATGAATAAGCCATCAAACGTTTTACAGATTTTTGAGAAACGGCTCCGAAGTTTCCGATAAATAACGTCAAAATAATAATTGATGCGAATAATAAACGGTAATATTCGGCATATTCTACATTTGTTGGGAATGATTTTAGAACTAAAATAAATCCTAAAAATGATCCACCTTTTATAATTGTTGACATAAATGATGTAAACACCGTTGGTGTTCCATCGTAAACGTCTGGTGTCCATGCATGAAAAGGTGCGGCAGAAACTTTGAAACAAAATGCGAAGATGACTAAACTCCATCCTGCGTAATAAATTGTTTCGAAATCTTTGTTATAGTTTACCAATTGATCTACCATAAAAGTTCCTGTTGCGCCATATAAAAATGTTACACCCAACATCAAAATTCCTGTTGAGAAAGCTCCCATCAAGAAATATTTTACAGATGCTTCTGTACTTTTAAGACTCTCTTTGTTTGTTCCTGCAATAATGTACATTGGAATTGACATTAATTCTATTCCTAAGAACATAATTACCAAGTTGTGGAATTGTGCTAAAACAGCGATTCCTGTAAAAGAGAAGAAAATTAAAGCGTAATATTCTGCTACATGTTTTCCTACTTTGCCAAACGAATCTTTGTTCAACAATAAGTAAAAAATTGCTAATGCTGCTAATGCGATAAAGAACGAAACACCGTAAAGCGATTGTCCTATCATGTTATCGAATTTTCCTGCAAACATTGAACAACCTTTCAATTCAAAAATTCCTCCTATAATCATTCCGAAAAACAGAACAACAGAAAGTATATTTAAGGCACGATTATTTTTGATGTAGAATCCACTAAACATCAAAATAATACCTGAAAGTGCTGATAAAATAATCGTATTCATATCTATTTATTCAAAAATGATTTAATGTGCTAATAAGTTAAAAATTGGTGTTGGATAAACTCCTAAAATAATCACAATGATTGCAATTACTGATAAAACTGCTATTGGTCCAAAACCTCCTTTTTGCGCATCTTTTTGTTTGATGTTTTTCACTTCTCCAAATAATAATGCACTTGATAATCTTAATGTATAAACGGCAGATAAAATAACACCTAAACAAGCTACAACACATAAAACTGGATTGTGTGTAAATAATGCTGAAAGCATCATAAATTCTCCGATGAATGAACTTGTTAATGGTAATGCTACATTTGCTAAACCGAATAGCATGAATAAGATCGATAAAGTTGGATCAACTTTGGCTAAACCTCCAATTGATTTGATATCTGTTAAATGATATTTTCTTTCCATAATATCAACACATAACCATAATCCTAATACGACTAAACCATGTGAAAACATTTGGAAATATGCTCCTGTTACTCCATTTGCTAATTCTGAAAATAATGAAACAAAGATTAATGCTAAGTGAGCAATCGAGCTATAAGCAATAATTTTCTTTACATTTTTTGTACTTAAAGCAATTAAGGAAGCATAAACTAATCCGAAAATTGCGATGTAAGTAAAGTATTTGAACAATTCTGAAATTGTTGGAAACATTCCTAAATACCAAGTAACTACAGCGAATAATCCCATTTTTGCCATTAATGCTGAAAGTACAACTGTTAATGGAGTTGGAGATGTTTTGTAAATTGTTGGTTGCCAAGTATGAAATGGAAAGATTGGAATTTTAATCACAAAAGCGATTAAGAATAACAATGCCAACGCTGTATTTGTTGAATAATTAGGTCCTGTAACTTGTACAATATCTGTTAATAAAAACGATGTTGGTTGTAAGAAAAATCCGATGTAAATAATTCCTCCTAACATAAACATCGATCCTAAAATCGTGTACAAGAAGAATGTCATATTTGCACGAATTTTGTCTTTTCCAATTCCGAATAATCCAATTAAGAAATAAACAGGAATAAGAACAATTTCCCAGAAGAAATAGAATAAAATTAAGTCTTCTGCTAGGAAAACTCCGTTCAATCCTGCTAAAGTGATTAACAATAATCCGTAGAATGTATTGTTATATTTTTGTTTTGTTGTTGATAAATAAACAAAAAGAGCTAAGTAAGTAAGGTTGGTTAATAAAATCATTAATCCTCCCAAACCTTGAACATTTAAAGCGAAATAAGTTTTAACGCTGTTGAAATTGAACCATTGTGTTTGATACGTTAACTCATTATTTCCACCTTTGCAAGTGATAAAGAAGTATAACGCCAACAATGCTCCACCAACGAATGCTCCTAACCATCTTTGTGGTTTTTGATCTTTCATTAATAGCATAAAAATTCCTACTATTAATGGTAAAATGATAAATAAAGATAAAAGCATTACTAACTTATTTTGAAATTAAATACCCCATAAAAAAGATTGCTATACCTGCTACGATTCCTACAACCATTAGCATAATATAGAATCCTACATTTCCGTTTTGTAGTTGACGTACATTTTTTGATGCACGACCAGAAACAGTTCCAACTCCTGAAACAAAAGCTGCAATTCCTGCTTTCTCTACATATTTTTTCAAGACATCTCCTAATTCGAACAATGGTTTTACAATTGCATTGTCATATAATTCGTCGATGTACCATTTGTTTTCAAAGAATTTTGCAATTCCAGTAGCTTCTTCATCTACATGATTTGTGTATTTCTTAATTGCATAATAAATTGCTCCAAGCACACAAATTAATAAAGCTCCCATCATCATCCATTCTGTTGCATGAGAAACATGATGATCTTCACCGATAGAAACAACTCCACTTAATAAAGTTTGAAGTTTATGTCCGTCTTGCATAAACAATGCTGGAATTCCAATATAACCTGCAATAATAGAAAGAACTGCTAAAATAATTAATGGAATTGTCATTGCTGCTGGACTTTCGTGAGGATGAGCATCTTTATCTCTTAAATCTCCTAAGAAAGTCATTGCATATAAACGGAACATATAGAATGCTGTCATCACAGAAACAATAAATCCTATTCCGTATACGATTGGATTAGAAACAAACATTCCTAATAACATTTCGTCTTTCGAGAAGAATCCTGATAAACCTGGAATACCAGCAATAGCTAAACATCCTATCAAGAAAGTGATATGTGTAATTTTCATGTATTTACCCAAACCTCCCATTTTGCGCATATCTTGTTCGTGGTGCATTCCGTGAATTACAGAACCAGCTCCTAAGAATAATAATGCTTTGAAGAACGCGTGCGTAATTACATGGAAAACTGCTGCAATATAAGCTCCAGATCCAATTGCCGCGAACATTAATCCTAATTGAGAAACAGTAGAATAAGCCAATACTTTTTTGATATCATTTTGGCGCATTGCAATAGTTGCTGTAACAAATGCTGTTGCAATTCCTACGTACTGAATTATTTCTAATGTAATTGGCGCTGCCGAAAATAATTCGTTGCAACGTGTAATCATAAAAATACCTGCCGTTACCATTGTTGCTGCGTGGATAAGCGCTGAAACTGGTGTTGGTCCTGCCATTGCATCTGGTAACCATGTAAACAATGGTAATTGAGCCGATTTACCTGTTGCTGCTAAGAATAACAATAATGTAATTCCTGTTAAAACAAAACCTGTAAATGCAGAAGGATCAATTGCTAATTGATGAAATACTTTTACATATTCTAATGTTCCAAATTCCTTGAATATCCAAAACATCGCTAATAAGAATCCAACGTCACCAATACGGTTCATGATGAAAGCTTTCTTTGCTGCTTTGATATATTCTGGATTTGTAAACCAGAATCCAATTAATAAGAATGAACATAATCCAACTCCTTCCCATCCAATAAACATCATTACAAAGTTGTTTCCCATAACAAGAATCAACATAAAGAAGATGAATAGATTTAAGTAAGAAAAGAATTTTGCAAATCCTTTGTCTTCGCTCATGTAAGCTGAACTGTACACGTGAATTAGAAATCCAACTCCTGTAATAATTAACAAGAACAAACTCGTTAATGCATCAATCTGAAATGCAAACGGAACTTGTAAAGTTGGAATATTGATAATATCAAATGCTTTAAAAATTAATGGTTGCGCATCTGTTCCTGATGGAACTGTCATAAAAACCATTATTGATAAAATGAAACTTGCTAAAACTGCTCCACTTCCTATGAAAGTAACTAAGCTTTTAGAAAGTACATTTCGTCCTAAACCGTTAATTAAAAATCCGATGAATGGAATCAAAGGAATTAACCATATATACTGCTCCATTCTTAACCTTTTAAACGATTTAACACATTAATATCTACCGAGTATACTTTGCGGAACAATAAGATTATCACTGATAATCCTACAGCAACCTCAGCAGCAGCTACAACCATAATAAAGAATACTAAAAGTTGTGCATCTGTTCCTTTTTCTAATGCTGGATTTGCATGATAGTGCATTTTTGAGAACGCTACTAACAACAAATTCACAGAATTTAACATCAATTCTATACACATAAAAATGACAATCGCATTGCGACGTAGCATAACACCTGCCATTCCTATCCCGAATAGGATTAATGATAAAGTAATATAATAACTGATTGGTAACATCTTTTACTTTTTATATTTAATCCAATAATTCTTCGTCTTTTTTCGATAACATCACTGCTCCAATCATTGCAGAAATAAACAAAATACTGCTCAACTCAAATGGTAAAACATATTCTGAATATAACAATGATCCTAAATTGTGAATCAATCCTAAATCTCCTGTTCCCATTTCTATAGCTGTGTTTGCAGCAGCTTGATTTTGTGAGAAGATACCAATTGTTAAAGCAACAAATAGCAAGGAAATTAAACTCGCTGCTAATACTTTTGCTGGTCGACCAAAGGATTTCTTTTCACTATTCAGATTCATTAACATCACCACAAATAAGAACAATACCATAATTGCTCCGGCATAGACAATTACATTTACAATTGCTAAAAATTGTGCATTTAACAAAACATAATGTCCACTGATGCAGAAGAAGGTTACGATTAAATATAAGATGGAATGAACAGGATTTTTACTGAACACCATTAATAGCGCACTTAACACCGTTAAGCTCGACAACACATAAAATAAAATTAGAGGTAATTCCATTAATTTGCAGCTTTTTTCGGGATTAATAAATCTTCTTTCGAATAGATGAAATTCTTACGTTGGAAACTTGCTGGTGGAACTGTTTGCGATAAATAAACAGCATCTTTTGGGCAAGCTTCTTCGCAGAATCCACAGAAAATACAACGCAACATATTAATTTCATATTTCGCTGCATATTTTTCTTCGCGATAAAGTTTTTCTTCACCTGGAAGTCTTTCTGCTGCTTCCATTGTGATTGCTTCTGCTGGACAAGCCAAGGCACAAAGTCCACAAGCTGTACAATTTTCACGATCTTCTTCGTCTCTATTCAAAACATGTAGTCCTCTAAATACCGGACTAAATGGTCTTTGTTTTTCTGGATAACTAATTGTTGCTTTCTTCGAAAAGAAGTGCTTCAATGTAATCATCAACCCTTTTGCGATAGAAATCAAATAGATACTTTCCCAAAAAGTAAGGGGTTTACGTTCTACTTGTTTTACTCTATTTGTAATTGGTTTCATACTTTTAATGATTTTGATGATTCTACTTATTTAATAATAAAATCACTAAGCCTGTAATTAACATATTAATTAATGCTAAAGGCAATAATTTTTTCCAACCTAAATTCATTAATTGGTCATATCTGAAACGAGGAATTGTCCAACGTACCCACATATAGAAGAAGATGAAGAAACAAGCTTTTCCAAATAATGAAAGGAAATTAAGAATTGCCGTTCCATTTACTCCGATAGAGTTTACTAATGTTGCATCATCTACAAATGGAATATCGTATCCGCCAAAATATAAGGTAGAAATTACCACAGAACTGATAAACATATTAATATATTCTGCGAATAAGAAGAATCCCATCTTCATAGAAGAATATTCAGAGTGATATCCTCCTACCAACTCGTTCTCTGCTTCTGGTAAATCGAAAGGTGTACGATTTGTTTCTGCAAAAGAACATACCAAGAAAATAATAAATCCTAATGGTTGTAATAAGATAAACCATGCATGCTCTTGTTGATAATGTACAATATCGCTCAATTTTAAAGAACCTGTCATCATCAAAATTGTGATTAACACGATTCCCATTGGCAATTCGTACGAAATTATCTGAGAAGCTGCACGTAAACCTCCCATTAATGAATATTTGTTGTTTGACGCCCAAGCACCAATCATAATTCCATAAACACCCAAACTTAATACACCTAAAATGTATAAAAATCCGATGTTAACATCTGCAATTTGTGGGACAACTACTCGATCTCCAATCTCGAAAGCTGTCGACCAAGGAATAACTGCGCCTGTCATACAAGCTACAATCATGGCCAAAGATGGACCTAAGATGAATAGAAATTTATTCGAATCTTTTGGTGTAATTTCCTCTTTCGAGAATAATTTTAAACCATCGGCAAGAGGTTGTAATAAACCAAATACACCTGCGCGGTTTGGTCCTATACGATCTTGTAAAAATGCTGCAACTTTACGCTCAGCCCAAGTAGAATACATGGCAACAACTAATGCAAAACCAATCATTACGCCTACTAAAGCTAACTTTTCTAATGCATCAGCAATAAATTCTTCTGTCATTTTGTTAATTTTATTTACGAATGATTAATCTTTAAAATCTTTACTTGTTGCTGGTCCATCGATTTTAGATAAATCACGATTTGGTTCATTTACTTGAGAAACCGAATGAATATCTAATAAAATTTTTGGTTCGCGTTTGATAACTTTTGGAAGTGTTTCTTTTGGCTCCACTTTATTCTCAAAGTAATGACCTTGACGAACAACAGAAGCTTTAGAAATTTCAGATGGTTTTTCTAATGTCCAATCGTTGATATCTTTTTTATCAAAACGACATGTATTACAAATCCAATCTTTTACTTCGTTAAATTCATCTTTACGTGCTGTAACACGGAAAACTTCGTTTCCACGGAACCAAACTTGCGCTTTACCAGAACAAGTTGGACAATCGCGATGTGCATCAACTGGTTTTAAGAACCAAACACGATTTTTGAAACGAAATGTTTTATCTGTTAATGCTCCTACTGGACAAACATCAATAATATTTCCGATGAATTCGTTATCTAAACTTTTGTTGATATGTGTTGAAATTTCAGCATGATCTCCACGATTCATCACGCCATGTTCACGACAACCTGTTATTTGATCCGCTGTTTTTACACAACGATAACATAAAATGCATCGGTTCATGTTCAACTGAATGTTTGGACCTAAATCTTCTTTTGGGAATGTACGACGATCAAATTCGTAACGCGTTGCTTCTGCTCCGTGTTCGTAACTTAAATCTTGTAATTTACATTCTCCTGCCTGATCACAAACTGGACAATCTAAAGGATGATTGATTAATAATAATTCAACAATTCCTTTACGCGCTTCAACTACACGATCAGATGTTTTATTGCCTACAACCATTCCATCCATTACCGTTGTACGGCAAGACGGAACTAATTTTGGCATTGGACGAGGATCTGCTTCACTACCTTTTGATACTTCTACCAAACACGTTCTACAGTTTCCTCCTGTATTTTCTAATTTACCGTAGTAACACATCGCTGGAGGTGCTACTTCTTTACCAATCATACGAGCGGCTTGAAGGATCGTTGTTCCCGCAGGTACTTCAATCGTTTCGTTGTCGATGGTAACTTTAAATAATGGTGTTTCTTCTGCCATCTTCGTATTAATTTGCGGTTTCTTTAATTTCGATAGGATCAGCGTAATGTGCTAAACCAAAATTACGCGTCAAACATTCTTCTGGATTATTAATATGCCATTCGAACTCATCACGGAAATGACGAATTGCTGCTGCAACTGGCCAAGCCGCTGCATCTCCTAATGGACAAATTGTATTTCCTTCGATTTTTCGTTGAACATCCCATAACAATTCGATATCAGACATTTTTCCTTTTCCTTCATCGATTCGTTTCAAGATTTTTTCCATCCATCCAGTTCCTTCACGACAAGGAGAACATTGTCCACAAGATTCATGTCGATAGAAACGAGCCAATGTATAGGTATGATAAACTACATCTTGATCTTCATCTAGGACAATAAATCCTCCTGAACCCATCATAGTTCCTGTTTGGAAACCTCCTTCCGATAAACTTTCATAATTCATGTATCGAGGTTTACCTTCAGCCGTTTTCAATAATAAATTTGCAGGAACAATTGGAACAGAACTTCCTCCTGGAATACATGCTTTAAGACGTTTTCCATTTGCAATTCCTCCACAATATTCATCTGAATAAATAAATTCTTCGACTGTAATTGTCATATCAATTTCATAAACGCCTGGTTTATTAATATTCCCACAAGCTGAAATTAATTTTGTTCCTGTTGAACGACCAACTCCAATTTTAGAATATGCTTCTCCTCCAATTTCAATAATTGGAACGATTGCAGCAATTGTTTCTACATTGTTCACTACGGTTGGTCTTCCCCATAAACCTTTTACAGCTGGAAAAGGCGGTTTTAAACGAGGGTTTCCACGTTTACCTTCTAACGATTCTAACAAAGCTGTTTCTTCTCCACAGATGTAAGCTCCTCCTCCTCGTTGAACATAGATTTCTAAATCGAATCCTGTTCCTTGAATGTTTTTACCTAACCATCCTGCTGCTTTTGCTTCGTCGATTGCTTCATCTAAAATTTCTGCAACCCAAGCATATTCTCCACGTATATAGATAAATGAAGTATTTGATCCTAAACAATAAGATGAGATAAGGATTCCCTCTATTAATATATGAGGAATATATTCCATCAAGAAACGATCTTTGAATGTTCCTGGTTCAGATTCGTCCGCATTAACAACTAAATGTCTTGGAATTCCTTCTGGTTTTGCCAAAAAGCTCCATTTCATTCCTGTTGGAAATCCTGCTCCTCCACGACCTCTTAATCCAGAAGTTTTTACTTCTTCTAAGATTTCGTCTGTTGTCATTTTCAATGCTTTTTCAGCATTTGCATAACCTCCGTTTTCGCGGTAAGCTTGATAATGACGAATGCCTGGAACATCAATATTTTTTAACAGTAATTTTTGTCCCATTATGCTAATTTTTTCAATTCCTCGATTAATTCGTCTACTTTTTCGATCGTTAAATGCTCTCGATAAGTTTTTCCTAATTGCATCATTGGGGCATAGCCACATGCTCCTAAACATTCGGCTGGTTTTAAAGTAAATAAACCATCTGCCGAAGTTCCTCCAGCTTCAATATTTAATTTTGTTTTGATATGCTCGATAATTTTGTCTGAACCTCTTAACATACAAGGTCCTGTTTGACAAACTTCTAACACAAATTTCCCTACAGGATTTAGATTAAACATTGAATAGAATGAAGCTACTTCGTAAACTTCTACTGGTAAAATATTTAATACTTCTGCAACATAATCTAAATGAGGTGTGTCTAACCAACCACCAAATTCAGCTTGTGCCACATGAAGTAAAGGAATCAATGCACTTTGTTTTTTATCCTCTGGATAACGTGCAATGATTTTATCTACTTTTTGTTGTGTTTCTTCTGAAAATTGAATTGCCATTTTTAATAAATTTTATTAAGCATCTAATTCTCCAGCGATTAAATTCAAACTACTCATTGTAATAATGGCATCTGAAATCATTGATCCTTCGATCAATTCTGGATAAGCTTGATAATAAATGAAACAAGGTCTACGGAAATGTAAACGATATGGCGAACGTCCACCATCTGAAACGAAATAATAACCCAATTCACCATTTGCAGCTTCTATTGAATTATAAATTTCTCCTTTTGGCATATCTAGCTCTCCCATAATAATTTTGAAGTGATAGATTAACGCTTCCATTTTTGTGTAAACATCTTTTTTTAGTGGTAAATAGAAGTCTGGAGCATCGGCATGATATTGCGTTGCTTCTTCTCCTTCTAAAGCATCAATTTTTGCAATTGCTTGCTTGATGATACTTAAACTTTGCCACATTTCTTGACCGCGAACTAAAAATCTATCGTAACAATCTCCTGTTGTACCAACTGGAATATCGAATTCGAATTCTTCGTAACGTGAATATGGTTTTGCGACACGAACATCATAATCTACACCTGCAGCGCGTAAATTTGGCCCTGTGAAACCATAGTTTAATGCTCTTTCAGCAGAAATTCCTCCTACACCTTGTGTACGATCCATGAAGATTCTGTTACGTAAAAATAAGTTTTCGAATTCTGTTAAAACATCTGGAAACTCTTTTACGAAACGGTGAATTTTAGCCCAAGCTGTTTCAGAAAAATCACGTTCGAAACCACCAATACGACCAATATTTGTCGTTAAACGAGATCCGCAAATTTCTTCGTAAATTTCGTAAATCAACTCACGGTATTTCATCATATAAAGGAATCCTGTAAATGCTCCTGTATCAACACCCATAATCGAATTACAAACGATATGATCTGCTACACGTGCTAATTCCATGATGATGACACGCAAATAAGAAACTCTTTTTGGAACTTCAATTCCAACAAATTTTTCTACTGTCATGTGCCAACCTAAGTTATTTAACGGAGCCGAACAATAATTTAAGCGATCTGTCAAAGGTGTGATTTGATACAAAGGTTTGCGTTCTGCAATTTTTTCAAAAGCACGATGTATATACCCAACTGTAGGAACAGCAGATTTGATGATTTCACCATCAATCTCTAAAATATTTTGAAATACCCCATGTGTTGCAGGATGTGTTGGTCCTAAATTTAAGGTAATTGTGCTTTTTTCTAACGAACCATCTGGAAGATCAAGATGTTTTAATTTTTTAGTTTTCTCTTTTCCCATGGTTAATTTACTTTTACATTAAAACCTCCATAATTAAAATCTCCTCCTCGTCCAAACATATCATCGTCTTTGTCTTTACGTGTTTGATCCTCTAACGGGAATTCTTTTCGTAAAGGGAAATAATCCATTTCTGGAACATTCATCACACGAATTAGATTTGGATGTCCGACGAAATCAACTCCAAAGAAATCATACGCTTCACGTTCTAACCAGTTTGCTGTTTCGAATAACTTTGTTGCAGTAAAAATTGAAGGTTTTTCGATTGATAAAGGAAATTTCAAACGAACTTCAACATTCTCGTACATATTATAAACCAAATAGGTTACAACTAATTCTTCTCCAACATTATTAGGATAATGAATAGCTGTTAAATCTTTTAAAAATTTAAACGCTAATTGCTCTTCATCATATAAATATTGTAGAATCTTTAGATTAAAATCTTTGTTTGCATAAATCGTTAATACACCAAAGTTTTCTTCGTATCCGTATATATTTTCTTGAAACTTCTGAACCAAACGGTCTTTTATAAATGAATTGTCCATTATTTCAACTTATTTAATTCCATAACTTGCTAAAAGTTGCTGATATTCTTCACTACTTCTACGACGTACACTTTCTGACTCTACCAATTCTTGAATACGCATTACACCATCGATAATTGCTTCTGGACGAGGCGGACAACCTGGTACATATACATCTACAGGAATTACTTCGTCAATTCCTTGTAATACTGAATATGTATCAAAAATACCACCTGAGCTTGCACAAGCTCCAACTGCCATTACCCAACGAGGTTCTGCCATTTGAATATAAACTTGTTTTAGAACTGGAGCCATTTTTTTAGAAATTGTACCCATTACCATTAACAAATCGCACTGACGTGGCGTAAAAGCTAAACGTTCAGATCCAAAACGTGCCAAATCGTATGTCGATCCCATTGTCGCCATAAATTCGATTCCGCAACAGCTTGTCGCAAACGGTAAAGGCCAAATTGAGTTTTTACGTGCTAATCCAACAACTTTTGATAATTGCATTGCCATAAAACCCTCACCTTCAAAACCACCTGGAGATTCAACAATCTTCACATTGGTATTGTGTGTTACTGGTCTTTTATTATGAATCATTATACTATTATTTTAGAAATTAAATGCTCTATTTCTCCCAATTTAGAGCTCCTTTTTTGCGTACATATAAGTACATAACAAAGAATAAACCAACGAATGTTACAACTGCTGCAAATCCTTCCCAACCTAATTCTTTAAAATTCGCTGCATAAGGATAAAAGAAAATAACTTCTACATCAAACAATACGAACAAAATGGCTACAAGGAAATACTTAATTGCGAAAGGTTGTCTTGCATTTCCTACTTTTTCAATTCCAGACTCAAAATTTTCTAATTTTTCATCTGTTTTTCTCGATGGCCCAAGCAAATGAGTCGCAACGATAGTACCTGCTACAAATGCAAAAGCAACTAGAAAAAGAATGAGAATAGGAATATAACTTGATGCTGTTTCCATAACTACTTTACTATATTTTCCAACAAAATTTTATCGTTAAAAATAATAATAAAATATTAGAATGCTCATTTTTAAATTCTATCTCAGCGAGTTAGATAACAATTATGATAAAATGAAGCTATTTTATCAAATCAAGAATATTTGTGTTAAAATAAAAAAAGAAGAATTAACAATTTAGTCAATTCTTCTTTCTTATTTTATTATATTACTAATTTTTAGTTAAAATATCTAAAGAGTTAATAATTTATTAAGGTTTTGCAAGGCTTCATGTACTGTTTTCACACCTTCGAATCTTAACAACAATGTAGGATATTCTTCTCCTTTTTTGGGTGATTTTTCCTTAAAACTGATGTTTTTAGGGTTATTTTGTACATAATTTAAAATTAATCTAAATTCATCAGATTGGTAAAATTCACTTTGTGGCTTATTGATAAAGTAAGCTAAAAGCACTCCATTTTTCATGACCAAACGTTCAAAACCTAATTTTTTACTAATCCATTTCAATTGAATTGATTGTAATAAATTTTCAGCTTCCACTGGTAATTTACCAAATCGATCAATCAAATTATTTGTAAATGTTTGCAAGTCGGTTTCGGTTTCTATATCGGCCAATTCTTTATATAACAACAAACGTTCTTCTGAACTTTCAATATATTCATCTGGGAACATAATTTGCAAATCAGAATCAATCTGTACATCTGAAACATAGGATTTAACTTCATCTGATTTTTGATCTTCGAATAAATCTTTGAAATCTGTTTCTTTTAATTCTTCAATGGCTTCATTCAAGATTTTTTGATAAGTTTCGAATCCAATATCCATCATAAACCCTGTTTGTTCTGCTCCTAAAAGATTTCCAGCTCCACGAATCTCTAAATCTTTCATCGCAATATTAAATCCTGAACCCAAATCAGAAAATTGCTCAATCGCTTGCAAACGCTTGCGCGCTTCATCTGTTAAAACAGACAACGGAGGCGCAACTAAATAACAAAAAGCTTTACGATTGCTTCGCCCTACTCGTCCACGCATTTGGTGTAAATCTGCCAATCCGAAATTTTGTGCATCATTAATCAAAATTGTATTTGCATTTGGAACATCTAAACCAGATTCAATGATTGTTGTTGATACAAAAACATCGTAACGTCCATCAATAAAATCGAGTAAAACAGCTTCTAACTCTTTTCCATCCATCTGTCCATGACCAATTGCAACACGAGCATCTGGAACCAAACGCTGAACCATTCCTGCAATATCTTTTAATGATTGTACACGATTATGAATAATGTAAACTTGTCCTCCTCGTTGCATTTCATACATAATCGCATCTCGAAAAACTTCTTCATTAAAACCAACCAATTGCGTATCGACAGGTTGACGATTAGGCGGAGGCGTTTTGATAACAGATAAATCTCTGGCAGCCATCAACGAGAATTGAAGTGTACGAGGAATTGGAGTGGCTGTTAATGTTAATGTATCTATATTTTCGCGAAGTGTTTTTAATTTATCTTTTACTCCAACACCAAATTTATGCTCTTCGTCTACAATTAATAATCCTAAATCTTTGTATTCTATTTTTGGATTAACCAATTGATGCGTTCCAATTACAATATCTACTTGACCAGATTTTAAACCATCTAAAACAGCTTTTTTCTTTGCTCCAGTCACAAAACGATTAAGATAAGCTACTTTTACAGGTAAATCTTTCAAACGTTCAGAAAAAGTCTTGAAATGCTGAAAAGCCAAAATTGTTGTCGGAACCAAAACGGCAACTTGTTTACCATCGACAGCAGCTTTCATTGCTGCACGAATTGCAACTTCCGTTTTTCCAAAACCAACATCACCACAAACCAAACGATCCATTGGTCGTTCCGATTCCATATCTGCTTTTACATCTTGGGTTGCTTTGTATTGATCTGGCGTATCTTCATAAATAAAAGATGCTTCCAATTCATTTTGCAAATATGTATCAGGTGAATAGGCAAAACCTTTTCTAGCTCTACGTTTTGCATATAATTTAATCAAATCGAAAGCAATTTCTTTTACTTTTGCTTTCGTTTTATTCTTTAAATTTTTCCAAGCTGGCGAACCTAATTTCGAAATTTTTGGTTCTTGACCATCTTTTCCTCTAAATTTTGCAATTTTATGTAACGAATGAATATTAACATACAGAATATCATTGTTTTGATAAATCAATTTTATCGATTCTTGTGTTACTCCATTATTATTCAAACGTACTAAACCAGCAAATTTTCCAATTCCATAATCAATATGCGTTACAAAATCTCCCACTTGTAGCGAATTGATTTCTTTTAACGTAATTGCTTCTTTCTTTGAAAACGAATTTCGAAGATTGAATTTATGATAACGTCCAAAAATTTGGTGATCTGTATAGCATGTCAATTTTATTTCATCATCAATAAAACCTTGATAAATGGAACCTAAAACAGGAATATAAGAAACTTCTTTTCCGATATCTTCAAAGATTTCTTCGAAACGTTTTATTTGATTTTCATTCGAACAAATCAATGCATTTTTATAACCATTTGTTTTGTGTTCATTCAAATCATCAATTAATAATTCAAATTGTTTATTAAAACTTGGTTGAGGTTTGAATGGAGATTCTATTTCTTCAACTGTTTCAAAATAAGATTTCATCGAACATTCTATCAATCCAAATGATGAAATTTGTTGAAGAAATCCGTTTTCATTCAGAAATAGTTGATTTGGTTCTGCTTGTTTTATTTCTCCTTTTAATTCAGAAAAAGCATTTTCTGCTTGTTCAAAATTTCTAGCAATTTGTTTGGCTAAAACTGAAAAATTTTTGGCAATAATTAAACTATCCTTTGGAATATATTCTAAAAAGCTTTCACGATTTTCGTTAATCGATTTACTTTCGAGATTGGGAATAATCGTAATTTCTTTTGTTGTTGCAATCGACAATTGATTTTCTATATCAAATGTTCTTATTGTTTCTACCTCATCACCAAACAAGGAAATACGATAAGGATGCTCGTTCGAGAATGAAAAAACATCAATAATTCCTCCACGAATAGAGAATTCGCCTGGCTCAGAAACAAAATCAACTCGATGAAAATTATAAGATGATAAAACTTCTGTCAGAAAATCAATTCCTAAATCATTTCCAACTTTTACTTTTAATGTATTCGTTGTCAATGCTTTTTTAGTTACTACTTTTTCTGATAATGCTTCTGCATAAGTTACAATAATTTTTGGACGTTTTGAATGCGAAAGCACATTCAAAACTTCTGTTCTAATTACAACATTTGCATTGTTTACTTCCTCTATTTCATAAGGACGTTTATAAGACGATGGAAAAAATAGAATCTGCTCTTTATCAAATAATGTTTCTAAATCATTCAACACATAAGCAGCTTCTTCCTTATCATCAAAAATTAGAATCGTAGGACGAGCAACACGATCATACAAATGACCAGTTACAATACTTAATCCTGAACCCAAAAATCCTTTGATATTGACTTTATGTCGTGAATTATTTTTAAAATCTACAATAAGCTTCTGTACGAAATCTGATGAATCGTATAAGCTAAAAATATTTTGAATAGTTTTCTGTTCCAAAGTTTTACAAATATAAAATTTTACAAACTTATTTTTAAGCAATCTTCAAAAAAAGTAATGTTAAAATGCGAATATGCGATTAATAAAAATTTTTTAAGAACTTTCTAAAAAAAGTTTAGCTAAGTTAAAAAAATTAGTTCTAGCTTTGATTTATCAAAAAGAGAAAAATGAAATTAGTTCACAACATTATCAACTTAATTATTTTAGTCATTCTTATTCCAAGGAGTGGTAATTAGTTGTGTACGTACAAAATAACAATTAAAGCCACTTCTTAATGAAGTGGCTTTTTTTATGGATAAAAATTAATTAAACAATATTATGCAAAACAATTTCTTCATTATTATCATCATTATTTTAGTCTTAGTCTTACGATTAGGAAAGGTGATTTTATGACGAATTTTTTGAACAATTTTTTATAAGCCACCTTTATTAAAGGTGGCTTTTTTTATGTTTTTAATACAAAAAAATATCAATAAACAAGAATGAAAAACAACAACGATACACTAAAAAAACACAGCCGAACCGTAACGCAAGATGATACTTTACCCGCTTCGCAAGCTATGTTGCATGGAATTGGTCTTACTAATGCAGATCTAAATAAACCATTAATCGGAATTGCAAGTATGGGATATGATGGAAATACATGCAATATGCACCTTAATCAATTTGCGCAATTGGTTCAAGATGGAATGAAAGCCGAAAATCTAATCGGTTTAAAATTTAATACAATCGGAATTAGTGATGGAATTACCAACGGAACTTCTGGAATGCGATATTCTTTAGTGAGTAGAGAAATTATTGCAGATTCTATCGAATCTGTTTGTGCAGCACACTTTTATGACGGAGTTATCACAATCCCTGGATGTGACAAAAATATGCCTGGATCTATTATGGCAATGGGACGTTTGAATCGACCTTCAATTATGATTTATGGCGGAACAATAGCTCCGGGACATTATAAAGAAGAGGAATTAAACATCGTTTCGGCATTTGAAGCATTAGGAAAAAAATTAAACGGAAATCTTGATGACAAAGATTTTTGTGGAATTATTCAGAATGCTTGTCCTGGGCCTGGCGCTTGTGGAGGAATGTACACTGCGAATACAATGGCAGCAGCAATTGAAGCTATGGGAATGAGTTTACCTTATTCATCATCTTATCCTGCACTTAGTCAAGAAAAGAAAAATGAATGTTTAACTGCTGCTCATTATCTAAGAATTTTATTAGAAAAAGATATTAAACCAAGTGATATCATTACGAAGAGTTCTTTAGAGAATGCAATTAAAACAATTGTTGTTTTGGGCGGAAGCACAAACGCTGTTTTACACATGTTAGCAATAGCTGCAACTATGAATATTGAATTATCATTAGATGATATACAAGCAATCAACAATAGAACTCCTGTCCTTGCAGACTTGAAACCAAGTGGAAAATATTTGATGGAACATTTGAGCAAAGTTGGTGGAATTCCTGCTGTTTTAAAATATCTATTGCAAGAAGGATTAATAGAAGGAAATTGCTTAACTGTTACAGGAAAAACATTAGCCGAAAATTTAGCAATGATTCCTGATTTAGATTTTTCGAAACAAAATATTATTCGTCCATTATCTCATCCAATAAAAGAAACAGGGCACTTACAAATGCTTTACGGAAATCTTGCTCCAGAAGGATCTGTATCAAAAATATCTGGAAAAGAAGGATTTTATTTTAAAGGTAAAGCGCAAGTTTTTAATAGTGAAGTTGATGTTTTAAAAGCTATAGAAGATTTACAAATAAAAGCTGGAAGCATTATCGTCATCCGAAATGAAGGTCCAAAAGGAGGTCCAGGAATGCCAGAAATGTTAAAACCAACATCTGCTATTATCGGAGCTGGTTTAGGGGACAAAGTTGCTTTAATAACAGACGGGCGATTTAGTGGAGGAACACATGGATTTGTCGTCGGACATATTACACCAGAAGCTTTTGAAGGAGGTCCAATTGCATTAGTAGAAAATGATGACCTCATCGAAATTGATATCAACAAAAACGAATTAAATCTTTTAGTTGATGAAAAGATATTAGAAAATCGAAAAAATAATTGGAAACAACCCTCATTAAAAGTAAAAAATGGAGTCTTATACAAATACGCAAAACAAGTCGGAAATGCTTCAAAAGGATGTCTTACCGACCAATAAAATAACTAAAACATCAGGATCACAAGCAATTATTAATGCTTTATTATGCGAAGGAGTTACAACAGTTTTTGGTTATCCTGGTGGTGCAATTATGCCTATATACGATGCTTTGTATGATTATAAAGATCAATTAGAGCATATTTTAGTTCGTCATGAACAAGGTGCTATTCATGCCGCTCAAGGTTATGCAAGAACATCTGGTAAAGTGGGTGTTGCATTTGCTACAAGTGGTCCAGGCGCGACTAATTTAGTAACCGGAATTGCAGATGCTATGATTGATAGCAATCCTATTGTATGTATTACAGGGCAAGTTTACGCTTCACTTTTAGGAACTGATGCTTTTCAAGAAACAGACGTAATCAATATTACCAATCCTATTACTAAATGGAATTACCAAATTACAGATGCAGAAGAGATAAATGATGTTTTAGCAAAAGCATTTCATATTGCATCTTCTGGAAGACCAGGACCAGTATTGATTGATATTACAAAAAATGCTCAAATACAACTCATTGAAAGTAAAAAATATAAAAAATGTACTCACGTTCGTAGCTATAAACCAGAACCAGAGATAAGAACTGAATATATTAAGTCCGCTGCTGAAATCATTAATCAAGCAAAGAAACCATTTGCAATTATTGGCCAAGGAATACTGCTTGGAAAAGCTGAACAAGAATTAAAAGATTTCTTAGAAAAATCTGGAATTCCAGTAGCAACAACTTTAATGGGATTAAGCTCTTTAGATACAGATCATCCACAATATGTTGGTTTATTGGGAATGCACGGTAATTATGCTCCTAATGTCAAAACAAATGATTGTGATGTATTAATTGCTATAGGAATGAGGTTTGACGACCGAGTAACTGGTCGCTTAGATAAATATGCAAAACAAGCTAAAGTCATTCATCTTGATATTGATCCAGCAGAAATTGGTAAAAATGTAAAAGTTACAGTTCCTGTTTGGGGAGATTGCAAAAAAACTCTTCCATTATTAACAAATTTGATTAATCAGAATAATCATTCCGAATGGTTAAAAGAATTTAGAAATCTCGAAAAAGAAGAGCAAACAGAAGTTATTGATAAAGAATTCTATCCAACATCTAATGCGATGTCAATGGCTGAGGTGATTAAAACATTAAATGAGTTAACAAACGGAGAAGCAGTAATTGTTACAGACGTTGGGCAACATCAAATGTCAGCTTGTCGTTATGCAAAATTCAAAGATTCTAAGCTTTTGGTTACATCAGGCGGATTAGGAACAATGGGATTTGGATTACCAGCTGCAATTGGTGCATGGTATGGTGCTCCCAAAAAAGATATCGTTATGGTTTGTGGAGATGGAGGTTTCCAAATGACTTTGCAAGAAATGGGAACTATTATGCAATTCGGAGCAAAAGTAAAAATATTAATTCTAAACAACAGCTTCCTAGGAATGGTTCGTCAATGGCAGGAACTATTCAACGATAAACGTTATTCTTTCGTAGACATTACTAGTCCAAATTTTGTTGCTCTTGCAGAAGCATATCAAATAAAAGCTCAAAAAATTGATGCGAGAAATGAATTAAAAAATGCATTAAAAGAAATGTTAGCTCATGATGGCTCTTATCTTTTAGAAGTAGTTGTAGGCAAAGAAAACAATGTTTTTCCAATGGTAGAACAAGGCACAAGCGTTTCTGAAATTAGATTAAAATAAATTATTATGGACTCAAAACAAGAATATACAATTACATTATATACAGAAAATTCTATTGGAATTTTGGGAAGAGTTGCAGGAATTTTTACTCGAAGAAAAATTAATATTGAAAGTCTAAGCACTTCTCCATCAGAAATAGAAAATGTTCATCGATTCACAATTGTTATTGAAGAATCCGAAGAAGTCGTTCGAAAACTTTGCATGCAAATCGAAAAACAAATAGATGTTCTAAAAGCTTATTACAACAATAATGACGAACTAATTTGGCAAGAGCAAGCTTTATACAAAGTTCCAACCAATATTATTGCAGAAAAAGCATATGTAGAACGTTTACTGCGTCAATATGGTGCAAATACAGTCGTAATTCGCAATGATTACACCGTTTTTGAAACAGCTGGTCATCGTGAAGAAATTGACAATCTTACGCATGAACTTACAAAATATGGTTTGATAGAATTTGTTAGAGGAGCTAGAATAGCCATTATAAAAGCAAGCGCTGGTTTTCATGAAAAGCTATTACAATTCGAAAAAAACGAACCAGCCAAAGAAGTCATCGAAAATGAATTCCTAAACGAAGGAAAATCAGTTTTCACAATGTAATTTCAAATAATCCAATTAATAATCGAAGAAAAAAAAGACAAAATGACTAATTACTTTAATACATTATCATTAAGAGATCAATTAGATCAACTAGGGCAAGCAGAATTCCTAAATAATACAGAATTTACAAATGGTACAAACGCATTAAAAGATAAAAAAATTGTGATTATAGGTTGTGGAGCACAAGGATTAAATCAAGGATTAAATTTACGTGATAGTGGTTTAGATGTTTCTTATGCGCTACGTAAAGAAGCTATTGAACAACAAAGAGATTCTTGGAAAAATGCAACAAGTAATAATTTTAAAGTAGGCACTTTCGAAGAATTAATTCCAAACGCTGATATAGTTGCAAATTTAACACCAGATAAACAACATACGCAAGTAATCAATACCATACAACCTCTTATAAAAGAAGGTGCTACACTTTTATATTCTCATGGATTTAATATCGTAGAAGAAGGCGTACAAATTCGCAAAGATATCACGGTGATAATGGTTGCTCCAAAATGCCCTGGTTCAGAAGTTCGCGCAGAATATTTAAGAGGTTTTGGTGTTCCAACATTAATTGCTGTTCACCCAGAAAATGATCCTGAAGGAAAAGGACTAGAACAAGCAAAAGCATATTGTGTAGGAACTGGAGGACATAAAGCCGGAGTTTTAAAATCTTCATTTGTAGCAGAAGTAAAATCTGATTTAATGGGAGAACAAACCATTCTATGTGGACTCTTACAAACTGGTTCTATTCTTTCTTTTGAAAAAATGATCGAAAATGGAATTGATGCTGGCTATGCTTCAAAATTAGTTCAATATGGTGTGGAAGTAATTACTGAAGCCTTAAAACATGGAGGAGTTAGTGGAATGATGGATAGATTAAGTAATCCTGCAAAGATTAAAGCCTTTGAATTATCAGAAGAATTAAAAAACAATATGCGTCCATTATTCCAAAAACATCAAGATGATATTATTTCTGGTGAATTTAGCAAAACAATGATGGAAGATTGGGCAAATAATGATAAAAACTTATTAAAATGGCGAGCAGAAACTGGAGATACAGCTTTTGAAAAAACACCAGCAGGTGATGTAAATATAACAGAACAAGAATACTTTGATCATTATACATTAATGGTTGCTTTTATTCGTTCTGGAGTTGAATTAGCTTTCGAAACAATGGTAGAAGCAGGAATTAAACCCGAATCTGCCTACTACGAATCATTACACGAAACTCCACTAATTGCAAATACAATTGCTCGTAAAAAATTATTCGAAATGAATCGTGTAATTTCTGACACAGCAGAATATGGTTGTTATCTTTTTGATCAAGCTTGTAAACCTTTATTAAAAGATTTCATGACAAAAATAAACGTAGACGTTGTGGGAAAAAATTATAACGAAGGAAAAGACAACGCTGTTGACAATGCAACATTGGTACATATAAACGACGTTTTACGTAATCATCCTGTCGAAATCGTAGGAAAAAAACTTCGTAAAGCTATGACTGCTATGAAAACCATAAAAACTACATAGTCAAACAAAAAGTAGAATTAACAAAACTTATAAATAGTGAATTATGGCAAACGGGCTTAAAAGTGAAAAAACTGAAGCCTTAGGCGTTTCGCTTGACGAAGTAAACTTAGCACAAATGAATTTGAAAGGAGTTGCCAAAAATACTCCTTTTGATTTCAACGAAAATTTAAGTCGTCAATTTGAAGCAAATGTCTATCTAAAACGAGAAGATTTACAAGTCGTCCGCTCATATAAATTACGTGGAGCTTATAATAAAATCGTCCAGTTATCACAACAAGAAAAAAACAATGGTGTAATCTGTGCAAGTGCAGGAAATCACGCACAAGGTGTGGCATATTCTTGCCAACAATTAAACATAAAAGGTAAAATTGTAATGCCAACCACAACACCTCAACAAAAAATAAAACAAGTAAAATGGTTTGGTAAAAATCAAATCGAAATTATTTTACATGGCGATACATTCGATGATGCTTCAACTTATGCACATCAATTATCTCAAGAAGAAAATATAACATTCATTCATCCTTTTGATGACGAAAAAGTAATTGCTGGACAAGGAACCGTTGCTTTAGAAATTCTAAATCAATGCAATAATCCTATCGATTACATTTTTGTTCCAATTGGTGGCGGAGGATTAGCATCTGGAGTAATTTCTGTTTTCAAAACACTTAGTCCAAATACAAAAATTATTGGTGTTGAACCCAACGGCGCAGCAAGTATGACAGAAGCTATAAAACAAAAAAAATCGGTTACATTAGCTTCAATCGATCCTTTTGTAGATGGTGCAGCTGTAAAAAAAGCAGGTGAAAAAACCTATAAAATCTGTTCAGAAGGATTAGAAACAACTTGTTCAGTTCCAGAAGGAAAGGTTTGTTCGAGTATTTTACGTTTGTATAATGAAGATGCAATTGTTGTAGAACCAGCGGGCGCTTTAAGCGTTTCGGCTTTAGATTTTTTCAAAGAAGAAATAAAAGGAAAAAATGTAGTTTGTATACTTAGCGGCAGTAACAATGACATTACGCGAATGGAAGAAATAAAAGAAAGAAGTTTGCAATACGAAGGTTTAAAACATTATTTCATTATCAATTTTCCTCAACGAGCTGGCGCTTTAAAAGAATTAGTGAACGAAATTTTAGGTAAAAATGATGATATAACATATTTTCAATATACACAGAAAAACAACAAAGAAACTGGACCAGCAATTGTTGGAATCGAGCTGGATAAAAAAGAAGATTTAGATGGCTTGATTTTTAGATTAGAAAATCATCATTTTAATTATCAATATCTAAATACAGATAACACTCTTTTTTCACTAATGATTGGATAATTTTATTAATGTTAATCGATTATTCAAAAAAAGCAAAACTTCTAAATAACAATAGAAGCTTTGCTTTTTTATTGATTCTTATTAATTAATGAAACTTTAAATTTAGAATAAAATTTTCTCAATTATTCAACAACCAATTTTTTAAATCATCGAAATCATTTTTCATCATTACTTTATTCGATTGTCTTAATTTCAATTCTTCTACTTCTTTCGGATAAACTATTTTGTATTGTATTTCATTCGGGAAAACTTCAGGAAATTTACACGGATGCGCAGTCGATAAAAACACCACTAATTCATTTTCATCTTCCTTTTTCTCTTGATATTCCTTCGCTGCCAACCACGCAATCGACGTATGCGGACAAGCAATATAATTGTATTCTATATTTATTTCTACAATTGCATTTGTCGTTTCTACATCAGAATAAGATTTCGAAATCATTTTTGATTTTAATTTTTCTACATCTTGTTCAAAAAACTCCATCACACGAACCCAATTACTTGGATTTCCAACATCCATTGCATTTGATAAAGTTTGCACAGAAGGTTTCGGTTGATAATTTTCGGTTTCTAAAAATACAGGAACAGTATCATTCTCGTTTGTAGCTGCTACAAATTGTTGCACATCCAAACCTAATTTTGAAGCCAAAATACCTGCCGTAATATTTCCAAAATTTCCACTTGGAACAACAAAAGAAACTTTTTCAAAACCTTTTCTTTTTGCTTGAGCAAACGCTTCAAAATAATAGAATGATTGTGGAATTAGTCGAGCAATATTAATTGAATTAGCTGAGGTTAGATTGAGATTATTCATCAAATCTTTATCTAAAAAAGCTTGCTTAACCAATGCTTGACAATCATCAAAAGTTCCATCAATTTCTATTGCACGAATATTTTTTCCATTTGCTGTTAATTGTAATTCTTGTATCGGCGAAACTTTTCCTTTTGGATATAATATCGTTACTCGCGTTCCTTCTACTCCGAGAAATCCAAGTGCTACAGCTCCTCCTGTATCGCCAGAAGTTGCAACCAAAACATCTAACAATTGATTGTCTTTTTTGGAATAATGTGCCATTATACGACTCATAAACCTTGCTCCAAAATCTTTGAATGCAAAAGAAGGTCCGTGAAACAATTCTAAAACAGCTAAATCATCTTCTAAAAACACCAAAGGTGCAGGAAAATTGACTACTTCATCAATCAAATTATTTATCGTTTCTTCAGAAAAATCATCTTTTAACAAATGATTCGTTACTTTTTTAGCAATCTCTTGAAATGAATAATCCGCTATCGAATTCATCCAATTTTCATCTAACTTTTCCAATGACAAAGGCATATATAATCCTTTATCTTCTGGTAAAGATTGAAAAACAGCGCGCTTAAAATCAACTTTATTTTTATGATTATTTGTACTATATAATTCCATTGTTATTGTTTTATGTAAGGTCCTTGTTGATTAATTTTAGAGACAAATGATAGATGTTCTATTTTTTTTAGTTTCAAAAAATCATGCAATTTTTGTTCGATATTTTCAGCATCCAATTTACTTTTAGAAAGCGCCATAACAGTTGGTCCAGAACCAGATATTCCGAATGTTAAAGCATTATTTTCGAGTGAAATACTTTTCATTTCATTAAAATACGGAATCAACAAAGAACGGCTTGGCTCAATAATATCATCTTGCATCGAACGACCAATCTCTTCGTAATCATTCTCGTAAAGTGCAGCAACCAAACTTGCAATATTTCCCCATTGTTTAATTGCTTTACTCAATTGTACTTTGTCTTTAATTAATTTTCGCGCATCCTTTGTTGGCACTTCTACTTTTGAATAAATCAGCGTAACATATAAATTGTCTGGAACAGGCAAAGAACGCACTAAAAGTGGTTCGTAAGAAGGAATTAATGTTATTCCTCCAAATAACGATGGCGCTACATTATCTGCATGAGCTGCGCCACAAGCCAAACGTTCTCCTTCCATACAATAAGGTAAAAGTTCGTTTTTGGAAAGTGGTTTTCCTAACAATTCGTTTAATGCAAAAAGTCCGGCAACTGTACTAGCAGCACTTGATCCTAAACCGCTTCCAATTGGCATTTTTTTGTGTAATTCTATTGATAAACCAAAAGATTCTTGTAAACCTAAATCACAAAATAATTTCCATGCCGAATGAGAAACTGTATTTTTCATTGCATCCAAAGGTAATTTTCCTTCATCTCCTGTAATTGTTAGAATTTCTATTCCTAATTTTTCTGTTTTTTTCATGATAACTTCATCACCAGGATAATCTACCGCAAAGCCCAAAATATCATATCCGCAAATCATATTCGCTACTGTTGCAGGAGCAAAAACATGTACTTTTTCTAAAAATTTAGCTTGATCAAGCTTATATTTATTTTCGATTATTTGATTCATCTTTTATCGTATTGAACTTATATTAACTAAATCTGCAAAAACACCAGCCGCAGTAACTTCTGCTCCAGCTCCAGGACCTTTCACAACCAAAGGACGTTCTTTGTATCGTGCTGTTGTAAACGAAATAATATTATCGCTTCCTGACAATGCATAAAACGGATGTTGATCATCAACTAATTCTAACGAAATTGATATTTTTCCATCTTCTAAAATCCCAATGTAACGAATCACTTTCTGCTCAGCTTCAGCTTGATGTTTTATCTTTTCGAAGTAATCATTTTCATTGGCTAATTCTTTGTAAAAATCTTCTACAGTTTTGACTTCTAAACAAGATTTTGGTAAAATAGAATCTATTTTTACATCTGCAGCTTCAATTTCAAAACCATTATCACGAGCAAGAATCAACATTTTTCGCATAAAATCTATTCCACTCAAATCATCGCGAGGATCTGGTTCTGTATACCCCAATTCTTGTGCTTTTTTCACCACTTCGGCAAATGTATTTTCACCTTTAAAATGATTGAAGATATATGAAATTGTTCCTGATAAAATCGCTTCAATTTTTAGAATTTGATCTCCGCTCATTCGCAAATCTTTCAAAACACTAATAATTGGCAAACCGGCTCCAACATTTGTTTCATAAAGAAAATCTATTCCATATTTTCGAGCAGTTTCTTTCAAATCTTTATAATCTTGATAAGAAGAAGAATTCGCTATTTTATTACATGTTACAACAGAAATATTACTTTCGAAAATCTGCTTATAATAATTCGGTAAATCAGAACTGGCTGTATTATCAACAAAAACGCAATTTGGCAAATTGTACTGTTTCATTTTTCGGATAAATTCATTCAAATCAGCTTGTATAAAAGAATGTTCTAATTCATTTTTCCAATTCGATAAATTGATTCCATTTTCATCAAACATCATTTTTTTAGAATTTGATAATCCGACTAATTTTATCTCGATATCATTATTTTTTGCTAAAAATTCTTTCTGCTTTTCTAGTTGATTTAAAAATGTAGAACCAATATTTCCTACTCCAACATTGAAAACATGAATTGTTTTTTTCAAATGATTAAAAAATGCATCATGCACAGCATTTAGCGCTTTTGATAAATCTTTTTCGCTAATCACAACCGAAATATTATATTCTGACGAACCTTGTGCAATTGCTCTTACATTTATTCCGTTTCGTCCTAACGCATAAAACAACTTCCCCGAAACACCAACTGTTCTTTTCATGTTTTCTCCAACAATTGCAATAATCCCAAGATTTTCTTCAACTTCGATTGGTTCCAACCATTTTGCTGCAATTTCTAAACAAAATTCATCTTCAATTAATTGTTTCGCTTTTTCAACTTCATTATGATGAATCGCAAGCGTAATACTATGTTCTGACGAAGATTGTGTAATCAAAACAATGTTGATATGATGCTGTGCTAAAAGTGAAAAAAGTTTTCCGCTAAAACCTAATTTCCCAACTAAACCACTTCCTTTTATATTGACTAATGCAATTTCTTTGATCGACGAAATTCCTTTGATTGGAAAATCTGTTGGTTGCGAATCAAACTGTATTTTAGTTCCTTCGAAATCTGGCTGAAATGTATTTTTAATTAAAATTGGAATTCTAAGTTTAAATGCTGGAGCCATTGTTGGCGGATAAATAACTTTTGCACCGAAATATGACAATTCCATCGCTTCTGTATATGATAAGTTTTCTATAGAAAAAGCTTTGTTTACAAAACGAGGATCTGCAGTCATCATTCCATTTACATCTGTCCAAATTTCTATTTGTTCTGCATGCAGAGCTGCACCAATCAATGCTGCTGTATAATCAGAACCACCTCTTCCCAAAGTTGTCACTCGTCCATTTTCATTCCCCGCAATAAAACCTGTTACAACCAATAATTTGTCAGAATTATCCTTTGCCAATTGTTGAATATTCTGAAAAGATTTTTCTTCGATAACATTCGCTTGACCAAAATTATGATCCGTTACAATATAATCAGATGCATTAATTGCTAATGAATTTTCACCATTTTCTTGCATCACTTTAGCGATTAACAAAGCGCTGCATCTTTCTCCAAAACTCAATATCAAATCTTTTGCTTGAGGACTTAATTCTTTCAGAATCTCAACGCCTTCTAACAATGCTTCCAATTCATTCATCAATAATTTTAATTTTGTTAAAATCGGATTTTGATTCGGGACATCGATTAAAGCTTTTACGATTTCGAAATGTTTGTCTTGAAAAAGTTTTAAATCATTTTCATCAAAATTTCCTGAAGAAGCTTCTTCGGACATTTTTGTCAATAAATTGGTTAAACCAGAAACAGCAGACACAACCAAAATAATTGAGTTATTTTGTTGCCTTTCTTTTTTAACAATTTCTACTACCGCGCGGATACTTTCTATTGATCCTACTGATGTTCCTCCGAATTTTAAAACTTTCATAATTTGAATTTTGATCATAAAAAAAAGCATCTTCCTATTGAGAAGATGCTTTTGCATTATTTTTTAAAAAATTAAATACATAACAAGGCTCCTCTAAGTGTAAACACTAGAAGTTGTCGTTGTTAAAATAATTGTATTTAATCCGTTTTGTTTCATATTGATACTAATATACAAACTTTTTTAATAAATCATTAAATATTTATTCTTTTTTATATTTATTTTACTGAATCATTTTTGACAGCTAAAGAATCCGATACTGGATTTATATCATTTGAATAACCAACAACAATTCCATCTAACTTATCTACTCTTCTTACTTTAAAAGTTTCTATTCCTTCAGCTCCTTTAAAAGAGACTTTATAAACAGCTTCATAAACTGTTTTGTCTCCATCTTCAAGTGGTGTCATTTTCTCGAAATTATAAACATCTACAGGACCGTATTTTTTTATCGGAGCATTTAGTTCATCAACTGATACTCCTTCTACTTTTGCAAACAAAGAATCAGGCTTATCTGCTCTATATTTGTAAACATCTAAAATAGCTTCCTTTACTTTATAATCTGGTAAATCTGATTTTTTATTACAAGCCGTTAAAGCTAAAAGACCACCAACGATTAGTAATGCACTTGTTTTCATAATTCTTATTTTTTTGTGTTAATTGACTGTAACTAATTTAATAAGAAAAAAAATAATAAACAATTATTTTTTTTATAATCAATGAGATAGAAAATAAAAAAAGTCAATTCTTAACAGAATCAACTTTTAAATATTTTTATAATTGTAAGATGTTTTTACACTTCAAAATTTACATAAAAACCTTCGTGTCCACGAACATTGAAAACTGTATTATCTTCAAAAATTAAATACTGACCTTTTATTCCTTTTAAAATGCCTTCAATTTCAGGTGTTTTTTTCAGGTTTAAGGATTTTACTTTTTCAGGATAAGATAAAACTGGATATTCTAATTTGTAAACTTCTGGTTCATCAACCAAAAATTGTTGAAATTCTTCATTCACCT
The DNA here is from genome assembly GCF_965118635.1 of Empedobacter brevis. Taxonomy (GTDB): domain Bacteria; phylum Bacteroidota; class Bacteroidia; order Flavobacteriales; family Weeksellaceae; genus Empedobacter; species Empedobacter brevis_A. The sequence continues at coordinate 24,160 of NZ_CBCPHV010000004.1, read as the reverse complement.
GATTTCTAATTTCGTGATATTTTTCAAACAAATTAACTTCAGGAACATCATTTTTCAACATTCTTTGCCAATTCGTTTTATCTGCAATTACATTCTTAAGTGAAACCTCTATCATTCCAGCTTCATAACGATTATCAGTTCGTGCAATAATAATGGCTTCCGAAGCTCCTTGATCTATCCAACGTGTTGGGACTTGCGTTAAACGCGTTACACCAACTTTTATTCCCGACGAATTTGCTAAATATACAATATGCGGTTGCAATTCAAATTTCATTTCGAATTCTAAATCACGTTGTCCTATTCCTAAATGAGCAGTGGAAAGTTCTGGATTGATAATACTTGGATTAGCTTCTGGAACAGTAAAAAAACAACTTTTACAATATCCCATTTGATAAATTTCTTTATCCTCATGACAGTTTAAACATTCGTAATGATCAAAGCTAATTTTGATTTTTTTTCCTAACAATTGATTCATCACGATAAAATCATTCTTGAAATTCCAATAATACGTGATTGGCGTTCCATTTTCAGTTGTCATTTTACGAATTTGTCCTTCAAACTGCATATTGCTAAAAAAGTTTAATTAATTTTGTGTAAATCTACAAAACTTTTAACGGATGGGAATAGTCAATAAGATTATGGAAATTATGATGCGTAGCCGAATGAATGTCATTGAGGAAAGCATCAAAAATCCAGTTGGTACACAAGAACGTGTGTTGTTTGAGAATATCAAAAAAGCCAAATCGACTATTTACGGAAAAGAATTTCATTTTGACGAAATTAAAACAATTCAGAAATTTCAAGCGCAAGTTCCTGCTGTACATTACGAAGATTTCCAGCCTTATATTGAATTAGCTCGAAAAGGTGAAAAAGATGTTACTTGGCATGGAAAAATAAAGTGGTTTGCAAAATCTTCTGGAACGACAAATGCAAAAAGTAAATTTATTCCAATTAGCAACGAATCCTTAGAAGATTGCCACTATGCTGCTGGAAAAACAATGTTTGCATTGTATTTGAATGCTTATCCAGAAACAGATATTTTCTTACATAAAAATCTAAGAATTGGTGGAAGTAGTGAACTTTATCAAAAATATGATACGCGTTTTGGAGACTTGTCTGCAATTTTGATTGATAATTTACCTTTTTATGCTGAAATGAAGAACATTCCGAATCGTGAGATTTCCTTGATGTCTGATTGGAATGTCAAAATGAATGCAATTATCAATGCGACTAAAAATGAAGATGTTGGTTCATTAACAGGCGTTCCTTCTTGGATGTTAGTTGTTTTGAACAAATTATTAGCCGAAACTGGAAAAAACTATTTGGATGAATTATGGCCAAATCTCGAAGTATTTTTTCATGGTGGTATAAGCTTCAAACCTTATGCAGAAAACTACAATTTAATTACGAAGAAAAATTTAAATTATTTCGAATTATATAATGCTTCCGAAGGTTTCTTTGGAATTCAGGATCAATTACACAGCAAAGATTTATTGTTATTATTAGATAATGGAATCTTTTACGAATTTATCCCGATGGAAGAATTTGGTTCAGAAAATCAACGCTATTTAACAATTGGAGAAGTTGAAGTTGATAAAAATTACGCAATGGTTATTACAACAAATGGAGGTTTGTGGCGCTATATTATTGGTGATACAGTCCGTTTTACTTCTACAAATCCACATCGAATTGTTGTTTCTGGACGAACAAAACATTATATCAATGCCTTTGGTGAAGAATTGATGGTTGAAAATGCCGAAGAAGCTTTGAAAAGAGCTTGTCAACAAACAAATTCTATTGTTTCTGAATATAGTGCTGGACCTGTTTTTATGCAAGGAAAAGAAAAAGGGACGCACGAATGGATTATTGAATTTGATAAAGAACCTGAAAATTTCGAACAATTTATTGATTGTTTAGACAAAGGTTTACAAGAAGTTAATTCGGATTACGAAGCAAAACGTTACAATAACATGACGCTCAATCGTCCAATTGTACACAAAGCTCGTACAAAATTATTCATGGAATGGATGGCTTCTCGTGGAAAATTAGGCGGACAAAACAAAGTTCCTCGTTTATCCAATACAAGAGAATTTATAGAACCTTTAATAGAGTTGAATCAAAAATAAAATTAAAGAAAGAGAATTGTAAGGTTCTCTTTTTTAATTTAAAATAAATAGGATAATTAGCTCGAAACAAGTAAATTTACTAGAAGAGAAAAAATACCTATTTCATGCAAAGTATAAATTCATCAGAACTTAAGTTTCACCAAATAGTTGAAAACAAGTTCCAAATCTATAATAGCCTTTTTATGAACCTGCCTTACGAAAAGATGCAAAACATCGGATCATTAATTCCGTTTTTGTATGATGAAAGCAGAAAAGGTTTACCTGAAGGAAAATCACCAAACGAAATTATTCACAATTTTTTTGAGAAATATACAGATTTAGAAACCGAACAAGAACAAATCGATTTGATGTTTCGCATGATACAATATATCGAGCGACAAGTAGTCTTGTTTGATAGTATAGAAGATGCTGCATTTCCATCGTTACATTCTGAAAATGAAAAAGGAAGTTTGGAAAGTATTTACCACATTGCGCAGGCACAAGGTAAAATGGAACAAGTGAAAGATAGAATCGAAAATTTTGTAACACGAGTTGTTTTTACAGCGCATCCAACTCAGTTTTATCCAACAAATGTTCAACAAATTATCCAAGATTTGCGCGATGCAATTCAGCAAGATTCGGTTAGTAAAATTGATTTATTATTGCAACAATTAGGAAAAACGCCTTTTATCAACGAAGAAAAACCAACACCTTACGACGAAGCTGTTTCTATTATATATTACTTACGAAATGTCTATTATCAAGCAATTGGTCGATTATATAAAGAAATCAATCAATTATTTTTTACAGAAAACGAACCATTGCATTCTCCTGTTATTCAATTAGGATTTTGGCCAGGTGGAGATCGCGATGGAAATCCTTTCGTTACAGCAGAAATAACATGGAAAGTAGCAAGTTTGTTACGAACAAGTATTCTAAAAAATTATTATAATCATCTAAAAATCGTACAAAGAAGATTAACTTTCAAACATATTACAGAGCCTTTGAAAGCGTTAAGTAATTTGATTTATGAAAATATGTTCAATGAAAATGGAACGATTACAATTGATGAAATAAAAACGCGTTTACAAGACATTCGTACAATTTTAATTGAGCAACATAATGGGATTTTTATTGATGTTTTAGACGATTTTATTACTCGCGTTAATATTTTCGGATTGCATTTTGCGTCTTTAGATATTCGTCAAGATTCGCGTATTCATCAAAAAGTGATCAACCAAATTGTTGAAAAATATACTGGAATTAACTTAAAAGATTTAAGCGAAGAAGAGCAAATCAAATTGTTAACAAATCCTTCTTTCACTGCAAAACCTGAAGATTTTGAAGATGAAATTGTAATTGATACAATTAAAAATGTTTATCAACTCAAAACTATTCAGCAACGCAACGGCGAATTAGGTGTTAATCGTTACATTATTTCTAATTCTGAAACCATTTTTGATGTTCTAAATGTTTATGCATTATTCAAATTTTGTGGTTATCAAGATGAAGAAATTAAGTTTGATATTATGCCACTTTTCGAAACTATTCGCGGTTTAGATGGTGCAGAAGCAACGATGAATAAATTGTATAATTTACCAATTTACGCACAACATTTAGCGCGTAGAAAACAACGACAATCTATTATGTTAGGTTTTTCGGATGGAACAAAAGATGGTGGATATATCAAAGCAAATTGGGAAATTTACCGCACAAAAGAAATACTTTCGAATGTTTCGGATAAAAATCAAATTGAAGTAATCTTCTTTGATGGTCGTGGTGGACCACCAGCTCGCGGAGGAGGAAAAACACACGAATTTTATGCTTCTCAGGGAAAAACAATTGCAAATCATGAAATACAAATCACGATTCAAGGGCAAACAATTACATCAAATTATGGAACATTGCCACAAGCAAAATATAATTTTGAACAATTGTATACAGCGGGAATTATTTCTGATATTTTCGCAACAAGTACAAGTCAAATTTCACCTGAAGAACGAATTCTGATTGATAAATTAGCTAAAATAAGTTACGAGAAATACGAAGAATTAAAAGCTCATCCATCTTTCCTTGCTTATTTAGAAAATATGAGTACGCTGAATTATTATGGTAAAACCAATATCGGAAGTCGACCAAGCAAACGAGGAAATGATAAAAAATTAGAGTTTGATGATTTACGCGCTATTCCATTTGTTGGATCTTGGAGCCAATTGAAACAAAATATTCCGGGATATTTCGGTGTTGGAACTGCAATTAATGAGCTGAAAAAACAAGGACATTTGGAAGATGTAAAAGACTTGTTCAAAAACTCAAGTTTCTTCAAAACATTAATTCAAAATAGTATGATGTCGATGGAAAAAACATATTTCCCATTAACTTCTTATATGAAAGATGATCCTGAATATGGAGAATTTTGGAATATTTTATACGATGAATTCAATTTATCAAAAGCTTTGTGTTTAGAAATTTCTGGCTACACAGAATTAATGCAAGATGAACCTCTGAACAGAGCTTCAGTACAAATGCGTGAAAATATTGTTTTGCCTTTATTAACAATTCAACAATTTGCATTGAATAAAATTCATCACGAAAGTGAGTTTAAAGCTATTTATGAACAAATTGTTATGCGATCGTTATTCGGTAATATTAATGCAAGTCGAAATTCAGCTTAATTTTCAGAATATCTTAATACCTTCGCAACGATGGAAAAGATTATTTTAGGAATAGATCCAGGTACAATGGTTATGGGATTTGGCTTAATCGAAGTAAAAAATAATAAAATAAAATTGATTACTTTAGATGAGTTGTTATTGCATAAACTTCCGAATCAACAAACAAAGTTGAAAAAGATTTTTGAAAAAACATTAGCCATTATCGATCAATATCATCCAGATGAATTAGCCATCGAAGCACAATTCTTTGGTGTCAATGTTCAGTCGATGTTAAAACTTGGTCGAGCACAAGGCGTTTGTATTGCTGCTTGTTTACATCGAGATATGCCTGTTGTAGAATACGCGCCTAAGAAAGTGAAAATGGCTATTACAGGAAATGGAAATGCATCAAAAGAACAAGTTGCCGGAATGTTACAACATTTGCTTGGTTTAAAAGAAATCCCAAAACGGTTGGATGCCACAGATGGACTTGCTGTTGCGGTTTGTCATTATCTAAATTCAAATAATAAAACAGGAAGTTCTAGTTCTTATTCCAGCTGGGATGCTTTTGTAAAAAATAATCCGAATCGAACAAAATAAATATATTTGTAATAGAATTAGCAACCTAATTCTTATAAAAATAAAAATTTCAAATGAAAAAATATTTAATCGCCGCATCAGTCTGTGCAACAGTTTTCTCTTCGTTATTATTCTCTTGTAAAGATTCTTCTGGAAAAAACAATACAGCTATCACTGAAATTGTATCTAAAATAGAACAAAACAAATATAAAATCGGAGATAAAATAGATATTCCACTAACTAATTTAGATGGAATAACGAAAGTTGTGGTTTCGGTAGATGGACAAGAAGTTCCAGCTGATTTTACAATTGACGGAAAAACTATTGGACTAGGAAATCATACTGTTAATTTAAGATTCTTCAAAGGTGAAGAAGAAACAAATTCGCGCGATTTTACATTTGTAGTTTATGCCAATGAGCCAGCTGCACAATGGAATTATGAAATCGTTGGTACTTATCCACATAATCCTGATTATTTTACACAAGGATTCTATTTCAAAAATGGAAATATTTTTGAAGGAACTGGACTTCGCGAAGGAAAAACACGTTTGATAGAATATAAATTAGGCGCAACAGAACCTACAAAATTATATCAAATAAAAGATGATGTTTTCGGTGAAGGAATTACAGAATTGAATGGATTTATTTATCAATTAACATGGCAAGATCGTGTCATTTATAAATATGATTTAAACTTCAATCAAGTTCAGAAATTTGATATGCCTGCACAAATCATCGAAGGATGGGGAATTACAACAATTGGAAAAGAATTAGCTGTAACAGAAGGTTCTCAACGTATTCATTTCTTCGACGAAAATTTTAATTACCTAAGAACTATACAGGCTTTTGACAACACACAACCATATAGTTATTTAAATGAAATTGATTATCACGATGGTTTAATCTATGCAAATGTTTATCTAAAATCTGGACATGCAGATAACAGTAATATCGTTGTAATTGATCCACAAACTGGAGCTGTGAAAGCTGAATTTAATTTTGCTGAATTGAAAGGAAAACAAGGAAATCCTCAAGCACAAGAATTGAACGGAATCGCTTTCAAAGACAACGGAAACATGTTAGTTACAGGAAAACTTTGGGATAAAATTTTCGAAGTAAAAATTAAGAAATAAAAAAAACAAAAAGCTCGACCTGCAAAATCGAGCTTTTCTTTTCAAAAATCATCTAAAAAATTATAAGTAAAAATTTTAGTTATGAGAGATTTATAACCAAAATTGATCTTTCCAATCTGTATTTTTCAAAAGCTTATTAAATTGTTCTTTAACAACTTTTAATTTTTTCTGTGTTGCATTTTTTTCAAATTCTGGAAACATTTGTTTTTCTTCGAATCTGATATGCAAATCCAATTCTTCTTCGATATAAATCAAACTTTTCATTGGATTTTTCACATCTATTTTGAACAAACGTCTCAAGCGTCTATGCTCCTTCAATGCTCTTTTCACTAAATAGTGATCTTCATCTAAAAATGAAAATAAATAATTTTCTTCAATCTCAAATTTTTTGAATAACACTTCTTCTCCATACCAATTTACATAATCAACAATTCGTTTTATATCCACACCATTGTCTATTCCTGTGCGAATATTCCAACAAAAAAACAACGTTTTATGATGTCTTGCACAAGCTTCATTTAGAGTTACAGCTACATTAAAACTCACAGGAGAAATAGTTGCTTTAGGAAGTTCCATTAGTAGATTCATTGTTATAATTTTTTAATTCGGATAATCGGATATTTTTATCTTATTATTATATAAATTTTTTTAATGTTTAAGAAATGCAATTCCTTTCTCTAGATCATCAATCAAATTGAACATAGATGTTTTTTCTAACATTTCTCGTAAATCATTACGAATTTCGAAAACACGGCTATGTAGAGCGCAAGGTCTATTCGCATCACATTTTACCAAACCTAAGATACAACTGTGATAAAGACCATCTCCATCAATCGCTTTGATAATATTCACCAATTTTATATCTTGTAAATGTTCGGCATCCATTTGGAAACCTCCCATTTTTCCTTTTACGGATGAAATTACATTTGCTTTAACTAATTGTTGAAGTATTTTAGCTGTATAAGCTTCTGGAGAATTAATAGAATTTGCAATTTGTTTTAGATTAACTCTATTTCCTTCAACAGATTCCTGTGCAATAAATACACAAGCCTTAATACCATATTCACACGCTTTAGAAAACATTAATTTCTTTTATTCATTATAAATTACTTGACAAATATATAACATTATTTTTAAATCGGACATATTTATCTTATTAAATTTTTAAAATAAAAAAACCACTCAAAATTGAGTGGTTTATTATCTGAAAAGAAAAAATCTTATTCTTCGTCTTCGTCTTGATCAGCATCCTTAACAGCGTTACGAGAAGTACGAATAGCTACTACTACTGCGTTATCTGGATGAACGAATGTATATTTATCATTTTTCAATGTTTCTACATACATTTTGTGACCAATTCTCATTGGAGTAATATCGATAACAATTTCATCTGGTAAGTTTGCTGGAAGAGCACGAACTTTTAATTTACGCATGTTGAAACGTAAAACACCACCAGCTACTAAACCACGAGCACGACCTACTAAACGAACTGGAACTTCCATAGTTACTAATTTATCATCGCTTAATTGGTAAAAATCTACGTGTAAGATTTTATCAGTTACTGGGTGAAATTGAATATCTTGTAAAATTGCTTTAATTTTAGCTCCATCAGCTAACTCGATTTCTGCTGTATGAGCATCTGGAGTATAAACTAATGATTTGAATGCTTTTTCATCAGCTGAAAAGTGGATAGGCTCTCCAGAACCGTAAACCACACAAGGTACTTGTTCAGCATTACGTAGGTTACGTGTAGCCACTTTACCTAAGTCTTCTCTTTTTACACCTTGAATTGTAATTGACTTCATAATAATATGTATATAATAAAAATAATTTAATTTTAAGCTAAATCATTAGATAACAAAACGTTGACTAATTGATTTATTACTATGTACTAAATGCATAACATCTGCAAAAAGCGGAGCGCAAGATAATACTTTTATTTTAGATATGGAATTATTTTTTAATGGAATACTGTCAGTTATAGCAATTTCCGTTAATAAAGAGTTTTCAAGACGCTCATAAGCTGGTCCAGATAATACTCCATGAGTTGCAATTGCACGAACAGATTTCGCTCCTTTTTCCATTATTAATTCAGCAGCCTTAGCAAGCGTACCTGCCGTATCAATCATATCATCTACTAAAATAACATTTTTACCTTCAACATCACCAATTAACATCATGCTATCAACTTGGTTTGCTACTTTACGCTCTTTATGACAAATAACAATATCCGCATTTAGATATTTAGCATATGTATTTGCACGTTTAGCACCTCCCATATCTGGAGAAGCAATACAAATATTATCTAAACCTAAACTATTAATGTATTCCACAAAAATAGTTGAAGCAAATAAATGATCTACAGGAATTTCAAAGAACCCTTGAATTTGATCCGCATGTAAATCCATTGTCATTACACGTGTTGCACCAGCAGTCATTAACATTTTAGCAACTAATTTTGCTCCAATTGGTACACGTGGTGCATCCTTACGGTCTTGACGAGCAAAACCAAAATAAGGAATAACTACTGTAATACTTTTAGCAGATGCGCGTTTTGCAGCATCACACATTAAAAGTAATTCCATTAAATTGTCTGTTGGTTGCATTGTAGAACCAATTAAAAAAACACGAGCTCCGCGAATTGGTTGTTCAAAAGCAGGCACAAATTCGCCGTCGCTAAACTCTACAATTTTAGATTTACCAAGTTCTTGACCATATTGCTCTGCAATTTTTTCTGCTAATTCTAATGATCCTCTTGTTGAAAAAAGAAATGCTGATTGTTCCATTGTTTGTTTTGGGAAATATTTGTGCAAAAATAATTTAAATGATTTGAAAATGATGCAAGAAAACAAAAAATAAATTTCGGCATAGTTATTGAACCAAAATATAATAGCAAGTAAATACAACAACGGTTTTATGACTTTCGTTAGTTATAGCTTTTTTTAACAATCATTATTGATTAGTTTTTAATATTTTATATAAATTTGTAATTAAATATTTCCTCATGAAAAAGATTTCATACCTATTAAGTGTTATTGGATTAGGGGTTTTTGCACAAGCGCAAGAAGTTTCTGAGACATTTAACAACGATTACAACAAATGGTCTATAGAGGCCAATGGAGGTGCTGTAAAAGCACGTAAAACTTTCACACCTGGTTATTATTCTGAAACACCTAGTTTCTACCATGCTGATTTTGGTGTTCGTTATATGTTTAATCCAAAGTTTGGTTTAAAATTAGACGGAGCTTACGATCGTTTAAAAGAAGGTGAAAATGTAGAACGTTTTCGTTCTAACTATTATCGTGTAGACTTACAAGGGGTTGCTAACTTAGGACGAATCATGAACTTTGAAACATGGACAAATAGAATTGGATTATTAGGTCATGGTGGAGCAGGTTATTCTTGGATGAATAATCAAGCTACTAAAGGAGTTGATGGTAAAGTTTTTGATGGTAACGATAATATGGTTAACGTTATGGTTGGATTAACTCCACAGTTAAGATTAACAGATCGTGTTGTTTTGACAGGAGATTTATCATATGTAAGAAACATTCGTCAAAATGTGACTTTTGATGGTAATTCAAAAACTTCAGGTTCTGGATTTGGTGGTGAACTATGGAACGCAACTTTAGGTTTAACATTTTACTTAGGTAAAAATGAAAAACATGCAGATTGGGTTTATGAACCAACTCGTTCAGATTTAGAAGATCGCATTTCTAATATAGAACTAATGTTAAAAGATTCTGATGGTGATGGTGTTGCTGATTATTTAGATCAAGAACCAAATTCAGCTCCAGGAGCAGTAGTTGATACTAAAGGTGTTACTATTGACCACAATGGTAATGGTATTCCTGATAATATTGAAGAATACATCAAACAAAATGCTAGTGGAAATACAACAATTGTTAATGATGCTGATTTCTTAGAGCAAATGATTAATTCTGGAATTATCAATGTATATTTTGATTACAATTCTGACAAACCTTACCAACAATCAGTTGGAGGTATTAAATTTGTATCTGAATTCTTAAAAGCAAAACCAAATGCCCAAATTGAAATTTTAGGTTATGCTGATCCAGTTGGAGGAGATGCTTTCAACAAAAACTTATCTCGTAGAAGAGCAGAAAATGTTAAAGCAATATTAGTTAATCAAGGAGCAAACGCTTCTCAATTAACAACTATTGGTGAAGGTGAAGATAAAGAGTTCAAAAACTCTCAAGTTTCTTCTCATCAATTAGCAAGAAGAGTTGTTTTCAGAGTAAAATAATTATTTCTAAAATATAATTATAATCAGGGATAGAATTTTCCATTTTTTTGGTTTCTATTCCTGATTTTTTTTTACCTTTACAACTACTTAAATTACTACAATATTGAACCCTTTTAACCAACACTTTAATACTCCAAGATGGGTAGTATTAGTGATTGATATACTTATTGTCTTTATAAGTTATATCATAAGTAATTTTATTTTAAACAGTTTTCTGAATACATTTAGTGTAGAGAAACTTGTCTATAAATTACCTTTTATAAGTTTTATTTATACAATATGTTTTTTATATTTTAAAACATACAAAGGAATTGTAAGAAAAACAGGTATGAAAGATGCAGAGAATGTATTTGTTTCTAATACAACTGCTTTTCTAATACTTTTTTTTATTACTTTTATCTACAGACAATTTATAGAGGTAAATCCTTCACAAAGTCATATTAGTTCATATGTCTTTAGAATGTCTTATTCAGTAATTTTTGTCCATTTATTTATTTCAACAGTAATAATGGTTATTGCAAGACTATATTACAAATGGATTTATGATTATTTTTTCTCGAAAAATAAAGTTTCACAAAGGGTTCTAATCTATGGAGCCGGAGATTCAGGCTTAATCACAAGAGATATCTTACAAAACGATACACAATACAATAACAAGGTTATAGGTTTTATTGATGATAATCAAGCCAAAACTGGTACTTTTATAGATGGTCTTAAAATTTATTCTATCAATGATATTGATGATAAGTTTATCGAAAAAAATGATATTTCAGAAATCATTATTTCTATTCAGAACATTAAAACAAATCAATTATTAAATCTTTCTAAATCATTAGAAGATTTAAATGTTAATATAAAAATAATTCCACCAATTTCAAATTGGATTGATGGAACATATAAGCCTAATCAAATCAAACAATTAAAAATTGAAGATTTATTAGGAAGAGAATCTATAAACTTGAAAAATCCAATAATAAATGAAAATATTAGAGGAAAAAGAGTTTTAGTTACAGGCGCTGCTGGTTCTATAGGAAGTGAAATTTCTAAACAAATTTCCATGATGGATTTTGATCAATTAATCTTAATTGATCAAGCCGAATCTGCTCTTTATGATGTTCAACAATCCTTAAAAAATGAGTTATCTGAGAATAAACAAAAAAGAATTGAATATATAGTTTCTAGCGTGAAAGACAGAAAAAGAATGTCAAGTCTTTTTAGTAAATATCATCCACAAATTATTTTTCACGCAGCAGCTTATAAACATGTTCCATTAATGGAAAAGTTTCCATACGAAGCTATCAATACAAATATTTATGGAACTAAAACAATTGCCGATTTAGCAAATGAGTTTAATTCTGAAAAATTTGTTATGGTTTCTACTGACAAAGCAGTAAATCCAACAAACGTTATGGGTGCAACAAAAAGAGTAGCTGAAATTTATGTTAACTGTATCAATGAATTCTCAAAAACAAACTATATTGTTACTCGTTTTGGAAATGTCTTAGGTTCAAACGGATCAGTAATTCCTCTTTTCAAAAGACAATTAGAGAATGGAGGTCCTCTTACTGTTACACATCCAGATATAACTCGTTTCTTCATGACCATTCCTGAAGCTTGTCAATTGGTTCTTGAAGCTGCTATTATGGGAAAAGGTGGAGAAATTTTCGTATTCGATATGGGAGAATCAATGAAAATTATTGATCTTGCAAAAAGGATGATTAGATTAAGTGGCTATAAATATCCTGAAGAAATTGATATAAAAATTGTAGGTTTACGTCCAGGTGAAAAAATTTATGAAGAATTATTAGCCAATGATGAAAATACGGTTAAAACACATCATGAAAAAATAATGATAGCCAAAGTAAATACCAACAAATGTCATGAGAATAAAAAATTAATTGAAGAATTATGTTTATTGTCTTCAACTATTGAAAAACACGAACAAGTTATGGACTTAGTCGCTAAAATGAAAGAGATTGTACCTGAATTTATTTCTCAAAATTCAGAATTTGAAAAACTTGATAATATAATTTATGAAAAATAGAATTTTCCAATTTTTATTTATTATTTCTATGATCACAATTACATCGTGTGGATCTAGAAAAGAGATTGTTTATTTTCAAAACCAACAAGAATTAACTACAAGTTTTGAACAGTATATACCTAAAATACAACCTACAGATCAATTAGCAATTGTGATTTCTGCTGCTGATGTTGCTGCTGCTGCACCATTTAATCAATTAAGTACGATTCAAACAACAGCTAATACTAATAGTCTTTCTCCATTTAGCCCAACTTATACAGTTGACGAAAATGGAAATATTAGTTTACCTATGATTGGTACTATAAAATTAGCTGGACTAACAAGAAGTCAAGCTATTGAAACAATAAAAGCAAAAGTAAGTAAATATGTAGTGAATCCTGGAGTAAACGTAAATTTTGTAAACTTCAGAATTAGCGTATTGGGAGAAGTTTCTCGCCCAGGTAGTTTTATCGTTCCTACAGAAAGAATAACACTTTTAGATGCATTGGGAATGGCTGGAGATTTAACTATAAAAGGGAAGAGAAAAAATGTTACTGTAATCAGAGAAAGTAATGGTGTAAAAGAACGATATAGTGTTGATTTAACTTCAGAATCAGCGTTAAATTCTCCTGTATATTATTTAGCCCAAAATGATGTTGTTTATGTAGAACCTAATTCTGCTCAAATTTCTGCATCCAATTTTACACCAAATTATACATTATGGATTTCAATGGCTGGTGTAATAATTTCTGTAATCTCTGTTTTAACAAGATAAAATGAATCAAATAAATAATTCTAAAAAAACTACTTCATTCGAAGATGAAGATGAAAATATTAATCTAAGACAAATTCTAGAGCAATATTTATTTTATTGGAAATGGTTTGTACTAGGCTTAATCATCGCTATAATTGGTGCATTATTCTATTTAAAATATACCCAAAAACAATATCAAGTTTCTGCTAAAATTTTATTAAATGAAAAAGAATCTGCTGCTGGAGAATTAGCAGGATTAGCTGATGCTGCAACTGTTTTTGGTACCAGTACTAATGCTGAAGTTGGGGATCAGATTGAAGTTTTAAAATCAAGAAGACTCATTTCTAAAGTTGTAGAACAAAATAATCTTAACATAAGTTACTATAGTGTAGGGCGAATAGCTGAAATAGAAACAACTGCTAGCAATTCTCCAATTAAAATTCTATTTCTTAATGAGGCAGATAAACTTAATGATGACTTATCAGAAGAACTAAATGTTAAAATAGAATCTTCAACAAAGTTTAGCTTAACTAATGAAAAGACAAAAGAAACAAAAACTTATTCTTTCGGTCAAAAAATCCAAGCTCCGTTTGGAGATATTGTCATTAGTCCAAACAAAAATATATCAAAAAGTATTGACTCAGAGTACTTAATTAAATTAAATTCTTTGAATAATACTGTTAATTATTATCAATTAAAAATTCAGATTGAACCAAATAGTGATAAAAACTCTAAAATTGTTAACTTCAATTTAGTAGGTAGCGTTCCTGAGATTTCAAAGCTATTTATCGATGAATTAATTAAACAATATAATTTAGATCTTGTAACAGATAATAATAAATTAACACAAGCAACTTCTAAGTTTATTGATTCTCGATTGTCTATTGTTACAGGAGATCTTCAAGGAGTAGATAAAGATTTAGAAAGATATAAACAAAGTAACAATATTACAGATGTTGCTTCAGAAGCAAATATTTTCCTGCAAAATGCATCTGATAATGAGAAGAAATTGTTAGATTCATCTACACAACTCCAGTTAGTAGATTACATGAACTCTGCTTTAAATTCAAGTAAAACAGATTTATTACCAACTAATATTGGTTTGCAAGATCAAACTATTGCTTCACAAATTGCTTCTTATAATCAATTAGTTTTAACAAAAGAAGATATGTTGAAATCTGTAACGAGTGAGCATCCAAATGTTGTGAAACTTCAAGAGCAGATTAGTGATATTAAAAGAAACTTAAAAAATAGTTTACGTTTGTATAGAACTAATACACAAACTACTTTAAGTTCAATTCAGACGAAACAAAATCAAATAAAAACTAGAATTCAAAAAGTACCAGGTCAAGAACGCGGATTTAGAGATATATCAAGACAACAACAAATTGTTGAAGCTTTGTATTTATTTTTACTACAGAAACGTGAAGAAAATGAAATTAAGGCTGCAGCAACACCAGAAAATATAAAAGTTATTGATTATGCTTATGATTCTAAAATTCCTGTATCACCTAAAAAGAGTATTGTTTTATTAGGAGCTTTGATCTTAGGACTAATTGTACCATTTGCTTTTATATACATTTACAAACTATTAAATAATAATGTAAATTCTAAAGAAGATGTTGAAGAAGCTGTTGGAGCTCCAATAGCTGGACAGATTCCTAAGAGTGACATATCTATTATTGAGCATAATGATAGTTCAAGTGTCGCAGAAGCATTCAGAATTTTGAGAACAAATATGAATTTCCTTCTTAAAAATTCTACTGATCCTCAATCAATCTATGTAACTTCCACAACAAGTGGAGAAGGAAAAACTTTTATTTCTACAAACCTTGCCCAAATCTTAACAATGTCTGGTAAATCAGTATTATTAATTGGTGCTGATATTAGAAGCCCTAAAGTATTAGATTATTTAGGTATAACAGATCAATATAGAAATAAATATGGTGTTACAGAATATTTGATTTCAAAAGATGTAAACATTAACGATATAATAATCAAAAATCCAGCGAATTACAAATTTGATGTTATTTATTCTGGTCAAGTTGCACCAAATCCATCAGAATTATTGATGAATGGTCGATTTGAAGATATCATTAACTATGGTAAAGAAAATTATGATTATGTATTAGTCGATACAGCTCCTGTTAGTCTAGTTACAGATACATTATTAATATCTAATTCTGCTGATATCACAATGTATGTTGTTCGTGCTAATTATTTAGATAAACGTATGTTAGCTATTCCAAGGGATTTATATCATGATGATCGCCTTAATAATATGTCTATGGTTGTAAATGACGTTGACTTTACAAAAGGATATGGATACGGTTATGGATACGGTTATGGATACGGAGAAAACCATAATAAAGGAAAATCTTTCTTCAGTAAACTATTCAGAAGAAAATAGAATAAAAAAAAACCATTTCTAATTTAGAAATGGTTTTTTTTATTTATTAAGATTATTGTCTCTGCCTTACTGCCTCATATACACAAATAGCAGCTGCATTACTTACATTCAAAGAATCTACAAGACCTAACATCGGAATCTTAATTAATGAATCAGCATGATCTGCCCAAAAGTCCGAAAGCCCTGTTGCTTCTGTTCCTAAAATAATTGCAGAAGATTTAGTAAAATCAGTTTCATACAAACTTTTCGTTTCTTCTCTTAAAAAAGTTGAAACGACTTGAATATGATTAAATTTCAAAAAATCTAAAACATCTTCTTTACTTGCAGATGCAATTTTATTTGTAAACAAAGTTCCAACCGAGGAACGAATAACATTTGGATTAAAAAAATCAACCGTTTCGTCACAGACAATCACTGCATCAACTTTTGCACCATCTCCAGTTCTCAAAACAGCTCCAAGATTTCCAGGCTTTTCTACCGCTTCCAAAACAATAACCAATGCATTTTCTGGCAATTTTAAATCGACCAAAGTAGCAGATTTTGTTTTATAAACACCGATAATTCCGCCTGTAGATTTTCTATAAGCTAACTTTTCGAAAACTTGTTTTGTTATTGTAAAAACTTTTGCTCCGTTAAAATCTAGCGTTTTATTATAAATATCTTCACAAATATAAACTTCAATAGCTTCGTAGCCACCTTTTATAGCGAGTTCATTTTCTTGTGTTCCTTCGACTATAAATAAACCTTGGTTTTTACGTTCTCTTGATTTTTCTTGCAACTTTAGCAAGTTTTTAATTCTTGGATTCTGAAGACTTTCTATTAACATCTTGCAAAATTAATTGAAATTCTTCGAAATATCGTTCGAATTATTCCATAGTTGCTAATTTTTTACTGACAACTTTTATCAACTTATATTTTAATGTTGAAGCGTCTGCAGGTGCATTTTCAATTTTAGATTTTGAAACGACAATTTTATATTCATATCCAGGTTCATGATTAAAACCATCTATATGATTATAAAATAATTGCCAATCAGAAGAATCATCATTTTTTATTAGCATACATTGCATTTTAGCTGCTCCTGCTGAACATTCTCTTGTTTCTGGTGCAATTGTTAAGACTTCTTCATTTTCATTTACAACTTTACTCGATGTACAAGATGTTAAAAATCCTAATCCTAAGATTGTTGATAAAATTATTTTTTTCATAGTATTCATTTTTTATATAAAATCAAATACTGTGCTAAAATGAAATTTCTTTTAAAATTTCTTTTTATATAAAATTTAACTTGATTATAAATAACATAGCCCGTTATATTTTTTGTAACTTTGCACCTCAAAAATCAGAATTTTCGTATGACCAAAGATGGAAAAATGGAGTTGATGGCTCCTGCTGGGAATTTCGAATCGTTACAAGCGGCTTTAGACAATGGAGCTGATTCTGTATATTTCGGAGTTGAGCAGTTGAATATGCGTGCGAGAGCATCAATAAACTTTACAATGGACGATTTACCAGAAATCGTGAAACGTTGTGAAGAAAAAGGTGTGCGTTCTTACCTTACTTTAAATACAATTATATACGATCACGATTTATCTTTAATCAAGAACTTATTGGATAGAGCAAAACAAGCTAATATAACTGCTGTTATTGCAATGGATCAATCGGTTATTGCTTATGCAAGACAAATTGGGATTGAGATTCATATTTCAACTCAAATTAACGTGACAAATATCGAAACAGTAAAATTCTATGCAATGTTTGCTGATACAATGGTATTATCTCGTGAATTGAGTTTGAAACAAGTGAAAAAAATCTGTGAACAGATTATCAAAGATGATGTACGCGGACCAAGTGGAAATTTAGTAGAAATTGAAATCTTTGGTCATGGAGCTTTGTGTATGGCTGTTTCAGGTAAATGTTACTTGAGCTTACATTCACACAATTCTTCTGCAAATCGTGGAGCTTGCAAACAAAACTGTCGTAAAAAATATACCGTAATTGATCAAGAATCTGGTTTCGAAATCGAATTGGATAACGAATACATGATGTCGCCAAAAGATCTTTGTACAATGGAATTTTTAGATGAAGTTGTTGATGCTGGTGTAAAAGTATTAAAAATTGAAGGTCGCGGACGTGCTCCAGAGTATGTTGCAACTGTAATTCGTGCTTATAGAGAAGCGATTGATTCTATTGCTGATGGATCATATTCGAAAGAGAAAGTTGATTATTGGATGGGATTATTGCAAACTGTTTATAATCGTGGTTTTTGGTCTGGTTATTATTTAGGTCAAAAATTAGGTGAATGGTCTGCTGTTCCAGGTTCTATGGCAACTCAGAAAAAAGTTTACATCGGAAAAGGTGTTCATTTCTTTCCAAAACCAAGTATTGGTCAATTTGTAATTGATGCTTATGATTTGAAAGTTGGAGATTTAATCTTAGTAACTGGACCAACAACTGGAGCCAAAGAAATGGTGGTAACAGAAATGATGGTTGAAGATGTAAAATCTGATACAGCTAAAAAAGGTGATTCGATTACAATTCCGATGGAATTTAGAATTCGTCCTTCTGATAAATTATACAAATTAGTAAAAGTAGAAGAGCCAGGAACTCAACAAAACAGTGTTTCAGAAGGCGCTTATTCTCATTAAAAAATAGTTATTCATGGTCATTATTACGTTACAACGCGATAAATGCATCGGATGCAACTATTGTTATGAGTTAGCACCGGAACGATTTAGAATGTCAAAAAAAGATGGTAAATCTGTTTTATTGAAAGCAATTGATAAAAAAGGCTTTCATACATTAAAAGATCCAGATCATACTATTGCAGAAAATTGTGAACGTGCTGCTAAAGCTTGCCCTGTAAACATTATTACAGTTAAAGAAATTTAAGCTAAAACATTAGCTATATAAAAAGTCCATCAAAATTTTGATGGACTTTTATTTTATCAATAAAAACTAATTTAGTTTTCCTTCTTTTTCTAATCTTTCTAATGCTTTTTCATGCGCAGATTTTACATCATTCTTGATCTTCTTATCTTGTGTAGATTTTCTAATTTTCTCTGCATGATAAGCCAAATCATCCAATGTCATTTTATAACTCACATAAAATCCTCTATTGTATCGAGAATAAGAAGCTAATCCCCAATCAGAAATTAATTTATTTTTGATTTTCTTCGTTTGATATTCATTAAGATATCGTTGCAATTTTGGAGCTAATTCTTCTTTTGAAATTGATTTTGCAGAACCATTCATTCTACTAAACCAGTATTTATTATCTAATTTTATATAAGATTTTGCACCCAAAATACTTTTGAAAGCAAGATCTCCGAGTAATAAAACTTTCTCAAATTCTGATTTTTCGTTCGTCATGTAATCCCAATACATTTCAGAACTCATTCCTACCATTGGACTTTTATCTATTGTTGCTTCATACAAATCTTTTCCATTTTGATAAGCAGCGGCAACATTTTTAAATTCTATTCCAAAATCATCACAAGCTTTCTGATATCCTGTAAAAGAACCCGAATATTTTTCGAAATTATCAATAAAAACCCTGTAAATACAATAATGTGAAATGTCAATCAAAACTTTTTTAGAATCATCTAAAAAACCATTTATCAACTGTATCGGAAAGTTATAATATTCATACGAACTCATAATTGTTTGATTGTCTTAAATGTGGTGTTAATTCTCGACTAAGATAAGGTAGTTTTTATTATTCTTAAAATGATAAGTATCAAAAAACTTTAAAATTTAATTTATTAGATGTTGAATACTTGAAACTTCAATTCCTAATTTCTTCCTAAATCTTCTTTGTCCTTTGCATCAAAATAAAAAACAAATGAAGTTTCTCTTGACAATATTGACAACAATTTTTATTACAATAACAACTGTTGCACAGACAAAAAATGATTCAATTATCAATTCAAAACCTCAACAAAAAATACTAAAACCTAAAATTGAACATGCAGAACCTTTGTATACAGATTTGATGCGAGATCTAGGCGCAAGAAAAGGAGAAGCTGAAATAAATGTAGGATTCGGAATTACTTCGAGAAAATCATACAATGAATACAAAGGATTTGTTGAATATGAATGGGCTGTTGCTGATAGATTGGGAATGGAAGTAGAAGTTCCTTTTTTGTTTAATCATAAAAATTCTGATCATGATGGTTCTATTTATGTTCCGAATAATAAAATTGAAGGTTTAAAATTCGCAACACAATATACTTTTTTGGTGAATGAAAAACGAAAAACATCTTTAGCTGTTGCATATATTCACGAATTTGAATTCAATACGTTTAAAGAATTAGGAAATCGAGGAAGTTTTTTTACAGGAATGAAAATGAATCCAGTTTTTATTGGAGCAAAAAATTTTAAGAATTTCAATACTTTATTATACACAGGTCCTGTTTTTGAACATCATTATAAAAATCGAAAATTGGATATTGGAGCAACTATAAATGCAAGTATCATGTATGTTTTACCAAATTCAAAAAACTTTATCGGACTTGAAAATAATATGGATATCGACCAAGAGGGATTTCATTATACTTTAAGACCACAAGTTCGTTTGGCAATTCAACATAACTTAATGATTGGTTTGGTTACTGGAATTCCGATTAAAGAACATAACGGAACCAACCTAGATGTGATGACAAGAATTATCTGGGAACCATAATTTATTACAAATAAAAACTCCTTTAAACTAAAATTTAAAGGAGTTTTGTGGAGCTGGCGGGATTCGAACCTACGCCAAAAATCCTTTATTTCAGAGGGATTGAAAATCTGTTTTATCAAATGGTCTCGATTTGGTCTCGATATATTTTTAAAGAACTCTTATATTCTTTTACAAAGATACAATGTATATGATTGAAAATAAAAAACCTAACTAATATTTAGTTAGGTTTGCAATTATACTTAAACTTATTCATTATCTCTATAGATAAATATTTTAGATTCAAAAATATCTGTGTTATGAATAGTGGTTTTTATTTTATTTAATTCGTTAATTATTCTATCCATTGCTAACTGTAAGTTTTTTTCATTATAAGTTAAATTTGAATATCCATAATATATATTTATCAATTTCTTTTTTGATTTTCTTTTTCATAAACAACGCAAAATCATATAATATATTTAAACTAAAAAATCAAGTTTTTATCCCCAAATACTCCCCCAACTCTTCCCAAGTAATCACCTGATGAGGTTGTTTGTTGTAATGTGCTTTAATTTGGTTATAGATACGAAGTGATTGCCTATAACTTTTACCTGTAATGATTTGAATGTCCTTTGGGTAAATGCAAATCCGTTGTAACTTTTTCTGCTGCATAATTATTCAATTTCATACACTATCTATGCTTTATCTATACCGTTTATGTGCTTCATCTATAGGTCATTTGATGACAAAAGATGATTAAAAAGTCATTTGGTATTTGCTGATTTTTATAAAGTTACTCTTTTTTCTACACTTGTATTGTCTACCGGTAGGATTGAAAATGTAGAACGATTAAAATGTAAAAAAATGGCAAGACAAAAAGGTATTATTAAGCTGTTGGGTACTGTTGGTGACATTACCTTTTATAAAGCAAAAGAAGGTTTCTTAGCACGCGAAAAAGGTGGTGTGGATAAGAGCCGAATTATGAATGATCCGAACTTTCAACGTACGCGTGAAAATGGTGAGGAGTTTGGACGAGCAGGTGCATCTGGGAAGATGCTGCGAACTGCGTTTCGAGCAGTGTTGTTAAACTCTGCTGATTCGAGAATGGTTGGTCGATTAACTCGTGATATGGTTAAGGTAATTCAGGCTGATATGGTAAGCGAACGTGGGAAACGTAATGTGATTAATGGTGATTTAGCACTTTTAAAAGGTTTTGATTTCAATATTAATGGGAAATTATCAACAACGATTTATGCTCCTTATACGACTACATTAGATCGTGCAGAAGGTGATGTGCTTGTAGATATTCCGGCATTCGTTCCGGTTAACATGATTAATGCGCCTTCGGGAACCACTCATTTTAAAATTGAAGCTGCAGCAGCAGATGTCAACTTCAATGATGGTTCGTTTAATGTTTCGAATTCAGATACTGGAATTTTACCTTATGATGCGGTTGAAACTACTGCGATAAGTTTGGCGACTACTTTACCTGCGAACAGTACAGAACCCATCTTTTTGGTTTTGGGTGTCGAATTCTATCAAGAAATTAACGGTGAAAAGTATGTACTTAAAAATGGTGTATACAATGCGTTGCAATTGATAGAGGTGAATAAGGCGTAATGAAATTAGAACTGATACGCTCATATTTCCCTAATGGTACAAATGGTATTCTTCAAAATTCAAAGGGATTCATTTGTTATACGATCGAGTTGCCGTGGTTAAACAATGAAGTGAGAAAATCGTGTATTCCGGAGGGGAAATATGTTTTAGTAAAGCGATACAGTCAGAAATTTGGAAGGCATATTTTGTTGAAAGATGTTCCGAATAGGACTTTTATTTTGATGCATCCTGCGAATAATGCCAAAAAAGAATTATTGGGTTGTATTGCTCCGGTTACCTCTTTAGGTGGTGCTGGAATTGGATGGGAAAGCAGAAAAGCTTTTAATAAAGTGAAGGATTTGGTTTATCAAGCGATTGATAAAGGAGAGACTGTTACTCTTGAAATAAAATCTGCTTCACTTTAATTTGTATGTTCATTTTTATTCATGACTTTTTAATTGTTTTCAAATGAATTCATATGCCCTTCGGGGAAGTCTTGACACAAAAACATTTGAGATTAAGAGGAGAAGCTCCAGTGGAGCTTAGGTATTTTAAGTTTTATTATCACTTTTTTCTTGATAAAAGAATTATCAAAAATTAAGACTGCTTTACTTTAATCTTTATGTTCATTTTTATTCATGACTTTTTAATTGTTTTCAAATGAATTCATATGCCCTTCGGGGAAGTCTTGACACAAAAACGAACCATAAAAGTCAAGGCTTTAAATCGTTTACACTAAAAATCATTTTCACTTCGGAAATGAATTAAATCGCTCCCTATAGTCGGTAATTCATTCTTATCCATCATGAAAATGATTTTCTTCACGCGAACGGTTTAGATGTCATTTCAAAAAATTGTGTAATTAAAAACGGATGATTTAACGGATGAAAATAGTAGATCGATTACAGTCCCCAACGCCTAAATTGTTTCAATGGCTCCGAAATATAGGTTTGGTTTTAGCTGCAGTTGGTGGAGTGCTTTTTGCCCCTCCTACCGAATTACCCGAATGGTTAAATAATCTTGGTGGATATTTGACTGTTGCTGGAGGTGTATTGGGTGCAGTTAGTCAATTGACCGTTGTAGATGGTGTGAATAAAGATGATACAGGATAGTCAAATGAAAATGGGGGTTCTCTGTGGTACTACGTTTAGTATCATCGGGAATATAGGTTTAAGTGATTTGTTACAGACTGCCATTCTCGCTGGAGTTGGTGCGATTGTGAGTTTCGTGGTTTCGTACTTTCTTAAAAAATTAGATAAGTAAAATTATAGGTTCTTCATAATGGGGAACCTATTTTCTTGAAAAGAAAAAAAGAGAAAAAAAAGAAAGCTCATTAATCGAGAATGGGTGTTTTTAAGGCAAGGTTTTTTTGAAAAATACTACCTGAATGGGTGGAGATTTTGCAAAAAACCCGCAGGGCTTGACCTTGAAGCAAAACAACCATTTACTTCCTTTGCGACCTTTTTATTTTTCTTGAATATTATTTTAATAACGAAATCGCACTGGGGCAATATGCGCAGGTGAATAAAAGCAAACCTTAATCGAAATAAGGTGGCGAGGATATGTAGTGGAACATCCGACAGGATGTTTGGCTACACCGAGCCAATTTGTGTGGGCAAAGGAGCTATCAAGCAGCACAAAAGTGAGGGGTTACGAATACAAAGTATGGAGTACCGAACGATGTGAT
Source organism: Empedobacter brevis (assembly GCF_965118635.1). Classification (GTDB taxonomy): domain Bacteria; phylum Bacteroidota; class Bacteroidia; order Flavobacteriales; family Weeksellaceae; genus Empedobacter; species Empedobacter brevis_A. The sequence continues at coordinate 286 of NZ_CBCPHV010000004.1, read as the reverse complement.
GCGACTAGCGAAGTAGCGCAATACACAAATGTACCTTAACTAAACTCTTTTGCTTTTATGAACCTGCAACCTATATCTTGGGTGGCGGGGGTGCGTGGCATTTCTTATCGCAAAACGAGCATTTTTATGTGGAACGAAAAGCCGTTTAAAAACAGGCTTGACTGAAAGGAAAGCTTGTTTTTAGGCTTGGTTTGCGTAGTTGGGATTATTTTTTAGATTTGAGATTTTAGATTTGAGATTTTAGAGTGGATAAACTGGATGAGATGCTAAATCGAGTTTAGTATGA
>NZ_CBCPHV010000003.1:0-405063 GCF_965118635.1 Empedobacter brevis | reverse complement strand
TTAGAAAGTTTTAATTTTCATGTTGTGGATTATTTATTAAAACCGATTACAAAAGAACGTTTTGATGCTGCAATAAAAAAGTATTTCGATTTTTTTTATACAACATCAACTAAAAATAATTCGACTTATTTATTTGTAAAAGCAGATGGAAAACAAATAAAAATTAATTTTTCGGACTTAATTTATGTTGAAGGTTTGAAGGATTATATTCGTATTCATACCAAAACTGAAAAGCTATTGGTATTAGAAACTATGAAGTCTTTTGAAGAGAAATTACCTGCTAATTTTAGAAGAATTCATCGTTCGTATATCATCAATCTAGACTTCTTAACTTCAATCGATGGAAACTCTATCCATCTCAATAATAAAATATTACCTATTGGAGAAACATACAAAAAAGATTTATTTCGCACATTTTAGAAACATTCAATCTATTCCAATAAACATCTTTTATTTTACATCTATTGGAAGTATAAGGGAAGCATAATCTACAATCATACCTTTTTAATCTTATTCATTTACTCAAAAAAAGGTTTTATACAATATCTAGAAAGGCTTTGTAGTAAAATTTTATTTTTATTTATGGGTATTTATTATATACGAAGATATATGGATAATATTTCACTTTCAATTAACAAAACAACAAACTATAAACAAATTGAAAGTGTTAAAAATCAATCACTTATATCATAAAATAAATAATTACCTATATTTTTTTTATAATTTTACAGCCAAATCTAAAATGTATGAATTCAGCCAAATTTAAAATAACGAAAAGGAGTTTGTTTTTTTGGACTAGCTTTAATTAATGGAATATCATTTGCTCAAGTAGGAATAAACACCGATAAACCTACAAATAGCCTAGATATTAATGGAGACCTAAGGGTTCAAAAAGTTGATGCCCCTACTAATAATGAATTATCGTATCCTGTTGTTGTAAATAAAGATGGTGTTTTAAAGAAAATAACTTCTTCAACTAATAACAACTTTTCTTTCAATTATTTAGAATTTAAAATCAATAATGTTAGCTTAGATTATATTAGTAATTTTGATACTAAAATTCCTGCTAATGAATACACTTTAGTAGTAGTAGGTTCTCAGTTTAGAATAGGAAATTCAACAAGTGCATTTATATATAGCACTTACGCAAATTCATACAATCCTCTAAATGTTTATACTTTTATCCAAGATGGAACATGGAGAATTTATGCAGACTATGCTGGAGGAGCACCTAAAGAAAACGGCAATTGGTCAATTAATACAATAGCAATAAATAAAAATGTTATTCAAACTTTAAATGTAAACCCGGTAAATTTAAATGGAAGAACAACAGGTTCTCTTGATAAGAAGCCAGATGGTTTATAATTGATACAATTATTTATTTCTAAACTAGTAAAAAAACTACTATTTGAGAGAAAAATATTTCCAATATTTTTTACTTAAATTGCTGTAATCTATATCAATTAGAAAATATTTTATATCTTTAAAACACCAATCTAAATATTAAGTATTATGAAAATATCAACCGAAGAATACAAAAACAGAATACAAAAAATAAAATCTATATTAGCACAAGAAGATATAGATACACTTATAGTTTCTGAAGAAGAGGAAATTTTCTATTTGACGGGATTAACTTATAAAAGTTTAGAAAGAATTTTTCTACTTTTAATCACCAAGGATAAAGTAAAATTTATTTTACCTAAAATGGAATATCCTCACTTAAAACATGTTTCTAATGTTGATGAAATTCTTTATTATTGGGAATATCCTGCCCAATCTCCTGATCGTTGGCAAGATTTATTACTAAAAGAAATTCCTAGCGGCTCTGTAGTCGGTTTATCTAGTAAATCTCCTTTCGAAATAGGAAACTTTTTACTAGAACAGCAATATCCTACTAAATTAAGTCATATTATTGAGCAGTTACGTTGGATAAAATCTGATAAAGAAATTGAATTAATAAGACATACATCAAAATATTGTGATAAAGCTGTAGATATTCTTAACCAAAAAGCATATTATGGAATGCCCGAATATGAAGTTTTATCAATTGCGAGTCATATTCAAGCAAGCTTAATTAAAGAAGGCGAGTTTGACTTATCTTCTGAATTATTAATTGCCGCTTGGCCAAGTCGAATTGCTTTTCAACCACATGGTGTTCCTAGAATTGATGATGTACTTATAGAAGGAACTCACATAAGTTTATCTTTTTTTAGAATTAATGGCTACGCTGCAGAATTAGAAAGAACTTTTTTTACTTCTGATCCAACAAACGAACAAAAAGAGGTCTTCGAAATAATGTTAGAAGCTAGAAAAAAGAGTTATGAAATATTAAAAGCTGGAGTTATAGCTGAGGATATTGATTATGCTTCAAGAAATTTTATAAAAGAGAAAGGTTTAGGTGATAATTTATTACACAGAACAGGACATGGAATTGGTTTAGGCAATCATGAAGGTCCTTATTTGGCTGTTGGAGACAAAACAGTTTTAGAAGAAAACATGATTGTAAGTATAGAGCCTGGTATTTATATAGAAGGAGTTGGAGGTTTTAGACATTCTGATACTGTACTCATCAAAAAAGATGGATATGAAATTTTAACCAATTGTGTTGATAAATTAGAAGATTTAATTCTTAAGAGAAATAAAGAGTAAAAAAAATCACGGTAAACTTTTACCGTGATTTTTTTATATATTTCTTGTTCGTTGTATTAGTAACATATCAGCTAAAACCATCGCAGCTAAGCTTTCTACAATAGGAACAGCTCTTGGCACTACACAAGGATCGTGACGACCTTTTCCATGCATTTCTATCATTTCGCCATTTGCATTCAATGTAGTTTGTTCTTGCATTAATGTTGCAACCGGTTTGAAAGCTACTTTGAAATAAATATCCATTCCATTTGAAACGCCACCTTGTATTCCTCCAGAATAATTGGTTTTTGTTGTTCCATCTTGATTGAATTGATCATTCATTTCAGAACCTTTCATAGATGTAGAAGCAAAACCTTCTCCGTATTCAAAACCTTTCACAGCATTTATCGATAACATGGCTTGTCCTAAACGCGCATGCAATTTATCAAAAATTGGTTCACCTAAACCAACAGGTACATTTTGAATTACGCAAGTTACTTCTCCACCAATTGTATCACCTTCTTTGCGTATTTCTTTGATTCGATCAATCATTTTTTCTGCCATTTCTAAATCTGGACAGCGAACTGCTGTTTCCTCAATTTTAGAAAAATCCAATTCAGAATAATCATTCGTCAATTTCAATTCTCCTACTCCACTTACATATGCTGTAATATTGATATTTGGAATTACATGCTTTGCAACAGCTCCACCTACAACCCAATTTGCAGTTTCTCGAGCAGAAGTTCTTCCTCCACCTCTATGATCTCGTACGCCATATTTTGTTTCGTATGTAAAATCGGCATGAGAAGGACGAAAAACACCTTTGATATGATCGTAATCGTGTGATTTTTGATTATCATTCGGAATAATAAAACCGATAGAGGCACCTGTTGTTTTTCCGTCAAAAATTCCTGAAAGAAATTGTACTGTATCAGGTTCTTTTCGTTGCGTGACAATTGCAGATTGTCCTGGTTTACGACGATCTAATTGTGCTTGAATCCAATCAAAATCTAATTCGATTCCACTTGGAACGCCATCAATTACTCCGCCAATAGCTACACCATGACTTTCTCCAAAAGTTGAGATTTTAAATAATCTTCCGAATGTATTCACAATAATTTATGTGTTATATTTTTATTTCTCGAATTGGTAAATTACCGCATTAATGTTCATTGTTGCTCCTACAGAAGCTAAAATAATTTTATCATCTGCATGAAATTGATGAGGAGCTAATTCTCCTTTTTTAATCAAATCAAACATTGTAGGAACAGTTGCTACAGATGTATTTCCTAAGAATTGAACCGTCATTGGATCTATTTTTTCTGGAACTGAAACGCCATATAATTTATACAAACGTTCTATCATGGCATGATCCATTTTTGCATTGGCTTGGTGCAATAAAATTTTATCTATATCTGTAATTGATAAATTAGTTTCATCTAACAATTCTTTGATTGCTGGTGGAACGTTTTTTAATACAAATTCGTAAACTTTACGACCTTTCATATTAATTGTTTTAACCGAACCTTTGAAATCTGGATTAACAGAAACATTATTTGTTAAGTAAGCTAATTCATCTCCTGTATAACTTAATGTTTCATGATTTAAAATTCCATATTTATAATCTGCTTCTTTCGCTTCTAAAACTACTGCTCCTGCTCCATCTGCAAAAATCATAGCAGATCTGTCATGTGGATCTACAGCACGAGATAAAGTATCTGAACCGATTACCAAAATTTTCTTTGCAATATTGCTTTGAATAAATTGATGAGCTAATATCAAAGATTCTATCCAACCTGGACAACCAAAAGTCATATCATAAGGTTTACATTTTAGGTTTTTAATTCCTAAATTATGTTTAACCTTTGCCGAAATTGATGGCATAATATCTATTTGATGACCAACAGGATCTATATCACCAAAATTGTGTCCAACGATAATATAATCTAATTCTTCTGGATTAACACCAGATTCTTCAATTGCTTTTTTAGCTGCAAAAGTTGCGATGTCAGAATTTAATAAATCATCTTCTACATATCTTCTTTCTCTGATTTCTGTAATTTCCTCAAATTTGCGCGTGATTTCTTCACCAGTTTTTTCTAAACGATTTCCAGTTTCGTCATAAAATTCGTGGTTAATAAAATCTTCATTCGTAACAATTCTATTTGGTAGGTAGTGTCCAGAACCTGTAATTACAGAGTTTATCATATTAATATTGTTCAATTTTAATAATAAAAATAATAGCGACAAAGTTACACATTTCATTAAAATAGTAATGAAAAATATGTAATAACTCATACCGAAATTAATAAAGTATAATTAATTTAGCAGCATGAAAAAAAATTCTTCATTAATTGGTCTTTTAATTGTCTGTGGATTAATTGCTTTAATCGTTATTATCTATAATTCTTTTTTGAATAAAAAAGACGGATATGTAATTGATAATCCATCAAACAAAACCTTGACAATCAAAATTAACGATAAAGATTTTACAATTGCACCACAACAAAATGCACGAGTGGAATTGAAAAAAGGAAAAACACATATTGTTTATAATTTTAATAACAAAAATGTAGATACAATTGTAAATATTACAAGAGCTAATGGCTTTATAAATCCTGCTCGCCAAGAATATTACACATTTACTCGACCTTATGGAGTTAGAAAAAATAAGGATTCTATCTTTTTATCAAATAACATTGCAATAGAAAACAAAATATATCACGGAATCATCGAAAAATCTTCTCAGTTATACATCGAAAATTTTTACTACAACATCGATCAGGATTATCCTAAAATGTTTATTAAAAGTGCAGGTAGCGAAAAAGCTACAGATTTATCAAAAATATTTAACAAAGAAGATTTTAAACAATTCTATTTCGAAAATTACGAATAAGATTTAGATTTTATAACTTTACAAAATGGCAAATCATCAACACGATGCTGTAACTCCTTACGAAGCATCAGATTTAAATAAAAAGAAACAAGTCGAACAAATGTTCGATAATATTTCCCCTAAATACGATTTATTAAATCGTGTTTTATCTATGGGAATCGACATTCAGTGGCGAAAAGATGTCATCAAAATGGTAAAAGCTTCTCATCCTAAAACGATTTTAGATATCGCAACAGGAACAGGAGATTTAGCTATTATGATGGGGAAAAATACCGATGCCAAAATTACTGGATTGGATTTATCTAACGGAATGTTAGAAGTTGGTCGCAAAAAAGTAAAAGAAGCTGGATTGGAAAATCGTATCGAAATGGTACAAGGAGATTCAGAAAATTTACCTTTCCCAGATAATACATTCGATTGTGTTACGGTTTCTTTTGGTGTTCGTAATTTTGAAAACCTGGAAAAAGGTTTAGCCGAAATTAATCGTATTTTACGACCAGGAGGAACTTTTATTATTTTAGAATTCTCGTATCCAACTTCATTTCCTATGAAACAATTGTACACGTTTTATTCTAAAAATATTTTGCCTGCAATTGGTAAAATGGTTTCAAAAGACCAAAGTGCATACACTTATTTACCTGACTCTGTTCGTGCTTTTCCACATGGAGAAGAAATGAAAAACATTTTGAAAAGTGTAAATTTCACACAACCTATTGATAAAAAACTTACTTTTGGTATTGCAAGCATTTATAAAAGTATAAAATAAATTTGCTTGTTATTCGTTGAAAGTCTATGAGAAAAAATCTAATCATCGCATTATCGTTAACTGTTGCAAGTATTGCAAATGCACAGTTTCGTCCTAATAATGATAGAAGCGAAAACAGAACTGAAACTGATCAGAAAAAATTTAGTTTTGGATATTTCTTGGGAACTAATATCATGAGTTACAAGATTGTTCCAAAAGCAATTGACAAAACATCACCTACTTATCCAACAACACCTGGGGATGGAGTAAATAAGTATGGTTTGGTTTATTTAGATCAAGAAAGTAAAGCTGGTTTCTCTGTCGGGTTAATCGCAAAAATGCGTGTAAATGATTACATCGATTTAAAATCAGAACCTGGTTTGCATTTTTCTCAACGTATTCTATATTTCCGTAATGCACCATTGGCAGAAACACCAACAGATGATACTAATTACTTAGATGATCCCAATGTAAAACGTGAAGTGAAATCTACCTATGTTGAAATTCCATTATTGTTAAATTTTCATGGAAATCGTTGGTATAATACTCGTCCATATATACAAGGTGGTTTGGGTTATTTGATGAATTTACAATCAAACGAAAATAAAGAAGACGATAATAAAACTGGAGTTTTCAGAACAACAACGAATAACTTTAACTGGCAAGCTGAAATTGGAGTTGAAATTTATTTCAAACGATTTAAGCTAACTCCAGCACTAAAAGGAATGTTCTTCTTTAATAATGAAATTGTCCCTGACAAACCTTCTACAGATCAATATTGGACTGGAAGTTTAAATTCATTATCAACCAGAGCATTTGTTTTTTCTCTGAAATTTGAGTAAAATTAAAATAATAAAAACCATAAAAAAATAATCACATGAATTTTCAATTATCGGAAGAACAATTAATGATTCAACAAGCAGCACGTGACTTTGCTAAAGCTGAATTATTACCTGGAGTTATCGAACGTGACGAAACGTCAACTTTTCCAACAGACGCAGTAAAGAAAATGGGAGAACTTGGATTCTTAGGAATGATGGTTGACCCTAAATACGGAGGATCAGGTTTAGATAGCGTTTCTTACGTAGTTGCAATGGAAGAAATAGCAAAAGTTGATGCTTCGGCTGCTGTTGTTATGTCAGTAAACAACTCTTTGGTTTGTGCTGGTATGGAAAAATATTGTAACGAAGATCAAAAACAAAAATATTTAGTTCCATTAGCTTCAGGTCAAGTAATTGGAGCTTTTTGTTTATCAGAACCAGATGCTGGTTCAGACGCAACTTCTCAAAAAACTACTGCTGTAGATATGGGAGATTACTATTTATTAAATGGTACAAAAAACTGGATTACCAACGGAAGTACAGCTTCTACATATTTGGTAATTGCTCAAACTAACCCAGAAAAAGGACACAAAGGAATCAATGCTTTTATTGTAGAAAAAGGATGGGAAGGTTTTGAAGTTGGACCAAAAGAACAAAAAATGGGAATTCGTGGTTCAGATACACATTCATTATTTTTTAATGATGTAAAAGTTCCAAAAGAAAACCGTATTGGCGAAGATGGATTTGGATTTGCTTTCGCAATGAATGTTTTAAACGGAGGTCGTATTGGTATTGCTTCTCAAGCTTTAGGTATCGCACAAGGAGCTTATGAATTAGCATTAGATTATGCAAAAATTCGTAAAGCATTCAAAACAGAAATTATCAATCATCAAGCAGTTGCATTCAAATTAGCAGACATGGCAACAAATATTACGGCTGCTCGTATGTTATGTTTCAAAGCTGCAGTTGAGAAAGATGAAGGAAAAGACATCTCAATTTCTGGTGCCATGGCAAAATTATTTGCTTCTAAAACAGCAAATGAAGTTGCTTCAGAAGCTGTTCAAATTCACGGAGGAAATGGTTATGTACGTGAATATCATGTGGAACGTTTAATGCGCGATGCAAAGATTACTCAGATTTACGAAGGAACATCAGAAATTCAAAAAATTGTAATTTCGAGAGGAATTGCTAAATAACTTTTTTTGAATAAATAAAAATATATTTATTTACTTAAGACATCTGTTACTGACAGATGTCTTTTTTTTATTTAATCTTGAAAAATCTAATCGTTGTATATTTGCTTCGGAAAAAATATAAAGAAAATGAAAATTTTTAGATTCGGACCGAAAGGTCAAGAAAAATCAGGGATCATTATCGATGGGACAAAATTTGATGTTTCAGCATCAGGAATCGTATATGATGAAGATTTTTTCGGTAATGATGAAAAACAAGAAACTTTAAAAAAATATATTGAGCAAAACATTAACAGTTTGCCTTTAGTTGAAGATGATATCCGTATTGGAACACCTTTAACTCGTCCAGGGAAAATTGTTTGTGTAGGACTTAATTTTGATGATCACGTAAAAGAAACAGGTTTGCAACAACAAGCAGAACCAATTATGTTTATCAAAGCTAATCAATCTTTCTGTGGACCTCAGGATGGAATTATGCAACCTAATGGTTCTACAAAAATGGACTGGGAAACAGAACTTTGTATCATCATTGGTAAAAAAGCAAACAACGTTACAGAAGAAGAAGCTATGAACCATGTTTATGGTTATGCATTAATTAATGATGTTTCTGAACGAGCTTTCCAAACAGAGCGCGGAGGAACTTGGGACAAAGGAAAAGGATGTGATACATTTGCTCCTGTTGGTCCTTTTATTGCTACAAAAGACGAAATTGAAGATGTAAATAATCTACGAGTTTGGTTAAAATTAAATGGAGAATTAATGCAAGATGGAAATACAAGCGATTTTATTTATCGTATTCCTAAATTAATATCTTATTTATCTCAATTCATGTCATTCATGCCTGGTGACATCATTTCTACAGGATCTCCTGCAGGTTCAGGAATGGGAAAAACACCTCAAGTATGGTTAAAACCAGGAGATGTTATCGAATACGGAATTGAAGGTTTAGGATCTACAACTCAAACTATTTTGCCTTTTTCAAAAGATTAAAATAACATATCTGATAACTAAAAAGCGTGCGATTCAAATTTTGAATCGCACGCTTTTCAATTCATTTATTATTTAGTTAACCGATTACATTGTAAAACAATATTTATTCTTCATTAAAATTCATCTTATAGATATATTAGGTAAATTGTATTTCTATTTCGAAAAAATATTGGATATTCAATTAATTAACGTAATTTTGCAAACGTTTCGACAACCATATAAATGGTACAAATCATTCAAAGTGATGAATAATTCCTAAAATCTTTTGGGAAAACAGAATCATTTTGTACATTTGCACCCCGATCGGATTGTCGGTAATTTATAAAATATTAAAAATCAAGATAGTGGACACGTTAAGTTACAAAACTTCATCAGCCAACAAAGAAACTGCTCAAAAAGAATGGGTAGTTGTGGACGCTACTGACTTATCATTAGGTCGTTTAGCGTCAGGTGTTGCGAAGCTTATCAGAGGTAAGCACAAAACAAACTTCACTCCTCATGCAGATTGTGGAGATTATGTAATTGTTTTAAACGCTGACAAAATTCAATTAACAGGTAACAAATGGGATGACAAATTATACATTCGTCACACAGGTTACCCAGGTGGACAAAGATCTTTAACTGCAAAAGAAGTATTTGCAAAAGATCCTGTACGCTTAATCGAAAAGTCAGTAAAAGGAATGTTACCTAAAAATAAATTAGGTAGTAAATTATTGACTAATTTACATGTATTTGTTGGTACAGAGCACAATCATGAAGCTCAACAACCAAAACAAATCGATATTAACGAATATTTATAATCTAATTCCATGGCAATAGTTCATAAAATCGGACGTAGAAAAACATCTGTTGCTCGTGTATACTTACAAGAAGGTAATGGAGAAATCTTCATTAACGGGCGCGAGTTAGCAAACTACTTCCCTACAGCAGTATTACAATACAAAGTAGAACAACCATTTTTAATCACTGGTACGAAAGAGAAATACAATGTAGATATCAAAGTATTTGGTGGTGGAATCACTGGTCAAGCTGAAGCAATTCGTTTAGCAATTTCTAGAGCTTTATGTGAAATTGACGCAGATTTTCGTTTACAATTAAAACCAGAAGGGTTATTAACACGTGACCCACGTATGGTTGAACGTAAAAAATTCGGTCAAAAGAAAGCGCGTAAGAAATTCCAATTCTCTAAACGTTAATTTATTCAATTCATTAAAAAATCCATTTTCCGTTGGTTTAGCATCTAAACAAATAAGGCTAGAATTTTTCGACCACTTATTTGTTGCTTGTTGAGATAACGGAACGTAAACTAAAAAAAAGAAAATGGCAAAAGTAAATGTAAAGGACTTATTAGGTGCTGGTGTGCACTTTGGTCACTTAACAAGAAAATGGAATCCGGCTATGGCTCCTTATATTTTTATGGAGAAAAACGGAATCCACATCATCGACCTTCACAAAACTGCAGTGAAATTAGATGAAGCATCTGAAGCTTTAGGAAAAATTGCTGCATCTGGACGTAAAGTTCTTTTTGTTGCAACTAAAAAACAAGCGAAAGATGTTGTAGCTAAGCATGCTGAAGAAATCAACATGCCTTATATTACAGAACGTTGGCCTGGTGGGATGTTAACTAACTTTGTTACTATCCGTAAAGCAGTTAAAAAAATGAATTCAATCGATCGTATGAAAAAAGACGGTACGTTTGAAACACTATCTAAAAAAGAAAGATTACAAGTTGATCGTCAAAGATTATCTTTAGAGAAAAACTTAGGTTCTATCGCTGATATGACACGTTTACCATCTGCAGTATTTATTGTAGATATCGTACGTGAGCACATCGCAGTAGCAGAAGCTCAAAAATTAGGTATTCCAATCTTTGCAATGGTTGATACAAATACTGACCCACGTCAAGTAGATTTCCCAATCCCTGCAAATGATGATGCTTCTAAATCTATCGATATCATCTTATCTACAGTAGCTGATTCTATCAAAGCTGGTTTATCTACACGTAAAGCAGAAAAAGAAAAAGCAAAAGAAGGTAAAGAAGAAGGAGCTGAAACGAAAGAAGCTTAACATTAACTTGATGATCTATTCATCGATATAATATACCTTGTAGCTCCTATACCATTTTATGGTGTATGAGCTACTTTTATTTAAAATATTAAGAAACAAAATAAAAATATTACTATGAGCTACAAAGCAACAGCCGCTGAGGTAAGTAAATTAAGAAACGCAACTGGAGCGGGAATGATGGACTCTAAAAAAGCTTTAGAAGAAGCTGGTGGAGATTTCGATAAAGCAGTAGAAGTTTTACGTAAACAAGGACAAAAAGTAGCTGCAAAAAGAGCTGACCGTGAGTCTACTGAAGGTGCAGTTATCGCTAAAGTAAATGCTGACCAAACTAAAGGTATCGTAATTGCTTTAAACTGTGAAACTGATTTCGTTGCTAAAAACGAAGCTTTCGTTGCTATGGCAAACGAAATTGCTGACTTAGCTTTAACTGTTAACTCTAAAGACGAATTATTAGCTTTACCATATGCTGGTATTACAGTTGGTGAAAAATTAACAGAGCAAACAGGTGTTATTGGTGAGAAAATTGAAATTGGTACATTCCAAGCAATTGAAGGTGCTATCGTAAATTCTTACATCCACGCTGGTAACAAAATTGGAGCTGTAGTTTCTTTATCTGCTAACGTAGAAGGAGCTTCAGAAGTTGCTCGTGACGTTGCTATGCAAGTTGCTGCAATGAACCCAGTAGCTTTAGACGAAACTCAAGTTGCTCAATCTGTAATTGATACTGAATTAGCTATCGCTAAAGAAACTTTAGTTGCTGAAGGTAAACCAGAAAACATGATTGAAAATATCGCTAAAGGTAAATTACAAAAATTCTTCAAAGAGAATACATTAGTTCACCAAGCTTCAATCAAAGACGGAAAAACTTCTGTTCAAGACGTAGTTAAAGCTGTTAATGCTGACTTAAAAGTAACTGGATATATCCGTTACAGCTTATAATACATTATAATTTTTTATTATATATAAAGTGATGCTAAAATTTAGCATCACTTTTTTTTATTTGGTATATATTTTGAATTGTTTGTTTTATAATTATTTATTTCTATATTTGTTAGGATTAGAAGCATATGAAACACCTTATACTATTTATAACACTTTTTTTATTCACAATAATACCTGCGTCAGCCCAATCGGGATTTGATCAGAATAAATCTTCTTTTAGTATTTATCCTAATCCGGCAAGTGTAACATTGACAATAAAACTTGACAATCCATCAAAGGCAAGTTCTGTTTCTATCTATTCAATTATCGGAAACGAAGTCATGAATAAAAAATTAGATGGTAGTCAGAAAACAAACTTTAACGTACAGAATCTAAGAAAAGGAAAATATATTGTTCGTATTTTTAATGATGATGGAACAACAGAAACTCAAGCGTTAATTAAGAATTAATTTTTTTTTAAATTTAAAATTATATATATTAAAAAAGCTTCTCAAAATTTTGAGAAGCTTTTTTAATATTGTTATACGAAGGTTTACTTTGCTTTCTTGTAATTCTCTTCAACTTGTTTCCAATCTAAAACATTGTTAAACGCTTTCAAATAATCATCGCGTTTGTTTTGATATTTTAAATAATAGGCATGTTCCCAAACATCAATTCCCAAAATTGGCATTCCTGCAACTTCTGCTCCTGGCATCAAAGGATTATCTTGATTTGCTGTGCTTGTTACTGCTAAAGAACCATCTTCTTTTACTACTAACCAAGCCCAACCAGAACCAAAACGTTTTGCTCCTGCTTCATCCAATTGTTTCAGAAGTTCTTCTGTAGAACCGAATGTTGCGTCAATTTTTGCTTTTAATTCTCCTGAAGGTTCTTTTTGTGGCGTTGGAGACATAATATCAAAATAAAGCATGTGATTGTAATATCCTCCTGCATTATTTCTTAAAGCTCCATTATTCATATCCATTTTTTTCAGAATATCTACAATATCATTAGATTTGATATTAGCTTCTTTAAGAGCAGTATTTAATTTGTTTATGTATCCTAAATAATGTTTAGAGAAATGAATTTCCATTGTTTTCCCATCAATATATTGATTCAACTCGTTGTACCCATATTTTAATGGTTTAATTTGGAAAGTTCCTGGGTCAGCTTTAACGTCTGTAGGATTTCCTAAAGATTCCTCCGCTTTTACTGTATCTTGTTTTACGACTTCTTTTGTTGTTGAGTCAGTATTTTCCTTCTTAGTTTCACATGATTGAACAAAGAAAAGAACACCCAGAACTGACATCAAAAATATACCCTTTTTCATCTTATTTTTTTATGTAGTTTACTTACAATATTAATATTTCTACTAAAATAAAGGATTTTGACTGAAAATAAAATTCTTAACTTCTAATTTTCTGTTAAAATGGTGATTATAACTTATTTTCATTAAATTTATAATAATTAATACGAAACAAAATGACGATTAAAAATCTATTTGCTGTAATTATTAAGTTAATTGGACTTTTCTTTATTCTTGAAATTTTTATAACATTTATTCCCGAACAAATAAATCTTTTAATTAACCTTGATATTATTTTTCCTGAGGAAATTAGAAGCCAGAATATTTTTTTGTTTCCTTATGTAACACTTATTACTATAATTCTTATTCTATTTTTGATCTACTAAACCTTTATTTACAAAACAGAAATTATAATTAAATTTCTTAAAGTTGAAAAATATTTCGGAGATACAAAAATTGAAGACCTTACAATTCCTATTCAAAAATATACACAGATTTCGATTCTAATCATTTCGATTATTTTATTTATTTTTCAATTACCTATTTTTATCAATACAACAATACAATATTTAAGCGTAAAAGATACTTTTCAAGAAGGACTTACTTCTGATTTAATCTCAAGTACAATTATTATTTTACTTTCTTTTATTGGAATTATTTTCAGTGATAAACTCTCAAGAAGTTTTGCTAAATAAAATATTAATATAAATTTTAATTCAAATAAAAAAACCTTCCATAATGGAAGGTTTTTTTATTTATATCGAGTTTCTTAATCTCTTTTATAATTTACAACAGCTTCTATAAAAGCTTGTGCGTTTTCTACTGGAACATTTGGTAAAATTCCGTGACCTAAATTGGCAATGTATTTATAAGGACCAAAATCGTCAATCATTTCTTTTACCATTTTTTGAATAGTTTCTGGTGGAGATAACAAACGAGAAGGATCAAAATTACCTTGTAATGTCTTTTTGAAACCTGTGAATTCGCGCGCTAATTGCGGCGTAATTGTCCAATCAACTCCCAAAGCAGATGCTTTAGAATCGGCCATTTTTTCCAAAGCAAACCAACAACCTTTTGCAAAAACAGTTACAGGAGCTACTTTAGAAACTTCGTTTACAATTTGCTCGATGTATTTCCAAGAAAATTCGTCATAATCTTTTGGAGATAACATTCCTCCCCAAGAATCAAAAATCTGAATCACATTTGCTCCGTGTTCTACTTTTTTCAACAAATATTGGATTGTTGTTTGTGTAATTTTTTCTAACAATTGGTGTGCTGCAACTGGATTTTGGAAACAGAAACCTTTTGCTATATCAAAAGATTTAGAACCACGACCTTCTACTGCATAACACAACAATGTCCATGGAGAACCTGCGAAACCAATCAATGGAATTTTATCATCCAATTCTTTTTTCGTCAAATCCATTGCTTTGTACACATATCCTAATTCTTCTTCAACATCAGGAATATATACTTTTTCTACATCTTTAGCTGTACGAATAGGATTCTCTAACCAAGGTCCAACACCAGGTTTCATTTCGAAATTCATTCCCATTGCTTGTGGAACAACTAAAATATCTGAAAAGATAATTGCTGCATCCAATGGAAAACGACGAATTGGTTGAACTGTTATCTCAGCAGCCAATTCTGGTGTTTGACAACGTGTAAAGAAATCATATTTATCTCTCAATTCGATAAATTCTGGTAAATAACGTCCTGCTTGACGCATCATCCATACTGGTGGACGTTCTACCTCCTCACCTCTCAATGCTTTTAAAAGCAAATCATTTTTTATCATTGATGTATTTTTTTATATTTTCGATAACTACTTCCACCAAAGGTGTTTGTGCAGTTACAATTTCATAATTTGGATAAACTTCTTTTATTGCAGAAGTTGTTGTATTTCCTATTGTAAAAATACGCGAACTTTCTGGAATTTTATTTTCTTGATGAAAAGCTTTGAACGATAATGGGCTAAAAAAAACATACAAATCAAATGTTTCATTTAATTGATAAATAATTTGTTTTGATTGATATGTAATAATTTGATTGACTTTGTGATTTGCTTTTGATAATTCATTCACCAACAAATCTCGACGAGAAGAACCACATAAGAAATTCCATTTCGGAATATAATTTCCTGAAATTAATTTCGGAGCTAAATCTTCTGCATAATCTTCTATCAAAACAACTTCTTTGTTTTGTGCTTTTAGTTTCTCTGCCGTTTTCTTTCCAACAACAAAAAAATGACCATTCAATTCCAATTCTTGAATGGCATTTACTGTATTTTGACTCGTTACGATAAATTGATGAACTGAATCATCAAGTTGTGCTAAAATTTCATTCGTCGATGTTAATTCTATTTCTAAAGTTGGTTTGCAAAGCACCTCAACATTATTTCCAAATTCTTTTTCAAGAATTGAAGGAGAAATCAACTTGGTGAATAAAATTTTCTTTTGCACTATTTCGTTCCGATTTCTTTTTTTATTTCTTCAATCATTTTCCCTGCTCCTTGCGCAATACATTCTTCGGCAAATTCTCTACCTTTTGTTAAGTATTCATTTGCTTTGAATTGTCTTTCGATTGAAATCATTTCTTGTCCATCAATTGATAAAATTGCTCCTTTGAACGAATAATTTTCGTCATCAATTTTCTCAACTAATGCACCAATTGGAGCTGTACATCCACCTTCTAAAACATTTAAGAATTGTCGTTCTACTGTTGCAAAAAGTTCACATTCTGAGTTATTAATATCACTCAAATCTAAACCTTCTTTTGCTACAATTCCCAAAATACCTTGTGATGGCGCAGCAATCATCCAATCAATTACTTTATAATAAAGTCCTTTTTCTGCTAATTCATCTAAAATTTCTGAACGATCTAAACCTGCAAAAGCAAAAATAGCTCCATCCCAATCTGCATTGTCTTGTAATTTTTTTAGACGTAATTGCACATTTCCACGTAAATCTACTATGGTATCATTTGGAAATTTATGATTCCAAAATGCTTTACGACGCAAAGAACCTGTTGCTATAATTCGATGTTCTTTCTCAAAAATATCTTCCGATTTATAAACCAAAATATCTGCAGAACTTGCGCGTTCTGGGTAAGCAATTAATTCTAATGTTTCAGGTAAAACAGTTGGCACATCTTTCAACGAATGAACTGCAATATCAATTTGATCATTTAACAAAGCAATATCTAACGAACGCGTAAAAACACCTGTTAATCCTAATGAATAGATAGGTTGTTTTAGATTTGCATCACCTTCAGAAGTAATCGGAACTATTTCTGTTGGATGTCCTTTTGCTTCTAGAATAGAAGCTACTTTATTGGCTTGCCAAAGTGCTAATGGACTTTGACGTGTACCAATTTTTATTGTTTTCATGATTGTATTAAGCTTGTTTTAAATGAAACATTTTTTCGATTAACTGAATTGTTTCGTCTGCATTTTCTTTATTCTCTATCAAATAAGAAGCAAACTGATTTGTAATTTTTTGAATTACTTTTTCAGTTAAAATCGTTTCATTTTCGTCGATGTTTACGTTATCTTTTTTCAAGTTATTTAAAGCAAAACTCTGAAAAAAGTCTAATCTATCTTTGAAAGATTGAATAGCCGGAACTAATTCTCTAGTTTCTAACCATTCATAAAACTCGTTAGAATGTTCTTCTATAATTGCCAGAGCTTCTGGAATTGCATTACGACGTTGCGCAATTGTATCGTCTACCATTTTAGATAATCCATCTACATTTACCAATTGAATAGATTCGCGAGCAGCTAACGTATGAATTACATTTTCTGGAACAGACATATCAATAATTGTCATTTCTTTATCGAACGGAATCATTTCTTCTGTAATTGTATAATTACTTGCTCCTGTTGCAACAATTAAAATATCTGTATGTCCTAATTCTTCTTTTAATTCACTGTGATCTTTTACAGTAATATCGTATTTCAATCCTAGAACATCTGCCTTTTCTTTTGTACGATTAATTAATGTAATATTTGTATTTGGATAATGTTTTACCAAATTAGCACATGTATTTCGTCCAATTTTACCAATTCCGTACAACAAAATATTTTTGTTGACCAAGTTTCCTTGTGTTGCTTGAATAAAATTAACGGCTGAATAGGCTACTGAAGCAGAACCATTACTTAAGAAAGTTTCATTCTTAACTTTTTTACTAATTTGAATTGCAGTATTTACTAAACGTTCTAAGAAAGCATTTGAGGCTCCTTGTTTTTTGAAACGAGAAAACCAAATTTTAATTTGTCCTATAATATCAAAATCACCTAAAATCTGACTTTCTAATCCCGATGAAACACGGAATAAATGTGTAATCGCTTCTTCTCCTTCTTTTACCATCATAAATTGACGGAATTCATCTGCATTACCTTCTGTATATTTACAATATTGCTCAACGATTTGATCTTCGTTTTCTGCAAAACCATAAAATTCAGTACGATTACAAGTTGATACAATAAAAAAGTTTTCTAAACCAATTGATTTAGAATCTTGTGTAAATGTTTCGACTTGTTCTGGGAAAAATGTAAATTTACCACGCGTAATAGCATCAGCTTTTTCATAACTGATTCCGATTACATAAAATTTTCTTTCCTTTTTGTTACTTGTAATTACCATTTCTTCAAATACTGATACAAAAGTAGTTTCAAAAACTCTTCGAAAAATAACTTTAAAAATAAAAAATAACGCTAAAAATTAAAGAAGGCTTTTTTAGAATAATTATAAATTAAAAGTTTATATTTGTATGTAAACCATTATAAAGAGCGAATTTTACAATTATCACGTTTTTTATATGACAAAGCTCATCATTCGAAATGGATTTAAAAAATACCCATAAAAGTAAAATTAACGAGTATAAATTATCAACAGACGTATTTATCGCTCAAATAGACAACTTTACAGCTTCTACCGATACGATTCTAAAAGGGATTGACAAACGTTATATACAATTTTATTTTTGTACAAAAGGTTCGTTGACATTTAATTTTAATAGTGGTATTTATAAAATCAATTTGAATGAAGGAAAATGTTTTTTGTTTTATTATCCGACTTTAGACATTCCATTATCGTTAAATGTTAATGCCGAAAGTAAGGTTTATATTGTGGTTTTATCTATTCAGAAATTGCATCAATTGTTTGCAGAATATCAAATTCAAAATAATTTGATTTCGAGTATGACGCAAGAAAAATTTTATATTGAACGCGAAATTGGACCTGCAATTAAATTGGTGCTAAATCAAATTGAACAAATGAAACTTTCTCCTCAATTTCAAAATTTATTTTTAATTGGGAAAATGTATGAATTGTTCACGCTTTATTTTTCCGAAATAGAAAACCAAACTGAACATTGTCCTTTTTTAAATGATGAAAATGAAGGCAAGCGAATCAAGGAAATCAAAGATTATTTATTAGCCGATTTTAAAAATCCTCCAACGATTAAACAACTTTGCGAAAAATTTTCGATTTCTGAATATCATTTGAAAGAAGGTTTTAAAGAACTTTATGGAACTACTGTTTATGGCTATTTGTTAGATAAAAAATTGGAATATGCATTGCATAAGCTAGAAGAAAATCAACAAATGGTGAAAGATATTTCTTTTGAAATTGGTTATGAAAATCCATCTCATTTTATATCAGCCTTTAAGAAAAAATATGGTTTAACTCCAAAACAATATATCAAACAATTTCATTAAAAAGTTTAATTTTTGTTAATCTAAAAGTCTTTTTAAACTATTTATAAATACTTATTTTCGCTAAATATTTATAAATGTTTATGAGAAAATTTTTACTGGTTTTATTTCCTTTTGCCATTTTTGCGCAACAACCAAATTATTATGAAGGAATCAATTTTAAGCAAAATGGAAAAGTTATAAAGGAAGAACTACATGATTTAATCAATGCCACACATCATTCAGTCTCTTATACACCTGGAGTTTGGAATATTTTAGATAAATCTGATTTGGATTTAGATTCACAAGGACGTGTATTACTGATTTATGGTTTTAACGACAATTCTACCATTTATTCTGAACAACGAACGCGTGATGTTAATAACAAAAACAATACTGGAGGAGCATCAACTGGTAAATGGGAACGAGAACATGTTTTTCCGAAATCTTTAGCAAATCCTAAATTAAATACAGATTATCCTGGAACTGGAACAGATGCACATAATTTACGTGCTGTTGATAGACAAATAAATTCGACAAGAAGTAATAACCCTTACCGTGAAAAAACGCCAAAAGATGTTACTGGACAAGCAAAATTAATGGATAAAGCTTTTTATCCCGGAGATGAATGGACAGGAGATGTTGCACGCATTATAATGTATATGTATGTACATTATGGTTTAGAAACAGATCCGCAATTAGTTGCTTATAACAAAACAACAAGCAATAATGATAGAATGCCAGATATGTTTTTGAAATGGAATGTGGAAGATAAAGTATCAGAATTTGAAAAAGTAAGAAACGAAATAATTGCTGAAACGCAAGGAAGCAGAAATCCTTTTATTGATAATCCTTATTTAGCAACATTAATTTGGGGAGGAGAAAAAGCTGAAAATACTTGGGAAGAATTATCATCAAATGATTATAACTATCAACAAACACTTGTAGAAGTTTTTCCAAATCCAACAACAGATATTGTAAAAATTAATGCAAAGAATTTTGATTATACTAATCTATATGATCTTAATGGACGTTTACTTGGAATTGAATTAGGAAATGAAATTAGCTTAAAATCATATCCAGTAGGAATTTATATTTTATCTATTCACTTAAAAGATGGAAAAATTATCACTAAAAAAGTAGTCAAAAAATAATTTCAAAAAAAATCCAACTCATTGAGTTGGATTTTTTAATGATATATTTTTAACAACCTTCGTTGTACATTACATCGAAAGAAACTACTTTATCATTCACTAAATAGAATTGTAACATCGATCCATTGTCATAATCATCTACATTAAAATAACGAAAAGCTTTTGTTCTTTTGTCTGTTTTGTCATCATAGCCATCGTAGATCGAAATATTCAAATTTTTATACTTATTAATTAACTCATCCAAAGACGATCCAATTTTTATTCCTGATAATGTTTTAAGACTAGAATCAGAAGATTTTATGCTATATACAGTAAAAACTGAAGGATTTATTCCTTCTTCTCCATTTGTCGTAAATCCAACTTTATAAGTGATTCCTTTAGAGACAATCTTTACATCTCCATCTGGATAACCATATTCATTCAATTTTAATTTAAGTTTTTGTCCAATTAATTTTTCTAATTCAGACAATTTCATTCCTAGTTTCAAATCATTTATTCTAGTTGTAGAAACTTGTGCTTGCAAAGCTATTCCAGCTATAAAAGCAGTTATAAAAAATATTTTCTTCATCATTTTTTAAAGGTTTTAAATCATTATTTTTTAAAGTGTACATTCTTCAGGATTATATGAATTTAGTTCCATTTTAGTAACGATTTCATTTCGTAATTGAAAAAGTAAAATTGTTCCATTTTCTTTGTCATCGATTCTAAATTCTCTGTAATCATCATTCGATTTATCTAAAAATATCGTGTATTTCGATGAATAATTTTTCCACAAATCTTCTAAAGAACTACCAATACCAATTCCCGAAAGTGTTTTAATATTTTTACTTGCTGTCGAAATAGAACTTAAATAGGTATCATTTTCTGTTTTGCTCAAATAACCACTTCTTAATTCTATGGTATAATTAATTCCTTTCAACGTGATATTCATTTCTCCTTCATCTGCAATTGCAGCTGGATTTTTGCCTAACAATTTCAATATTTCAGGTGGACGCATTCCTATTTTCAACTCATTCATTCGTGTTGTAGAAATTTGTGCAAATCCAATTATTGATAATAGAAAAAATCCGAAAAAAGCGATTTTAGTTCTCATAAATATTATTATTTAAAAAACCAGATTCGTTTGACAAAACCATTTTAACAACTTTATTATTTTTCAAATAAAAATATAAAGTACAACCATTATCAAGATCATTTATTGAGAAAGCTCTTACAGATTTTGTTTCATCATCTTCGAAAATATCTTGTACAGAAATATCATATTTTTTATATGCTTTCCATAAATCATCCAACGAACTTCCAATTTTTATTCCTGATAAAGTCGAAAGTTTTGAACTTATTGAAGAAATTGTATAAACTTCGTATTGTTTATTTTTCAGATTTTTATAATACGAAATGTGATATTTTATTCCATTCAACTCAATATCGTGCTCAGGCATTTCTGCATTACTTACATCATAAAGTGCTAATTTATCTGGCGATAAAGCGGTAACTTGTTTTTGCGACATTTCGTATGAAATATCTCCAAACTTCGAAGTCGTTACTTTCTGCGCAAACATCATCGACGTAAATATGAAAAAACATCCGAAAGCTAAAAATATTCGATTAAGCATATGCATTCAATTGAACAAAATGTTCTACAATTTTTCCATTTTCTAATATCCAAAGCGAATCATAAACTGCAGCTCCATCGCTATATGTTCCGAACAAATAATATTGATTTAATTCTTTATTATAAGTAAGTTTTGTGGCTGATAAATTTGCATTATATAAGTTGGAGAAATATTCTTTTGGAATGCTAATTTCTTTTCCTTTGAATGATATTTTAAATGATTTGAATTCAGTTATAGGAATTTCGCCATCTGTTCCATAAAAATCACTATTATCAATTGCATAAACAAGATAATTATCCATGTTTATTACACGATTTATAGTATTAAATTTTTGTGTTTCGAGCTGAATGATATAATCAGCAACCGAAAATTCTATTTTAGAATCATTTACTGAAGTTGGTGAAATCGTTTCAAAATCTTCTAACTTTTTGATTCGATCATAGCAAACATAACCTGCTTTTTCAGGTTTATATTCGACCAAATACCATTTCGAATTTTCTTCATCAGTATCAATTGGATAAATTGAATTTGAATTGACTTTACCAACAATTTTAGACGAAGTACTTTTTTCATCTCCCACATTTGCAAAACCATCTTTATCTTGTACAATCCCGAACTGAGCTTGTGCAAAATAACTTAAAAAAGTAGCAAGAATGATTAAACTTTTTTTCATTTTTGATTTGATTTTCTTGAAGTAAAGCTAACAAAATCTAAACCAAAAATTTTCACGATTTATAGTGATTTTACAAAATCGATATTTCTTTTCAAACCATCATATTTTGTGCGTTTCACAGGAGATTTTTTAAAAATATTTCGGAAAACATCTTCCGTAATTTCTTCCCAATCTTTTTTAGAGAATTGATTAATTTTTTCGTGACCAATAAAACGAGTTTCTTTTGTTGGCAACGAAAAACGGTTCCAAGGACAAACCTCTTGACAAACATCGCAACCAAAAATCCAATCGTCAAATTTGCCTTTCATTTCTGTTGGAATTTGATCTTTCAATTCTATTGTAAAGTAGGAAATACATTGACTTCCGTTTACAGTTTTATTGGGCAAAATTGCATCTGTTGGACAAGCATCTATGCAACGTGTACATTTTCCACAATGATCGGTTTGTATTGGAGAATCGTAAGCTAAATCTAAGTCAATAATCAATTCGGACAAAAAGAAAAGTGAACCTTTTTGTTTGGATAAGGTCAATGAATTTTTTCCAACCCAACCAATTCCAGCTTTTCTCGCCCAAGCATGTTCTAGAATTGGAGCTGAATCTGTAAAAGCTCGTCCACTAACCTCTCCTATTTCTTCTTGGATATAATCTAACAATTCGCGCACTTTTTCTTTTACCACAAAATGATAATCTTCGCCTTGTGCATACATCGCAATCTTATAGGAATCAGGATTTCTATCTAGATTTTGATAATAACTATAAGCCAACGAAATCACAGATTTTGCACCTTCGACCAACAACCGAGGATCTAATCGCATATCGAAATTATTTTCCATATACTGCATTTCTCCATTGTAATTATTCTTCAACCAAGATTCTAAATGTGGTGCTTCTTCTTCCAAAAAATCTGCTTTGGCAATACCACAAGAAATAAATCCCAATGCTTCAGCTTTTTCTTTGATGCATTGGGACCATTTTATTTTGATATGTTCTTCTGTCTGAAGGAGCATTTATTGCTAAAAATTAACGATTTTCAGATATTTTTTTGACAAAGAATAGATTGAGAATAATATTTACTCGTTTTTTTTATAAAAACAGAAGATATATTTACAAATCAAACAAATCTGTTTGGGGAGAATTTTCTCCGCGATATTTTACACCGATATGTTGATAAGCTTTTTCTGTTGCAATACGTCCACGAGCTGTACGCATTAAATAACCTTCTTGAATAAGATATGGTTCATAAACTTCTTCTAACGTTCCGCCATTTTCACCAACTGCTGTTGCTAAAGTTGTAATTCCAACTGGTCCACCTTTGAATTTTTCGATAATCGTTGATAAAATTCTATTATCCATTTCGTCTAAACCATTATCATCAACTTTCAAGGCTTTTAGAGAAAATTCTGCAATTGATAAATCAATTTTTCCATTTCCTTTTATTTGTGCAAAATCTCGTGTTCTTCTCAATAATGCATTTGCAATACGAGGTGTTCCACGACTACGACCTGCAATTTCTATTGAAGCTCTTTCGTCAATCGGAGTATCTAAAATACGAGAAGATCGTTCTACAATAGAACTCAACAATTCGACATTATAATATTCAAAACGGAAATTAATTCCAAAACGTGCGCGTAATGGTGCAGTTAATAAACCAGAACGTGTTGTCGCACCAATTAATGTAAAAGGATTTAAACCAATTTGAACTGAACGAGCGTTTGGTCCAGATTCTATCATGATATCAATCTTAAAATCTTCCATTGCGGAATATAAATATTCTTCGATAACAGGAGACATACGATGTATTTCATCAATAAAAAGTACATCATTTTCTTCTAAATTTGTCAACAAACCTGCCAAATCACTTGGTTTATCGAGAACTGGTCCAGAAGTAATTTTTATTCCAACACCTAATTCATTCGCAATAATATTTGCCAATGTTGTTTTTCCTAAACCTGGAGGTCCGTGCAACAAAACGTGATCCAAAGCTTCACCACGAAGTTTAGACGCTTTTACGAAAACTTCTAAATTCTCGAGAATATGAGCTTGTCCAGCAAAATCATCAAAACTTTGCGGACGAACAGTATTTTCGTGATTTAGATCGTCATCTGGATAAAATTCTTTATCAGGATTCAATAAATCTGACATAAAATGATGATATAAATTATAATGATAATATTACGAAGGACAATTTAAATTATCCTCCGTACTTTTACACTTACAAAGAACGCAATATTTTTTTAGATAAAAAGAATTATGAGCAAAGGAATATTATTAGTGAATTTAGGTTCGCCCGATTCTACCAAAGTTGAAGACGTAAGAACTTATTTACGCGAATTTTTAATGGATAAGAAAGTTTTGGATTCTCCTTGGATTATTCGTAAAACTATCGTTGAATTATTTATTTTACCAAAAAGACCAGAAAAATCTGCAGAAGCTTATCGAAAAATTTGGACAAAAGATGGATCACCATTAATTGTATTTTCTAAAATTTTGAGAGATATGGTACAAAAACAAATGGATATTCCAGTTGTTTTGGCAATGCGCTACAAAAATCCTTCGATAGAAGCTGGTATGCGCGAGCTTCATGAAAAAGGTGTTCGTGATATTTTGGTTGTTCCTTTATATCCTCAGTACACAATGTCTTCTACAGAAACTGTTGCAGATAAAGTTCTTGAAATTCAGAAAAAAACTTATAAAGATACTAAGATTAATTTCTTGAAAGCTTTCTACAATCATCCTGATTATATTAAAGTTTTAGCAGAATCTATTAAAGAGAAATTACCTGCTAATTTTGATAAATTATTATTTTCTTACCATGGAATACCAGAACGCCATGATAATAAAGCTTTGAAAGCAGCTAAAATAAGCAAATTACCAATTGAAACGTATCGAAACCAATGTTTTGAAACAACACGTTTGGTAACTGAATATTTACAATTACCAGAAGATAAATATACGACTTCTTTTCAGTCACGTTTAGGTCGAGATCCATGGATTAAACCGTATACAGACCATATGTTAGAAGAGTTTCCTTCGCAAGGAGTTAAAAACTTAGCAATTTGTACACCTGCCTTTGTTTCTGATTGTTTAGAAACTTTAGAAGAGATCTCAATAGAAGGTCGAGAAGAATTCTTAAAAGCTGGAGGAGAACAATTTACGTATATTCCTTGTTTAAATGATCGACAAGATTGGATAGATGTTATGGTAAAATGGCTAAAAGGTTGGGAAAATAATTAAGAAAGGGTTTTATCCTTAACAAATAAATTAAATATCTTTGTTTGGAATTTTCAATTTTAGACAAAGATATTTTTTTTAGAATGAGACTAATTTTCTCACTTATTTTTTTAGTCCTATCACTTTTTAGTTCTGCTCAGTTTTTAGATACAAGTGGAAATCTAATTATTGATGGGCGAAAATATTTAAAATCTAAAGTTGATACAACTGGACGAAAATCTGGTTGGGAAATTTATGGTGCAAATGTTTTGACTGTCAATCAAAATACATTTTCCAATTGGATGGCAGGAGGAGAAAATTCTGTTTCTCTAAATGCAAAAACAGATTATGAATTCAACTTCCGAAAAAATAAGCATTTTTGGGACAATCGTTTTATTTTTGAATATGGTTTTTTAGACAATAAAACCAACGGAACACGTAAAACAGCTGATAATATTAACGTAACAACTTCATACGGATATTTAATTAAAGAAAAATGGTATTTAACCTCATCATTAAATATACGTTCTCAATTTTCTGCTGGATATGATTATGCAGCAACACCAAAAAAGAAATTATCCAATCTATTTGCTCCTGCATATGTAACGATAGGGGTTGGTGCTAACTACACTCCTAATTCTAATTTCTCTGTTACTTTTCAACCTTTAACTTCTCGAACAACAATTGTTGCCGATAAAGATTTACAAAAAAAAGGGAATTATGGTTTAGTAAATGATGGAGATACTTTTCTTTTTGAAGTTGGTGCTTATTTGGGTGGACGTTACAAAGTCAAACTTTTTGAAAATGTAACCTACGATAATAACATTGGAATTTTCTCTAATTATTCGAACAAATTTTATAATCTAGATATTGTATACGCAGGTCTACTAGATATGAAAATTAATAATTTTATGTCTACTCAATTAACGCTTAATTTGATTTATGATGATGATCAAATTAAACAAACCCAATTCAAACAAGCTCTTGGGATTGGGTTGACTTATAAAATAGATAGTACCAAGAAAAAAGAAAAGAAGAAATCTCGAAGAAAAGAAATTCTACCTTATTTTGATACTTCTGGCAAGTTTCCTATCAAATTACCAGTTGTAAAAATAAATAAACAAAATTACGATCAGGTTTTTGATAAAAATACAATCGACGAAAAATCTACATATATTAAATCAGAATCCATATTTTTGGAATAAATTGATAAATATCAACCATATTTTATGAAAAAATTTTTATTTACATTAGCAATTTTAGGAAGTGCTACAACAATTTATGCGCAAACTGTGAAAGACGGCAATGTTGCCACTGATAGCAAGCGTTATTTAAAAGATCAAAAATTTGATGGTCGCCAACCTGGTTGGTTCGTTTCTGGAAATAATTCACTTTTATTTTCGCAAAGTGCATTCAGTAATTGGGTTGCAGGAGGTGTTAACTCATTTGCATTAAATGGAAATCTTGATTACGAATTTAACCTTACAAAAGATAGACATATTTGGGATAACCATATCATTTTGGGTTATGGTCTACAAAACAATAAAGGAGAAAGTTCTCGTAAAACAAATGACATCATCGACCTTACTTCTTCGTATGGATACAACATTGGAAACAATTGGTATTTAGCTGCATCTATGAATTTTCGTACACAGTTTTCAGAAGGTTATGATTACGGAACTGAACCAAAAACAAAAATTTCGAACTTAATGGCTCCTGGTTATTTAAGTTTAGGATTAGGTGTTGACTACAAACCAAACGAAAATTTTCAAGTTAATATCCATCCATTCACTCCAAGAATGACATTTGTTTTAGACAAAGATTTACAGAAAAAAGGAAACTTTGGTTTAAAAAATGACGGAGATAATACTCTATTTGAATTTGGTGCATATTTAGGTGCTCGTTACAAATTAAAAATAATGGACGGAATTACTTATGATAACCGCTTAGGTCTTTATGCTGATTATTTGAAAAAATTTGGTAATGTAGATATTGCTTATCAAGGAATTTTGGATATGAAAGTAAACAAATTTGTTTCTGCACAAGTAAGTGTGAATTTATTATATGATGAAGATCAAATTAAAAAAACACAAATAAAACAAACTCTTGGAATCGGATTTAATTACAAATTTGATAACAAACCACCAAAAGTTGAAGAAGCTCCAGCAACAGCTTTTATACAAGAAGCTCCAATTTTTGAAGAAAAACAAGACACTGTAGAAATGGCAATGAATATTCTAAAAGAAGAGCCAATTCTTAATGAAACAAAATTAGTCACTCAATAATTTTTTCAACCTGCTTTTAACAAGCAGGTTTTTATTTTTATTATTTTTACAACTCAATAGAAGAATAAAAATGACAAAAAATATTTTCGGCGCACTACTACCACAAATTTTAATCATTGTTTGGGCTGCTTTCGAGCTTTATATAGGTTTCAATAAAGAGCAAAATAACCGAATCATTCTTAGTGCTATCGTTATATTCATCTTTCTTATTATTACAATTGTTACCTTAATCAAAGTCATCAAATATCCTAACAATCCAACTTATCTGAAGAAAAAATAAAAAACTTCGAAGTTCGTAAACGAGTTTCGAAATTCGAATAAAATCTCCCTTAAATTTCGTAAACTTGTGTTATAAAACAACAAAAATGAAATTAATCGGTCCTTTCAAACAAATTATAACACTTGCCAATTTACCATTAAAAGGTGCAATTCACGAAAATCAAGTCGAAATTCTTCAAGATGGCGGAATTATTGTTGATGATGAAATTATTGTAGAAGTAGGAAATTTTGAAACGCTTTCTCAACAACATCCAAACATTGAAATTGAACAAATAGAAACCGAACAAATTCTTCTTCCTGGATTTGTAGATTCGCATACACATGTTTGTTTTGGAGGAAATCGTGCCAAAGATTTTGCCATGCGTTTGGACGGAAAAACCTATTTAGAAATTGCTGAAAATGGCGGTGGTATTTGGTCTACAGTAACAGAAACACGCAAGAAAACAGCTGATGAACTGAAAGATATTACGCTAAAACATATTGCACAGTTAACAAAACAAGGAATTACAACTGCTGAAGTAAAATCTGGTTATGCACTTTCAGTTGAAGGCGAAATTAAAATGTTAGAAGCCATAAATATGGCAAACCAAGAAAGTGAAATTGATTTAATTCCAACTTTTTTGGGCGCTCATATGAAACCAAAAGATTTCGAAGGAACGAATAGAGAATATTTAGAACTTTTGGTGAAAGAAGTCTTTCCAAAACTAAAATCAGATAAATTAGCAAATCGCGTAGATATTTTTGTAGAACAATCTGCTTTTTCAGTAGAAGATGGAGATTATTTCTTGAATGAAGCAAAAAAACACGGATTTAATATCACAATTCACGCTGATCAATTTACAGCTGGCGGAAGTTATTTAGCAACAAAACATCATGCGTTAAGTGCAGATCATTTAGAATTTTCTGGAGAAGAAGAAATTAAAAACCTTTCTAATTCTGATGTTGTGGCAACAGTTTTACCTGGAGCTTCAATCGGTTTAGGAATGCAATATGCGCCGGCTAGAAAATTATTAGATGCAGATTGTTGTGTTTCTATTGCTTCGGATTGGAATCCTGGTTCTGCGCCAATGGGAAATTTACTAACACAAGCTTCTGTTTTAGCTACTTTCGAAAAATTATCAATGGCAGAAGTTTTAGCCGCAATTACTTTTCGTGCTGCAAAAGCATTAGATTTAACTGATCGAGGAACAATAGAAAAAGGTAAAAAAGCCGATTTTATCAGCTTCTCTACCTTCGATTATCGTAATATTATCTATTATCAGGGACAATTACAACCAACACATGTTTGGAAGAATGGAACGTTGATTAATCAATAGTATAAATATTATCAGGAGTGATGGTGTTTGTCGGCGTGTAAATCATCCAATCGGTAATCATTTCTTGCGGATAAAGACCTTCATCTCCTTCATTTAAACCTTCTACAGCATAAGGACGATTCAAGCAAACACCAAGAATTTCGTTGTTTTCATTGATTCCATATACATCAAACCAAATGTGTTCTTTATTCATATCATGATCAACATCAAATCCTAATTTGATTATGAATCTGTAATAATTTTCTTCATCAGCTTCTGGATCAAAATAAGTTTGAAAAGCTTTTTTATACGATTCAAAACGTTGATATGCCAAAGCTGACATTCGTTCCGTTTCTTGATCACTAATAAAGAAGATTGGATTATCTGCGATTGTCGATGCATATACTTCTGGTGTTAATGTATGTCCTTCTTGCACCGCTAATAAAACTCCACATGGATCGTAATTCTCATTTTCTGGTTGACGTTCATTGTAACCTCCTGGAATTGTAGCTGGATAATCTTTTACGACATCTTCCCAACGTTTCCAACAGAATGTAATATCTAATCCATCATAACCAATATTAAATTCTTCATTTTCTGGTGAACGAAAATCTGGTTTTATAAATACATTCACAATCATATCCAATGCCGAATTCATCTGATCTACTCCATCTCTAATATTCAACATTTCCAATTCTACAGAACCACAACGATGCAAACCATGCGTGTGCATCCAATAAACACGTTCGCCATTTTCATCTTCATCATAAACACCATGAATCACATACAAATAAGAAGGTGAAGGCGGGATCTCCGACTCTGCAGTAACTTTTGCCCATTTACCAGATAATAATCGATAAGCCATAAAATCTACAACAATAGAAGGATTTTCAACAATTGCCTGCATCACTTTCAATTGCAAATGAAAACTATCCAAAGCGTCGTTTCCAAAATACATTGCAGATTCTAAATAAAAATCTTGTTGTCCTGCAATTTCCATTTCTTCTTCAGAAATCAAGTTTCCAAAACCATATTCAGAATAATCGTTACTTCTTGCATCTACTACATATAAATTGATTTCAAACTCTTCTTCTAAATACGAAACCAAAAGTTGATATTCTTGCTTTACTGCTCCGTTTTCATCCTTATCAATTTCAATAGCTTCAAAATTTAATAATTTGAAATAATTCGTTGATTTTAAACTATTTTCAATTGATTCTTTCGTAAATACAAAATCTTTTGATGAAGGAAAAATTCCCATTGTAGATGGCAAACTCAATCCATCTTCTGCGATTCCTTTATACAATTCTTGATTTGTCATAGTGTAAGTATAATTATTGTTTGAATTTTGTTAAAGATAAATGTTTTAAGTTCATCAAAATTTTAGCGAAATGTTAAACTTTAAAATGATTAAAGCTGATAATTCACTTCGCATTACGTTAATTTATTGTAATTTTGCTCGCATAATTTTACAATTATGATAGCATCTATGACAGGTTACGGTAAAGCCGTATTGGAATTACCTGAGAAAAAAGTAACGATAGAAATCCGTTCTTTAAACAGTAAAACATTGGATTTGAATACTCGAATTCCTTCTTTTTATCGTGAAAAAGAATTAGAAATCAGAAACCTTATTTCAGAAAAAGTTCAACGTGGAAAAGTTGATTTTTCGATGTTGGTAGAGTTAAATCCTGCTGCAAGAAATCAAAATATAAATGCTGAATTAATCAAAAGTTATATGGAAGAATTCAAATCAATCACACCAAATGTGACTGATGGAGAATTGTTACCTGTGGTAATGCGCCTTCCAGACGTTATTTCATATACACAAGATGATTTGGGTGAAGACGAATGGAATCAAATTCGTGCCACAATTATTGAAGCAATTGATGCTTTGAACCAATTCAGATTAGACGAAGGAAAAGTTCTTGAAAAATATTTGACTTTAAATTTGAATAATATTCTTGAGCTTTTAACACAAGTTGTTCCTTTTGAAAAAGAACGAATTGAAACTATAAAAGAACGTTTCAATAAACGTTTGGAAGAAGTAAAAGTTGATATTGATCAAAACCGATTTGAACAAGAATTAATTTTTTATGTCGAAAAATTAGATATTACTGAAGAAAAAGTTCGTTTAAAAAATCATTGCGAATATTTCTTGAAAGAATTAGCAGGAAATCAATCAAACGGAAAAAAATTAGGCTTTATTTCACAAGAAATTGGTCGAGAAATCAATACATTAGGTTCTAAATCAAATCATTCTGAAATGCAAAAAATTGTTGTTCAGATGAAAGATGAATTAGAAAAAATTAAAGAACAATCGCTAAACATTTTATAATGAAAAAAGGAAAATTAATTGTCTTTTCAGCTCCATCTGGTGCAGGGAAAACAACTTTGGTTCGCTACGCTTTAGAGCAATTAGAAAATATCAAATTTTCTATTTCTTGTACAACTAGAGATAAACGCGAAGGTGAAGCTCACGGAGAAGACTATTATTTCTTAACAACAGAAGAATTTAAGACAAAAATTGCAAAAGACGAATTTGTAGAATACGAAGAAGTTTACCGCGATAATTTTTATGGAACTTTAAAATCTGAAGTTGATCGTATTACATCAGAAGGAAATTCTGTGATTTTTGACATTGATGTTATTGGTGCATTAAATATCAAAAAATTGTACGGAGATGAATGTTTAACGGTTTTTGTGAATCCACCTTCATTGGAAATTCTGAAACAACGTTTGATTTCTCGTAATACAGAAAGCGAAGATAAATTGAAACAACGTTTGGACAAAGCCGGAATTGAAATGGAAAAAGCCAAAGAATTTGATGTCATTTTATTGAACGACGATTTGGAAACTGCAAAAGCAAAAACGTTAGAAATTATTACAGATTTTATCAAAAAATAATTCTAAAACATTAACAATACAAATGCCTCGAATGAATAATATCGAGGCATTTTTGTTATCTTTAGCTTTCGAAAAAATCAGTACGTAAAATGGAAATAGAAAAGAGTTTAGAAATTAGTAATGCTAATATTCATTATTATCATCATGAAATAAATCCTGAAAGACCAACACTTATTTTCTTGCACGATTCATTAGGTTGTACTCAACTTTGGCGAGATTTCCCAAAAGAAGTTGCTGAAAAAACAGATTGTAATTTATTTATTTACGATAGAAAAGGTTATGGAAAATCATCTCCTTTTACAATTGATCGTCGCGAATTAACGTATATGCACGATGAAGCTGATTTTTTGAATGATTTGGTTCGACATTTCAATTTCAAAGAAATTATTTTATTTGGACATAGCGATGGCGGAACAATTGCTTTACTCTATGCTTCGAAATATCATCAAAATCTGACAGGAATTATTGTCGTTGGTTCGCATATTATTGTAGAAGAAGCTACATTAAACGGAATTAAAGATGCTGTTGTTGCTTATCGCGATACAAATCTAAAAGAACGATTAACAAAATATCATGGTGATAATACCGAAAAGGTTTTTGAAATGTGGACAAAAACTTGGTTACGTCCAGACTTTATTGATTTTGATATTCGAAAAGAACTAAAAAATATAGAATGTCCGACTTTGGTCATTCAAGGAATTGATGATGAATTTGGAACGATTGAGCAAGTAAATGGAATTATCAATAATGTAAAAGGTACAAAAGAAAGTTATCTTGTTCCTGATGCGAAACATACACCTTACAAAGAAAATCGAATTCCTACTTTAGACAAAACAGTTGCGTTTATTAATAATTTACTAGCTTAGTAAAAAGTAAAAAGATTTAAATAATCTTACGAATGCATCGCAGTTTGTGCGAATATTTTTGAGAATCTGTATTGAAAATTCCATTCGTATCTATAGGATCAATGCGAACTTTTCCGTGTGCATGTAAAACTTTTCCATTACCGCACATAATTCCAACATGAATTATTCGCCCTTCTGCATTATCAAAAAAGGCTAAATCTCCAGGATCTGCTTCTTCTAAAAAGCTCAAAACATCTCCCATTTCTGCTTGCTGATAAGCATCTCTTGGAATTTTATAACCTCCTATCTTGTAAACTTGTTGCGTTAATCCAGAACAATCAATTCCAAATGAAGATTTTCCGCCCCATAAATAAGGAACATTTAGGTAAGCTTTTGCAATTTCGACTAATTGATCTTTCGATTTTTTGCCAGAAGTATATACACCAAAATATTCAAAACATTTTGAACCAATTTTGATTTTACTTTCATACAATCTGCTCAATTCAGCTCCAATTGTTAAAGTCATTGGCAAGCCATTTTCCATTGCATGATTGTAAGGATTTATAGCGAATTTCTCTATCAAATCTTGATTAAATTCTTCTTCAGAAATTTCTACGATTTGTTTCGGATCAAGCCAACCTTCGTAACCATCAAAAGTCAATTGAACTTTTGACCATTTTTCTAATTCTTCTAAAATAATTAATTTTTCTCCAAATAAAACTTGACTCACCATTTCTGATGAATCTCTTGCTTCGGAACGCAATGGCGCAACACTTACTTGACAAATGGCGTACTTCATTATTTTTTTCGAATTAATGTAATTCCATCACGAATTGGTAAAATAATCGACTCAACACGTTCGTCTTTTGTTACCATTTCATTAAATTCTTTCAAAATTTTTGTCGAAGGATCTTTTTTATCTTCTTCTTCCATCATCACTTTTCCGTACCACAATACATTGTCAACCAACATAGTTCCACCAGGACGAAGAAGTTCTAAAACCTTCTCGAAATAATAAGGATAACTCTCTTTATCAGCATCAATAAAAGCTAAATCTACAGAATCTTTTTCAATTGTATTCAACTCTTCTCGTGCATCTTTTATTCTGAAATCAATTTTTGAAGCAAATTCTGATTCATCAAAATATTTTCTGCAAAGATATTCTAACTCATCATTTTTATCCATTGTTATGATTTTTCCATCAGCAGTTAAACCTTCTGCTAAACACAATGTTGCATAACCTGTAAAAGTGCCTAATTCTAAAATCTTTTTCGGAGCTAAAATCTTTGATAAAATACTTAACAAACGACCTTGATATTCGCCCGAAATCATGTGCGGCTGCGTTGTACATTGATACGTTTCAACACGTAAACGGCTCAAGATTTCTGGTTCTTGATCTGCGTGATGATCCAAATAAGATTCTAATATTGGTGAAATATTTATCATACCTTTAAAAAAGTCTACAAAAATAAAAAATTCGTATTGAATATCGGCTATAAAAACGAATTTCAATACGAATTAATCTATATTTTTTTGGAAAAAAGATCCTATATTTTTCCGTTTTGAATGATTGTTACAATTTCTGGATCTAACAATGTTGATGTATCTCCAAAATCCGTTTCATCGCTTGCAATTTTTCTTAAAATTCTACGCATAATTTTTCCGCTTCGTGTTTTTGGTAATCCAGGTACAAAATGTATTTTATCTGGTTTTGCAATTGGACCGATTAATTTAGAAACTTCATTTTTAATTATATCTTCTAATTCTTTTGAACCTTCTATTCCATCTTGCAAAATTACATAAGCATATAATGCATTTCCTTTTATATCATGAGGAAAACCAACTACAGCACTTTCTGCAACAGCTTCATTTTGATTAATTGCATTTTCAACTGGTGCTGTTCCCAAATTATGTCCAGAAACGATTACAACATCATCTACTCGACCTGTAATTCTGTAATTATCCATCGCATCACGATATGCTCCATCTCCTGTAAAATAATAACCTGGAAAAGTAGAAAAATAGGTTTCTATGTAACGTTTATGATCACCATAAATCGTTCTTGCCATA
Organism: Empedobacter brevis; assembly: GCF_965118635.1. Taxonomy (GTDB): domain Bacteria; phylum Bacteroidota; class Bacteroidia; order Flavobacteriales; family Weeksellaceae; genus Empedobacter; species Empedobacter brevis_A. Next base: position 369,467 of record NZ_CBCPHV010000003.1, on the reverse strand, counting down.
GAAGGCCAAGGAAATTTGATCGCCAAACGTCCTTCTGCTTTTTCGTTTATTGTTTCTACTTCTTGTCCGTTATCATCCATTAAAACAGGCTGAATACCTGGTAAAGGTAAAGTTGCAAACGTTGGACGAAGCGGCGTAATTCCTGCTAATGGCGAAATCATTATAGAACCTGTTTCTGTTTGCCACCAAGTATCAACAATTGGGCAATTACCTTTTCCTATATAATCATTTAACCAGTGCCATGCTTCTTCGTTGATTGGTTCTCCTACAGAACCTAAAACTTTAAGACTAGATAAATCATATTTTTCGACATAATCTAGAGATTCTCGTGCTAATGAACGAACAGCTGTTGGAGCTGTATAGAAATGAGTAACTTTTAATTTTTCTACAATTTCCCAAAAACGTCCAAAGTCTGGGAAGCTTGGAATTCCTTCGAACATTACAGAAGTTGCTCCGCAAGCCAAAGGTCCATAAATAATATAGCTATGTCCTGTAATCCAACCGATATCTGCTGTGCACCAATAAATATCATTTTGATCCATCTGGAAAATATTATCGAATGAATATGCCGTTTCTACCATATAACCGCCACATGTATGCACCATTCCTTTTGGCTTTCCTGTAGAACCAGATGTATATAAAATAAATAAAGGATCCTCTGCGTCCATAATTTCGGCAGGACAATTGTCATCTACTTTATGCATTTCATCAATCCAAAATTTATCTCTTCCACCAACCATAGAAGTAGGTTCTATAGCTCGACGATAAACTATACAAGTTTGCACAGATGGACAATCTTTTAAGGCTTCGTCACAAATTGCTTTTAAATTAATCGATTTTGTTCCACGGTAAACTTCGTTTGCTGTTATCAAAATTTTACATTGAGAATCATTGATACGAGAAGCTATTGCTGAGGAAGAAAAACCTGCAAAAACAATTGAATGCACTGCTCCTACTCTTGCACAAGCTAATAAAGCAATTGCCAATTCAGGAATCATTGGCATGTAGATACACACACGATCTCCTTTTTGGATTCCATTATTTTTTAAAACATTCGCAAATTGACAAACTTTTGAATGTAATTGTCGATAAGTAATAATTCTAGTTTCTTCTAGCGGATTATTTGGTTCCCAAATTAGAGCTGTTTTATTTCCATTTTTTTCTAAATGACGATCTAAAACATTTTCAGTAATATTTAATTTTCCGCCTTGAAACCATTTGAAATCTGCATTTTCGAAATCGTACTCAAGCGTTTTTTCCCATTTTTGATGCCAAACAAAGTTTTCAGCAATCTTATCCCAAAATTTTTCTGGATCTTTTACACTCTTTTTATACTCTTTTTTATATTCAGAAAAAGATTGAATTCTAAAATCATTAATCATTTATAAAATATTTTGTGGTTTTGAGTATACAAGATATAAAAAAACAAGCGGATTTATTAAATCAGCTCGTTTTTATTTTAATCAATTATGATTTATTTATTATTTTCCTTTGTAAGGGCTCGCTTTATAATATGCCAAAGCTGTTGGTAAAGCTTCTTTTATTTTCATGATACGTGTAGCATCTGAAGGGTGAGTACTTAAAAACTCTGAAACATTTGCTGAACCGCTTTTAGCTGCCATTCTTTCCCAGAAAGGAATAGCTTGAGAAGGATCATATCCTGCCATTGCCATCAAATATAAACCTGTTACATCTGCATCTAATTCCATTTTACGAGAATAGTTTAATAAACCAACTTGTGCTCCTACAGGATACAATTGTTCAAAAACTTTTGCATATTCTGCATTTCCGATAGATCCTCCAACGATTTGTCCTAAACCTTGAGCTGCCATTTGTTGAGAAGCTTGTTCTGCACTATGACCTGCTAAAGCATGACCAATTTCGTGACCTAAAACAACAGCTAAACCAGTTGCATCTTTAGTTATTGGTAAAATCCCTGAATAAACTGCTACCTTTCCTCCTGGCATACACCATGCATTTACTTCATTTGATTGTAATAATGTAAACTGCCATTGATAACCTTGTAATTGAGATGATATTCCTTTTTCCTGATAATATTTTTCAGCAGCATACTTTAAACGTTCTCCAACCGTTTGCACCATTCTAGCATCAGCTGTACCTGTTATTACTTTCCCTTGTTTTAAAACTTGAGAATATTGATTGTAAGCTGCCGGAAATAAATCTGCATTAGAAACTAATGACAAAGATTTACGTCCTGTAACAGGGTTTGTAGCACAAGAAGCCAATACTAAAGCTCCTGCTACGGTTAAAATTATTTTTTTCATATTTTAAGTTTATTTACCAAGCTTCTTTCTAATTTCATTCAATTTCATTAATGCTTCAACAGGTGTTAAAGTATTTATATCCGTATTCATAATTTCTTCTCGAATCGATTCTAAAATAGGATCATCTAACTGAAAGAAACTTAATTGCATATTATCTTGTGTGATTTTTTCTGTTTTATTCGAAATTCCTTCGTCAGTTTTCGATGCTTCTAAAACTTTCAACACATCATTTGCTCTATCAACAACACGTTTCGGCATCCCTGCCATTTTTGCAACATGTATACCAAAACTATGTTCACTTCCACCAGGAACTAATTTTCTCAAAAATAAAATAGTATCCTTTGTTTCTTTAATACTTACATTAAAGTTTTTGATACGTTCCATCGATTTTGACATTTCATTCAATTCATGATAATGTGTAGCGAACAATGTTTTTGGTTTCAAAGCACTTTGATGCAAAAATTCTGCTATTGCCCATGCAATTGAAATTCCATCATATGTCGAAGTACCTCGACCAATTTCATCCAATAAAATCAAACTTCGTTCCGAAATATTATTTAAAATACTTGCCGTTTCATTCATCTCAACCATAAAAGTAGATTCTCCTGAAGAAATATTATCAGAAGCTCCAACTCGAGTAAAAACTTTATCAACAATTCCTAATTCGACAGTTTCTGCAGGAACAAAACTTCCCATTTGCGCCATTAAAACAATCAAAGCTGTTTGACGTAAAAGCGCCGATTTACCAGACATATTTGGTCCAGTAATCATAATGATTTGTTGATGATCAGCATTTAGCTCGACATTATTCGAAACATATTCTTCTCCGATTGGCAATTGTTGCTCAATCACAGCATGTCGACCTTCTTTTATATTTATTTCAAAACTATCGTTAAGAGAAGGTTTTGTATAATTATTTTTATCAGCTATTTCTGCAAAAGTTGATAAAACATCTAAAAATGCAACTGCTTTTGCGGTTTGTTGAATTGGTAGAAGTTTAGTAATAATTTCTTGTAATAATTCAATAAATAATTGATTTTCTATCGCAAGAATTTTTTCTTCTGCACCAAGAATTTGTGTTTCGTATTCTTTTAATTCTTCAGTAATATAACGTTCAGCATTTACCAATGTTTGCTTACGAATCCATTCTTCTGGCACTTTGTCTTTGTGCGTATTTCGAACTTCTATGTAATATCCAAATACGTTATTGAATGCAATTTTTAATGACGAAATTCCAGTTCGTTCGGTTTCTCTTTGACACATTTGGTCCAAGAAATCTTTTCCTGAAAACTGAATTTTTCTCAAACGATCTAATTCTTCAGAAATACCTTCTCTTATCACATTTCCTTTTACAATTTGATGAGGTGGTTCATCAGAAAGTGTATCAAAAATCTTTTGAGTTAAATCCTCAATTGGTTCAATTCGTGAGAATAAATCAGAGACTTCTTTTATATTTGATTGTTCCGCAACACTTTTTATTTCTTCCGAAATTTTTAAACTTTGTGCCAATTGTTGCAATTGGCGAGGTGTAATTTTTCCAGTTGAAACTTTTGCTGCTAAACGTTCTAAATCGGTTAATTGACCTAATTTTTCCCTTAAATCGTAACGTAAATCTCCGAATTTGTAGAAATATTCTACAATATTTTGACGACGTTGAATTGATTTTAAATCTTTCAATACCATTACCATCCAACGACTTAGCAAACGAGCGCCCATTGGAGTTTTGGTATCATCTAAAATATTTAATAACGTAACACCTTTTGGATGTGGAGAATAAACCAACTCGAGATTACGAATTGTAAATGGATCCATCCAAACAAAACTATCTTGATTAAGACGTTGAATTGATGTGATATGTTGAATTTCAAAATGATGTGTATCATCTAAATAAGCCAAAATTGCTCCAGCTGAAATAATTCCATCTTTTAAATCTTCGATTCCAAAACCTTTTAAATTTTTTGTTTTGAAAAGATTGGTTAATTTATCAACAGCAAAATCATACTGAAAAGCCCAATCATCCAACAAAAATTTACTTTTGACATCAGAAAAATTATATTTTACTCTTTTTTGGTAAATAACTTCGCTTGGTCGGAAAGATTGAATGATTTTCGCAACTTGATCTTCTTGTCCTTCCGAAACCAAAAATTCTCCTGTAGAAACATCTAACAAAGCAATTCCGAAAGCTTTATCTCCTTGATGAACGGCCATTAAAAAGTTATTCGATTTCGAAGATAAAACCTCATCTTGCAAAGCAACTCCTGGCGTTACCAATTCTGTTACACCACGTTTTACGATTCCTTTTACCATTTTTGGATCTTCTAGTTGATCGCAAATTGCGACACGCAAACCAGCTTTCACCAATTTTGGTAAATATGTATTCAAACTATGATGAGGAAAACCAGCCAAAGCACTATTATCAGATCCATTGGCACGTTTTGTTAAAACTATATCTAAAATGCGAGAAGCTCGCACTGCATCTTCTCCAAATGTTTCGTAAAAATCTCCTACACGAAACAACAACATCGCATCAGGATATTTCGCCTTTATCGTGTTATATTGTTTCATTAGAGGAGTTTCCTTATTCTTTACTACTTTTGTCAAATTATTATAAATTTTGAACAGCTAAGTTAGTTAAAAACGAAGTGATGAGAAAACTAAAATTAGACGAATTAGGTCGCGTTTCTGCGGAAGAATATAAAGCTATTGAAAAACATCCTATTGTTGTGGTGTTGGATAATGTAAGAAGTATGCACAATGTTGGTGCTGTTTTTAGAACTTCGGATGCTTTTTTAATTGATAAAATATATTTGTGTGGAATCACGGCAACTCCGCCACATAAAGAAATTCATAAAACTGCAATTGGAGCAGAAAATTCTGTAGATTGGGAATATGTAAAAGATTCGAATGAATTGGTTGCAAAACTAAAAGAAGATGGTTACCAAATTGTAACAATTGAACAAACAGAAGGTTCTGTTTTGTTGAATGAATTTGAAGTGGATCAATCTCAGAAATATGCAATTGTAATGGGAAATGAAGTGGATGGCGTACAACAATCTATCATTGATCAATGTGATACTTGTATTGAAATTCCTCAATCTGGAACAAAACATTCGTTAAATGTTTCGGTGTGTACAGGAATTATTTTATGGAAATGGTACGAAGGTTTTATGAAATAATATGAAACAAAAAACTCAAACCAAATGGTTTGAGTTTTTTTTATTTTTAAAAATTTAATCTTAATCCTGCTCCATTATTAGAAACGAGAAATTTAAAATCTAAATTTGATTTATCATTATAAGCTAAACTTTGTTTGTTATAGGTTTCAACTGATTTTTTAATTGAATTAGCGCCTGTAATTTTCAACACAATGCCAGAAGCTGCCAAACCTCCTCCTATAATAAATAAAAATGTGGGACTTTTTCTTTCATTTCCAGAATTAGATGTTGAAATATTTGCTATTCCATTTCCTACAAATAATCCTGCTCCGGCAATGATCAAAACTGTACCTATATTCTTTTGAGAAACTCCACTTTTATATTGATTTAATGCACTATTATTCGGTGAAAGAATATTAATTAAATCTCCTTTAGATAATTTTTTATTATGCTGTAAAATATTTCTACTATTGATATATTCAAGTGCTACAACCGATTGTTTTTCTACATTCTGTTTTGTTTGTAAATCTGGTTCTATTAATTGTATTCCTTCAATAGATAGAATTGAACTTTTGTATACATGTTCTCTTTGTTGACTATTTAGGTTAAAAAAATAAATTTTATCTCCTTCTTCTTCTAAAGAACTAAATTTAATTTTCTGATTATTCTTTAAAATCATTTCTCCACTTGTAATCGATGGAAAATTCTTTTCTTGTGCTAATAAATTCACAGAAAGACAAAGACATAATGCTAAAAATATTTTTTTCATATTCGTTTTTGGTTTCTGCAATAATACATATAAAGTTGGAATTTTTAAAAATTAACAGAAACATTTATCCATTCCGAATCAAAATCAGCTTGGTATTTTTTATAAAAATTAATTGCTGGTTCGTTCCAATCTAAAACTTGCCAAACCATTCCGTGATAATTCTGTTTTTTGGCATAAACAATTAATTCATCTAATAATAATTTTCCAATTCCAGAACCACGCATTTTTTCAGTGACGATTAAATCTTCCAAATATAGTTTGCGACCTTTCCAAGTAGAATATCGGTCATAATACAACGCAATACCTTCTATATTTCCATTTACTTCAGCAACCAAAGAACCCCAAACTGGCTTTTCTCCAAAACCACATTCTTCCATTTCGTCCAAAGTTACGGTTACTTCTTCTGGAGCGTTTTCATATAAAGCTAATTCATGTATTAAATCTAAAATTCGAGGACAATCTTCTTTTCTTGCTTGTCGTATTATTATATTTTCCATTTTATAGTATTTTGATTATCATACTTTTTCTTTGATTAAAATATAATAATAATTTCAGATGAATGCTTATTATATGTTGAAAAATTTGTTAAGAATTAAAGTGTCATTCCAATTTCAATTCCTTTTATCTTACGATATAATTCTGTTGCATAATTATCTGTCATTCCAGAAACATAATCCAAAATCCCCATGACTTTCTGATATTTTGTTCCTTTTTCGTACAAAAATTGAGCAGGAACCAAACGCAAAGCTTTTTTCTCAAAGCTTTTTCGTTCTTTTTCATCTTTCAAAACAGGAGGAATAAATTGAGAAAGTAATTCTGACATTACATTATAACCTGCATTTTCTATTTCAATAACAGAACGATGGTTATAAATATTTTCGATAGAAAAACGCTGAATTTCGTCTAAAACTCTTTTTGTTACTTGTTCCGTTTCATTTTTAATGACATCTAACAATGCTGTTTTGAATTCTCCTTTTACAATTTCTTCAAAATTATTTTGATAAACTTCAACCGATTTCTGTGTTAATAAGTTAATTGATTTTGCACGTAAATAAGCAATTCGATCATTTTTATCTGAAATCGATTTTAATGTTGTTTTTGTTTTATCAATTTGAGAAGTATCTAAAGATTCGACTAAATTCAAGAATAATTTTCTGCATTTATCATGATCGATAATTCCTAAACGTTGAGAATCTTCTACATCGATTATCGAATAACAAATATCATCTGCTGCTTCGACCAACCAAACAAACGGATGTCGTTTGTAAATAATTGGAGAATCATTTTCCAAAATCATATTTGTTTTTTCTGCAATTGTTTTGAAAGCATCTTTTTGTGCCTGAAAAAAACCAAACTTTTTTCGATGTAACTGACTTTTATCTTTTGCGATAGATTCGCAAGGATATTTCGCAATCGCTGCCAAAGTAGAATACGTTAAACGTAAACCTCCTTCCGATTTACCATTTTGTTGTTGTGTTAAAATTCGAATTGAATTTGCATTTCCTTCAAAATTTATCAAATCGGCCCATTCTGCTTCTGTAAAATATTGTTTCAAATCTGCTTCGTGACGATCAAAATAAGAAGCAATTGCATCTTCGCCCGAATGTCCAAAAGCTGGATTTCCGATATCGTGACATAAACATGCTGCCGAAATTACATCGTGAATACTGTAATTATAAAATTCGTTCGATTCATTTGTCAATTGATAATTTTCAGTAATAAACTTACCAACCAAATGTCCCATCGAACGACCAACCGAAGAAACTTCTAACGAATGCGTTAATCTATTATGGACAAAAACACTTCCTGGTAAAGGAAAAACTTGTGTTTTATTTTGTAAACGACGAAACGCAGACGAAAAAATAATACGATCATAATCGCGTTGATATTCAGATCTCGCATCAGAAGTATTGTTTGTATTGCTACGTTGATTGGTATAAATATGATTTAGAAGTTCCATAAACTGATTTAGAAAACGAATTTAGCGAATAATGTTTAGTCCTAAAAAAATCCGAACGGATTCGTTCGGATTAATTCTAATATTTTGAATGTTTTACCAACTTCCTGAAGCACCTCCACCTCCGAAGGTTCCACCTCCAAAACCACCAAAACCGCCACTTCCGCCGCCAGAAGATCCACCCCAAGAGCTTCCTCCTGAACCGAAAACAGAACTTCCTGTGTTCATGATGATAAGATCATCTAAAAAACTTCTACGTCTGCCTCCATTTCCTCCATTGTTTCCTCCTTTACCTTTAGATATAATAATAAAAATAAAGATGAAGAAACCAATTGCAAAAATTAGTGCAAACCAATCGATGTCAGATTCATTAGACTTTTGTTTATCTTGTTTATACTTTCCAGCAAATGCTTGAAAAATAGAAGTCACTCCTGCATTTATTCCTCCAGCATAATCACCTTCTTTGAAATATGGAATAATGACATTATCTATAATAGATTTGTTTATACTTGGTGGTAAATAAATTTGAGCGCCATAACCAGTTCTGATCGTAATTTTACGATCTTGTTCGCTTAATACGATTACTACTCCATTATCTTTTCCTTTGGTTCCAACTTTCCAATTTTGACCAATGTCATTTGCAAAAGTTTCTAACGGATAGCCATCTAAAGACTTTACTGTTAATACCAAAATTTGGGTAGAAGTAGAATCGTCATAAGCAACTAATTTTTGTTCTAACTCATTTAGTTGCATCGCATCAAAAACGTGTGCATAATCTTGCACTAATTTTTTTGGAGGATGTTCCATCTTCACCAATTCATCAGGTGTTTGCCCGAAAGCGGTTAAAATGGAAAGAAAAAAAGTTAGAAAAAAATATTTAACTGTAGCTAATTTCATCTGGTAATTCATTTGTATCATCCTCTTGATAAGGAAAATATTTTTTAAGCGCTTTGCCTGTTTTCTTAATTCCTTCACAAAGCCCTTTCACATAATGTTCTTTTTTGAAATGCTTAACGACATCTTCTTTTATATCGTCCCAAAAATCATCTGGCGTTACATTATTTATTCCTTGATCTCCAATTATTGTAAAATTGTGATCTGCTGGAGAAACATGGAACAAAACTCCATTTCTATCTTTGGTTTTATGCATTTCTAATCGTTCGAAAACTTCCAAAGCTTTATCAAAATGATTTGGAGAAGATTCGAACTCAATATGAATCCGAATTTCTCCACTTGTATTTTTCTCTGCTTTTTGAATCGCTTCGATTATTTTTTTTTCATCTTTTGAAGAAAGAAATTTATGTTTCTTTTTTCCCATAATGATGATTTTTTATTATTTAGAAAAATCTACAGTAGGCGCATTTTCAGTTCCAGCTGCAGCCTCGAAATATCCTTTTTGAGTAAATCCTGTAACTCCAGCTATTATGTTCGTTGGAAATTTTCTGATACTAGTATTATATTGTTTTGCTGCTTCGTTATATTTTTTTCTTTCGAATAAAACTTCCTGTTCCATACTTTCTATAGAAGCTTGTAAGTTTGTAAAACCATTTACAGCTTTTAATTCTGGATATCTTTCTACAGAAACTAATAAACGACTTAATGTAGATCCTAATTGATCCTGAGCTGCTTGAAATTTAGCAATATTTTCTTGTGTTAATTGACTTGGATCATCAATTTTAATTTGATTAGAAGTTGCTTTTGCACGTGCGTCAATTACAGCAGTTAATGTTTCTTTTTCGTAGTTAGCCGCTCCTTTTACAGTTCCAACCAACTGATTAACTAAATCTGAACGTTTTTGGTAGGTATTTTCTACATTCGACCATTGAGCCGCAACATTTTCTTGCATAGGCACCAATCCATTATAAGCAGACATTAGCCATAAGCCGATAATTACAATAATAGCTATAAATGCACCTCCTCCGATAAGACATCCTTTGTTTTTCATAGTATTTTTCAATTTATTATTACGTAAAAATAGTGTTTTTTCAATTTATATTAACAAAAATAAAGCCGAGCTTAAGGAACTCGGCTAAATATTATTTTTAGTTAAAAAAGATTAATTCAATAACGTTTTTGCCCAACTTTCTTCTAATGGTAACAACCAATTTTGTTTAAAATCATTCAATAATGAAATTCCATTATTAAAAACTTTTACATTTTTGATTTCGCCTTCTTTTACTTTTTGTTTAAATATTGGTAATTTTTCAATGATTACTTCATTTTCATTTTCGTATGATACCAACATTCTATTTAGTAAATCAAATGAATAATCAGCATCTATTTCGCGAATAATTTTTGTTAGTTTATCAATTGAACAACCACTTGCAGATGCTTGTTTTTCGTCTACCCCAACTACAATAAATTGATCGTATGGTAAATCAAAATCTGCTAAAAGTTCGGCTCCATGAGCATTCCAATCTGCAATAAAATTATTTAGTTTTGCTGTGATAGCTTGTTTTTCTTCTATTGAGAATTTACGATTGGCTTGAAAAATCCAAATTCTTGAATCGTCTGCTAAATTCATTTTCTCTCTGTTTATAATTTGTTTTTCAAAGTTACGAAATAATTAATTAGAGATTTTTTAAATTAAATGTTGAGATCAAACTTTATAAAACAAATCAACCATTTCAATATTGAAATGGTTGATTTGTTTTTTTATTTTAAATGATGTAAGATTTATAAATCTTTGGCTTCCATAATTAGTTCTGCTAAATCTTTTACCAGAACTGTAGATTCCTTCTCGAAATGTTTCACACCATCTGTCATCATTGTATTACAGAAAGGACAACCTGTAGCTATAATATGTGGTTCTTTTTCTAGTGCTTCTTCGGTACGCTCAATATTAATATCGATATTTCCTTTTTCTGGTTCTTTGAACATTTGCGAACCTCCAGCTCCACAACATAATCCACGTGTTTTACAACGTTTCATTTCTACCAACTCGGCATCTAATTTTTCGATTAATTCTCGAGGAGCTTCGTAAACATTATTACCACGACCTAAATAACAAGGATCATGAAAAGTAATGCGTCTTCCTTTGAATGTTTCTGAACCTTCTAATTTCAATTTACCTTCGTTAATTAATTGTTGTAAATATTGAGAATGGTGTAAAACCTCATATTCACCTCCTAAACTTGGGTATTCATTTTTCAAAGTATTGAAACAGTGCGGGCAAGTTGTTACAATTTTTTTCACTTCGTAAGCATTCAGAACTTCAATATTCATCATCGCTTGCATTTGAAAAACAAATTCATTTCCAGCTCTTTTTGCAGGATCTCCTGTACAAGATTCTTCTGTTCCTAAAACTGCAAATTCTACCCCGATATTATTTAAAATCTTTACGAATGCTCGTGTTATTTTTTTTGCTCTATCATCAAAACTTCCAGCACATCCCACCCAAAATAAAACTTCTGGTTGTTTGCCTTCGGCCATATATTGAGCCATTGTCTTAACTGTAATATTTGACATATTTTTTTGTAGTCTTTGTTGTTATAATAATGGATTTGATTTAATGTTTTCCATCATCAAAAACTTGAATGGAAACATTTTTTTCAATCAAATCTGTAAATTTACCATTGTATCGTGTTGCTTTTACTAAATGGTTATCTACCCAATGATAATTTCCTCCACGAGGTTTTCCCATCAGAATTCCATGATATTTAAAACCATGTTTTTTTAACCAAATTTCAGTGTATTCGCGATGCTCTTCTGTTCTTGACGTAAAAAAGGTGATTATATGTCCTTCATCATACCATTTGTTCAATGTTTCTAAAGCATCTGGATAAACCTTTGCTGTTAACATTCTTTCTGGTTCTTCATTAGGAATATCGTCACAAATTGTTCCGTCAATGTCAATCAAATAGTTTTTAACATTTGCAGGCAAAATGGGACTTAATCTTTCTCCGTTCTCAATCTTCTCCTCTAAGAAATTTTTCATTTGTGTTGTGTTTGTGTTATATGTAAATTAATAATTCTTCGAGAATGAGTAAAATTATATAGACAATTTTAATCGTTTGCCCAGTTTAATCTATCTGCATTGTTAAATTGCCATGGTGCTCCATTGTTTTCGACATTGGTCATCATCATGTTTAATTCTTGTGGTGCTGCAGATTGTTCCATTACCAAATAGCGACGTAAATCAATAATAATTGATAAAGGATCTATATTTACAGGACAAGCTTGTGTACAAGCATTACAAGATGTACATGCCCATAATTCTTCTGGTGTGATGTAATCATTCACAAGCATTTTTCCATCATCTACAAATTTTCCATTTGTATCGATATTTCTACTTATTTCTTCTAAACGATCACGAGTATCCATCATAATTTTTCGAGGAGATAATTTTTTTCCTGTCAAATTTGCTGGACATTCGGAAGTACAACGACCACATTCTGTACAAGTATATGCATTTAGTAATTGTACACGATTTAGATCAAAAACGTCTTTAGCTCCAAATGTTTCTGGTTCTCCTTGTGGTTCAGCAGGAGCAGCATAAGGGTCTGCATTTGGATCCATCATCATTTTTACCTCATCTGTTACAGATTGTAAATTGTTAAATTCTCCTTTTGGCTCTAATTTAGAGAACCATGTGTTAGGAAAAGCCAAGATAATATGTAAATGCTTTGAGTAATATAAATAATTCAAGAAAAAGAAGATTCCAATAATATGGAACCACCAAGCGGCTCTTTCTATAATTGTAATAAATGTAATATCGTTGAAATGGCTAATAAGTGGTGCTGTTAACCAAGACGAAATTGGGAAAGTACCTACTTGTAAATAATGAGGCGCTCCCATTTTTTGCAAAACTTGATCTGCTCCATTCATTGTAAATAAAGCTAACATAAATGCTACCTCCATATACAAAATATAGTTTGCATCATCTTTCGGCCAGCCTTTCATTTCTGGTTTCCAGAAACGTTGAACTTTCACGATATTTCTTCTGATCAAAAATATGATACAAGAAACCATTACTAAAAATGCTAAAATTTCGAAGAATGCTATCATTCCATTATAGAATCCTCCTAAGAAACTTAATACACGGTGAGTTCCGAATACACCATCTATTATGATTTCTAGCACTTCAATATTAATTAATACAAATCCTACATAAACAAAAATATGTAGAATACCAGCTACAGGACGAACGGTCATTTTCCCTTGTCCTAAAGCCACTCGAGCCATCGTTTTCCACCTTTCTGCTGGATGATCAAAACGATCGATTTCTTTTCCTAATTTGATATTACGTATTAGCTTTTTTACATTCTGCGCAAAAAACCAAATACTTCCAATCATAATTAGAAGAAAGATTACATTTGGAATGTACTTCATCATTTTTTATTTGTCTTTTTTGTGAGTTTTGAGTTTTATTTTGTTCTAATCTTATGGTTCTATCTTTTGTTTTTTTCCAAAAACTGAAATGTTTACATAACGACTTGGATTCTTTTTCAGGTCTGTTACTAATTCATTCATATTTTTGATTGTTGCTTCTAATTCGTTTGCAAGTGTTTCATCTTTTGCTAATTTACCTAAAGAACCTTTACCATTGTTCATATCTTCTAACAAAGTATTTAGGTTTTTAGATGCATTTTCGAAGTTTTTAATCACTTGATCTAATTCTAAAGCATTTAATTTATCTGCTGTTTTCCCAAATTTATCTACCGTTGCTTTTGCAGAAGCCATTGTAGCACTTGCGTTGTTCAACGTTGTATTCAATGTTTTTTCGTTTGTAGCAATTAATCTGTTTGCACTATTTGATGTTGCAGTTAAAGATTGTGCTGTTTTATCGAAAGAATCTATTGTATGGTTAAGATTTCTCAACATCGCTTTAATATCTTGTTGAGTTGATGGATCTAACACATTGTTTAAACTTCCTAATGTATGGTTAAAACTTAATAAAACACTATCTAGTTTTGCTTGGGTTGGTGATAATTGTTTTGTTAATCCATCTAACATTCCTCCTGCAATACGACCTTGTAAAAAATCGCCATCTTTTGCAATATCTGGTCCATAGTCTAATAAAAGTCTAACTTCTGGTCCAGACATAATTCCTGGTTCATAAATCTCTGCAATCGTTTTTTTCGAAAACTGAATATTTTTTTCTACAGAAATTACAACTTCAAAATAGATAGGTTTTGCTGTATCAACAATTTTAATTTCTTTCACCTGACCAACTCTCAATCCATTTACAGAGACAGGTTTTGAAGGAGCTAATCCGCTTACGTTTTCATATTTCACTGTAAACAAACGTCCTGATGAAAAAATATTTTGACCTTTTAGGAAATTGAATAGCATGAAAAAACCTACTAAGGTTAAGATAGTAACAATTCCTATTTTTAATTCTTTAGATAACTTCACTTGTTATGATTTTATGCAAAAATAAAATTTAATTTATAAAGAAACATTTTATATTACGTTTACATTGGTTCTTCACCATTAAAAGTAACGATAAATGCGTTTCTAAATCCTTTGTCTTGAACTTTTTTTAATGTATTTTGAGCGGCTTCCATTGTTTTATCAGCTCCGAAATAATATTTCTGAAGCCCGCCTTCTTTCACTCTCAAAACATTTGTCAGTCCGTTAAATTTATCATCTTTGTCTTTATATTTCTTGTTTGATGTCATAAACTGAACACGATAATTTTTACCGCCTTCTAATTTTTTATTCGTTTCAAATTCTACAATTTTCGCACCAGAAAAACCTTTACGTTTTACAGTTTGTAATAAATCGTCGGCGCGAGATTGCAAATCTGTTTCTCCATAATAGTAAACGTAATTGTCTCCTTCTTGAATTACATCTAAATCTGTTAAACCTCTTAATTGTGGTGAAGTTGAAGAAAATTTCATTTTAGATTCCATTACTTTCACCTTCAATTTTTTTCCTTCTACAGGTTTTTCAACTTTCTTAACAGGTTTTGAT
Organism: Empedobacter brevis; assembly: GCF_965118635.1. Taxonomy (GTDB): domain Bacteria; phylum Bacteroidota; class Bacteroidia; order Flavobacteriales; family Weeksellaceae; genus Empedobacter; species Empedobacter brevis_A. Next base: position 354,383 of record NZ_CBCPHV010000003.1, on the reverse strand, counting down.
TTCTCATCTTCTTCCTCTATTCCACTTCTACGATCGTATTCTTTTTTGAATTGCTTGAAAGCTTCGTAAATAGTATTTGTTGTTTTCTCCTTTCCTTCTTCAGAAGCTAGGTATGTTCCTTCATCATAATTAGAAATAAATCCTAACTCAACTAAAACAGAAGGTGACGCATTTCCTCTCAATACGTGAAAATTTGCTTGTTTAACTCCTCTACTTTTTCTGAAATCACGGTTCACAAAACCTTTTTCAACTAAATCTGCAAAACGAATAGATTGTTCTTTATAAGCAGCATTCATAATCTCAAAAGCAATAACAGCTTCTGGATCATTTGGATTAAATTTTTCGTAACGCTCTTGATCTTTTTCTAAAAATACAACTGAATTCTCTCGTTTAGATACTTCATCTGTTTCGTTAGATCGTTTCAATCCCATTACAAATGTTTCTGTTCCAGTTGCACTTTTGTTATCAGCCGAATTACAGTGAATCGAGACGAATAAATTCGCATGATTATCATTCGATATTTTTGTACGTTCCCATAATTCTAAAAAAATATCTCTATCACGTGTTAAAACAACTTTAACATCTTTGTGATTTTTTTTAATTAATTCTGCTAATCTTTTCGAAACATCCAACGTGATATTCTTTTCTAAATCAGCGACTCCCCTTGCTCCAGCATCATGTCCGCCATGACCAGCATCAATAACAATTACAAAATTTTGTTTCTTTTGAGCAAATGAAAATGTAGAAAATACCATTATCATCGCAAAAAATAAATACTTTTGTATGTTAATCATTTTTAAACTCATACTTTAGGTTTGTTTTTTTGATTAATTTTGACGCAATTTATAAAAAATAAGTTTTTCAATTTGTTTACAAAGGCAATTAAATCGATTTTATTTTTTAGTCCAGTTATGGTTTGCACCATTTCTTTTGGACAAGTTAAGCAAAATAATAACGATAAAGATCACTCTAAGGTAGTTTCTGATTCTATAAAATTAGATACGATTATTCCTGTAAAAGAGAAATTAGAGTTTGTGGTAGAACACAGTTCCGAGGATGAAATACATAATCGTAAAAAACGTATGACTTACCTATTACGTAAGGCACATGTTGTTTATGGTGATATGACTATTGATGCAGATTATATAGAACTCAATTGGGATACTGGTGATGTATATGCTGAAGGTAAGCGTGACTCTATCGGAAACATAATTGAAAAAACAAAATTTATACAAGGTCAACAAGAAATTTTACAAGATGCTTTCAAAGTAAATTTCAAAACAAAAGTTGGTATCGCGTATAATATTCGTATGGCGCAAGAAGATGGAATTATCATTGCAGATAAAGCAAAACGCGTCAACGATTCGGTTATGTTATTAAAACGTGCTGATTTTACAACAGATACTTATTTTAAAGAAGAAAAAGACACTCGACCAGATTATTTTCTTCGTGCGAAAGAAGGAAAAATGATTGATAAAAACGGTAAGAAAACATTAATTACTGGACCTATCAATATGTGGATTTATGATGTTCCAACACCATTAGCTTTACCATTTGGATATATTCCAGCTATGGGAGCAAAACGTGCTGCTGGTATATTAATGCCTCGTCCAGGGGAACGTACTAATCTTGGTTTTTTTATTGAAGATTTAGGATTTTACATCCCATTTGGTGATAATTTTGATTTAAAACTTTCAGGAGATATTTATACAAAAGGGAGTTGGGCAACAAGAGCTGAATCTACCTATAAAAAACGATACAAGTACAATGGGAGACTTGCTGCGAATATTGAAAATCGTTTAACAGGTATAAAAGGTATTAACAATGGAGCAAATGCTTTCTCAAAACAGAATTTATTTGGTGTTATGTGGTCGCATAGTCAAGATCCGAAAGCTAATCCATACTGGTTATTTAATGCGAATGTGAATTTTTCGAGTTCAAAATATTATCGTGAATCGGTACGAAATCAATATATCAATAATGGACAAGTTTTCACCAACAACGTTAACTCATCCATCAACTTAACAAAAAACTTTGAGAATGCACCATTAACAGCTCAATTGAGTATGTCACATTCTCAAAACTATAACACTGGAGATATTAATATTGCATTTCCTCGTTTAAACTTAACAATGTCACGTATTTTTCCATTTGCAAAGAAAAATATGCCAAAAGAAGGTTTAATTCAAAACCTTGGGTTAACATATAGTATGCAAGCAGGAAACGAGGTCAACACCAACGATAAAGATATTTTTACAGATAAAATGTGGAAAGATCAAATGCGAATGGGTGCAAACCATAAAATTGGTTTACAAACAGGTATTACACTTGCAAATTATTTTCCATTTACACTTTCTTCTGATTACAACGAAGTATGGGGAGATAATCGTTTAATTAAAAACTATAACCCTGTTAATGGAAAAGTAGAAGATACAACATTGAAAGGATTTAATACTTATCGTACATTCAATTTCAATGCTTCTGTTTCTACAAATATTTATGGATTATACCTTAATCCAAACAAAAATGCTAAGATATTAGGTATTCAGCACGTAATCACGCCATCTATTGGCTATAGTTACACTCCAAATTTCCAAAGTGAATCTTGGGGATATTACAAAGCTTATCAAAACCTAAATCAAGAAGAAGTTTGGTATAACCAATATCAAAATATGTTATATGGTGTATCAATCCCAGGGTTAACAAATTCATTAAACTTTGGACTTTCGAATAACTTGGAGATGAAAATAAAAGATTCTAATGATCCTAATGGCTTCAAAAAAGTTAAGATCTTTGAATATTTACGTTTCAGTTCTTCTTATAATTTTTCTGCAGAAGAATTTAAACTTTCGCCAATTAGTATTAATGGAATGACATCTTTGTTTGATAGAAAAGTAAACGTTCAATTTTCATCAACTGTTAATCCATACAAAATTCAACGTTATATAAATGCAGAAGGAAAAGAAATTTCTCAATACGTTGATGAACTTGGCTTAGGAAATCTTCGTATTTCAAATATGACATTAGGAACTGGTTATACTTTTGATAATAGTACTTTTGGAGGAAAACGTTTTGATGCCAAGAACTATAAAAAACGTGGTACAGTTCGTGATGAGAATTTTTATTACGATAACGATAATTATGCTCAATTTTCCATACCTTGGAGTTTAACAGCTAACTTGAGTTATAATTATAGTAAAGGAACGGAGAGAAAAGGAAATAGTACAGGTTCCGTTGCATTGAATGGTAAAATATCACCAACACCATATTGGGCAATTTCTGCAAATGCAACTTATGATTTTATAAATAGTGAAATTACCTACGTACGTTTTGGTTTTGAAAGAGATTTACGAAGCTTTACATTATCATTCAATTGGACGCCAATGGGAACTTATAAAAGTTATGATTTCTTTATCGGAATCAAAGCTTCAATCCTACAAGATTTAAAATACAACGACAGATCAAGACTTAATTACTAAAAATATTAAAATGAAAAAACAAATCATTCATACAGAAAAAGCTCCGCAAGCTATCGGACCTTATTCACAAGGAGTAAAATACAACGGATTTCTTTATACATCTGGACAAATTCCTTTCAATGTAGAAAAAAATGAATTAGTTACTACTGGTATTCAAGACGAAGTACACCAAGTAATGAAAAATATAATTGCAATTTTAGAAACTGGTGGAACAACAATTGATCAAGTTGTAAAAACAACAATTTTCGTAAAAGACTTGAACGATTTCAATGCTGTAAACGAAGTTTATGCTTCTTATTTTAATGACGAAAATTATCCTGCACGAGAATGTGTTGAAGTTGCACGTTTACCACGCGATGTAAATGTTGAAATTTCTGTAATCGCTATTGCAGATTAATAAAATATTATGCTAAAAGACAAAACTGTATTAAGAAATACAATTGCTGTTGTAGTAGGACTAATTGTTATCTACGCTATTATACAATTTGGTCTTCTATACAACGCAAATAGATTAGGTTGGGATGATAAAGTTTTCCCAGAATGGAGACACATTATCAAATACTTTTCTAATAAAGAAGGAAAAAAATACGAGGTTCAATTTTTTGGATCAATGCTAGCAATTAGTGGAATTGCGGCTTTAGTTGGTGGTGTTGTAACAGCACTTATTGTAAAAAGAGCAAAACAAGCATATACAATGTTTGTAGGTTTCATTGTCTTAATTATTGCATTAGGCGATGTTCTTATTACACCTGCTCATCCAACTTGGTACGAAATTGCAATCTGTCCAGTTTTATTCTTTTCATCATGGATTGGAGGTTTAATTGTAGATTTAATTTACAAGAAGTTTTTAAAAAAACATAAACCATCCAGCCAATCATATTAAACTAACATTATGTCTGAAAAAGATAGAAAAATTAGAGTTGCCATTTCAATTGGTGATTACAACGGAATCGGAATTGAGATCATCTTAAAAACCTTACAAGAAAAAGAAATAACAGAATTTTTTACACCTGTTATTTTTGGTTCTACCAAATTATTATCGTTTCAAAAAGATCGTTTAAAATTTGACCGAATCAATTTTCAAGGAATCCAAAATGCAGGTCAAATTGTAGATGGAAAAATCAATGTGGTTAATCTTTGGAAAGACCAAATTGATGTACATTATGGTAAAGTAACCAAAGAAGCTGGTGAACATGCTTACCAGTCTTTAAAAGCAGCTGCTCAATCTGTAACAGATGGTTTTACAGATGTCTTAGTAACTGCTCCAATCAACAAAGACAATATTCAGTCCGAAGAATTCCATTTCCCAGGACATACAGAATATTTAGGAGAAGTTTGGGGAGGCAATCCTTTGATGTTTTTAGTTTCTGAGAAATTACGAGTTGGCTTAGTTACACAACATATTCCGATTCGTGATGTTGCAAAAAACATTAATCCAAAATCTGTTTATACAAAAATTCAACAAATTCATAAAAGTTTGATTGAAGATTATGCAATCGAAAAACCAAAAATAGCAGTTCTTGGACTTAATCCTCACGCAGGAGATAATGGATTATTAGGATCGGAGGAAAAAGAAATTATTGCACCAGTTATCGAGCGTTGCATCAACGAAGATCAATTAGTTTTTGGACCATATTCGGCAGATAGTTTCTTCAACCCAAATAATCTAAACGTTTTTGATGCCGTTTTAGCAATGTATCATGACCAAGGTTTAGTCGCATTCAAAACTATCAGTTTCGACGAAGGTGTTAATTATACAGCTGGACTAAAATATGTACGAACTTCGCCAGATCATGGTGTTGCTTACGATATTGCAGGAAAAGGAATTGCAAACGAAGAATCTTTTAAAGAAGCTATTTTCGCTGCAATTGATTTGTATAGAAATCGAAACGAATATCAAGAGTTAACTAAAAATGTGTTAAAGCACATTCCTCTAAAATTAGAGAAAGGAGATAATAAAGAATAAAAAATTAAAATAAGTTGCAAAGAGCTATTAATTTTAAATAAATTAGATTATCTTTGCACACCTTTTTGTGGTATGGACAAGTTAAAAAATTATAATATTGTATTTACAAGCTTGCCTTTAGGTAAGAGTGATTTTACGTTCGAATTATCACAATCGTTCTTTGATTTATTTGAAATTGAGCAAGATTTTGAAAATCCTAATTTGATTGCAACAATCATTTTAGATAAAAAATCGACAATGCTTGAGCTAGAAATCAACTTGAAAGGACAGATTACAGTCCCTTGTGATTTGACTGGAGAATTGTTTCAGCAAGAAATTTCAAATAATGCAGAATTAATTGTTAAATTTGGCGACGAGTTTGACGATACTGATTTTGATATCTGGGTTATTCCAAGAGAAGAATACCAAATCAATGTTGCACAAGTTCTTTATGAATTAGCAATTTTATCAGTACCAACAAAACGAATTCATCCCGATGTTTTAAACGGTAAGAGCGATTCTGAAATGATAAAACTGTTAGATCAGTATAGCATTTACGAAATAGACGAAAACCTAGAAGACAAAGAAGATGATGACAACAATAACGATGATGATGATGACATCGATCCTCGTTGGGCAAAATTGAAAGATTTAAAACCATAATTGGTTTTTTTATATTAAAATAAATTATAGAAATAAAGAAAAAAAAGTAGTTAGATATGGCACATCCTAAGAGAAGACAGTCGTCAACAAGAAGAGATAAACGTAGAACACACTACAAAATCGAAGCTCCACAATTAGCAATTGATAAAACAACAGGTGAAGCACACTTATACCACAGAGCTCACTGGTCTGACGGAAAATTATACTACAAAGGTAAAGTAGTATTAGAGAAAGTACAAGAAGTTACTGAATAATATAATCTTACAAAGATTTTGAAGCTGTTTCTATAAAAGAAACAGCTTTTTTTATTTTTTTTTCAATACCTTTGAAATCGTTTTATAAAAAACAAACATAAAAGGTCAAATAAAAACCGCATTATATGGACATTAAAGACATTCAAAATTTAATTAGATTCGTATCAAAAGCAGAAGTTGCTGAAGTGAGCATCAAACAAGATGACATCGAGATCAAAATCAAAACTTTAGCTAGCGTACCTGCACAAGTTGCGTCTCAACAATTTTATGTACCTCAAGCTCCTGTAGCACAAGCTTCAGCGCCACAAACTTTAGCTGCTGAACCAGCAAATAACTCTACAACTCAATCAGAAGAAGAAATCAGTAATTTAATCACAGTAAAATCTCCTATGATTGGAACTTTTTACCGTTCTGCAGGTCCAGGTAAAGAACCTTTCATAAGTGTAGGTGATTCTATTGCTCCAGGAAAAGTATTATGTATTGTTGAAGCGATGAAATTATTCAATGAAATTGAATCAGAAGTTTCAGGAAAAATCGTTAAAATTTTAGTTGATGACGCTAGTCCTGTTGAGTACGATCAACCATTATTCTTAGTTGATCCAGCTTAATTTATTTTTTAGATTAGAAAACTATGTTTAAAAAGATATTAATCGCTAATAGAGGTGAAATTGCAATGCGTATTATACGTACTGCAAAAGAAATGGGAATCAAAACGGTTGCTGTTTACTCTACAGCAGATGAAACATCATTACATGTTCGTTTCGCAGACGAAGCGGTATGTATTGGTCCTGCTCCAAGTAAAGATTCATACCTAAAAATGGCTAACATCATCGCAGCAGCAGAAATTACTGATGCGGATGCTATTCACCCAGGTTATGGATTCTTATCTGAAAATTCAACTTTTTCTAAAATCTGTCAATCAAACGGAATTAAATTCATTGGTGCGCCAGCAGATAATATCGACCGTATGGGAGATAAAGCGAATGCTAAAGCCACAATGAAAGAAGCAGGTGTTCCTGTTGTTCCAGGATCAGACGGATTATTAGAAAGCTATGAACAAGCTTTAGAAGTTGCTCGCGAAATTAAATACCCTGTAATGATTAAAGCTACTGCCGGAGGTGGTGGTAAAGGTATGCGTGCTATCTGGAAAGAAGAAGATTTATTACATGCATGGGAATCTGCTCGTACAGAAGCTGCTGCAGCTTTCGGTAACGACGGAATGTACATGGAAAAATTAATCGAAGAGCCACGTCATATCGAGATACAAGTAGCAAGTGATCAAAACGGAAAAGCTTGTCACTTATCTGAACGCGATTGTTCTATTCAACGTCGTAATCAAAAGTTAGCTGAAGAAACACCTTCTCCAATTATGACTGATGAATTACGTCAACGTATGGGAGATGCTGCTGTTAAGGCTTGTGAATATATCGGTTACGAAGGTGTTGGTACTATTGAGTTCTTAGTGGATAAACACGGAGATTTCTACTTTATGGAGATGAACACTCGTATTCAAGTAGAACACCCAATTACAGAACAAGTAACAGGTTTTGATTTAGTTCGCGAACAAATCATGTTAGCTGCTGGTCATCCTATTTCAGGTAAAGATTATTTCCCACAAGGACATTCTATTGAATGTCGTATCAACGCAGAAGATCCATATAATGACTTCCGCCCTTCTCCAGGAAAAATTACAAATATTAATATCCCTGGTGGTAATGGTGTTCGTGTAGATACACACGTTTATGCTGGTTATACAATTCCACCAAACTACGATTCTATGATTGCTAAATTAATTGTTACTGCACAAACTCGTGAAGAAGCAATTAGCAAAATGAAACGTGCATTAGGAGAATTCTATATCGAAGGAATCAAAACAACAATCCCATTCCATTTACAGTTGATGGATCACCCAGATTTTATCGCAGGTAATTACACAACTAAATTTATGGAAGATTTTGTTTTTGACGAATCTTACGCAAATTATTCAGAATTATAAGAAATTAAATATTTCAACTATAAAAAATGCTAAAACATATGTTTTAGCATTTTTTATTATGTCATAATGTCATTCATAACCAAATGGCTTAATTGTTGAAAACAACAAACCCAAAAATAATACACAATCATTTTCATCATTAGATCTAAAATCAAATTCTCAACTATTTGAGAAGATTCTATTCTAATTGTTAATTTATAGTGAATGAATTGATTGTAATATTACTTTTTACTATTAAAAATCATTAATAATTTATACATTTGCACTCCAAATTTAAGGTAGATGAATATTACTAAAAATACAACAGACAAATTAAATGCAGTATTAACTGTTACTGTTGACAAGGCAGATTATCAAGAAAAAGTAGTTGACGTATTAAATCAATACAGAAAAACAGCTAACATCAAAGGTTTCCGTAAAGGACAAGTTCCTATGAGCTTCGTAAAAAAACAATACGAACAAGCTGTTATTTTTGATACAGTTAACGAACTTTTACAAAAAAGTGTATCTGAATATATCAACACTGAAAAATTATCAATTTTAGGAAATCCAGTTCCAGTTATCAAAGATATTGATTGGAATGCAGATCAATTATCATTTGATTTCGAATTAGGATTAGCTCCAGAATTTGATGTTGATTTATCTAAAGTTGAAGTTGAAAGCTACAAAGTAAAAGTTACGGACGAAGAAATTCAAAAATACGTAGACAACTTCGCTGCTCGTTTTGGATCATTAAAATCTTTAGCTGAAGCAGAAGCAGAAGCTGTATTGAAAGTAGAAGCTGCTGTAGAAGGACAAGAAGCTAAACCAACATTTATCCGTTTAGAAGAATTGAAAGATGCTTCTGCATTTATCGGGAAAAAAGTAGGTGATGTTGTAGAAGTAAATTCTAATGATATTTTTGACACAGCTGAAGAAGCTGCACAACAATTGAATACAGAAGTTTCTGAAGAAGGAACAAACGTTACATACACAATCAAAGAAATTAACAAAGCAGAAAAAGCAGAAGTTAATCAAGAATTATTTGATAAAGTTTATGGAGAAGGAGCTGTAGATTCAGAAGAAGCTTTCCGTAACAAAATCAAAGAAGAGTCAGAAAACATGTACAACAAAGAATCTGACAAACAAATTATCAATGATGTTGTATCAAAATTATTAGATACAGTTCAATTTGATTTACCAACAGAATTTTTAACTAAATGGTTAATCACTTCTAACGAAAATGTAACTTCTGAAGAGCAAGCTAAAGAAGAATTGGCTAAAATGGACAAAGGTTTACGTTACCAATTAATCGAAGCTAAAATTGCTGAAGCAAACAATGTAGAAGTAAATGCTGAAGAAGTAAAAGAAGCTGCTTTTGCTGCAATCAAAGATCAATTAAAAATGTACGGTCAAAATTCTATTCCAGAAGAAACATTACAACAAATTGCAATGTCTGCTTTACAAAATCAAGAAGAATACAACCGTTTATCATACCAAGTGTTTACAGACAAAATGTTAGACATTTTCAAAAACAATGTAAAATTGAATGAAAAAGAAGTAACATTTGACGAGTTTGTTGACATTATTACTGAAAAAAATAAAGAATTAGCAGAAGCTTAATCACTTCTAAAAAATTCTTTATACCTTTCATTTAAAATCTAAATTTAATAATGAAAAACGTAGGAGAAGAATTTAAAAAATATGCGTTGTTAGACAAAGGAATTAGCTCTTTACATATGGAGAGTTATATTCAAAATACAACGCCTTACATCGTTGAAGAAAGAAAATTGAACGTTGCACAAATGGACGTTTTCTCTCGATTAATGATGGATAGAATCATCTTTTTAGGAACAGGAATCGATGATCAAATTGCGAATATTATTCAAGCGCAATTATTGTTCTTAGAAAGTGTTGATGCTACAAAAGACATTCAAATTTATGTAAACTCGCCAGGTGGTGGTGTTTATGCTGGATTAGGGATTTACGATACTATGCAGTTAGTAAAACCAGACGTTGCAACAATTTGTACAGGAATGGCAGCTTCTATGGGAGCAGTTTTATTATGTGCAGGTGCAGAAGGAAAACGTTCAGCGCTTAAACATTCACGCGTAATGATTCACCAACCTTTAGGAGGTGCTCAAGGACAAGCAACTGATATGGAAATTACATTGAAGGAAATCTTGAAATTGAAAAAAGAATTATATGATATTCTTGCAACTCATTCAGGTCAAACTTTCGAACAAATTGAAAAAGATGGTGAACGAGATTACTGGATGACATCTCAAGAAGCAAAAGAATACGGAATGATTGACGAAGTTTTATTACCTCGTAAATAATTTCAAATTCAATAACAATAAAAAAGGATATTCATATGAATATCCTTTTTTGTTATTTAACTTCTCAAAAACCCTCTTTTTAAACAAATAAAAAAACTTAATCAATAAAAGATTACTTTCATTTTCTTGATGAAACTCTTCTTCTACTTATCTTTTTTCTAGAAAAAATAAAATTTAGATTAAATCTATTTTAGAAAAGATAATTTGAATCCATATTTTTATTTTTTTATGTTTATCAATTCTATCTTTCTGACATTCATTAAACTTTAATTTTATAAAATTTATAAACTACAAAACATTAGAATTAAAAATAACAATAAAGATAAAAAGCAGACAAAAAAGTCTTATTTAGTTTAAAGCCAAATATAGAAAATTAACAACCAAATATTTTCTATCTTAAAGAAAATAAGTACCTTTGCAACTTAATTTGAAAAAAATTGGAAGAAAATAAATGCTCTTTTTGCGGAAAAAGCAGAAACGAAGTAAATATTTTAGTGTCTGGAATCGACGGTAATATTTGTGATAATTGTATTGAACAAGCTCACGGTATTGTTTTAGAAGAATCTAAATTTAACGGAAGTAACGATTTAATAAAACCGTTAACGTTAAAATCACCAAAAGAAATTAAAGAATTTTTGGATGACTATGTTATTGGTCAAGATCAAGCTAAAAAAATATTATCTGTTGCAGTCTATAATCACTATAAAAGAATTTTATTAGATAAAGATAATGATGTTGAGATTGACAAATCTAACGTTATTTTAGTAGGAGAAACAGGAAGTGGGAAAACTTTATTAGCAAAAACAATTGCTAAATTATTAAATGTTCCATTTGCTATTGTAGATGCTACAGTTCTTACAGAAGCTGGATATGTGGGAGAAGATGTGGAAAGTATTTTAACTCGTCTTTTACAAGCAGCCGATTATAATGTTGAACTTGCCGAAAAGGGTATCGTTTTTGTTGATGAGATTGATAAAATTGCACGCAAGAGTGATAATCCTTCTATAACGAGAGATGTTTCGGGAGAAGGAGTTCAACAAGCTTTACTTAAAATTTTAGAAGGAACTGTTGTAAATGTTCCACCGAAAGGAGGACGTAAACATCCAGATCAGAAATTTATAGAAGTAAATACAAAAGACATTTTATTTGTTGCTGGTGGTGCTTTTTCTGGAATAGAAAAACATATTGCAGATCGTTTGAAAAAACATGTTATTGGTTTTAAGAACGAAGACCACAAAGAAATAGAAAATCTTTTAGACGAAGTAAATGCTCAAGATTTAAAAAACTTTGGAATCATTCCTGAATTAATTGGACGTTTACCAATTATTACTTATCTTAAAGCATTAGACAAAGAAGCAATGAGAGCTATTTTGACAGAACCAAAAAACTCTCTTATAAAACAATATACAAAGCTTTTTGAATTAGACGGAAAAGAGCTTGTAGTGACGGACGAAACCCTTAATAAAATTGTAGACCGTGCCAATGAACTAGGGTTAGGAGCTCGTGGATTAAGAGCAGTTACGGAAGAAATTTTTACTGATTTGATGTACAATATTAAAGATTTACCCGAAAAAGTTATAATATAATTAATTGTATAGTAACTTTTTAATAAAAGTTTTTATATTTGCAATGAAATTATTCTTTAATTTTAAAAACCTACCAAAATAACATAAATTTATGAAAAAGAATCTACTTACTTTATTCGTACTAGGTGCGATATATAGTGTAAATGCTCAAGATACATATATAAAAGATGCTGTTGTGGTTAAAGTAAACACAAATACTTTATTCTATAATGGAGGGAATGTTAATGTTGACACAGACTCAAAAAGTGCAACAACTGAGAAAATAATTAACGAAGGAAATATCCAAATAAAAGGAGGATTTAAAAATATTAATGAGACTGGAAAAAACTTTGTTAATAGATACGCTGTAGGAGAAGATAGCAAACATTACGGCCAGTTAATTATTGCTGATAATGCTACAACATCTGTTGATGGTAAAGTTGTAATGGAAAGAGTAAAGCCAGATCAATTACAAAATAACGAATATGTTATAGCATTACCTTTTAAAAATATTAAAGCAAAAGATGTAATCAATTCTTTGTCAAATGATATCTTTAAGGGAGATTGTGCTGTAAATGTTAATTGTAAAGATGAAAGATATGCTCAGTCTTTATTAGTATGGGACATCGCAGAAACAGAATATGATGCTGTTGATAATAATTATACAATAGAACCTTACAAAAGTTATTTATTAAATCTAAGACCAAATACCAATATTTATAATGCCTTAAATGCTTTAGGGAATGCATCTAAAATCGGTTTTTCAGGAGTACCAAGTAATGAAACTTACAATATTTCGAACATAAAATCTGGATGGGCTAAAGGCAAAGATTTTTCAGGAAAAAAATACGGTGCTTGGAAAAATGAGGTTAATAATTATAATCAAATATACGATACTTATTTAGGTAACCAAACAACTAAAAATGATGGTTTTTTAGATTATGGTAAAAATCTTCATCGATTTGGAAACCCGTATACATCTAATTTAGATTTATCAAATGTAAAAAAAGGTGAATCATGGATTACCTTCAACACAAAAGGAGGAACATTAAACCCTACTGAAGTTTATGACAATGCTATAAGATTTAAAGTTTTCAAAGTCTCAAATGGTTTCAAAATAACTTGGAATAGTGAAAATGGTAATACAAGTACTGGAGGTCCATCAACATTATTTAATGCTTATTTAAGCAAAAATACAACTAATAACACTTATTTTTGGACTGGTAGTTGGGAAGCTTTATTAGTAAAACCTTATGAAACTTTTTACATTTCATATCCAGGAGGTATGAATCCATCTGAAAGTATTTCAAATAATGAAATTGTTAGTGCAAACTTAAAATTAACTGATGCAAACAAAACATTTTCATACGATTTTAGTAATGTAACTAACAATGACGGGCTACCATCAGGTACTTTTGAGCGTTCAAGTTTTTCTACTCAAGTAAAACCTGAATTATTAAATAATGAAGAGTTAAAAGCTAAAGGCTTAGTTACAGATTTTGATTTTACTCAATTAGAATTATATTTAACTAAAGATAATACAATTCAAGGAAGTGCAGCATATTTATTAAATGCTAATTTCATGAAAACAGGCGCTACTACAAATGCAAATGTTGTAGATAATCCAGTATTTTTCTATGAAGAAGATACTAATGGAAATGTACTATCGAATGCACAAACTACTTCAAACTCTTTTAACAATGAAGATTATATTGGAAAACCATTAAGAGTTGGATTTAATAAATTAGAACAGGGAAAAACATATCGTCTAAATTTAAACTTATACGAATACTCTATTCTTAATAAAGTAAATAAATTAAATTTAGGAAAATATTATTTACTTGATAAAGTTACAGGTAAGTCTATTGAAATTGATGAGACAACTGAAATAAGTTTTACAGCTGATAATAAAGTAAATGATCGTTTTGAATTCTACTGGAATGAGCTTCCAAAAACATTAGGAACAAATGATTTAAGTAAATTAAACTCAACTTATTTATATAAATCTAATAATGATCAATTTGTAAAGTTTGAACAGACAAATACAACAGCTGATATTATAATTTATGATTTAACAGGTCGTCAATTATTTAACAAAACAAATATTTCGACAAGTACAGATTACAAATTAAATTTAACTAATGTGCCTAACGTATATGTTGTTAAAATTGTATACAAAGACGGTAAAACAGTTACTAAAAAAACCATTAACAAATAAAAACCTAACTATGAAAAAATATTTAAGACTAAGTTTTTTTATGCTGTTTCTTTTGTTTTCTACAAATTATGCATTAGCTGACGATTGTCCACCATGGGTAGATCCTAGTGAATGCGGCGGTGGTGGAGGAGAAGGACTTGGAGATGGTACTGGTAGAAAAACTCCTATTGATGATTATGCATCTATATTAGTAATTACAGCAGTAACAATTGCCGGAATAATTTCTTATAGACAAAGACAATTAATTAAAAAATAAATTCATAATTTTAAACCTCAATCTTTTGATTGAGGTTTTTTTATATCAAACAAACTATGAAAAATAAATTTATACTTCCTCTTGTTATTTTAGGAAGTTCAGTATTTGGACAATTTAATGTTTCTGGTCAAATAGAAAATTATGCAAACAAACCTGTTTTGGTTAAAATTTTCGAGAATTCAGAAATGAAATTAATCAATAATGCAATAACTGATAACAATGGTAATTTTTCTGTTAAAATTCCAAAAGCATACAATGGTTTTGTACGTATTGATTTACCAACTGGAGAGAATCTTTCGTTATTAACTGATAACAAAAATCTAAAATTCAAAACGGTAAGTGGACAAGAAATGTCTTCAAAACTTGAAATATTAGAAGGAAATACGCAAAAAGAATACAATAAAATTTTAGCCTTTCAGCCTTTAAATGAAATTCAAAATCAAGTTTTCCCTTATTTAATGCAAATCTATAAACCAACTGATGAGTTTTACACAGCAATGGTAAAAGAAGATAAACGTATTAATGAATTGAAACACAACGAAAATTTTTCATCATTAATTACTTATATTAATGAATTGAATGATTTAAAACAAAAAGCGCAAACAAATAAAGATCCGGAAACGTTAAACAATATTGTGAATCATCTTGTAAAAGATGACATACGATTAGAACAATCAGGAATGTTTAATGATTTAGTATTTGCTTACATAAATGGAAAATTAGCAACGGCAGGAAATCAAGACATAGAAGGAAATTTAATCGCTGCTACTGACGAAATTTTAGCTAAAACAGATCTTAAAACTACTAGAGGTCAAAACGTATTGACATCAATCCTGAACTTTGTTCCTGAAAAAGAATATGCAAATTTCCACAAGAAATATGTGAATGAAGTAAAAGGTTTAACTTCTAACGTTACAGAACAATTGAAAAAGAAAGTTGGACAAAGTAATTCTATGCAAGTAGGAAGTAAAGTGCAAAATATTACTTTTCCACAACCTGTAAATGGAAAAAAATCGTTGTACGACATCAAAGCGAATCAAAAATTGATTGTCTTTTGGGCTTCTTGGTGTCCAGCTTGTCAACAAGAAATTCCTCACATTAAAGAGTTTTACAAAAACTTTAAATCAAAAGGAGGAGAAATTGTTGCTATTTCTTTAGACTTCGATCAAACAGCTTTTAACAATGCTACAAAAGAATTACCTTGGTACAATTACACTGATCTTTTGAGATGGGATTCTCCAATTGCAGCTGAATACGCAATAGAGTCTACTCCTACTCTAATATTAGTGGATAAAGATAATAAGCTGATAAAAAGAATTAATCATATTTCTGAATTAGATTCAACGAAATAATAGAGAAAAAGCTACATTGATTTTCAATGTAGCTTTTTTATTTTATTAACTTATTTCTAAATAAGTCCTTGATTATTTTTGTAATGAATAATAAGGAAAATCCCAATTAGAATTGTGAATCCCCACAAGGAACTACCTCCATAACTAAAGAAAGGCAGTGGAATACCAACTGTCGGAAAAAGACCAATTACCATTGCAATATTAATAAAGAAATGGAAGAATAAGATCGAAGCGACAGAATATCCATAAAAGCGAGCAAATCTATTTTTTTGATGCTCTGCTAAGTAAAATAATCGTCCTACGAAAACTGCATAGACAATCACTAAAGCTGTACTTCCTACAAAGCCCCATTCCTCTCCTACAGTCGTAAAAATATAATCCGTTTGTTGTTCAGGCACAAATCGTCCTTTTTTGATTGTTCCTTGGTTATATCCTTTTCCATATAATTCCCCAGAACCTATTGCTGTTTTTGCATACAATAAATTATAACCTGACGTATCGCGATATTTTGCCTCACCTTCATATAAAACCATAACACGCTCCTTCTGATGTTTTGGTAATTTTTCGAAAATAATAGGCGAAATAAAACTAACTATACTTGCAAAAAGTAGTAAAACAATAGATGCAATAATACTAAAGTTTAACACATTTGCCGATAAACCAGTTTGTGTTTTGAACGGTGAACTATTAATTTCTTTCTGTTCTGTTAATTTTAAAATTAATACTGGAATAATTGAAATAAAAAATCCTATTAATCCAAAAAATGTCGTGTTGAAAAATATTGGTTCCGAAAAGAATAATGAACGCATTGGAAATAGATGTCCAAATGATTCACGCGTTGTTTCTGATAAATCTTCAACCAAAAAACAAACAACAATTAATAATAAAAAGAAAATTGATAAGCCAATTAAAACACCATGCATTGCATCAACAACATTCTGATTATAATTGAATGCTAATATTAATAATGCAATCGTCAGAATTAGAAATCCTAAAATTAATAAAACGTAAAAAGGGATTTGTACAATCGAGATTAAGAAAATGATTAATAAGATAATTGGAGCGAGAATTATCCATGGATTAAGACCTTCTCGATATAAGGCTATGCTTAATGAACAAAAGATAATTACTGAACCTAAATCGGGTTGTAAAAGAATTAAAACTACTGGTATTGCAATAATTACTAATATCTTCCCAACAAAACCTAAATCTTTAAGATTAGCATTAGAATGATTAATAAAATTGGCAATTAATAAAGCCGTTCCAATCTTTGCAAACTCTGCTGGTTGCAAACTCAGCGGACCAAATCTATACCATGCTTTTGCTCCATTAATTTCTTTACCAACAATCAAAACACCGACGAGTAAGAGGAGCGAAATAATGTAAAAAACAGGACTATAAATCTCAAAAAAATTACGATTATTTCCACTAACAATCACCAAAGCTAAAATCATAACCATTCCAAGTCCAAACCAAATTAGCTGTTTTACACCTAAATCTGGATTGACACTATACACATTCATAATCCCGAAAGTCACTATTAGAAATCCCAGGATCAATACTGTCCAATCAATTCCTTTTAGTAATCTGTTTTGGCTCATGTTTTAGTTTTGTAGAATCTTTTTTTAATTTTAAACTATCTATTTTGTTTCCGATTGTATCCTTTTTAGGTTCTACGTATAATCCTTTTCTTTTCAAATAATCGATCCATTGACGGCGATATTCTCCTTGTAGATTACCGTTTTTCATGCGCTGAACTAATGCAGGACGTTTTATAGTATCTGTTACATATAATTCAGCAATCAAACTTGCCATTGGACCAGCATAAGTTGTCCCCCAAGAACCATTTTCTACAATAGCTGCTATTGCAATCTTAGGTTTATCTGCTGGTGCAAACAATACAAATAATGAGTGATCCTGTCCATGAGAATTTTGAGAAGTACCTGTTTTACCTAGTTGAACAAAAGAACTTGTATCAAAACTACGTGCTGTTCCCATTGTAAATACATTACGCATTCCACGATGTATGATGTCAAAATGTTTTGGATCTACCAACGTATTTTTTTTCACCATATAAGTAGAATCTGTCAACGGTTTTCCATCAATACTATGTACAATATGTGGTGTATAGAAAAATCCTTTATTAGCAATAATCGCTGTATAATTGGCCATTTGAAGTGGTGTCGTATTAATATCTCCTTGTCCCATACCATTAAAAATAATACGATAAGGATTCCAAACACCTTCTCCAAAACGATTATCATAAAATTCAGCAGTTGGAATAAGACCTTTACTC
This sequence comes from Empedobacter brevis, assembly GCF_965118635.1. Classification (GTDB taxonomy): domain Bacteria; phylum Bacteroidota; class Bacteroidia; order Flavobacteriales; family Weeksellaceae; genus Empedobacter; species Empedobacter brevis_A. The sequence continues at coordinate 336,041 of NZ_CBCPHV010000003.1, read as the reverse complement.
CCGACAGGTAAATCTGTTCCCATGAATTTTCCTAAACCGAAACTATTCATAATTGAAGCCCATTCATTGATTCCGACACTGTAATCATTCGGATCTTTACGAACAATATCACGATAAGCTTCTGAGAAAAAGTTGTTACATGATTTTCCTATCGCTCGTTCTAAACCTTGTGGAGCATAATACATTCCACAGTGACAACCGATATGCATACGTCCATAACGAAAACCATGTTTACAAACATAAGTTGTTTGTTCTGTCATCGTTCCCATTTGCAATCCAGCTAAAGCTGTAACCATCTTAAATGTAGAACCAGGAGGATAAGTTCCTTGCAAAGCTCTATCAAAAGTTGGACGAGAAATAGAATCGTTGATTAATGCATTTCTTAATTTTGAATTTAAATAATCCGATGGATTAATCGTTGGTGCAGAGGCTAAAGCTAAAATTTCACCATTATTAGGATCAAGAGCGACAATAGCTCCACGTTTATTCTGAAGCATTTGTTCTGCCAATTCTTGTAAACGATAATCGATTGTAAGATGAACAGTTTTTCCACTTTTAACAGGTCTATCGTAATCTCCGTTTTTATATGGACCTACAACATTCATTGTTCGGTCTACAATCCAGTTTTTAACACCTTTTACACCTCTCAAATCTTTTTCATACGATTTCTCAACTCCGGCAATACCAACCAAATCTCCTGGTTGATAATAAGTAGAATCTGTTTTGATGTATGCTTGATTAGCTTCGTTTATATAGCCCAATATATTTCCGGCAGAATTTACCATGTATTTACGCTCAGGACGTTTAATAATACTAAACGCAGGATACAAATACAATTGTTCTTGCATTCGTGCAAAGTTTTCGCGCGAAATATTTTTTAAAAAGGGATATGGAGATAATTTTTTATAATCTTTTGCCGTTACAATTTTATCTAAAATAGAATCAAATTTTTGCGTAGAAATTCCAATCATTTTAGAGAATTTAGGTTTATCAAAACCGCTCATATATTCTCCATAACTGTCGATTAACTTCCCTGGAATGACATCTAACTCGTAAGAATAAGTATTACTCACTAATAATTTTCCATTTCGATCGAGAATATCTCCACGATTTGGATAGATAATTTCTTGTTTGATCGAAGTATTAAATGCATTTAATGTATATCGATCTGTAAATAATTGCAAATACGCCAAACGTCCTATAAATAGAAAAACTATAAATAGGATGAGTGCATAAACAATCATCAACTTTTTCATACTCCGACTTTATTTTTAAATAAAATTTTATAAATAAAGACAAACACAAAAGTTATTCCCGAATTGATTAATCCTTTCAACATTAAAGGTCCAATTCCTGATGGTTTAAAATTCTCAAGAAGTAATAAGATAATATGATGTACAAGAATTAGGATAACAAAATAGAATAACCATTGTGCAATACTCAACGTATTGAAAGAGAAAAATTCCATTTCATAGTCTTGTTTTCCAGCTAAAAGTTTAATAATTGGATTTCTAATAAATGCGATAAGTGTTAATGCAAAAGCATGAATTCCTCCTGTATATTCAAAAATATCGATCATCAATCCTAACATAAATGATAAGATTAATAATGCGTATTTATTTTGAGAAGGTGGATAAAATAACACAAATACAATATAGATATATGGCTGATAGCTTCCTAGAAAATTGATGTGATTGAACACAAAAACTTGTAGTAAAGCTAAAATGATAATCTTGATAAGATTGATTAAAAAGTCTTTATTGAACATTCTGTGGACTTGTTATTGTATCTGATTTCTCTACTTGTTGAATTTCTACTTTGTTAAGGTTTGTTACCACATAAGCTTGGGCTAAATTAGCAAAGTCTTGTTTCAATCTCACTTGAATTTTCAATTCACCTGTTTCATCAACTCCTTTGCTTACAACTTTACCAATGATAATACCTTCTGGAAAGACTGGAGATTTACCATCCGTTTCGATAATGTCTCCTTTTTTCACTTCGATATATTTTGGAATTTCATATAATTGCACATAACGCGGATCTTTTCCATCCCATTTTACTGTTCCGAAATACTGATTTCCTTTTATACGTGCATTAATATTAATATCCTTGTTTAACAATGAAATTGCACGAGAATAGTTTTTCCCTGCAAAAGTTACAATACCAATTACACCATTATTTGTAATGATTCCGTCTCCTTTTTCTATTCCGTCATTGGTTCCTTTATCAATTGTCAAAAGGTTTTGCGTTTTGATAATAGAATTATTTACGATCTCTGTAGGAACAAAAGAATAACTTTGATGATAACCTAAGGTATCAGATTTGTAAAACTTTTTAGTCTTAGCATCTTTAATACCTAAATGCACCAATTGCTCACGCAAAAAGGCATTTTCATCCATCAAATCTTTATTCGTACTAGGTAAATTAATAAAGTTTGTCACCTTCGCAATTTTATCATCAACATAACCTGTAAATGATGTACTTGCAGAGGCAAGAATAGTTTCGTGGTAAATATTTTTCTTAAAGACAAGAAACAACGCAATTAACTCTAAAAAGACAAAAATTAATAGCATTCCATTTCTTCTAATCGCATTCAGAATATATTGCATTGCTCTTTACTCTTCTATTTCATTAAGAAAGTGAATTTATCAATATTTTTAAGTGCAATACCTGTTCCACGAACAACTGCACGTAAAGGATCATCTGCTAAGAATACTGGTAAACCTGTTTTTTTAGAAATACGTTGATCTAAACCTCTCAACATAGCTCCACCACCAGCCATATAGATACCTGTATTGTAGATATCTGCTGCTAATTCTGGAGGAGTTTGAGATAAAGTTTCCATCACACCATCTTCTATTCTTAAAATTGATTTATCTAAAGCACGCGCAATTTCTCTGTAATTTACAGTAATTTCTTTTGGCTTTCCTGTTATCAAATCACGTCCTTGTACTGGCATATCTTCTGGTGCATGCTCTAATTCTTCTACAGCAGCTCCTACTTCAATTTTAACACGCTCAGCGGTTCTTTCTCCAATATATAAATTGTGATGCGTTCTTAAATAATATGCAATATCATTTGTAAAGACATCTCCTGCAATTTTTACAGATTTATCACAAACAATTCCGCCTAAAGCAACAACAGCAATTTCTGTTGTTCCACCACCTATATCAATAATCATGTTACCTTTAGGCTGTGTAATATCAATTCCAACTCCTATCGCGGCAGCCATTGGTTCGTAAATAAGACGAACATCTTTTGCGTTAACGCGAGCACAAGAATCTTTTACAGCACGTTTTTCAACTTCTGTAATTCCAGATGGAATACAAATCACCATACGAAGTGAAGGTGAAAATAATTTACCTTGAATTCCAGGAATTTTCTTGATGAACTCTGTCAACATAAATTCTGAAGCTTCAAAATCTGCAATTACGCCGTCTTTTAAAGGACGAATTGTTTTTATATCGTCATGCGTTTTACCTTGCATGTGTTTTGCTTGTTCTCCAACAGCAATAACTTTATTTGTTCTTCTATGTATAGCGACGATAGATGGACTATCTACTACGACTTTATTATTATGTATAATTAAAGTATTAGCAGTCCCCAAGTCAATCGCAATTTCTTGCGTGAAAAAATCAAATAATCCCATCGTTGATTATGTCTCAGTATTATTAAAAATGAATGTACAAAAGTATAATAAATTTAGATGATTATAAAAGAGAATTTAATTTTTTAATCATCTAAAAATTTTTACTAAAATAGTAAGATTTTAACAATAAAAAAGGGTTAAAATATTTTTAACCCTTTTTTATGATTTTTATTGAATTTGAATATTGTAAGGTAACCTAACTTGAACACCTTTTTGTTCGTTCATCAACTTTATTTCTTTATAGATTCTAATTCCATCAGAACCTAATTCTTTTGCAATTGCTGCTTCTGTATTTTTTCCTTGAAGATTCTCTATAAATTCTTCGAAAGAATCTTTTCTTTTTGGATAATTTTCTGTTGAATATTTTTCGATTTTAGCCAATTTAGCAGCTTCTTTAATCGCTGTATCTAAACTTCCGAAATCATCTATCAAACCATTTTTTTTTGCACGAGTTCCAGACCAAACTCGTCCTTCTCCTATTTTATCAACTTGTTCATAAGTTAATTTTCTATTCGTCGCAACATGATTCACAAATTTACCATAAATCAATACAATTGATTTTTGCATTGTATTTTTGGCTGTTGGTGATAATGGAGTCGTTAATGATTTCAACTGATCTGCATTAGCATTTGTTTTTACTTCATCAAAATCTAATCCTATATTATTCAATAATTTTTGTGCGTTAGGAATCATTCCAAAAACACCAATTGATCCGGTAATTGTATTTGGCTGAGCGTAAATTTTGTCCGAAGCTTGCGCAATATAATATCCACCAGAAGCTGCTACATCACCAAAAGATACGACAATTGGCATTTTTGTTTTTAATTGCATTAATTCATATAAAATTTCTTCTGATGCATTTGCACTTCCTCCAGGAGAATTAACACGTAAAACCAACGCTTTTATTTTATCGTTTTGGCTAATTTTACGAATAGCATCTACATAAGTTTTGGATTGAATTCCATCAAAACCATCGCCTTCTGTAATTGTTCCAGAAGCATATAAAACTGCAATTTTATCTTTTTCTGATTTATCAGATAATGTATCGAAATAATCTTCAATTTTTATAGTATGTTTTTCAAGAATTTCGAATTCACTTTTTGATTTTTCTTCTTTTAAACCAAGTTTTTGGAATAACATTTTTTGATATTCATTTTCTTGTGCTAAAACATCATATATTTTTTTCTCTTTTCCTAATTCTGGAATAAATGCATATAAACTATCTGTAACCAAATTGAATTCTTCTGGAGAAATTTTACGTGATTTTGTAATCGAATTAGAGACATTTCCCCAAACATCATTCAACAATTCTGATAATTGTAAACGATTTTCTTCTGACATGTTTGTTCTCATATAAGGTTCTACAGCACTTTTGAATTGTCCATGACGAATTACTTGGAAATCGATACCATATTTATCTCCCGCATTTTTGAAAAACATAATGTTAGAACTTAATCCTTGTAATAAAGTTCCTCCCAAAGGATTTTGATAAATTTTATCTGAAATACTGCTTATATAATAAGATAATTGACTTCCCGAATTAGAATAAGCGTAAATAAATTTTCCTGATTTTTTAAAATCTTCTAATGCATTACGAATATCTGTGGCTTGTGTTGCTCCTCCAGAAAACTTATCAAGTTTTAAACTAATTCCTTTGATTTTGTCATCATTCTTTGCTTCTTCTATAGAATGAAGAATATCTTGTAAGAAAATATTTGAATTTTCTGACATATTAAAAATAGAAATTGAACGATCCATATCACTTTCCATAATAGGATCTTCGAGCGAAATCTCTAAAACAGAACCTTCTTTTACACTTTTTGTTGGAGCAGATAATGCTGAAACAAATATTAAAACGATAAGTATGATTACAAATACACTAATCGTTAATAAATTTCCTATAATTGTTGAGAATACTCTCCCGAAAAAGTTTTTCATTTTTAATTTATTATTACTTTTGCCTTATATGTCGCAAAATAAAGTCATTTTGTTACTAGGAACAAACTTAGGAGACAAAAAAAATAATCTAGAAATTGCTAAAAACCTTATTAATAAGGATATTGGGGAAATAAAAAAAGAATCAAATATTTTAGAAAATCAAGCTGAAGGGTTTACGACTAATCATTTATTCTTAAATCAAAAGGTTGAAATCTTAACTTCATTTTCTCCTTTTGAACTTTTAAAAAAAGTAAAAGAAATTGAAGTAAATATGGGACGAACATATACTCAACCAAAAGGAAATGAATTATATGTTGATAGATTAATCGATATTGATATATTATTCTTTAACAATCTTTTTATTGACTCTAACAAGTTAAAAATTCCACATCATCAGAACTTTTCTAGAGATTTTATCAAAAGTTTATCTTTTTTTTAAGATATTAATTATTAAATCATTAGTTTTGTAAAATATTTAGTTATGCTTTATATTAGTTATAATAATAATTTCTAACCTATGAAAAAACTTATATCTTTATTAATCTTGGGAGCTGCTGCTTGTGTATCTGCTCAAACCAAGTATGATGAAAAACCGTTCAATAACAGTAAGAAAGAATTCAATGATTGGTCTATTTCTGTTTTTGGAGGTGGTAGTTTATTACAGAATACCGATCTTTCCTCTTGGTGGGGTGGCGGATATTTTTCGCCCGGATACGACCTTCAGTTTCAAGTAAATAAACAAATTACGCATGCTTTTGGCTTGAGTCTACAATATCAATTAGGAAAAACGAGACAAAAAGGTACCATATATGACAATACTAAGTGGGGTAATGCTTATAGTGGGAAAGCTCATGGAAGAACTGAGTATCACGGTATATCTGGAATGGTAGATATTAATGCTTCTAATCTATTGAGAAGAGTTGATAATAAAACTGAATTTAAATGGGCATTTCACCTATATGCTGGTGCAGGATTCATAGGTTACAAAGCATATAGACAACATTTCTATGGCTCAGGAACGAATTATGATTTAGTTACTAATCAAAAATTAGGTGTTAGATCGTTCTATTCTCAAGTTGGTGCTGGTTTACGCCATAAATTAAATGATCGTTTTGATTTGGAGTTACGAGCTATGTACATAATGACTGGTGATGAACAATTTGACGGTTCTGGAAATCCTGAACCTGGTTATTGGACTGCTGCTGACGCAAATCCTGGTCGTGATGATAATATGATTACTCTATCTTTAGGTGTACACTATAAAATAGGTAAGCATAAAGATGCATTACAATGGGTATCTCCTATCCACTTGAGACCTGTTATCGAACAAACTCCTTTTGAGTGTATTGATGAAGATAGAGATGGAGTTTGTGATCAATGGGATAAATGTCCTGGTACTCCTGAAGGAATTCGTGTTGACGGTTCAGGATGTTCTTTAGACTCTGATGGAGATGGAGTTCCAGATAGTGAGGATAAATGCCCTACAATTCCTGGTCCACCAACAAATGGAGGATGTCCAGAGAAAGTTATAAGAATTTCTGGAGAAGATGTTGCTACAACAATTAATGCATATTTAGAAGGTATTGAATTTGATTATGACTCTGATCGTATTAGAGAACAATCATACGAAAAATTAAATCATGCTGCTGAAGTTTTATTGGCTAACCCTGATTTTAAATTTATAGTAGAAGGTCATACAGATGCAGCTGGAGGTGCAGATTACAACCAAAAATTATCTGAAAGACGTGCTGCTTCAGTAGTTCGTTACTTAGCTAATAAAGGAGTAGATGTTACAAAATTATCTTCTATTGGAAAAGGTAAATCTGATTTAAAATGGGCTGAATGTAACCCTGTTACAAACTGTCCTGCATGGAAAAACTTAGAAAATAGACGAGTAATTTTCAAAGAAATTAAATAGTCTAAATTTAATAATCATACAAAAAAGCTCAGTTAATATTAACTGAGCTTTTTTATTGTTTTATATTTTCTTCTATATTAATTTTATTCGAAATAATTATTCAAGAATGACTATTTGATTAGGATTTGAAGAAACTTTATATAAAAAATATTTCAACATATTTTTAATTTCATCTGTTTCTTGAATTGGAATTAAGATATTATGAATTTTATCTAAAGTTTTGATTTGATGATGATATTCATAATAACCATATCCTTTAAACTCTCCATTCTCAACTAAATAAAAAGATTTTTCAATCCCTTTTCTTCCTTTATCAATAATCAAAAAAGTTTGAGATGGATATTCTGTTGTTTCAATAAAATCTTGGATTCTTTTATTGTAAACTTCTCTAGGCTCTTCTTTTATACAAGCTCCATTACATTTGTTCACTTTGTACTGAAAGCACGAATCATCAGATTTAATTCCAGCATTTACTTGTTGACAAAGATTATAATCATTAATAATTTTTTCTAAAACCTCTTTAGCACGTTCTTTTGTTTTGAATTTCAAAAGAGGTTGTACTTTTCTTATTTTACCAATCTCTAATCTTGAATAACCACGCTTAGATTCCAAATAATATAAGCCAAAAGGATAAATTTTATTTTCGACCAACTTTACGTTATACATTGGTTTATTATTCAAAACCTCGTTATTTTCTTTAATTGCTGCAAGAAAACCACTTCCTGTTTCTTCGAATTTTATTGAACGTGTATAACGTTTCAGCTTATTAGCCTTTAAAGTTTTCGATGTAAAAATTTGATTAATCGATTGTGCTATATTATTGCTTCGACTAATATAAATAAGTTGCTTTCTACTATTATATAAATAATAAACACCTATTGAATTCGGCAAACCTTCAAGAAGTTTTTGATATTTAGAATGTGCCTTTTTGGGTTGTTTTAAACCTGTTTTCTTCGTAATTATTTTCTCTGAATCTTTATCCAAAAGTAATTTGAATAATGAAATTGTAGCGAGTGCGTCACCAGAAGCTCTATGTCTGTCTGTGACTAAAATACCAAGTGATTCACATAGCTTTCCTAAAGAATATGATGGCAATCCAGGAATTAACTTTTCGCTGTATTCAAATGTATCAATCCATTCTTTCTCGTAATTATAGCCCAAACGATCAAATTCTTGTTTTAACATTCTGTAATCAAACATTACATTATGTCCAACCAAAATACAATCATCTGTAATTTCAACAATACGTTTTGCAATTTCATGAAATTTGGGTGCAGTAAGCACCATTTTATCAGAAATATGCGTTAATCTTTGTACAAATTGATCAATCTTTTTTTCTGGATTAACTAATGATATAAATTGATCAATAATTTCTTTACCATCATATTTATACACCGCAATCTCGATGATTGACTCTTCTCCTACTTTTCCGCCAGTCGCTTCTATATCTAAAATCGCGTACACCTGCTTATTTTTTTCCTTTTAAAAAATTAGTTAACATTTTCATTCCAAAATCCATTAATTTTCGAGTTGCAGTACGGCTTACATCACGAACAACAGGATTATCGCTCCAAGTTTTTTCTTTCGGAGTTTTCTTTGTTGAAGTTGTTTTTGTCGTGGGTTTTTCTATATTTTTTTGTTGTTCTAATTTTTGTGATAAAATTTCATTCGCTGATTCACGATCAATGTTTGTTGCATATTTTGTTACTAAAGCTGAATTTGAAATAATGGTATCAATTTCATTTGGTGTCAAAACATCCATTCTCGAATTTGGCGCACGCATATAAGTGTATGCCAAAGGAGTTGGAATTCCTTTTTCGTCTAAAGCTGTCACAAAAGCTTCACCAATTCCTAATTGAGTAATAACTTCGTCGGCTTTATAATAAGTTGTAGTTGGATAATTTTCTATCGCTTTTTTAATTTCTTTGCGATCTTTTGCAGTAAAACCTCTTAATGCATGTTGAACTTTAAGACCTAATTGGCTCAAAACTGCATCTGGAACATCTCCAGGTACTTGTGTTACAAAATACAATCCAACCCCTTTTGAGCGGATTAATTTAACCATTGTCTCGATTTGGTCCAATAAAGCTTTTGTAGCTTCTTTAAAAATCAAATGAGCTTCATCAATAAAAATAACCAATTTTGGTTTATCTGAATCCCCAGATTCTGGAAATTGAGAATAAATTTTATTCAATAAACTCAACATGAAAGTTGAAAATAAATTAGGTTGATTTTGAATATCAATCAAACGAATAATATTTACAACGCCTTTTCCATCTTTTGTTTTCAATAAATCCTGAACATCAAAACTTGGTTCTCCAAAAAATTTCGTTGCACCTTGCTGTTCCAATGCAACAATTTTACGTAAAATAGCTCCTAAAGAAGCAGGTGAAATTGTTCCGTAATTAGAATTTAATTCAGATTTTCCTTCGTCAGAATCTGTTACATATTGCAAAACTCGACGAATATCCTCCAAATCAATTAAAGGTAAATTACGATCTTGACAATATTTGAATATAATTGAAATAATACTTTCTTGTGTTTCATTCAGTTGTAAAATTTTACTGAATAGAATTGGTCCAAAATCACTTACTGTTGCACGAAGTCTTGCACCAGGCTCATCAGAAATAGATAAAAATTCGACAGGAGAGGCTTGCGGATCAAAAGGCAAATCAAGCGCTTCCATTCTTTCTTGTGCATTTTTATCGTCCGGATTTGCAGCAGCTCCAATTCCCGATAAATCTCCTTTGATATCCATCAATAATGTTGGAACACCTTTCAAAGAAAGCTGTTCTGCAATAATCTGCAAAGATTTTGTTTTACCGGTCCCTGTTGCCCCACCAATCAACCCATGTCGGTTCATTGTTTTTAAGGCAACTGAAATCTCAGCTTCTTCTACAATTTCGCCATTTAACTTGGCTTTGCCTAAAATTATTTTATCGTTTTTATAGGAATAACGATTTTGTATCTCTTGAATAAAGCTTTCTTTCTGGTTCATTTTGATTGATTATAGAATAAATATAGGAAAAATTTATTCTGAAATTTTATATTTTACAACTACTGGATAATGATCAGAGAATTTTTTTCGAATAACATGTGCTTCAATAGGTTTAAATGATTTAGAATGAAATAAATAATCAATTCTAATCGGAAATTTAAATCCATGAAAAGTTGTCGCATTTCCCTTTCCTACTTCAATATAAGAATCCTGAAGATATTTTTTTAATTTTTCATATTCATATGAAACAGGTGTCGAATTAAGATCTGTTCCTAAAATAACTGGATGACGAGAAGATGTGATATAAGGAATAATTGCTTCCAATTGTTTTTGGTGTTTTTGCATTCCTTGAACCAATTTTAATTCAACTTTTCGACTAGAAATTTCAGCAGTTCTTGAATCATCAGATTGAATAATATCTTTCACCAATGCTTTATCAATATACATCGGTTCGAGATAAACATTTATCACACGAATCGTGTCATTACCTAAATCGATATCAGCATAAGCTGCTAATCCATTTAAATCTTCATTATCATCGGGCGTTATTTTTTTAGTTTGAATAATCGGATATTTACTATAAATAGTTAATAAACCATAAAATTCAGAATAATAATTTTTGAATTCTTTATTTTTCAAACTTTTTTGTTGGCCTTCATACGCTTCTTGAAGCATCATAATATCAGCTTTATTCTTAATCAGAAGTTCTTTTGTTCCTTCGTCTTTAAAGCCATGTGTGTTATAAGTTAAGATTGATAAATCTGCTTTTTGATCTTGCACTTTATTGAATTGCACAATAGGATATGAAAGATAAATTGGATAAAATAATCCGGCAGAAAGAATTAAAACTAATAAAAAGTGCCGCCAACTTACAAATAACCAATACACTAAAAATAGCGCTCCAAATGTAAATAAGATAGGAAATCCTATAGAAATAAAGTTAAAATATGGAATTTCTGTAGGCGTGAAAATTTTATTTAAGTACACACAATAAGCTACCAACAAAAACACAATATTGATTGTTAGTACTAAACGATTGAAATAATTTAGTTTAAACTTACTGATGATACTCATTTTATCTACCTTCTCTAAATAGAAAGTCTTTTTCTTCTTTGGACAAACTCTCGTAACCAGAACGAGAAATCTTATCTAAAATTACGTCAATTTTCTTTTGTTTTTCAACTTTTTGATGATTAAAATCGTAATCATTTTTCGGTATATTTGATCGCGAAGAAGTTGAAGAATTATTTTTATATGTTTTGAAAGTTGATTTCTCTTTTTTAGTAAATAATGTTTCTACTTTGAAAATAAATTTACCTAAGAAATCATTTCCTTTTTCAAATTGTTTCATGTAAAGATAACCAAAAATAGCTCCTCCTAAATGAGAAATGCTACCGCCTGCATTTTGATCTGCTATAATGTTATAAACATCGAACGCAATAAATACATAACCAACATACAACAATGGAAATGAAGTTGGAATTAATAACAAACGAACTGGCATTTTGGGATTATACGAAATCATTGCGAAAAAGATTGCATAAATCGCTGCCGAAGCACCAACTAACAGGTGTGAATAACTGAAAACATTCTGAAACAATAAAAAGAAAATTCCACCCGCAATTCCTCCAAAAATATAGAATGTGACTAAATTCCTATTCTGAAATTGTTGTAAAAACATTTGTCCTACAAAATATAGCAAAACCATATTCATTATCAAATGGAAAAGATTTCCATGTAACCAAGAATAGGTCAGGATTTGCCATGGTTGCAACAACAAATCGTTAAATGAAGATAATGCAAACAAACCTGTTGTTGTAAAAATTGAATTTGCTATTGTACGTAAAACAAAATCAATAATTAATAAGGTAAAAAATACCACAACATTTATATAAATTAGTTTTGTTGCGCTATTTCCTGATGAATATTTTAATTTTAAATCGTCTAAGATGTTATTTGCCATTCTTTAATTTCGTCTATATAAATTCTTTTTCCAATATCTTGCTAATAAGAAACCGATTAAACCTCCTCCCAAATGAGCAAAATGCGCCACATTTCCTATGTTTTGGTAACCTAAATAAAATTCGATTAAAACCATTACTGGAATAAAATATTTCGCTTTTACAGGAACAGGGAAAAAGATTAACATTAATTTTTCGTTCGGATACAATACTGCAAAAGCCAATAATAATCCATAAATCGCTCCAGAAGCACCAACCATTGGCGTTATATAATTAACTAAAAGTTCTGATGCTGCTTGATTACTTAAAATAATTGAATTAGGATGATAAGTTCCTTCCGCACTCAATTTTGCAGCTTCATAAATTTGAATTAAACCTATTCCTTGTGCTTGAATAGCTTCTTTTAACTGCTCTATCTGAAAATAATTAACTGCATTAAACAATATAAAACCACCTAAACCAGCTAATAAATACATTGTCAAAAATTTCTTTGGACCAAAAGTTTGCTCAACAACAGAACCAAACATCCACAAGGCAAACATATTAAACAATATATGCGAGAAATCTGCGTGCATAAACATATGCGTCAAAATTTGCCAAAATTTGAAGTTGGGAGATTCCGGATAAAAAGCACCTAAAATCACTCTCAAATCGATTTGCCTAGTCTGCATAAAAACAAACGTAGCAAAAAAGAATAAACCATTAATAATAAGTAAATTCTTGGTAACTGGTGGTATAGATTGTCTCATCTTTTATTGTAATGTTTTTTTGATATCTGCCGTATTCATTTGTACAAAAATTGGACGTCCATACGGCGTATAATTTGGATTTGGTAATCTTAGCAATTCTTCTACCAAAGTTTGCATTTGCTCCGCTTTTAATGAAATTCCTTTCTTAACGGCTGCATTTTTTGCTAATATTTTCGCAAAAGTATTATCTAATTCAATTGATTCTTGGTATTCTAACTCTTCTATAAAATCCATAAATATCGAAACAACATCTTCTTGTTGTACATCTACAGGAATTGCATTGATTTGAATAATTTCTTCTTCCAACGAAATATCAAAACCAAAACTTAACAATTGATGTTCTACGTTAATTAATTTTTGGCGATCGTTTGGAGAAAGCTCTAATTCGATTGGGAAAAGCATTTGTTGTACCAAAGCACTTCCGTTATTTGAATGAATAAACTTTTCGAATAATATTTTTTGATGGGCTCTATGCTGATCAATGATTAACAATTCGCCACGATATTCAACAACCAAATATTGATTCATCCATTGAATGACTTCAAAACTATCTTGAAAATCTTCAGATTCAAACAATTGATGAGCATGATTATTCTCGATTTCCAACTCAACAGCATCTTTATAAAAATCCATATTCGCTCGAATATCAGATGGTTTTGGAGATCTTGTTTGTTGATGTTCGAAAGGATTGAAACTAGAATCAACGCTAATCTCTGGCATTTTAATTTCTGTATCTTCTGTTGCAGAAGGAATGAAAGCCCAGTTCGGATCCTGTTCAAAATCTAACGAAGGAATTACATTAAACTGTCCTAAAGCATGTTTTATTGCAGCTCTAAGAATTGTAAAAATCAAGGCTTCATCTTCAAACTTTATTTCAGTTTTTGTTGGATGAATATTGATATCAATTTTAGATGGATCTATTTCTAAATACAAAAAATAAGATGGATTATACCCCGCAGGCAACAAACTCTCGAAAGCATCTACAATTGCATTGTGTAAATATCCACTTCTGATAAATCTGTTGTTTACAAAGAAAAATTGTTCTCCGCGAGACTTTTTAGCGGCATCTGGCTTTCCTACAAAACCTTTTATTTTTACAATTTCTGTATCTTCTTCAACTGAAATAATTTGAGAGCTTAGTTTTTTTCCAAAAATTTGAGCAATACGTTGCTTTAAATTTCCTGCTTTCAAATGATAAACTTCAGCATCATTGTGATGTAAAAAGAAACTAATATTTTCGTGCGCCATCGAAACACGTTGAAATTCATCTTGAATATGACGAAACTCGACTTGATTTGATTTTAAGAAATTACGACGAGCTGGTACATTATAGAAAAGATTTTTAACCGAAATAGATGTTCCTACTGAACAAACCACAGGATCTTGATTGCGAACTTCTCCACCTTCTATCACCAATTGCGAACCTATCTCATCTTGTTCTCTTCTCGTTTTGGTTTCTACTTGTGCCACCGCAGCAATAGAAGCCAAGGCTTCTCCACGAAAACCTTTTGTATGGATATTATAAATATCCTCTGTTGTTCTAATTTTAGAAGTTGCGTGACGTTCAAAAGCCATTCGAACATCTGTCACACTCATTCCCGAACCATTATCAATTACTTGAATTAAACTTCTTCCTGCATCTTTTACGATAATTTGAATAGAAGTTGCACCAGAATCCACCGCATTTTCAATTAACTCTTTTATCACAGAAGCTGGTCGTTGTACAACTTCTCCTGCAGCTATTTGATTGGCTACGTGATCTGGCAGTAATTGGATAATATCGTTCATCTTTTCGTATAAATTGATTTAGTATTTGACTATTTTTTTAATCAAACTTTACAAATATACAAACAAATCTCCCTTTTGACCATATTCTCTACAAGTGAAACTTATCAACAATTGTTGAAGTTTAAAGTTTTAACATTCTAATATTAAATTCATATTTTCATCAATAAAAAAGGTAGACAAATGTCTACCTAATTTTTATATTTTATTGATATTCCTATAATACAATGCTAATTATCTTTCAAAATTGATTTCATTTCATCAAACTCTTTATCAATCTCTTGATTCGGTTTTTGAGTTAATAAAGAAACTACATAAATAGCGACAACCGAAGAAATAAATCCTGGAATCATTTCGTACCAATCTTTATAATCATGGTTTGCATAAACCCAAGCTAATACAACAATTCCTCCTGCTAGCATACCTGCTAATGCACCTTGCCAAGAAGTTTTTTTCCAGAAAAGTGAGAAAAGAATCACTGGTCCAAAAGCAGATCCGAAACCAGCCCAAGCATTCCCGACTAAGTTTAAGATAGAATCTTTTGGCGTTAAAGATAATAGAACAGCAATAACTGCGACAATTAAAACCGATAAACGACTTGCTGTTAACAATTGTTTTGATGTTGCTTTTTTATTTAAAAATGCTTTGTAGATATCTTCTGTTAATGAACTTGATGTTACTAATAATTGAGAAGAAATAGTACTCATTACTGCAGCTAAAATTGCTGATAATAAGAATCCTCCTACTAATGGATGAAACAAAACACGAGAAAAATAAATGAATATTGTTTCTGCTTCTGTTTTAGAATTATCAAATGTTAACATTGTACCATGATCATATTTCATTAAATATGCAATTCCTACTAATCCTACTAACAAAGCTCCTCCAACTGTAAAAATCATCCAAGTAATCCCAATGTTTCTTGCTTTTGCTAAATCCTTTGGGTTACCAATTGCCATAAATCGAACTAAAATATGTGGTTGTCCACAATAACCTAATCCCCATGCCATTAAAGATAAAATACTGATAGTTGTTGTGCCTTTAAATAAATCTAAATATTTATCCCCTTTATCATTAATCAAAGAGAACGTTTCTCCTACTCCACCAATTTCAGTTATAGCTACAATCGGAACAATTACTAAGGCTAAAACCATAATAGTTCCTTGTACAAAATCTGTTAAACTTACAGCTAAGAAACCTCCTAAGAAAGTATACAGCACAACGACTAAACTTGTCATCCAAAGTCCAGTCATATAATCTAATCCAAAAGCAGATTCGAATAACTTTCCTCCAGAAACCATTCCTGCAGATGTATATAAGGTAAAAAATACTAAGATTAATATAGAAGAAACAATTCGCAATAAACGAGATTTATCTTTAAAACGATTTTCAAAAAAAACGGGCAGAGTAATTGAATTTTGAGCAATTTCTGTGTAAATACGTAAACGAGGTGCTACAAAAATATAGTTAAGAAAACACCCTGTCGTTAAGCCAATTGCTATCCATGCACTCGACAATCCTGTAAAATACATAGCTCCTGGAACTCCCATCAACAGCCAACCACTCATATCTGCGGCTCCTGCAGAAAGCGCTGTAACAGCTGCTCCCATTTTTCTTCCTCCAATTAAGAAATCTTCGGAATTACTTGTTGATTTCCTGTAAGAATAAATTCCAATCCCAATCATCAAAGCCATATATGCTCCTATAGAAATATACTCGTAAACGTTCATTTAAATTAATTTTTCTCGAAAATATAATTTTTCATCCACAAAATTTGTACGAACTTTAAATTTCCAAATAAGAATCATGAATTTTCAACAAAATAATCTAAAATCAGCAACAAGCCCATATCTAAAACAACATGAAAATAATCCTGTGTGGTGGCAAAGTTGGAGTGATGATGTTTTAAAGTATGCAAAAGAAGTCGATAAACCTCTATTAATTTCTATTGGATATTCTGCATGTCACTGGTGCCACGTGATGGAACATCAATCGTTTGAAGATCATGAAGTCGCAAAAATAATGAACGATTATTTTGTTTGCATTAAAATTGATCGTGAAGAACGCCCTGATTTAGATGCTTTGTATATGAATGTTTCTCAATTGATACATCAATCTGGCGGATGGCCGTTAAATGTTTTTGCCTTACCAGATGGTCGACCATTTTATGGCGGAACTTATTTCCCAAAAGCTCAGTGGATCGAATTGTTAGAAAATATTCATCATTTGTATCATCACAATCCAACCAAAACAATGGAATATGTAAATTCACTTGCTGATGGTTTGACTAAAATGGAAACAATCGAATTGAAATCTTCTTCAAATTTTTCAAAAGATAAAATTGATGAAACGTTTGAATTTTGGCAACAACAATTCGATGATGAATGGGGAGGTTTTAATCGTGCACCAAAATTTATGTTACCAAATGCTTGGGAAACAATTTTGCGTTATGGTTCACAAACAAAAAATGAAAACTGTTTGATTCAAACCAAAATCACATTAGATCGAATGGCTTTTGGTGGGACTTACGATCAACTAAAAGGTGGTTTTGCTCGATATTCGGTAGATTCATATTGGAAAGTTCCTCATTTTGAAAAAATGCTTTACGATAACGGACAATTGCTTTCTCTATATTCTAATGCTTGTAAAGTTTTTGGTGAAGAGGAATACAAAACAATTGTTGAGGAAACAATTAATTGGTTAAAAGATGAAATACTTTCTCCAGAAAATGTTTTTTATTCTGCTATTGATGCTGATTCCGAAGGTGAAGAAGGAAAATATTATGTTTGGAAATCTGAGGAATTACAAACAATTCTGAAAGATGATTTTGAGTTATTTCAGCAATATTATAATGTTAATCAATTTGGAGAATGGGAACATGGAAATATGATTTTAATGCGATTAACAGACAATGAAGATTTTGCTACAAAACATCATATTACAATAGAAGAACTTCATACTAAAGTTACTGAATGGAAAAAAATGCTTCTTCCAATTCGTGAACAACGTATAAAACCGCATCGCGACGAAAAAGTATTAACTTCTTGGAATGCGCTAACCATAAAAGGTTTGTGCGATGCTTATCTTACTTTCGAAAATGATGAATATCTTGATTTAGCTAAAAACGCAACCAATTTTATTTTAGAAAATCAATGGAATGGAGAAATTTTGTTCAGAAATTATAAAGATAACCAAACAACAATTCCAGGATTTCTAGACGATTATGCATTAATGATTGAAGCCTTAATCAAACTTTATGAAGTAACTTCAGAAATACATTATTTAGAAACTGCTCAAACTTTAACAGAAGAAGTTTTTAATCAATTTTATAATCACAAGAATAAAATGTTTGCGTACAAATCGCATTACGACACACCTTTGGTTAACGAAACATTTGAAATTTATGACAATGTTATTTCATCTTCCAATTCTGTGATGGCAAATAATTTATTCAAATTAGGTAAAATTCTCAATCAAGAAAAATACATCGAGCAAGCAAAGCAAATGCTAACCAATATCGATGAAAAAATTCACGATTATCCAACTGGTTTTGCAAATTGGATTCAATTGTATTTAAACTTCAGTTATCCGTTCAAGGAAATTGTAATTGTTGGAGAAAATGCATTAGAATTCTCGAAACAAATTCAACAATTTTATGTTCCGAATGCAATTTTTGTTGCTTCAAAAACCAAGAATTTAGAAATCACTCAAAATCGATTCATCGAAAATAAAACATCCATTCATATTTGCGAAAATTATACTTGTCAAATCCCCGTTTATTCGGTTGAAGAAGCTTATAAAAATTTATCATCATGAGTAAACTAAATTGGAGTGACGAAAAACTTATTTCTCGATCAATAAACTACAAAACTGATAAATCTCGCTAGGAAACAATTCGAATTTTAAGAAGTCGACCAAGTCAAGATTTATTTGAAAAATGTGTTGAACTTATTAATTCAAACGACCAAAAAAAGAAAATTATTGGGATTGACATTTTAGCTCAATTAGGCAAAGGCAAAAGACCTTTCCGACAAGAAACTCTAAAAATTTATTTTGAATTATTAAATTCTGAGACAAATGAAAATGTTCTATTTTCTATACTTTCAGGAATCAGTTTTAATGAGAAAGCATTAAACAAAAAACAAATTAATAAAATCTGTTCTTTTCAAAATTCAAATACTGATTTAATCAAACAAGGAATTGTAAACGCGCTTGGATTTATAGAAAATGAAAAAGCTATTGATGTATTAATTAAATTCTCCAAAGATAAAGCAAACCACATAAGAAGTTGGGCTACTTTTTATATCGGTCAAGTTGATTTTGATAACGAATCTATTAGAGAAGCCTTATGGAATCGTATAAATGACAACCACCAAGAGACAAGAATGGAAGCTATAATTGGTTTAGCTAAAAGAAAAGATAATCGAATTATCGAAGTTATTAAACAAGAAATTATAAAAGATGATTTCGGTTCTTTGTTATTTGAAGCTATTTTAGAAACAGAAAACAAAGATTTCATTCCTATTTTACAACAAGAACTCAATGAATCAAAAAATATAAAAACCATAAATCCTGATTGGATAAAAGGACTTGAAGAATGTATTGATGATTTACAAAAATTATAAAAAAAACAATGGAAAAAACACGTTGCGCTTGGGTAAATAAAGACCAAGATTATATTGATTATCACGATAACGAATGGGGAAAACCTGTAAAAGATGATAAAATTTTATTCGAATTTCTGATTCTCGAATCTTTTCAAGCAGGATTAAGTTGGTTTACAATTCTTAAAAAACGAGAAAATTTCAGAAAAGCATTTGCAGATTTTGATGTTGAAAAAGTAGCCAAATTTGATGAAGCCAAAATTGATGAATTGGTACAAAATGAAGGAATTATTCGTCATCGAGGAAAAATTTCGGCCGCAATTAATAATGCAAAATTGTTTATCGAAATTCAGAAAGAATTTGGTTCTTTTTCCAATTTTATTTGGAAATATGTTGACAACAAACCGATTATCAATAATTGGAATTCCATAAAAGAAGTTCCTGCAACAACAGAAATTTCGGATCAAATTGCAAAAGATTTGAAAAAGCGCGGTTTCAAATTCTTTGGTTCAACTACTATTTATGCACATATGCAAGCAACAGGAATGGTGAACGATCATACAAAAGATTGTTTTTGCAAATAATTTTGTGTTTGTAAAATCTTTCAACTTTCGCATCTTTGCGCAAATTTAGAAAATGAAAATCGAACTAAAACATTGGATCATCCTTGGCGTTTTGGCGCTAACTTGGGGAAGCTCATTTATTCTCATCAAACAAGGATTGGTCGCTTACACGCCATATCAAGTAGGAGCATTACGATTAACAATTGCTGGAGGAATTTTAGCTATTTGGGGAATTCCTAGCTTATTCAAAATTCCGAAAAATAAATTGAAATATGTTGCATTGGCTGGTTTCTGTGGAAATTTTATCCCAATGTTTTTATTCCCAATAGCACAAACTCACGTTTCGAGTTCAATGGCAGGAATTTTAGATTCCTTAGTTCCTTTATTTGTTTTGCTTTTTGGCGCATTATTTTTCAATATCAAAGGAACTAAAAATCAAGTTTTAGGCGCTATAATTGGATTTATAGGCGCTGTTTTATTAATTGGCGGAGATGGTTTTTCTGGTGAAAATAGCTTAGCGCATTGTTTATTAATTGTTTTAGGAACCGCACTTTATGGTTTAAACAGTTTAATCATAACGCGCTATTTAAACGATGTTCCTTCTTTCCAATTATCTTCAGCTTTGTTTACAATTTGGTTATTACCTTCACTTTTGGTTTTAGTTACTTCAGGATTTTTTAACATTTTCGAAGGAACAGAACAACAATTAAAAAGTTTAGGTTTTGTAGCTATTTTGGGGCTTTTGGGAACTGCTTTAGCAATGATATTATTTTACAAATTAATTCAATCTACTGGTTCTATGTTCGCCTCAATGGTTACCTATATAATGCCTATAATTTCTGTTTTTTGGGGATTTTTGGTTGGCGAAAAAATTATGTGGATTCATTTACTTGGATTCGGAATGATTTTATCAGGCGTTTATTTAACACAAAAAAGAATAAAAAAACCGTAGTATTTACTACGGTTTTCATTTTATATTAAGCATTCTCAACGCTCAAAATTTCATATTTTATTTCTCCCAAATCGCTTGGCCAATTTATTGTATCTCCAACTTTGTAACCAACAATTGCAATTCCTACATCACTCAAAATAGAATGTTTATTTTTCTTCGGCTTAGCAAAATTTGGCCCTACAAAATTGTACGATTCTTCTTGATTAGATTCGTGATTCTTTACTTTCACTTTTTTACCAATAGAAACAATATCATCAGCTAAATCCTTTCTTAAAACTTGTTGAGCATGTTTCAATTCGTTTGTTAAAATCTCTTCTTGCTCTTTGTTTACTTTCTTTCTTCTAATATGATCTTTAATTAAATCGTAAGTTCCTGTTGTTAAAATAATATTTGTTGACATTTTTTTTTGATCTTTTTTAATGAAATTATTCTGTTAAAAATAGTTTACTAAAAATCCAAACACTAATCCATACGAAAAGTATCATTTAATGCTAAACAATTTTTACAGTAATAAATATTTTGCTAAATAATTGGAAGTTCCCTGTCTCGGATTTTAACAGGGATTAATTTATAAACTCTTTTGAGCTTCTTAAAAAAGTATCATCGTGTAAATAAGCCAATGACAAAAACAACCACAATTGGTTGTTATTTCTATATATGGATACAAAATTTGTCATTTATACTTTTTTGATTGAACACAAATTTACGAATAAGTTCTTGATAAAAAAACAACAACAATCAGTTGACTATTTTAGCCAAATCTTTTGCTAATTCTTTTGAAAAAACATCTGCTCCTTTATTATTCATGTGTGTTGTATTGTAGAAATATTTTTGATTAAAACTTATCGAATCGTTTGAATAATCTAATAACAAAAGATTATGTTTTTGCAATGTTGTTTGATAACGCTTAATCACTTCTTCCCTATTCAACATATAATCTTGACCTTTATAAAATTCGGGCGCAATTGTAAAAATTAGTTGAATATCTTCTTGCTTACATTTTGCAATTAATTCTTCTAACAAAGCATAATCTGAAAAATCAAAATCCGAATTTTTCTTTTTCATCTTTTCCCAATCAACATTCCATTTTCGATTATATGATTTGAAACCATCATCACGAAAAAGTCCATCTTTATGTAGCTTTTCTCTTTTCGCTCTTGCTATTTGATCTTTCCAATAGGTTTGATCTCTGTAACGATAAAGTGGCAAAACAAAATCGATCAACTTCGTATCTTTATATTCTTTTAACGCTTCAAATAATTTAAAATTCCACAGCATAAACGGCGTATATTGATTCGGTTGAAAAACTTCATCAATATGCGAAAATGAAAATGTGTCCAAATTCCAAACAACAATTTTTGGTTTCGGATTATGATTCAAATACAAATTGAAACGATACAATTGCATTTTGAATTTACTTCCATTCAGCCCAAAATTATGCGTTTTCAATTTTAAATCTTGTTCTAAAATATTCGGATTAATTTGAATAAAAGCTCGTGAAGAACCAAAAATAGCTAATTCTACATTCGTTTTTCCTTCTTCTATTTCGTTCCATTCTTGTACTTCTCCACTAAACAATGCTATTTTTTTGAGTTGATTTGAATAATAAACATCAACCAAAACCAATGCAATAAAAGTTGCAAATAGCGCAATGAAAAAGTATTTTAAGAATTTCATTTTCTCAACATTTCGATATGTGGAATATTATCTTCTAAATATTCTTCTGAAACTTGCTCGAAACCAAAAGATGAATAAAATTCTTTCAAATAAGCTTGAGCCGAAATTCTTATTTCAGTTGTTTTAAATCTATTTTCGATAACCTGAATTGAATTTTTCATCAATTGTTTTCCTAATCCATAACGACGAAATTTTTGATTCGAAATTACGCGCCCAATCGAAGGTTCATTTTCATACGAAATTCCTTTTGGAACAATTCGAGAATAAGCAGCAACATCATCGCCAATTGTTGCCCAAAGATGTCCACAAACCAAATCTTTATCATCGCAATCTTGATAAATGCAATCTTGCTCGATTACAAAAACTTCATTGCGTAATTGAACTATTTTATATAGCTCTTTTGGAGATAAATCTTCAAAAGATTTGAAATTCCAAATAACTTCTTTCATCTATTAATCTAATTTTGAATATTTTGCAATAATATTTTCGAATGTTTTTTGAGGTAAAATATTTTTTAACGTTACAGAAAATTTTTGCATCGATTTTCCAATATAATAATGTGGTTTTAGATTCTTCTGAGCTAAAATATTTTCAATAATCGGAATCAATTTTTCTGTTGGTGTTCCATCTTGCACTTCATGATCGATATCTTTTACCATTGCATCATATTTCTTTTTATAGAATTTTGATACAAAAGTTTGCACGCGACTTTCTGCTATATTTGTTTTGATATCACCAAAATTTAAGGTTGAAATTTCGATTCCTGTATGTCGATTTTCCAAACGAGCAGATTCTATCAAACGATCAATCATAGCTTTAGAAGCCGAATAATATCCTCTAAAAGGTAAACCATTATTACTTGCAATGGACGAAACATTTAGTATATAACCACTTTTTTGTTCGCGCATTGTAGGCAAAACCTCTTGCATTGTATAAATTGGGCCATATACATTGACATTCAATAATTTTTCGATATCAGCTTTCGAAGCATCTTCTACAGCTCCTAACATTCCAATTCCAGCATTGTTAATCAAAACATCAATCCTATTATTCGTTTCCAAAAAAATCTGCTGAAAACTACGTTTTACATTCTCTTTATCCGAAACATCTGTCGCTATATGTTTAAATTTTTCTTGTCCTTTAGCTGTTCTTGATAAGCCGTAAACTTGATGTCCTTTATCGTGAAAATAATTTGCCAAAGTCAATCCTACACCTGAAGAAGATCCTGTAATTACAATAACTTTTGATTGCATGATTCGATTAATTTAATCACAAAACTACATAATATCGAACAAATATTAGTTGTTAAATAATTTTTTGAATGTTTAATGGAAGATTCTCTAAATTTGCGTCTTAATTATCAAAAGATTTCAATTGAATCCAAAAACTAAAAAATATATCGTAACAGGAATTAAATTGACGATTAGTATTGTATTAATCTATTATATCTTCTTTGTTAAGTTGCATATTTTTGATATTTTCAGTCATTATAAAAATGCCAATTGGGCTTATATTTTTATAGCTGTTGTACTTTATGTTCTTTCGCAAGCATTGTCTGTTTTTCGATTAGATTATTATTTTCGAGATATAAACCTTGATTTATCTTACAAATCAAATGCTCGTTTATATTTTTTAGGAATGTTTTATAACACTTTTGTTCCTGGAGGAATTGGTGGCGATGCATACAAAGTATATATTTTGAAGAAAAACTATACAATTAGTCTGAAAGAAATATCTCAAGCCGTTTTTCTTGACAAAATTATTGGACTTTGTGCCATGTTACTGATTATTATATTTTTAATTTTTTTTTCAAACCTTACTGATTATCCTTGGATACAATATGGATCGTTAATCCTTTCTTTGATTGGTTTTATAGCTGTTCCATTCATTTTAGGAATTATTTTTCCTATCCACAAACGAACTTTTTACAATTCGATGATTTATTCTATCGTTTTACAATTAATACAAGTAGGAATGCTTTATTTCGTTTTAGAAGGATTAAATATTCATCCAGAGAATTTCAGTATTTATTTATTGATCTTTTTAGTATCAGGAATTTTATCTATAATTTCATTTAGTGGATTTGGAATTAGAGAAGCCGTGTTTATGTACGCTGCACATCGATTCAATTTTGATGAAACTTTAGCAACAAGTGCTGCATTTATTTTCTCTATCATTACTATTTCTATCTCATTTATTGGAATTATTTACCTATTTAAAGGAGTTAAAATTGAAGAGAAAAAGAAAAAGACTAAAATTTCTTTTTAAAATCTAGAAAATTATTTCTTTGAAATGAAAAGAGTTAAGTCTTAACATTAAATTTTATTTAATTTTTTTTATTTTAACTATTTGGATTATTCAAAAACAGCCCTATATTTGCAATCCAATTACGAAGGTCTCTTAGCTCAGTTGGTTCAGAGCACCTGCCTTACAAGCAGGGGGTCACTGGTTCGAATCCAGTAGGGACCACACAAAGACAATAGAAAGTCTTTTTAATAAAATTCTAAATAGGTCTCTTAGCTCAGTTGGTTCAGAGCACCTGCCTTACAAGCAGGGGGTCACTGGTTCGAATCCAGTAGGGACCACATAAAGACAGTAGAAAGTCTTTTTAATAAAATTCTAAATAAGGTCTCTTAGCTCAGTTGGTTCAGAGCACCTGCCTTACAAGCAGGGGGTCACTGGTTCGAATCCAGTAGGGACCACACAAAGACACTAGAAAGTCTTTTTAATAAAATTCTAAACAAGGTCTCTTAGCTCAGTTGGTTCAGAGCACCTGCCTTACAAGCAGGGGGTCACTGGTTCGAATCCAGTAGGGACCACACAAAGACATTAGAAAGTCTTTTTAATAAAATTCTAAATAAGGTCTCTTAGCTCAGTTGGTTCAGAGCACCTGCCTTACAAGCAGGGGGTCACTGGTTCGAATCCAGTAGGGACCACAACAAAACTCCTTTCAATTTCTTGAAAGGAGTTTTTTATTATGAATAACTTTTCATTCTATAAAAAAAAATAAAACAAGCATTTTTCTTAACCAAACAGTCTCTACTTAGATTAAAAAAGTTTTATTCTTTATTATTTTATTTGTAACGAATTAATAATAAATTCATTCCTCAATTCTTCATTAATATTAGAAATTACTTTATAAACATAGGAATTTTCAAATAATTCGAAAGGATTATATACCACAATTAAATCACTTACATTATTTTTTTTTACCGCAATATATATTTCTAAAATATCATTTTATACATCAATAAAACCTTTATTTATTGTTAAAATTATATCGTTTAAAGAAATACTTTTACCTATAAAGCTCTTATCATAAGAACAACTTTTGATATGATAGATCGTGACATATTCAGACAAATCATTCTTGTCACAACTTTCAGTTAAAAGATTAAACCAACTATTCATAAAAATCAATTCTTGTTCAAATAAATATAGTAAAAAAATCCCTCAGTGTTTGAACTGAAGGATTATCTTTTTAAAATCTTAATCTTACACCATTCTCGGTTGTAAAGGCTTTTTTACGGAAAAGAAACAACGTTAGTCCTCCAATAAAAATAGCCGAATCTGCGATATTAAACACAGGCTGAAAGAACTTATAATGTTGTCCGCCTATAATTGGAATCCAAGAAGGCCAATCAAATTCCACAATTGGGAAATACAGCATATCTACTACACAACCTGTAAACCAGCTAGAATAACCAGCAAAGTTTGCTTCTGCAAGACCATGATAGCCTACCCAATCCTGAAACATTTCATTGTAAGTAGTTCCTTTATCGAAAATAACGCCATAAAAAATTCCATCAATCACATTACCTATCGCACCTGCTAAAACAAGTGCAATAGGAATGATAAAGAAATTATTTTTTAGTTTCTTCGACCATGCATTAATATAGTAGATAATCATTCCGATTAAAGCGATTCGTAGAAGTGATAAAACAATTTTACCTGTTTCGCCTCCGAAATGCATTCCATATGCCATTCCAGGATTTTCTACAAATGCTATTTTAAACCATCCCAATACATCTACATCTTCACCTAAAAAAAAGTGTGTTTTGACGTAAAATTTTGAGATTTGGTCGATGATTAAAACCAAAATGGTAATGAGTACTACTTTTTTCAAAATACTTGATTAACGTTGCATATTTTTAGCCTCGATGCTTAATGTTGCATGCGGAACTAATTTCAAACGATCTTTGTTAATTAATTTTCCTGTTACACGGCAAATACCGTATGTTTTGTTCGAAATACGTAACAATGCATTTTTTAGGTCACGAATAAATTTATCTTGACGTGCTGCCAATTGTGCATTTTGTTCTTTCGACATCGTTTCAGAACCTTCTTCAAACGCTTTGAACGTTGGTGATGTATCATCAGTACCATTATTACTATCGTTTGTATAAGCTTCTTTTAATAATTCGTAATCTTTTATCGCTTGATCTAATTTATCTTGAATTATTGTTCTGAACTCTTCCAACTCTGCGTCAGAGTACCTTACTTTTTCATCTGTTGTTGCCATACGCTTACAATTTAGCAATCGCAATTTGCGTGATCAATCCATTAATTTCAACCTCTGTTCCATTTGCTACTTCGTCTTGTAACACAAGATCTTCTGCTAATGTTTCAGAGCAAATGTAATCTTTGTTTTGCTCAACTGCACTTACGATTAATTCATCATTTTTTAAGTTAAGTATAATTTTGTCGGTTACTTCTAATCCAGTTTCTTTTCTTAGATTTTGAATTCTGTTTACTAATTCTCTAGCTACACCTTCATCAATCAACTCTTTAGTCAATTGTAAATCAAGCGCTACTGTCAAAGTAGAATTCGATGCTACAGTCCATCCAGGGATGTCTTTTGTAGCAATTTCAAAATCTTCTAAATCTAAAGTTAATGTTTTGCTGTCAATTAGCAAATCTATTTGACCTGATTGCTCTAATTTAACAATTTCTTCATTCGTCAACTCTGCTGTAGCAGCCGAAATAGCCTTCATTTCTTTTCCATATTTTGGACCTAAAACCTTGAAATTAGGTTTAATAGATTTTACCAAAAGGCTTGATGCTTCTTCGTTTGTTAACAATTGAATTTCTTTAACGTTAACTTCTTGTTTCAATAATTCTGATACAGCTTCTAAATTAGCTTTCATCGTATCATTTAACACAGGAATCATTACTTTTTGTAATGGTTGACGTACTTTATTATCACTTAATTTACGAAGTGATAAAATCATACTTGTTGCTGTTTGCGCTAAATGTGTTTGTTCTTCTAATTCTGGTTTTATCAATGATTCGTCTACAATTGGAAAATCTGCTAAATGCACAGATTCTGATGTATTTCTACCAGTTGCAGCGTTTAAATCTTTGTATAAACGATCCATGAAAAATGGTGCAATTGGCGAACCTAGAATAGAAATAGTTTCTAAAACTGTGTACAATGTTTGATATGCAGCAATTTTATCTTTTGAGTAATCTCCTCGCCAAAAACGTCTTCGTGATAGACGAACGTGCCAGTTTGATAAATTGTCAATCACAAATTCTTGAATTGCACGAGCTGCTTTTGTTGGTTCATATTCTGATAAGAATGCATCAACTTTTTTAGTTAATGTATTCAACTCAGAAATAATCCATTGATCTAACTCTGCTCTTTCGCTTACAGGAATTTCTTCTTCTGCAAATGTAAATCCATCTACATTCGCATATAAAGCGAAGAATGAATATGTATTGTATAATGTTCCGAAGAATTTACGACGAACTTCATCTACTCCAGCAATATCAAATTTTAAGTTTTCCCAAGGTTGTGCATTTGCAATCATGTACCAACGCGTTGCATCAGGACCATAAGTTGCTAAAGTCTCAAAAGGATCTACAGCATTCCCCAAACGTTTTGACATTTTTTGACCATTTTTGTCTAATACCAATCCGTTTGACATTACATTTTTGTATGCTTTAGAATCAAAAACTAATGTTCCAATTGCATGTAATGTATAGAACCAACCACGTGTTTGATCTACACCTTCTGCAATAAAGTCTGCTGGATACATTGTTCCATTATCAATCAATTCTTTATTTTCGAAAGGATAGTGAACTTGTGCATAAGGCATTGCTCCAGAATCAAACCAAACATCAATCAAATCAGCTTCACGCTTCATTGGTTTTCCAGAAGCAGAAACTAATGTAATTTCATCTACTACATTTTTGTGTAAGTCGATTAAATCATAGTTTTCTTCCGACATATTTCCAACTTCGAAATTTTGGAAAGGATTAGATTTTTGAATACCAGCTGCAATTGATTTTTCTATTTCTGCTACCAATTCTTCTACAGAACCAATGATTAATTCTTCGTCACCTTCTTCAGTTCTCCAAATTGGCAATGGAATTCCCCAATAACGAGAACGAGATAAATTCCAATCATTTGCATTTTCTAACCAATTACCGAAACGTCCTTCTCCAGTCGCTTTTGGTTTCCAGTTAATTTCTTTATTTAGTTCTACCATACGGTCTTTTACATCCGTAACTTTGATAAACCAAGAATCTAATGGATAATATAAAATTGGTTTGTCAGTTCTCCAACAATGTGGGTAACTGTGTTTATATTTTTCAACTTTGAAAGCTTTGTTTTGCTCTTTTAATAAAATTGCGATTTCTACATCAACTGATTTCTCAGGAGCTGTTCCGTCATCGTAATATTCATTTTTCACATATTTACCTCCGTAACCTTCAGGTAAATCGGCAACGAAACGACCTTGTAAATCTACTAATGGAACAGGATTTCCATGATTGTCTAATACTAACATAGGAGGAACTCCTGCATCTTTTGCTACACGTGCATCATCTGCACCAAAAGTAGGCGCTGTATGTACAATACCTGTACCATCTTCTGTTGTTACGAAATCTCCAGGAATTACTTGAAAAGCATGCTCAGCATTTTCGTATGGTAATGCCCATGGTAAAAGTTGCTCATAACGTGTTCCTACTAAATCAGAACCTTTGTATTCACCAACAATTCTGTATGGAATTGTTTTATTTCCTGCTGCATAAACTTTGAAATCTTCTTCTGTTTCAGCTAAAAAATAAGGTTTTCCAAATTGTTTTGAAACTAATGGTTTTCCTAAAATTACACGAATAGGTTCGAATGTATATTGATTGAAGGTTTCAACCACAACATAATCAATATTCGGACCTACTGTTAAAGCCGTATTTGATGGCAATGTCCAAGGAGTTGTTGTCCAAGCTAAGAGATAAACATCTCCATCAAAATTATTGAATAAATCTGTTGAATCTTTCTTTACTTTAAATTGAGCTACAATTGTTGTATCTGTTACATCCTGATAAGTTCCTGGCTGATTTAATTCGTGCGAAGATAAACCTGTACCAGCTTTTGGTGAATATGGTTGGATTGTATAACCTTTGTACAACAAGTTTTTGTCATAAATTTGTTTTAATAACCACCAAACAGATTCCATATATTTTGGTTTATAAGTAATATATGGATCTTCCATATCTACCCAATAACCCATTTTTTCAGTCAAATCATTCCACAAATCTGTGTAACGCATTACTGTACGTTTACAAGCTTCGTTATATTCTTCAATTGAAATTTTAGTTCCAATATCTTCTTTTGTGATTCCTAATTCTTTCTCAGTTCCCAATTCTACAGGTAAACCATGTGTATCCCAACCTGCTTTACGTAAAACTTGTTTTCCTTTCAATGTTTGGAAACGACAAAATATATCTTTAATAGAACGAGCTAAAACATGATGAATTCCTGGCTTTCCGTTTGCAGAAGGTGGACCTTCATAGAACACAAAAGATGGATTTCCATCGCGCGTAGAAATACTCTTTTCGAAAACATTATTTAGTTTCCAATCTTCTAACGTTTCTTTTGAGACTTGTACCAAGTCTAAGTGCTTATATTCTCTAAACTTTTTTGCCATCGAATTCTTTCTTATTTCTTCTAAATCAAGGAGTGCGAATATAATAAATTTTTACATACTTTTATCGTTATAGAAACGAAAATCATATTAATAATTCCTTAAATTTATCACATTATTACAGATTTGACGATTCTTGAATAAAAATCAGAAGTTTTCGGATTTAATTCAGCATTAACCAAACAATTAACAACAATTCTTAAGGTATTTTTTAAATGAAAAAAAACATCAAATATTATTCAATTCTATTTTTAATTTTCCTTTTTGCAAGTTGTTCAAAAAATGAAGATTACACCGTTTTAATTCCAACAGACGCTGATTTTGTGGCTTTGATTAATCCAAAATCAATTGCAGAAAAAGGTAATTTTCAAAAATTGGAACAATATAAATTTTATCAATTTGCTGAAAGGGAATTCAAAAATCAAGATCCTGCTTTCGAAAAATTGTTAAACGATGTAAAAAACAATCCAACTTCTGCTGGTATTGATATTATTAGTCCTATTTACCTTTTTGGACAAAAGATGAAGGAGAAAAATATGGTTGCACTAATTACAAATATGCGCGACAAAGATCAATTTGAAAAGCATTTGTCAACCATTTACAAAAGTTTGTACAAAAAAGATATTACGTTCGAAAAGAAAGAAGGTTTTACGACAATTTCTGGAAACAATAAACCATTCATGGCTTGGAATAAATCTCAATTTTTATTGATTGTTTCTGAATTTGGTGTTGGTGAAAAGTCAATTGAAGATTATTTTACAAAGATAATCAATGATAAACATTCGCTTGCTAAAGAAAATAACAGTTTTGGCGATTTTGTTAAAAACTCACAAGATATCAATATTTGGTACACAGGGAATTTCTTAAATAACCTCTCAAAACATGAGAAATCTGAAACAAAAAATCTTGATTTCACAAAAAGTTCTTGGGTTAATTTTATATCCTTTACTTCGGACGGAATCAGTTTTACGCAAAAATTTCATCCAGATGCGATTACAAAAGTCGAATTACAAAAACATCCGATGTGGAAATCTAGAATCAATACTGATTTTTTTAAGTATTTTCCTGCACAAAGTTATATGAATATTGGGCTTGGAATTTATCCTAAAAATACACGTTATATGTTCGAAGATCAAAATCTATTGAGTTCTTTTTTAGAACAATATGAAATTGATTTGAATAAATTAGAACAAAGTTTTGAAGGTGA
The DNA here is from genome assembly GCF_965118635.1 of Empedobacter brevis. Lineage (GTDB taxonomy): Bacteria > Bacteroidota > Bacteroidia > Flavobacteriales > Weeksellaceae > Empedobacter > Empedobacter brevis_A. The sequence goes on along the minus strand of NZ_CBCPHV010000003.1, from coordinate 304,109 downwards.
AGCATTGTTTAGCGTGTACGATTTTGAAATTGGAAGAGCTTTTAATCCAAATGACTTTTTCGGAAAAAAAGAAGCATTTATAAAACAAGTTGTTTATCCACAATTTATTTTGGCAGGAAAAATGAACAACGATCTTTTCTTCAATGAATTTATCAAAAATCATCAAGAAAACATTCGGAAAATTGGTCCTTATTACATGTTACCAATTTCGACTAACATGAAGATCTATATGACGTATAGAAACAATTTGATGTACATAACAAATAATCAATCAACCATGAATCAGTATTTGAATGATATGGTTAGTTCTTCAAATTTTGTAACATCAAAATATGCGACAAATGCTTCGAATCCTATGTTTAGCTATGTTAATTTAAATTTTGAACAATATCCAAAAGAAGTTCAAAATTACATTTATCAACAAATTCCATTCGGAAATACAAAAGAAATGCAAACCGTTTTATCCAACTTTGATTACATTGATTATCGCGTTTCGAATGAATATACAAAAACAGGTAAAATACACATGAAAAAAACGGATAAAAACAGTTTAGAATTAATTTTCTTGCTTTTAGATCAAGCTTATTCATTATTTTTCAATCAAGCTACACAACAAAATGGAAATTAAAATCAGTCAACTTGTTCCCTATCCTTTGAAAGAATTTGGATTCGAACAATCTGAAATTTGGAAAAATGAATATACTTTTTCAAGTGGAAATATTTATCAAATTGTCGCACATTCTGGTGTTGGAAAATCAACTTTGATTAATATTTTGTACGGTGATAGAAAAGATTATGAAGGAAAAGTTTTGTTTGATGGACAAGATATTAAAACTTATTCTTTAAACGATTGGACAAAAATTAGACGAGAAAAAATTGCCTATGTTTTTCAAGGTTTACATTTGTTTGAAGAATTGACTTTAATGGAAAATATTCAATTAAAAAATGTTTTAACGCAACATCAATCCGAAAATCAAATTATTGAATGGATTGAGAAAGTTGGTTTAAAAAATCATTTACATCAAAAAGCGATTCATCTTTCATATGGTCAACGTCAGCGAATTGCAGTTATCCGAGCGCTTTGTCAACCATTTGATTTTTTACTTTTAGATGAACCTTTTAGCCATTTAGATGAAGTAAATCAACAAATTTTAATTGATTTGATTACCGAAGAAACTACAAAAAACAAAGCTGGAATTATTTTCACTAGCTTACACCAAATTCACGATAAACGCCTTGCAAATGTCATTCAACTCTAATACATTAATCGAAAAATTAGTTCGTAAAAACCTTAGTTTATTGCGAATTACAAGCTTTTGTTTCTTCTCTATTATTGGTTTTTTTATTCTAATTTTAGTTGGAACAATTTATTGTGATTATGCCAAAAATTTCGGAGAAGATAGTTCTATTTGGAAAGCTAATTATGTCGTTTTGAACAAAAAAATATCTTCTTTACAAACATTAACAGGTGAAAAACCAAGTTTTAGCGAAGATGAAATTAATGAATTGAAATCTCAGAATTTTGTAGCAAAAGTTGGAACATTCAAAAGCAGCCAATTTCCAGTTAAATTACAAGTTGGCGGAATTGCTGGAATTAGAGGATTTTCAACCGATTTATTTTTCGAATCTGTTCCGAAAGATTTTATTGATGTAAAAGAATCGGATTGGAAATGGCAAGAAGGAGAAGATTTTATTCCGATTATTATCCCGAAAAGTTATTTGAATTTATACAATTTTGGTTTTGCAACAAGTCAAGGTTTACCACAAGTTTCGGAAGGATTATTCACTAAAATTCCTTTTCAATTGATTTTAGGAAAAGAAGGAAATCAGAAAGTATATCAAGCACGAATTGTGGATTTTACAACTAAAATCAATACAATTTTAGTTCCTGAAAACTTCTTAGAATGGGCAAACAAAACATATTCAACAGAAAAAAATATAGCACCTTCTCGAATTGTTGTTGAAACTAAATCGCAAAGTGATGAAAATGCTTCTAGCTATTTTGAACAACAAAATTATGATATTAATAAAGATGAATTAAAAAATAATGAGCTAACTTATTATCTAAAATTAGCCTTTTCATTGGTTTTATTCATTGGTTTAATCATTGTTTTTGCTGCAATTTGGTTAATGATTATTAATTTTCAATTGATGATTGAAAAGAATAAACATAAGACAAAAGATTTATTTTTGATTGGTTATAATATCAATCAATTGGCTCGTCCTTATCTTAAATTTTCGATTATTTTTATGCTAATTAGTTATCTTGTTTCGATTCCGTTAGTTTATTTCGTTTTAAATAATATCCGAGAGAAAGTTGGAAAATTCATGACAACCGAAAGCTCGCATCTTTGGGAAATAGCAGGATTTGGATTATTAATTGTGATTATTCTCTTTATAATTAATAAGATAATTTTGACACAATCAATCAAAAAAATAGCTTTGAAAGATTAAATAATATATTCATTCAAATAAAAAAAGGATTCTAATATACATAGAATCCTTTTTTTTATAAATATTTTCAATTAGATTAGAATGAATATCCTACACCGAAAGAGAATGAATGGTTTTTAATATCTTTTCCTAATTCTTTTCCATTGTCAGTATTCTCTGTAATTCTAGTTAATCCCATGTAATATCTTGCTCCTACATTAATATTATCTGTTAGGTTGTAACCTAAACCAAAGTTAACACCAAAATCGAAGTCTTTAACATCATCTTTTATATCAAATTTTTCTGATTTTGTATAAACGGTATTATTAGCATATACACTTACCTCTTCCTTTTTACTTGCATAAACATTATATCCAAACTGTGGACCAGCTTCAATATTGAAACGGCTTCCTCCTGGATAATATTTAAACATTACAGGAACTTGAATATAATCTAAAGTTCTATTGTTTTTAGCTTTTGTAGTTACATTTCCAACTTCAGTTACTTCATCTTTAGCTTTACCTCCTATTCTAGTAAAATTAACCTCTGTTTGAACAGCGAATCTATCTGCAAGAGGAAAGTGGCCATAAATACCTGCGCCAAAACCAACTTTATAATCATTATTATGCACATCTTTTCCATTAAATGAAGACATATTAGCGCTTGATTTAATACCAAATTGTGACGATGTTGTTTTTTCTTGTGCGCTCAAACTAACAACACCTAACATTGTAGCAGCAATAAAAAATAATTTTTTCATCTTTTTAAATTTTATAGTTCTAATTATTGTGCATACATAATTTCAAGTCTTATGCCAAAAAATGTTAAAAAAAAATCTAAACGATATACACCAAATAAAATACTAATAATTAATCAGTTAATAATTACGCTTTTACCCTATATAGATTCGTGAAAAATAAGTAAAGCCATATCGAAAGATATGGCTTTATCAATTATAAGTTTCGTTACTATTAGAATTTGTAAGTAAATCCTAAAGATACAGCATCAGAATTGAATTTTTCACCATTTAATTTCTTATTATCCGTAGCAATTCCTTTGTATCCTGCATAAACATCAAAGTTCGCTCCTGAATATCCGAATTTTGGTTGCCAAAATAAACCACCATCCATACCATTTTTAGTTGCAAAGGCATAACCTAAATCACCACCAATAAATAAATTATTGTTGAATTCATATTTAGCGGTTGCAGCTAAAGGAATAAATCCAAAATCTTCTGATTTTTGTGTATATTTTTGTCCAAATACATTATAGTAATCAAAATCTTTTCCAATAAAATGATCATAACCAACTTTTGCTCCTAATTTAAAGTTATTAGAGATTGGATGTAAGTAAGCTAAATCTACTCCAAGGTTGAAAGAAGAAATATCTGAAGCTGATCCTACTGGAATCCCTACATGCACTGATCCTTCTACTCCAGATGTTTGAGCCGAAACTCCTACCATTCCTGCAACTGCGAAAGCTGCTGTTAATAATACTTTTTTCATATTTATGATATTTTAAAATATTTACAATTTTGTTAAACTTATTTGTTTAATTTCAATTTGTGTGCCAAACTTAACTTTTGAAAACTGATAAATAATGCAAAAATTAACAATTACTTAATATTCAAAATATTATAAAATAAAAAAGCTCCAAAATTAATTTTGGAGCTTTTTTATTTTTAATCATTTGACTTATTGTCCGACCATTTTATATAAAATGTTCTGTTGTTGCTTCGCATAATTGGTATCAATTTCTGCTGCTACACCAATCATTTCATCTAAATAATTGAACTGGTTCATTATTTTCGCTTGATCTGCCGCATCTACTTTACCATCTGCAATAACTTCTTTATATAAATTTTCAAATTTCTTTAAAACTGGATTGTAAGCAGATTCGAAAACTTTTAATGCTTTTTCTTTATCTCCTCTTTCTCCCAAGGCAGAAGCTTCGTTATAAATTGACATCATTAAGTCATTTTTAGCTGCTGCTAAATCTGAACCAATTGAATACCCTTTTCCTGAAGGTAGAGATTCGAAGAAAGCAATTTTAGCATTCGCTTCTTTACGAACATGTGCAAACAAATCTTGTGCTTTTTTATCCTCGCCTGCTTTTAAATAAATTCCAGCAATTCTACTCACTCCATAACCAATATCGTATTTAGCTAAGGCAGGAATTTCTAACATCACTTTATCTAAAACTTGGATTGCTTCTTTTTTGCGTCCTGCTTTCAATAAATCATCTGCTAAACGAACTGCTGTATTTCTGTATGAAGATGTATAATTACGCTCTGTTAAGCTGAAAGATGCATCAGGATTATTGTAACCAGACCATTTATATGAATTAAACGTTCTTAATAACATATCATTATCTGAAGCGCCAATAACTCCTCCTTTTCCGAATTGTGTATAAATAGGTACTAATTTGTAGCTCATTCCTGCATTCAATAAATAGTCATTCATATAGAATGTATTTTCTGGATCAGAAATTCCTCCTCCACTGAAATAAATAGGACGATCCCAATTGTATTTTGCCATCATTGATAACAATAATAAATTGTTTTTGAATAAACTTGATGACTTAATATTAATTGTAATTGAATCTAACATTTTGTCAGCATCTTTTGCACTTACAATTCCGTATTTCAAAGCATTTGCTTTATTTACAGGAACTACAATTTTAGATACAGGCAAATAATTTGCTTGCCCAATTGGGTAACCAAAGTAATCTGCTAAAGCTTGTTTCTCTGGAGATTTATTATTTAAAATAAAATCCATCGCTTCTTTAGCTGTCATGCTGTCAGTTGTTAAATATTTTTGTAATGGTTTCAAGTTTTTGTAAACTGTCATCACTTGATTAGGATCAATTTCTGGATCAACTAAATATTGACCAACTTGTTCAATTGGCAACTGACTTAATGTTTCTAATGTTTGATTAGATTCCGGTTTGATGAAACTATTTAATTGATCAAAAATATTTTTTATAGAACCTCCTACCACAAAAATTTGATCATTAGTTCCAGATTGATAATCTTTCGGTTTCAAATCGCTTGGAAGAGGAGCTGCGTTGTATGTTCTACGCAACAATTGTTCTAAATTCCAAGGCGAAGCGGCTAATGTTAAATTCGCAATTTTTACATCATCACGGAAATTTTCTGTTTCTTGTAAGCCCCAAAGTGGATAAGTATCATTGTCTCCATATACAAATAGAATGGCATTCTTATCGAGCGGATTTAAATAATTATAAGCTAATGAATAAGCTACAGAACGTTCTGAACGATCATGATCATCCCAGTTTTGAGCTCCCATTAAAATTGGAATTCCAGCTAATATCACTGTTGTTGCAACTGCGAAAGAAGGTTTAAGTTCTTTTTTCATTAATTTCTGAATCAATAAATAAACGCCTTGCACGCCTAAACCAACCCAAATAGAAAATGCATAAAAACAACTTACTAATGCATAATCACGTTCACGTGGCTCGAACGGTTTTACTGATGTATAAAAAATGATTCCGATACTTGTTAAAATGAATAATGATAACAATGACCACCAATTGACGAAGTTTCTGTTTAATTGCGTAAATAAACCGATTAGACCTAAAATTAATGGTAACATAAAGTAAACATTTGTTCCATCATTTTTATATTCGTCTGGCAATTTTGATTGATCTCCTAAACGTGGATTGTCAATAAATGGAATTCCTGAAATCCAGTTTCCTTTCGTTATTTCAAAATTACCTTCTAAATCGTTTTGACGACCAGAGAAATTCCACATAAAGTAACGGATAAACATATAGTTTATTTGATAATCGATAAAATAATTAAATTGTTCACCAAAAGTCGGTGGTTCTATGTCTAAAATTTCACCATATTTCTTAAGTTCTGCAACTTTTAATTGTTTATTCTGACGTTTTTCAACTAATTGAGCATACATTTCTTGCGCTTCTTTATCTCCGGCATATTTAGCATTTAGAGAAAACTTTGGAAAAGCATAAACTGCTGCATAATTTTCCATCACACTTGGATCTGGACTAAACATTTTTGGAAAGAACTTTACATATTTATCTTCGTATTTATAATCTAAACGATCTGAAACTTTTAAATATTTTCCTGTTCTTTTGTCTTTAATATATTCAGAACTACGAACTGTACTTTCAGGAGCTCCATTTGTATCTCGTTTTAATCCATCATTCGCTATATGAGCTGTAAAAACTGGTCCATACATAACTGGCCAAGATCCGTATTGTTCACGATTAAAATAATCTAATACACCTAAAGCTGTATCAGGATCATTCAAGTTCATATGAGGATTTGCATTGGCACGAATCGGAATTACTAACCAACATGAGAAACCTATCAACATAAAAATTACACACCAAGAAATAGTATTCAATAAAGCTGAACCATATTTCTGTGTTAATTTAATCGCAAAATAGAAAACAGCAATTAGAATAATCGCTGCGATAATTGTTCCTGAATTGAACGGCATTCCCAAATTATTAACAACGTAAATCTCTGTTCTACCAAAGAAAGTCATTACAACTGGGAAAATTATTTTGAATACAAAAGCTAAAATAAACAATGTAATTACATTTGCTATTAAGAAACTTTTGATTGTAAATCTATATTTACGCGCATAATAAACAAAACAAACCGCAGGTATTGCTAGCATTGCCATTAGGTGAACTCCGATTGATAAACCAATAACCAAAGAAATAACAACTAACCATTTGTTTCCTCGCGGCGTATCAGCTACTTGATCCCATCTAGTAATCAACCAAAATAATAATGCTGTAAAGAAAGATGCCATTGCATATACTTCCCCTTCTACTGCTGAAAACCAAAAGGTATCACTAAACATAAAAACTGCAGACCCTACTAATCCACTTCCTAATGCTATAATTTTTTGAGAAGTATTCATCTCAATTGCATCAACATTGATTGGATCTTGTGTTTTTGCAAACATTTTTCGAACAAAATATGTAATTGTCCAAAACAATAACATAATAGTCCCTGCACTATATAGCGCAGAAGTACTGTTAATTAAAATTGCATATTTGCTACCGTCTCCAAATGCTAAACCTGACCAAACTGCTCCCATAATTTGAAACAAAGCTGCTCCTGGCGCATGCGTTATCCCTAATTTTGCTGATGATACAATATACTCACCACAATCCCACAAACTCAGGTAACGTTCCATTGATGCTAAATATAATATTGTAGCAATCAAGAACATCGCAACACCCAAGATGTTGTTCCACTTTTTGAAATTTATATCCATTTTGTTTAATAAACTATCTTGCGAAAATAAGATAAAAAAATGATATAGCTTAGAATTGAAATGATTAAATTCTGATTAGAACTTCATATAAACATCACTGATTATAACCAATTTTTAAAATTAATTTCAACCATTCTAAAGATTTCATTTTCATATTAAAAAAACATCAAATACTTTATAATCCAACCATATTTTAGCAAATAATTTTGATTGTAAAGTTTTTTCATCTAAATTTGCAATGCAAAAAGCAATGCCTTTATCAGACAAAATTCTACAAACGGGCTTCACTTTTGACGATGTGTTATTAGTACCAGCCTACTCAGAGATTTTACCGAACCAAGTATCTCTAAAAACAAGATTCACAGACAATATTACACTTAACATTCCAATAGTTTCTGCTGCGATGGATACTGTATCCGAAGCAAGATTAGCAATTGCATTAGCACGTGAAGGAGGTTTATCTTTTGTTCATAAAAATATGACAATTGAGGAACAAGCGAATGAAATTGATATGGTAAAACGTTCTGAAAACGGAATGATTTCTGATCCAATTACTTTATCTCGTCATCATACACTGCAAGATGCTGTAAACTTAATGGAGAAATATAAAATCTCTGGTTTACCAGTTATCGAAGAAGACAGAACATTGGTAGGAATTATTACAAATCGTGATATTCGTTATCAAGAAAACTTTGATCAATTGATAGAAGATGTTATGACAAAAGAAAATATCGTAACTTCTGATATTGATACTGATCTTAAGAAAGCGAAAGAAATTCTTTCTCGTTACCGTATCGAAAAACTTCCAATAGTTGATGAAAACAATAAATTAATTGGATTAATCACAATAAAGGATATCGATAATTTAACTGAATTCCCACACGCATGTAAAGACTCTAAAGGTCGTCTACGTGTTGGTGCTGGAGTTGGGGTTGGTGCTGATACCTTGGACCGTGTGCAAGCTTTGGTTAACAAAGGTGTTGATATTGTAGCATTAGATTCTGCTCATGGACATTCTGCTGGAGTTATCAGCAAAGTTGCTGAAGTTAGAAATGCTTTCCCTGAATTAGATATTGTAGGTGGAAATATTGTAACAGCAGAAGCTGCAAAAGCTTTGATTGATGCTGGAGCAAATGCATTAAAAGTTGGTGTTGGACCAGGTTCTATCTGTACAACTCGTGTTGTAGCTGGTGTTGGTGTACCTCAACTTTCTGCTATACATGATGTTTATTCTTATGCAAAAACAAGAAATGTTTCAATCATTGGAGATGGTGGAATCAAATTATCAGGTGATATTGTAAAAGCAGTTGCTGCTGGAGCTAACTTAGTAATGTTAGGAAGTTTATTTGCCGGAACTGATGAAGCTCCAGGAGAAGAAATTATTTTCCAAGGACGTAAATTCAAAGCTTATCAAGGCATGGGTTCTTTAGCTGCAATGAAACGTGGTTCTAAAGATCGTTATTTCCAAGCTGATGCAAAGAAATTAGTTCCAGAAGGAATTGAAGGTCGCGTTCCACACAAAGGTTCTATTGCTGAAGTTATTTATCAATTATGTGGTGGATTACGTGCAGGAATGGGATACTGCGGAACCCCTACAATTCAAGATTTAATTGAAAACGGAAAATTTGTACGTATTACAGGTGCTGGACTAAATGAATCACATCCTCATGATGTTGTAATCACGAAGGAAGCCCCAAATTATTCGAATTAATAAAGGTGATTATTATAAAATTGGAAGCAGGCCATAATTAGCCTGCTTTTTTATATCTAAAATTTTAGCTATAAAAAAACCACCTCAAAAGAGGTGGTTATAAAATATATTTTAAGAATAATTAGTATTTATCCCAAAATAGTTTAGTAGAAACATTATCTCCTCCGATTGCTGTAGCAGCTGCTTCAACATTCGTTTTATTCAATAAATATTCTTGATCAGAATAAGGCATTCTAAATGGGATTGTTTCAGTTAATGAATTAGATGGATTATTTAAAATAGGATAATCTAAACGTCTTGTGAAATTCCAAGTTGCATACGCTTTCGTATATAAAGCTATATAAGCCTGTACTCCTATTGATTTCTTCCAGTTTGAAGCATCATAAGGATGCTTTGCAATGTATGCATCAGCTTTATCAGCAATTCCACTTTCCAGAAAAGAAGATGTAATTGCTTTATTATAATAATCTGAAGCTGAACCTCCAACATTATATCCACGTTGTGCTGCTTCAGCTAGCATAAATGCAATTTCTGTATAAGATATTATTGCAGAAGGAACATTCTTAGCTAAGAAAAACTCTTCACTTAAATGAGAATATCTTGCAAAAGGATTCTTTTGACCAAATATACCTCCTATGTATTCACCATCTACTTTAGTAAACCATACATCACGGCGTGGATCTTCTTTATTATTCATAAGATCAATTATTGTATTAGAAGCGATAAAGTCATCCCTTCCTGACGCAACAAAATTATCGAAAAAAGGGTTTGTAAATATTCCTGAATCATATTTAAAAGTAAAATTATTACTAGAATCAGAATAAACACCAGAACTTACAGCACTTTCTATTGTAGATTTAGCTAAAGCAGGATCTGTATCTGCTAAATTTAAACCTAATCTTAATTTAATTGCATTAGCTGTTTGTATCCACTTTATCATATCCCCTTGGTAAATTACATCTCCAGAAGCATATCCTTTAACCGTAGTATCTATCGAAGCTATAACAGTATCTATACGTTTAATTAAATCAATATAAATTGTTTTAGCATCATCATATTTAGCTGTATAATTTGGGTTTTCATCATCGCCTTGTAAAGCTTCAGAATATGGAACATTACCAAAAGTATTAACAATATTCTCCCATGTTAAAATTTCGAAAATTTCTAACGTGGCAAATTTACTAGAAACTTCTGCATCAGTGAAACCTTCTTTTAATAAAGTTTTTTTTGCATTTCTAATATTACCTAATGTATAAACATACATTCTATCATAATGATTTCGAGGCTGATTTCTTGTTACTAAATTATATCTTGATTCATCAAAATATGTTGTTTCAGATAAATTTTGAACAAAGAAAACATAATTATTATAATTAACACTTGGTGTTGTAGAATAATAAGAAAATTGATATATCCCTGTTGCTAAAAAATTTTCAGATGGCAGGGTAGATGGATGCTTAGAATCTACATTTAATTCTTCATCAACACAAGATGTTAAAATTGGGGCAATACCAAGTGTAAATAAAGAAACTAAGCTTATTTTGAATATTAATTTTTTCATAATTTTTTTTTTAGAATTTAAATGTTACATTTAAGCCGATCTCTCTTGTTGTAGGCAATGATCCAATAGACCAACCATATGAAGCTATTCCACTTCCAACCATAGATTCAGGATCTGCATAAGGTAAATTTTTCTGGATAATCCATAAATTTCTACCTACTAATGAAAATTTAGCCTCTCTAATAAATGTATTTCTTAATACTTTTTCTGGTAAACTATATCCAATACTCGCTTCTCTCAATTTAATATAAGATCCATCATAAATGAAAGCTTTATTAGGTTTAGCTAAATAACCATCTATATTTCCAAAAGCTGAAGGGTCTTGAATAGGAGTTGTATTTTTTGTCCCATCAGGATTTACACCATCTCTAATAAATCCATTTTCACGAATATTTCCTTCTGCAGTTTCCTTATATAATCCTGTTGCTAAACCATAGTACATATCAGTAGAGAAAACATCTCCTCCATGACGTACATCGATCAAGAATGAAAATGAAAGGTTTTTATATTTAAATGAGTTTCTTACACCTCCTGTCCAATCAGCTACAGCATTTCCAATTATTTGGTTACTTTGTGTAAGATATTGTCCTGTTACTGGATCAATAACCTTTTCTCCGTTTAAATAAACATAATCAGATCCTACTAAAGTTCCCCATGCTTCTCCTACACGACCATTCAAAGAAACACCTCCTTGATAAGAACCTAAAAGGAAGTTATCTACACCGTCAGCCAATTCAATTACTTTATTACGATTTAACCCCCAGTTAAAATCAATATTCCAAGAAAAATTATTTGTACGAACTGGAACTACCCCTAATTGAACTTCATAACCCCAGTTATCAATACGACCAGCATTAATATTAGTATATTTATATTTTGATGAAGATGATACAGGTAAAGAAAGAATTTGATCAATTGTTTTTGTTTTATAGTATGCAAAATCAACTGTCAATCTATTTCCAAATAAACTTGCTTCTGTACCTACTTCAAATTCTTTCGCTCGTTGAGATTTTAAATTTTCATTTGGTTTTGTTGTTTGTGATTCGTAGATACGAACATATTCATTATTAACATTAAATAAACCTGCTGATCTATAATAGTAATTTGTTAAATAAGGATCTGCTGTTCCTCCAACTTCTGCATAATTACCTCTAACTTTCCAAAAATTCAACCAAGGTTGTTTAATTATTTCAGATAAAATTAATGCTCCTGTGATTGAAGGATAATTATATGTATTATTTGATTTTGGTAAAGTAGAACTATTATCAATACGCCATGTAGCATCTAAATAAAATATTTTATAAAAATCAAAAGATGCTGTTGCATACGCACTATTTGTTTGGGTTGTCCAAACTGTTTCTACTGGCTCTAAAATAGGATTTTTAGAATTTTCTAATGAATATATTTTGGGTACAACTAAACCACCTTCAGTAGAAGAATACATTGAATCATAATGATTTCTTCTAACATTAGCACCTAAAACTCCACTCACATTAATATCTGCAGTAATGTCATATTTATAATTTAACATTACATCATAATTAGTTTCAGTTCTAGTAATATTTCTTTTAGAATAACCAGAATCAACATCTTTACCTGATATACCAAATGTTTGAGCCAATGAACCTTTAGCCAATCTATTATCAATTGCTAAATTAGACTGATCATAAGATAATTTCCCTGTTACATTTAAATGTTTGTCAATATCAAATGTTAATTGAGCATAACTAAAGCTTCTAAATCTATCATCAGTTGAGTAATTCTCATAAGCTTGGAAATATGGATTATTCCAATAAGCTGCAGAACCTTGAGATGAAGATTTTCTATTCCAAGAAACATTACCATAACTATATAAAGCTTCTTTATCCCTATTATTAAAATAAGCATTTTCTTGTGCTTTTAAATCAACATTCGTTTGCCACCACTGTCTAAAACCAGACATAGTATTGTCGGAATAACCTGTAGTATTACGACCCCTAGTACGTTGAAGAGTCAAAGTCGAGTATACAGTAGCATGTAGATTTTCTGTTAAATCATAATTAGTTTTTACAGAAAATGTGTTCTTATTTAAATTAGAATTTGGTAAAATTCCATCAGAATACATATTATTATATGAAAAGTTGAAATTCTTCGTAGCATCACCCTTTTGTAAATTAATACTATTCGTGTAAGTCACAGGCGTTTGAAAATATGTAATCGGTCCGTTTTTGGCTGCAACCCAAGGTGTTGCTTTCCCAAAATTAGGAGAACTTGGATCATATGCATCCCATTGATAAACTAATTTATTTTTATCAAATGCAGGTCCCCAAGAAGCGTCTTCAGAAAAATTCACTACATCATATCCATTAATTGGATCTTCTTGATAAAATGACATATCATATCCCGCACCATATTTATTTTGGTACTTTGGAAATGTTGATTTATCAATAGAACCTACTTGTGTTGCTGTAGAAAAAGTAATTCCCCAAGATCCATCATCTTTACCTTTTCCATTTTTAGTTGTAATTACAATTACACCATTTAATCCTCTCTCTCCATATAGAGCAGAAGCAGCAGCACCTTTTAATACATTGATAGACAAAATATCCTCCTGATTAATATCAGACAATGCATTTCCATAATCTACATTTCCTAAACTTGTTCCACTATTATTAACAGGAGAACCATCAATCACAATTAAGGGATTACTACCACTTAAAGATTTAATACCACGGATAACTAAATTGGACGACCCTCCAAAGTTCGAAGAAGTCGTTACATTTAATCCAGAAACTTTACCTGAAAGTAATGAAGCTACATTACCAGTATTTGTAGTCCCTTCCATTAATTCATCAGCTTTAACTTCCTGAGAAGCAAAGCCTAAAGATTTTTTATCTCTTTTAATTCCTAAAGCTGTTACAACAGCCCCTTCTAACTCAACTGTTTCAGAAGGCTTAAGTGTAACATTATAATTAGAACCTGTTCCAACTGCAAAAGTTTGAGTTGGCAATCCTACAGCTTCTACTGTTACTAAATCCCCTTGTTTAGCCTCAATACTAAAAACTCCATTTTCATCAGTATAAGCCTCTTTACCTGATGTTGTTTTTACAACAGCATCAGCAACTGGAAAACCTTCTGGATCTGTCACTGTCCCTGTAACAGTCTTTTCTTGCGCGTACAAAGAAGCTCCTAAAAGAAGACCTCCTAATACAAACAAGTTTTTTAAATTTCTCCTCATTTGTTAAAACATTTTTAAAACTATCATAAACTTAAGATTTCTATAACATTTACAAAACTTTTTTTTACAAAAGTTTTAGTATTTTGTTAAAAAATCAAAAAAAAACACAAACTTTTATCATATCAAGAAATAACAACAATTGATTCGCATATGATTTTAATCAGAATGTAACAGGAAAATCTTATTTTTAGACCTCTACGTTTATCAATAATAATTTTCAGAACTATATTATAGTATTATATTCAATAAAAGTTCTTGTCATCGTGATTAACGGAAAAGTTTATATTTTTGAAAAAAATTTAACATTGGAAAAAGTATTAACAAACTTCGAACATGAAATAGGTTGTGATGAAGCTGGAAGAGGTTGTTTAAGTGGACCTGTTGTCGCAGCAGCTGTTATTTTGGGAGATGATTTTGAAAATGATATAATTAATGATTCAAAGCAGTTATCTGAAAAGAAACGAAATTCACTAAGATTATTTATAGAAGAAAATGCTAAGTATTGGGCTGTTGGAATTGTTTGGCCAAATGAGATTGATGAAATCAATATCCTTAATGCAAGCTTTTTAGCAATGCACCGAGCAATTGATCAATTAAATTGTCAGAAAGATATGATTCTTGTTGACGGTAATCGTTTCAATAAATATAATGATGTTCCGCACGAATGTATTGTTAAAGGTGATTCAAAATATATGAATATTGCTGCTGCATCTATCTTAGCTAAAACTTATCGTGATGAATATATGGAAAAAATTCACCTTGAATTTCCTATGTATGATTGGAAAAAAAACAAAGGATATCCAACTAAAGCACATCGATTGGCAATAAAAGAATATGGTGCAACTCCATATCATAGAATGTCATTTAAATTACTACCAGATCAATTGAGTTTAGATTTATAAAAAAAAGAACATTATATATAATGTTCTTTTTTTTATTTTATTAAATTAACTTAAATCCTCACAACATCTGGGACTAAAATTTCATATTTTCCTCCATTTCGCATTACATCTCTGACAATGCTTGAACTTATATAAGCTTTACCAGAAGATGTTAATAAAAAGATCGTTTCTATATTATGATTAGTTATTGCTCGATTGGTATGAGCAATTGCTTTCTCAAATTCAAAATCCGCTGGATTGCGAAGTCCGCGTAAAATGAATTGTGCATTTACCTCATCACAAAAATCAACTGTCAATCCTTCATAACACATTACTTCTACATTTTCGAATTTCGCGACAGAAGCTTTAATAAACTCCATACGTTGTTCTAATGAAAACATATAATTCTTTGAAGAATTAGTTCCAATTGCAACAATAATTTTGTCAAATAACGGAACTGCACGTTCAATGATATCTAAATGTCCAATTGTAATAGGATCAAATGAACCTGGAAAAACTGCTACTCTCCTATCCATGGTGAAGGTCTATTTAAAGCTAATTCTATTTCACTATCCATTAAATCCTCTAAAGCAATTCCTGCATAGGCAGCTTGCTGAGGGAAAATACTTGCCGGAGAAAATCCTGGTAAAGTATTCATTTCTATAAAATGAGGTTCTCCATTTACAATTATATATTCGGAACGAGAGAAACCTGTCATATCAATGCATTTATATGCTTTTTCTGCTACTTCTCGTACTCTTACTTCAACTTCTGGTGTTAAACGAGCTGGCGTAATTTCGTCAGATAAACCATTATATTTTGCATCATAATCGAAAAATTCTGTATGAGAAACAATTTCTGTAATTCCTAATACCATTGTTTCTCCTTTATAATTTAATACACCAACAGAAACTTCAGTTCCATCTAAGAAAGATTCGATTAAAACTTCTTTGTCTTCAAGAAAAGCTTTTTGCATTGCAACTTCAAATTCTTCTTCTTTAAAAACTTTCGAAATTCCTAAACTAGATCCAGAACGATTTGGTTTCACAAAACAAGGTAAACCAACTTGATTGATAATTTCTTTTTCAGAATATTTATCGCCTTGATTTATATAAATTGATTTTGCATGCGGAATTCCATATTTACTCAATACTGCAATACAATCTTTTTTATTAAATGTTAAGGCAGATTGATAAAAAGGACAACCATTATAAGGCATTCCAATCATTTCAAAATACGCTTGCAAATAACCATCTTCACCTGGCGTACCATGAATTGTATTAAAAACGACATCGAACGTAATTTTTTCTCCATTTTTTTCGAAAGAAAAATCACCTTTATTAATTGGGTATTTTTCGCCTTCAATTTCAGCAAACCAACCTTCTTTTAAGATACGTACCCTTGTTCTGTCGTACTTTTCTGGATTAAGACTTGAGTAAATTAACTCGCAACTTTTCAACGAAATCACGCTTTCATCCGTATATCCACCTGCTACAACTGCTACTCTTAACATGTTTAATTTAAAATTTATTCAAATATAGAACTTTGACATCAATCATAAATATTATTTTTAAACTATATTTGTGCGACAATTTATCATTTCAATGAAAGGAGTAAAATCAATCATTCAAGTTTTTCTTAATGTAGCTATAGTAATAGCGCTATCATTTGGGCTTTACCATTTTATTTTTAACGTTTGGTTAGATTCATATACAAATCATAATGAATCTGTTTTGGTTCCCGATTTATCTAAAATGAACATTAAGGAAGCTACAGCTAAGTTAGAGGAACTTGGTTTGACATACGAAGTAGATAGTTCTCGTTTTGATCCAAATACAAGACCTTTTGCAATTATGGATTTCTACCCAACGGCAGAATCACAAGTAAAAGAAGGTCGTCGTATTTTTATTAAATCAAATCCAAAAACATATCGTCCAGTTGAATTACCTGATTTAGTTGGAAAATCAAAACGTTTGGCTTTTACACAATTAGAAATTTCTGGGCTTAAAATTGGAAAAATTATTTACGAACCAGATTTAGCAAAAGATGCTGTTCTTAAAATATTATATAACGGAAGAATTGTAAAAGCAGGAGAACAATTACCTCGTTTTGCAACAGTTGATTTAGTTTTAGGACGTGGAATGTTATCTGGAGTTAGAATGCCAAATTTGATTAATTTAACACTTACAGATGCTAAAAAATCAATTAAAGATAATTTCTTTGAAATTGGTCAAATCAAATTTATTGGCGCTTCTCAAGATACAATCAATGCAAGAGTTGTTTACCAATTCCCATTTGCTACAGATACTTATGATCAGGGGCAACCAATTGATATTTGGTTATCAACAGAACCTCGTGAAAAAATTAGAACACAGTTAAAAGAATTGGATATTCAGTACAAAAACTTTGGTGAAGATACAATTAGCGGTTCTCAATACAGAGATATTATAACACAAAAAGCTGAACAGCAGATCAGAGATATGCAACAACAGCAACAACAAAATAATCCGGCAACAGAGCAGCCAAAACCTACAGAAGCGCCTAAAGCTGCAGAAGAGATTATTATAGAATAGAAAGAAAATAAATGGCAGAAGATTTAGAAGATTTCTTACAAGAGGAAGACGGAAATAAATTATACGAACATTTTTCAATAACGGTTGACAAAGGTCAATCGTTATTGCGTATAGATAAGTTCTTAATGGTTAGAATTGAGAACGCGACAAGAAATAAAATTCAACAAGCAGCAGATAACGGAAACATTTTAGTAAACAATGAATCTGTAAAATCTAACTATAAAGTAAAGCCTGGCGATTTTATTCAAATAATGCTAGAAACTCCTCCTCGCGAGAATGAAGTTATAGCAGAAGATATTCCAATCAAAATTATTTACGAAGACGATCAAGTTGTCGTTATAGATAAAGAACCTGGAATGGTTGTACATCCTGGACATGGAAATTATACAGGAACTTTGGTAAATGCGCTAAAGTTTCATTTTGATAATTTACCATCAATGTCAGATCAAATGGAACGTCCTGGTTTGGTACATCGTATTGACAAAGATACAAGTGGACTTTTGGTTATTGCAAAAACAGAAGTTGCAATGACAAGTTTAGCTGAACAATTTGCAGCTCACACAACAGATCGTTTGTACAATGCTTTGGTTTGGGGAGTTTTAGCTGAACAAGAAGGAACAATTACTGGACATGTTGGTCGACATTTAAAAGATCGTATGCAAATGGCGGTTTTCGAAGATGGTTCGCAAGGTAAACACGCCGTAACACATTATAAAGTAATGGAGAATTTTTCTTATGTTACATTGGTCGAATGTAAACTAGAAACAGGACGTACACATCAAATCCGTGCACATTTTAAGCATTTGGGACATCCATTATTTAATGATGCTAGATACGGAGGAGATCGCATTTTGAAAGGAACAACATTCAACAAATACAAACAGTTTGTTGATAATTGTTTTGCCGCTTGTCCACGCCAAGCATTACATGCTCGCACATTAGGTTTTGATCATCCTACAACAGGAGAACGTATGTATTTCGAATCTCCAATGCCAGCAGATATGTTAAATATTTTAGAACGTTGGAGAAATTATTCAGCAAACTCTGTTCATGCAACAGAACCTGAAGAAAAAATTGATCGCAACGCAAAAGAAATGGAATAGATTTATTTTAATCATTAATTATAAAGCACTTCGATGGAAGTGCTTATCTATTTCTAATATAAACTCACACTATTTTAATCAATGAATTTTTCAGAATTAAATATAATTGAACCAATTTTAAAAGCTATTGATGAGGCTGGATATACAGAACCAACCGAAATTCAAGAACAATCTATTCCTTTAGTTTTAGAAGGAAATGATATTATTGGTTGCGCACAAACTGGAACAGGAAAAACAGCATCTTTCGCAATTCCTATTCTTCAAAACTTAACAAATTCTCCGAGTAAAGGAAAAAAAATTAGAACTTTAATTTTAACACCAACACGCGAATTAGCTATTCAAATCAATGAAAGTTTTAAATTATATGGTAAATATTTACCATTAAACCATTTGGCTATTTTTGGAGGAGTTAATCAAAATCCACAAATTGGAGCTATAAAAAATGGAGTTGATATTTTAATTGCAACACCAGGACGTTTGTTAGATTTAATCGGGCAAGGACATTTAAAAATCAATCAAATAGAGATTTTTGTTTTAGATGAAGCAGATCGTATGTTGGACATGGGATTTGTTCATGAAATTAAAAAGATTTTAGAAATCATTCCAAAAGAAAGACAATCTCTTTTCTTTTCGGCAACAATGCCAAAAAACATTCGAAAATTTTCTCATTCAGTTTTACATCGACCTAAAGAAGTCAGCGTTACTCCTGTTTCTTCAACGGCGGAAACAGTTGAGCAATTTGTTTATCATGTAGACAAAGACATGAAAGTAAAACTTTTGGTAAGCATTTTAAACGAACATCCAGAAGATCGTACCTTGATTTTTACACGTACAAAACATGGTGCAAATCGTTTAGTAAGACATCTGGAAAAAGCTGGAATTCCTGCTGCGGCAATTCATGGTGATAAATCTCAAAACGCTAGACAACGTGCTTTAACTAATTTTAAGGAAGAGAAATTAAAAGTTTTAATTGCGACTGATATTGCTGCTCGTGGAATCGATATTGATCAATTGCCTTATGTGATTAATTACGAATTACCAAATGTTCCCGAAACGTATGTACATCGTATTGGACGAACTGGACGAGCTGGACGCGAAGGAAAAGCTATCTCTTTATGTGCTGCTGATGAAAGAGGTGATTTAGCAAATATTGAGAAATTAATTGGCAATTATGTAACAGTGATAAAAACACCAAAGGAGTTTTATAAATTACCTGATACAAATAATCAAAATAATTTCAAGAAAAATAATACAGGTTTTAAACCCAAAAAAGATACTAAACCAAAGAATCCTCATCGAGGAAGAAGAAAATAGTTCATAAAAAAATCACTTCATTTAGAAGTGATTTTTTTTTGTTTTTATATTGAGAATAAACCCTATTTCTTTTCTGCATATTTATCTACAATCATACTCAAAGCTCCATCTGTTGTAATATTACAAGCGGTTCCAAAACTGTCTTGTAAAGCAAAAATAGTTAGAATAAGAGCAATTCCTGTTTCATCAAATCCTAGAACATTTGTGATTAATCCTAAGGAAGCTACAACAGTTCCACCTGGAACGCCTGGCGCACCAACAGCAAAAATTCCTAAAAGCAGAACAAAAGTAACCATTGTTCCTATATCAGGAATATGACCATATAACACTTGCGAAACAGTCATTACAAAGAAAACTTCAGTTAAAACTGATCCACATAAATGTGTATTTGAGAAAAATGGAATTGTAAAATTCGAAATCGATGGTTTTATCACTTTACTGTCATCTACTGCTTTCACCGCAATTCCTAAAGATGCTGCAGAAGACATTGTCCCAACAGCTGTTAAATAAACTGGCGGATAATGTTTTAAAAGTTTAAACGGATTTGTTTTATGATAAAAACCTGCAATTGTATACATTAATGTCATCCAAATAAAATGTCCTACAATAACAATAAGAATTACTTTCAAGAAAACTGGCAATTGCTTTTCAATAGAACCTTCGTAACTCAAAATTGCAAAGTTTGCAGCAATGAAAAAAGGTAAAATCGGAATCAAAACTTTGTTGACTAAAAGAATGACAATATCTTTGAACTGATCAAAAATCTTTTCTAATTCTTTTGCCTTCGTAATCAGAATTCCCATTCCCAACATCAATGAAATAACTAATGCTGTCATTACAGAAAAAATTGGCGGAATATCCAATTGAAATAATAGTTTTGGAACTTCTCGCAACGAATCGACAGAAGTTGGAATAGATAAATTTGGAATGATTTGATAACCTGCAATCATCGAAAATAAACCTGCACCTATCGAAGATAAATAAGCTATTAACAACGAAAAACCTACTATTTTAGATGAACCTTCGCTTAGTTTTGTGATTGATGAAACTATAAAACCAATTACAATTAATGGAACTAAGAAGAAAATTAATTGTCCCGTAAAATATTTTAAGGATAAAACAACTTGAATTGTACTTTCGTTTAGATAATTTCCTAAAACCAATCCGGCAATCACACCTAAAAGCAATCTAAATAAGGTATTGCTTGTAATCTTTTTTAACATTTGACACAAAATTTGCGACAAATATAAACTCTATTAATTTAATAGACTATATATATATTATAAATTTTATTTTAAACTAATTTCTACAATTTCATCCATATAGAATATTTGTAATTTATCATCTAAGAATGTATTCTGTATAAAATTGATTGTCGATACCCCTTTGAAATCAGAATAGATCGTTGACAAATCATCACAGTTTATAATAAAACTGTAACCTTCGGCTGGAATAAATACATATTTTCCATCTCTTGATTCAAACTTAAATTTTTCCAAATTAAAATTAAGCCTATTCCATTTATTTTTGAAGTATTGATCGCTACATTTTATACCATCAATAAAAATATCAGCAATATGTAATTCCCTTCCATTATTAGGTTCGTCATAACCAATAATTCTCAATTCTATATTATGATAAATTGACGATTTATATACAGTCATTTTTAGCATTAAAATTTAATTATACTTCTCTTTCACAAATTGAATAGCTAAATTGAGCGCATTATTGGAAACAATCTTGATAAAATCTTCTCGATCTAGATATGGATAAAAATACTTTTTATTCAATGTAGAATTTCCATTTGTAATCGAAACCCAAACCGTTCCTATTTCTTTTCCATCTTCACCTTTATTTGGTCCTGCTACTCCAGTTGTAGCAATACTAATAGTTGTGTTTAATTGATTTCGAACTCCTTTTGCCATTTGTTCTACAACTTGTTCCGAAACAACAGAAAATTTATCAATATCGTTTTGATTAACGTTCAACATCTTTACTTTTACAGAAGTATCATAGGAAACAATTGTCCCGAAATAATAAGCCGAGCTGCCTGAAATAGAAGTTATCAGAGAAGCTATATTTCCTCCTGTACAACTTTCTGCAGTCGAAATTGTCAATCCCTTTTCTTTTAGAATATCACCCAAAACTTGTTGTGCGCTTCCAGAATTTTCGGAAATCAAGTAATCTCCAGCAATTAGTTTGAATTGATTAATTTGATATTGAATTTCGTCTTGCAAAAATTCCTTATTTGTTCCAAATGCTGAGAATCGCAAATCAATAGAAGTTCTATTCGGTAAATAAGCCAAATGAATATGTTGAGGTAAATTATTTTCCCAATCTTCAATCAAAATAGCCAAATCACTTTCTGGAATTCCGCTTATCAAAATATCACGATGAACAATAATTTCTGATTGATATTTTTGTTGTAAACTCGGAATAATTTCATCTCGCATTAAACCTTTCATTTCAAAAGGAACGCCTGGCAGATTAATAATTAGTTTATCATTTATAGAAGTCCAAAGGCAAGGCGCTGTTCCATATTTATTTTGAATAAAAGTAGATTTTTCAGGAATTAATGCTTGATCTTGATTCAAACTATTCAGTTCTTTTGTGTAACCTCTTACTTGAAATAATTGAATAATATTTTCTAATATTTTAGGTTCTAGAATTAATTCACAATTCAGGAATTGACACAAAGCAGCTTTTGTTTTATCGTCTTTCGTTGGTCCTAAACCTCCTGTTACGATAACAATAGTTGATTTAGCAATTCCTCGTTCAAATGCTTCGATGATATGTTTCATTTCATCTTGAACCGAAATAATTTCTTCAACTTCAATTCCGATAGAATTCAATTGTTTAGCAATAAATGCCGAATTTGTATCTACAATTTGTCCGATAAGAATTTCATCGCCAATTGTAAGTAATGTTGCTTTAATTTTCATACACAAAAAAACTTGCTTAAAGTTAAGCAAGTTTTAGCGTTTTATTTATTTTTTATCAATAGTACTTCCTTGAGATTGTTCATATAATTCATCTCTTTTTCGATTTGTTTCTTTCATGATCCTATCAAATTCTTGATCTGTAACGAAATCTCCTTTTTTAGGAATTGTAATTTGAACTTTTTTCAATGGTTTTATATTTATCGCTTCTATTACTGTAATAACTTGTCTATTTTCTAAATTTTTAATTAATTCTTCTCTCAATACAAATCCATTTACTCCTAAATAAAAATCTGGCGAATAATTATAATTAATATCTTTTGTGTACCAAACAATTACTTGTAAATTTCCATCTTTTGCAATAGCTTGTTGTGCCTTATAACCTAAAATAGTTTTTGTTTCGTTTGTATCAACAAAATCTAAATTGATGAATTGTTTTTTTATGATAAATTTTCGTCCATATAAATCTCGTTGATCTAATATTGATTTATTTTTATAATCGTAATATAAATTATTATTGCCTAAATTTTCTGGTGTAAAAATAAAACGCGCTATTGCGCCTTGTGAATTATTCACTTTTTTGACATGAGAAATATTTGCTTCATTATCATTAAATTTAAACAAATAATACTCTTTCGATGGATTTTCGTTTGCTTCTATTACTTCCCTTCTTTCTGTAGGATTATCAACATTTTCTTCAAACCATTTTAATCCTTTTTCGTTGTATTTTGTTTTTACTTGAGCTTCGTATTCAACTTCATAAAATTGTGCATTTGCAAAACTTGAAATTAAGATGATTAGTGCAATTAGTTTTTTCATATTTTAGTTTTTTATTTATCAACTCCTTCGTCATACGTTTTATTAAAAACTTCATTAGCTTCATCCCAAATCTTATCTACCTGATTATTTTTTATTTGTTCACCTTTTGTAGGAAAAATTATCTTAGGCGATTTTTTCAATTCTTTTTTACTTATCGCTAGCCAAGAATTTATCATTTCACTTTCGTCATTTTTCATTTTGTAATGCAATTCTAGCACAAACCCTTTTTTAGTAAAATAGATATCTGGCGTGTATAAATAAGGAATATCTTTTGTATACCAAATTATTATGTCTATATCATCTTTCTTTCCTATAGCTTCATAAGTGTCAAATCCTATTATTTTTTTCTTGTTTCCTGTATCTACTAAATCAATTTCTATCAAATCATCTTTGACTAAATATTTTTTACCATGAACATCCATTTCATACATAAATTGATTGTTTTGATAATTACTTATCAAATCTCCATTGATATTATATGGTAACTTTTTTACTTTAATATTTTCAACTGTTTGGCTATTCGAAATTCTTGGCTGATTAACCATTTTGCTTGAAATCTCATTGTAAATAAATTTGAATTGTTCCTTTGGAGGATTACTATTCAGTTCTATTATAGTTTGTAATTCATTTGGACTATCAACCCATTCTTCCCAAACTTTGATTCCTTTTTCATTATAATAAGTCTGAACATGAGTTTCGTATGTTATTTCATAAAATTGTGCATTTGCAAAACTTGAAATTAAGATGATTAGTGCAATTAGGTTTTTCATATTTTAGGTTTTTTATTTATCAACTCCTTGATTGTTTGCTTCATCTCTTTTATGATCAAAATCCTCCCAAATTTTGTCTAATTCACTCAACGATACTTTGCTCCCTTTTGTTGGAATAATAAATTTATACTTCGATTTTTCTTTAATTGAATTTGCTTTATAAATTCCAAAATATTTTCCCATTTCATCTTCGTAAGTAATTTCAAGATCAAGAACTAAACCGCCAGGACTTTTGAAATTAATCAACATCAAATCTGTTTTTAATTCAGGAATAAACCAAGCTACAAAAATTCTATTATCAAAATTTGCTGTTGCTTTTTGTGCTCTGTAGCCAAGAATTTCTTTTGATTCGTTTGTAATCTTCCAATCCAAATCATTTATTTTATCATAAACAATATATTTTTTACCATAAACATCTTGTTGCATTAATGTTTCTTGTTTATAAATATTAAAATAAGTTGTTCCAAAATACATATATGGCGCAGTTTTCTTGATAGAAATAATTTGTCCTTGAGCATTTTGCACTTTTGGCAATTCGATAGAATTGGCTTCTCCGTTATTAAAAATAAATTTAAAGTCTAAAGCTTTTGGGTTTTCATTTTGATCAATATTTTCTTTTTTAACTTCAGGATCTTTGATCTCTTTATAAATTTCTAAGCCTTTTTCGTTGTATTTTGTTTTTATTTGAGTTTCGTATTCAACTTCATAAAATTGTGCATTTGCAAAACTTGAAATTAAGATAATTAGTGCAATTAGTTTTTTCATATTAGATTGATTTGATTTTAAATATAACAAAAAAAGAGACACAACTAAGTTGTATCTCTTTTTAAAATATTATGATTGAATAATCTAAATTATAAAATATGTTTTTCCGCATGATAAGAAGAACGAACCAATGGTCCTGATTCTACATGACGGAAACCTAATCCTCGAGCAAAATCTTCGTATTTCTTAAATTGTTCTGGCGTAATGAATTCTTGTAAAGGCAAATGTTTTTTTGTTGGTTGTAAATATTGTCCAATTGTAATAACATCTACTTTTGCATCAGCAACTTCTTGAATTGTTTCAAAAACCTCATCTTCAAATTCTCCTAATCCAAGCATAATTCCTGTTTTTGTTCTACGTTGACCAGCTTCTTTCGCGTAACGTAAAACTTCCAAAGAACGATCATATTTCGCCTGAATACGAACTTCGCGAGTTAAACGACGAACAGTTTCCATATTATGAGAAAGTACTTCTGGTGCAGCTTCTACTAAACGATCGATATGTTTTTCTACTCCTTGAAAATCTGGAATTAATGTTTCCATTGTTGTACCAGGACTTATTCTACGAACAGCATGTATTGTTTCTGCCCAAATAATAGAGCCCATATCTTTTAAATCATCACGGTCAACAGAAGTTAAAACCGCATGTTTAATCTTCATTAATTTTATTGAACGTGCAACTTTTTCTGGTTCTGCCCAATCTACTTGCTCTGGACGGCCAGTTTTCACCCCACAAAAACCACAAGAACGTGTACAAACATTCCCCAAAATCATAAATGTTGCAGTACCTTCTCCCCAACATTCACCCATATTTGGACAACTACCACTTTGACAAATGGTATTCAATTTATATTTATCAACTAAACCTCTTAATTCTCGATGTTTCTTTCCTGTTGGTAACTTAACACGTAACCATTCAGGTTTTTTTACTCTTCCATCTGGTAATAGCTCAACACTCATACATTACTTTTCTGATTGGCTAATTTACAAAGATTTTTTGGAAGATTTTATATTCAGAACAGTAGATTAAATTTTCAAAAAAAAGCTAAAAAAACAATTATTAACATTTATTGGAATACTATTTGATTTTGGAGCGTACATAAATCATTAAATAAATTAAAAAACCTAACTCAATGAAAAAATTAATAATGGCAATCTCTTTCACTAGTTTAATCATCTTTAGCTGTGAATCTAAAAAAGAACAAAGCATTAACAATACAGAAGAAATAATAGTTGATTCTTCTACAGTAAATGTTCCTAAAGATAGTTTAACTACTAATATTGACGAACATAATTCTAAAACATCTGTAGATTGGGTTGGTACCTATGAAGGTGTTTTACCTTGTGCTGATTGCGAAGGAATAAAAACAACTTTAACTATCAATAAAGATGAAACGTATACTTTATCTCAAGAATATTTAAACAAAAATTTAAAATTAGAAGACAAAGGGACTTTTGAATGGACTAAAGATGGTGGATCTATTAAAATCTCAACCAAAGATAATGGTATTTACAATTACAAAGTTGGCGAAAACCAAATATTCTCTTTAGATCAGGAAGGAAAAGAAATTACAGGTTCTCTTGCTGAAAAATATATTTTGAAGAAAAAATAATTCAATAAAAAATCCCGATACTTTTCGGGATTTTTATTTTAAAATAAATTTAATTGCTTCGATTCTAATTCTAATAAATATTGTTTTCGTTTTTTTCCTCCAGCATATCCTGTTAAAGAACCATTAGAACCAATAACTCGATGACAAGGAATTACAATTGCAATTTTATTTTTCCCATTTGCATTTGCTACAGCTCTTATTGCTAAAACATCTCCAACAGCGATTGATTGTTCTTTGTACGATCTTGTTTCTCCGAATGGAATTTTAATTAATTCTTTCCAAACTTTTTTCTGAAAATCTGTTCCAATCAAATCCAATGGAATTGTAAATTCTTTTAAATTTCCTGCGAAATAATTATTTAATTCAATTTCTAGACGATTTAGAATTTCATCATCTTCTTTTTCCAAAATTTCACCCAAATTTTCTATTTCTTTGAGTTGTTTTTCGGTTGATTTTCCATCAAAAAACTCTAACATACAAAGTCCTTTTTCTGTCTTTATTGCAAGCATTTCTCCAAGAGGAGTTTGTATTTTTTTTGAATGAAACATTTTATCAAATTTTAATTGAAAGTTAAACAAATATAGTCGTAATTTGGTACTAAATTTGTTGTTAAAAAAATCATAAAATTAATTTATGAAAAAATCTATTTTCGCGAGTGTTTTCGCCTCA
Organism: Empedobacter brevis; assembly: GCF_965118635.1. GTDB lineage: Bacteria > Bacteroidota > Bacteroidia > Flavobacteriales > Weeksellaceae > Empedobacter > Empedobacter brevis_A. The sequence goes on along the minus strand of NZ_CBCPHV010000003.1, from coordinate 276,463 downwards.
TTTATTATATTTTCTTGTCAATCAAAAGGTGTTCAACAAGAACAAAAAAATACAGATGCTTCTAAAGAAATTACAGAAGCTGTAAAAAAGGAACATAATTCTATGAATTCGTTGGATTGGGTTGGAAAATACGAAGGAACTTTGCCTTGCGCTGATTGCGAAGGAATAAAATATATTGTTGAATTGAAAAAAGATGGAAACTTTTTTATTGAGCAAGAATATTTAGGAAAAGAAACGGTTTATCAAGACGAAGGTTTTTATAAATGGGATGCTTCTGGAAATATTTTACATTTAAACTCGAATGTAAGTCCATTAGTTTTGAAAGTTGAGGAAAATAGATTGAAAGTTTTGGATCAACAAGGAAAAGAAATCAGTGGAAACTTGAAAGAGAAATACATCTTGAAAAAATTAAAATAATCGATATTTAAAAAGTCCAATAATAGAATTATTGGACTTTTTTTATTTAATGAATTAATTGATTTTTCTTGAGTTCTTCATAAACTTTGACTACTCCAATTACTTGAATTTCTTCTTGCAAATATTCTTCGTAACTAAAATAATTTGCAGCTTCAATTTCGTTTGATGGTTTTATACCTTCTTTCAAATCATATAAAAAGCAATCTTGTTCCATTAAAAGATTTTGTTCTCCATAAGCTTCAGCTGTTATATGACAGAAAAAATTTAATTTATTTTCTTCTAAATCCACATTTAATTCTTCTTTTATTTCTCGAATCAAAGCAGATTTTGAATTTTCATCTTGGTCAATTTTTCCTCCAGGTAAATACCATGCTTTTTTATTTTTACTAAATGTCAAAAGCAATTTATTATTCTTAATAACTAATAAACCTGCTGTTGGTAACTGAATCATGATTTTATTTTTCTAAACTTTTTTGCCATTCCCAAGCTGTACGCATACTTTCTGCTAATTGAATTTCTGGTTTCCAGCCTAATTCTTTTTCTGCGAATGAATTATCTGCATACGCTTCGACAATATCTCCTGCTCGACGTTCTTTTATTTGATAATTTAATTTTAGATCATTGGCTTGCTCAAATGCATTTACAATTTCCAATACTGTAGATCCAGTTCCTGTACCAAGATTAAAAAACTCTAATTTCTTTTTATTTTTTTTCTCGATTAATCTTGTTACTGCTTTTACATGCGCATCAGCCAAATCATTTACATCAATATAATCGCGAATGGCAGTTCCGTCACGTGTTGGATAATCATCACCCCAAACTGATAGAGCTTCTCTAATTCCAGCCGCTGTTTGTGTAACATATGGAATTAAATTATTTGGAATTCCTTTTGGTAATTCTCCTATTCTAGCTGTTGGATGTGCTCCTACTGGATTGAAATAACGTAAACAAATCACATTTTTATCAAAAGCAGATGAAAAATCTTCTAAAATTTCCTCTCCCATTTGTTTAGTTTTTCCATATGGAGATTCTGGTTTCTTTAAAGGTGTTTGTTCATCAATTGGCATTTTGTCTGCTTGTCCATAAACTGTACAAGAAGAACTAAAAATAATGTTATCTGCATCAAAATCTTTCATTGCATCTAAAAGATTGATTAAACCTAAAAGATTATTACGATAATACATTAATGGTTTTTCGACAGATTCCCCCACTGCTTTGTGAGCTGCAAAATTGATAATTCCATCTATTTTATTTGTCTTAAAAAATTCATTTACTTTTTCTTGATTTTTTAAATCAATTTCAAAATAAGTGGGTTTTATATTTGTAATAGAAGTAATACGATCTAAGACACCAATTTCTGTATTCGATAAATCGTCTATAATTACAACTTCATAACCTGCTTTTTGTAGAGCAACAACTGTATGTGAGCCAATGTAGCCCAAACCGCCAGTTACTAATATTTTACTCATTTTAATTTTTAGTTTTTATAGTGATTTCAAATTTAGTAAAATAAAAAAAGCTTCTGAAACAAATCAGAAGCTTTTTAGGTTATTTCTATGATAAATTATTTTCCAAAAAATTCACGTACAGCTGATGTAATATAAGCCAATTGCTCTTCATCTAATTCTGTATGCATTGGTAAAGATATAACTTCTTCTACCAGTTTATTTGTATTTGGGAAATCTGCATCGTTATAATGTCCATTATCATACGCTACTTGTTTACGTAAAGGAACTGGATAATAAATCATTGCAGGAATTTCTTTTTCTGTTAAGAAAGCTTGCAATTCGTTACGTTTTCCATTTGTAACACGTAATGTATATTGATGAAAAACATGCGTAGTATCTTCTCCTTTTGTTGGAGTTAACAAAGCATCAATATCTTTAAAAGCTTCTGTATAATATGCCGCCGCTTTATTACGAGCCGCGTTATAATCATTTAACAATGGTAATTTTCGACGTAAAACCGCTGCTTGAACAGAATCTAAACGAGAATTAACTCCTACTTCGTCATGATAATAACGCTTATACATTCCGTGATTTACAATTCCACGTAAACGATGTGCAATATCATCATCATTTGTAAAAATTGCACCACCATCACCATAACAACCTAAGTTTTTAGAAGGAAAGAAAGATGTACAACCAATATGTCCAATTGTTCCAGCTTTTTGTCCTTTGTAATCAGCTCCAATAGCTTGTGCAGTATCTTCTATAACATATAAATTATGTTCTTTTGCGATTGTCATAACCTCATCCATATTCGCACATTGTCCGAATAAATGGACTGGAATAATCGCTTTCGTTTTTGGTGTAATTGCAGCTTTTAACTTTTCTGTGTCAATTGTAAAAGTATCATAATCAACATCAACTAATACAGAATTTAATTTTAATAAATCAATTACTTCAACTGTAGCTGCAAATGTAAAATCGGCTGTGATGACCTCATCTCCTGGCTCTAAACCTAAAGACATTAAAGCAATTTGCAAAGCATCTGTTCCATTTCCACAAGGAATAACATGTTTTACGTTAAGATACTCTTGTAATTCTGTTTCAAATTGTTTCACTTCAGGACCATTAATGAAAGCAGCAGAATCTAACACATTCATAATTGCTGCATCAACGTCACCTTTTATTTTTTGATATTGACTTTGTAAGTCAACCATTTGTATTTTTTTCATATCTTAATGAATCTTTCAAAATCTACAACTTAAAAAAGTTGTTATTATTACAACAAATGTACAAAAAAAGCTAATTCTAAATTTTTAACTTTGCAACATTGTGCAAGGATTTTATAACACATCGATTAAGGCGTACGGAATGGCGCTAAAATTGGCCTCAAATTTTAATAAAAAAGCAAAACTTTGGGTAGATGGAAGAAAAAATTGGGAAGAAAAAATAGCTTCTAAAATCTCTAACACGGATAAAGTTTTGTGGATACATTGTTCATCTCTAGGCGAGTTTGAACAAGGTCGACCTGTAATTGAAGCATTGAAAGAAAAATATCCAACACACAAAATAGCCGTTTCTTTCTTTTCTCCTTCGGGCTATGAAATCAGAAAAAATTATCAAGGTGCAGATTTAATTTTTTATTTGCCTTTGGACACAAAATCAAATGCTGAAAAATTAATAAAAGTTCTTCATCCAGAAATTTTAATTTTGGTGAAATACGAATATTGGTTCAATTTAATTACAGCTTTGCATCAGCACAACATTCCTACAATTGTAGTTTCAGCAATCTTTAGAGAAAGTCAAAACTTTTTTAAGAATAATGGAAATAACTGGTTTGCTAAAAAATTAAACTTAATCAATCATTTTTTTGTACAAAATCAACAATCAAAAGATTTATTAGATAACATACATATTTCGCAAAGCACAATTGCAGGCGATACTCGTTTTGATCGTGTAAAACAAATTATTCATCAAGATAATCAGTTAAATTTTATGGATCATTTCAAAGCTGATTCTAAACTAATTGTTGTCGGAAGTTCTTGGCCAAAGGACGAAGAATTATTTGTTGAATTAATCAATCAAAAACTAAATGAGAATTGGAAAATTCTTTTTGCTCCGCATAATTTGAATGAAGCAGAAATCAATTCTTTTCTAACTAAAATTAATCAAAAAGCAATTAAATATTCAGATTTAGAAAAAACGAATAATCAAATGCTAAATGATTCGAAAGTTTTCATTCTAAATACAATCGGAATTTTATCAAAAGTCTATGTCTATGCAGATATTACGTATATTGGCGGAGGTTTTGGCGCTGGGATTCATAATACATTAGAAGCTGTAACATTTGGAAACCCTGTGGTTTTTGGACCTAAATACAAGAAATTTCAAGAAGCTGTTGATTTAATTGAGATTGGCGGAGGATTTTCAATTTCTAATCAAAACAATTTTAATGAAATCATGAATCGTTTGATGAATGACGAAAAGTTCAGAAAAGAAAGTGGTAAAAAAGCAGGAGATTTCGTTCAAAATTCTCCAAATGCAACCAAAATAATTTTAGATTATTTGAATCAAATACTATAAATTCTGATGATTTTATCACTTTTTAACAAAAAAGGCATAAAAATTGTGAATCGAAAGCATTATTGATTTTTTCAAAACAAATCAATCTTATCTATGAATAAAACTTTACTTTTGAATTAAATACAAAATAACTCAGACTCAAGTAATAAAAAAATGAAGAAACTAATCTTAGGAATAGCACTTTTTGGTGGATTAAGTGCAGCAAACGCGCAAATTGATTTAGGAGTAAAGGAGGACTTAACTTCCCAACTTTATCTGGTGATTCTAGAAAATTATATGATGATCAAACAAAATTCAGAACAGATTATTATGTTGGTGGTTATGCCAATTACAAAATCACTGATCAAATTAGTTTTCAACCAGAACTTTTATATTCAAAACAAGGTGCTGGATTAAAAACAACTGATAATTCTAAAGCCAAAATCGTAACTCACAATATTAATATTCCTTTGATGGGTCGTTATGAGATTATGGATGGTTTAAATGTTGAATTTGGTCCACAATTAGGATTTTTAGTTTCTGCAAAAGCAAAAATTGAAGAAGGAAAAACAGATACGAAAGTAAAAGTTACAGATAACTTCAAAACATTTGATTTCGGCCTAAACTTCGGTGCTGGATACAAAATCACTGATGAATTGGAAATCAATGCTCGTTTTACAAAAGGATTATCAAACATTAATAATGTTTTTCCACAAGGAATGAATGATAACTACAAAATTACCAATACTTACTTTAGCATTGGTGTCGCTTACAAATTGACAGAAATGTAATTATCATCACACATAAAATATTGAAGGAGCTTTTTGCTCCTTTTTTTGTATCTGATTGTTAAATATTTGTAAAACAACTTTCTAAATTTAAATTATATTCTATATTTGTAGTAACAGAAAATATAATTGTAGATATGAAAGCAAAATTATCAAGAAGAGAAGAAGAAGTAATGGAAGTCATTTGGAGCGGAAAACAAGTTTTTGCAAAAGATATTATAGATTCTTACGACGATCCAAAACCTGCAAATACGACAATTTCTACTTTATTAAAAAGAATGCATGACAAAGGATATATTGATTACGAACAAATGGGAAATTCGCGCAGATATTTCGCTTTGGTAAAAAAAGATGATTATTTTTCGAAAGAAGTAAAAGGAATGATTTCAAATTTCTTTAATAATTCAACTTCTCAATTTGCATCATTTTTTGCGAAATCTAACAATATGTCTGTCGAAGAATTGGAAAAATTACGCGATATAATCGATAATGAAATAGATCGTAAAAAGAAATAGCCTATGATTGCTTTTTTTATAAAATTTATACTTTGTTCTGGATTTTTATATTCTTTTTATAAACTTTTTCTAGAACGCGAAAGCATGTATAAAATCAACCGATTTTATCTACTTTTTTCATTGATATTTTCTTTGATTGCACCATTGTACAAAATCGATTTGCCAATTACAGCCAATGAAACTAATATTTCGCCAGAACTCTTAGCTTTCTTGATGCAAAATCCCGAATTATTTCAAACCCAAAAAAGAATTAATTTCGGAGATATTTTAATGTTCAGTTATATCATAATTTCACTTCTGCTTCTTATAAGATTTGTGTATAATCTATACGAACTGATGTTTAAAATAAAAACTGAAGAAAAAATTAGTGATCATAGAATCACATACATTCTCGATTTAGAAGCAAACCAACCTTATAGTTTTTGGAAATATATTTTTATTCCCAAAAAACAATTACAAAACTTACATCAGAACTTAATTAATCACGAAAAAGCACATTGCATTCAAAAACATAGCATTGACATTCTTTTAATAGAAGTTTTTCAAATTCTATTTTGGTTCAATCCTTTCATTTATTTCTATAAAAAATCAATCAAATTAAATCATGAATTTTTAGCTGATGAATACGTTTTGAAAAGAAATTCTGATTTAAAAACATATCAACATCAAATTTTAGATTGTATCGCTACACAAAATCCATCAATGGTAGCAAGTAATTTCAATTTTATTTTAACCAAAAAACGCTTAATTATGATGACAAAAAATACTTCGAAACGAAAAGCAAAAATCTTATCTTTTGCATCGTTACCTTTTATGTTGAGTGCTTTTGTATTATTTAGCCAAAAATCTTTTGCACAAGAAGTTGAGAAAAAAGCTCAAAAAATAGAACAAGCATTAGAAAAACCTGTTCAATCGCAAGCTGAAGAAATATTTAGTCAAGCAGATAATATACAAGATTCTCTTCTTAAAACAAAGCAAACCAAAACAACTTCACCAATAGAAAAAGTTGTTACAAAAGAGGAATTAAAAAATATTTTGAAAAATAATCCACAAAATAAAATCACTTTGAACGATGCTGGAGATATTATTTTGAATGATTCGATCAAAATCAAAGATATTGTCATGAAAAAAAGTATGGTTCCAACCATTTTGTATGGAACGGATGGAAAAATTTTACAAAAAATTGATCCAAAAGAAATTGACAAAGTTTTTGTGAGAAAAAAAGAAGGTTTTATAGAAGTTATCAAAAAAGATTCAAGTGTTATCAAAATTTTTAACTCGGAGAATGATATTCCGAAAATTGATAAGAAAATAACGCAAGCTGAAATGCCAACATTAAAAAACAATATTGAATTCAAAAATAATGTTTCACTTTATACAGACCAAAATGGAGTTAAGCATAAAATTTCGACTTCTGAAATTGATAGAGTTTATTTAGAAAATCAATTAAAATCAAAAAGAATGGATAATGGTTATAGTCTAAGTTATTCAAAAAATAAAGGAATTGATAATACAGAAATAGAAAAACAAACTAAAAATCCGTGGGCAATTACAGTAGAACCACATTCAGTAAGAGAAGTAATGAAATTTAAAGTTGATCCTAAAAATCCAGAAATACAAAAATTAGGTACTTTTACTGTAAAAACATTTTATTCTGAAGATCCTAAAGAAATGAGTAAATATCTTGAAGAGAAAAAGAAAGAACTTGAATTACAAGAAAAAAATACTAAACAAATGCTAAAAAAAATTGAAAAAAGGCAAAAGGAACTAAAAAAAGAAATTAAGAAATAATAAAAATTTTATAGTAGTTATAGCATTTTCAAAAAAGGAAACTCGTTCGGGCTTCCTTTTTTTTATAATTCTATACAATAAAAAAAAGAATTAAAGAAATCATAATCCATAATTTAAAACATATATTAATCTATAATTTTAATTGAATCAAAATTAGGTTCATACTTTCAATAAGACTTATTCAATAATTCATTGATACCCCATAATTTATACATTTTTAAATAAAAAAAACACTCAATTATCTGATTTTAATCATTTTATAAAATACACAATACTCCTTTATATTTACAAAATAATTTAATTATAATAGATATGAAAAAAATAGTTTTACTAGTTGCTACAGTATTTGCTTTCACAAATGCAAATGCTCAAGAAAATGAAGGTCTAAAAGGTAAATGGTTCTTAATGGGACAAGCAGGATACGGAACTTCTAATGATGGAGACACACAAAATTACAGTATTTTACCAGCAGTAGGTCATTTCATTTCTCCAAGTGTTGCTGTAGGAGGAGCTATTGGATATGTAGGAAGCAAAGATGACACAAGTTCAACAGTTACAACAAAAGGAAATAAATTTATTGTTCAACCTTTAGTTAGAAAATATTGGGGAGTAAACGATAAATTATTCATTTTCGGACAAGCTTCAGTTCCTCTTTTATTTGGTAAAAATACTTATGAAACTGTAGGTTATGAAACAGATATTAAATATACAGGATATGGAATCGAAATCGCTCCAGGTTTAGATTACTTTTTATCATCTAACTGGTCAATAGAAACTTCTTTCGGACTTGCTTCTTGGAATGCTATAAAGCCTAAGGACGGCGATGCAACAAATGATTTTAATTTTGGATTGAATTCAGGAGTATTAGGAGGTGTAAAAATTGGAGTAAAATATATTTTCTAATTAAAAAGATTATACTTTTTCTATACATTTCAAAGGAAGCTCGATTGGGCTTCCTTTTTTATACGTCATGTTTTGGCATTCTGATTTTCTATTTTTGAGAAGATTGTTTAACTTTCCTAAAAATTCAGAATTTGTTACAAGCAGGCGATTTCAAAATTTACAATGCTTCAGCTGGAGCAGGTAAAACCTACACTTTGGTAAAAGAATTTCTTTCGTTATTATTAACGAATGAAAGTGATTATCATTTCGAGCATATTTTAGCCATTACATTTACCAACAAAGCTGCCGGTGAAATGAAAGAGCGTATCATCGAAACCTTAGAAGAAATTGCTAAAAATCCGAAACCAAAAGAAGATCCTTACATTCTCGAATTAGCTTCGGAATTGAATTTGAAACCAGAAATAATCAAGACGAAAGCATACAATATTTTGATTGCTATTCTTCATAATTATTCAAAATTCTCAATTTCTACAATTGATAAATTCAATCTTCGATTAATGAAATCTTTTGCGCAAGATTTGGGCTTATCCATGAATTTTGATGTCGAAATGAATACCAACGAAATCATTAATGAATCGGTTGATTTATTGTATTCTAAAATTGGAGAAGACGAAAAGCTAACGCAAACAATGATTAAAATTGCGTTGGATAATATGGACGAAAATAAATCGTGGGATATTCGCAAAACACTTTCTTCTGACACTTCTGACATTTCTAATGATCGTCATTTACAAGATTTAGAAAAATTGAAAAATATTTCGTTAGACGAATTTATTCGTTATCGAAAAGTTATTTTCAATGATATAAAAACATTGAAAGATGGATTGATTACAATTGGAAATGAATTTTTCGAATTGCTTGCAAATAATGGAATTTCAATCAATGAATTACCTGGGAAAAGTAGAGGAATTGGAGCTTTTTTCACAAAATTGAAAAACTTTGATGGTTTTGGATTGATTTTACCTACAGATGCTAATACAAAAGATATTTTAGAAGGTGGTTATCTTTCGAAAGTGAAAGACGCAACTGCCGAATCTCTTTTTCCTGCGATAAAAGATTTGTTCGAAAAAGCAGCAAATATCAATGATCACTTGCTTTTATTAACATCAATTCAAAAAAATATTTCATCAATTTCGTTGATTAATGAAGTTGAAAAATCATTAGATTCGATTAAAAAAGATTCAAATGTTTTATTGATAAATGAATTTAATACCATTATCAGTAAAAATCTGCAACAACAACCAGCCAACTTTATTTACGAGCGAATTGGTTCACGTTACAACCATTATTTTATTGATGAATTTCAAGATACTTCTACTTTACAATGGAATAATCTAAATCCATTAGTTGAAAATGCGCGCGCACAATCTGATACAATTATGTTGGTTGGCGATGCAAAACAATCTATTTATCGTTGGCGTGGAGGAAATCCTGCTCAAATGATAGATTTGATCGACCGAAAGGAAGAAGAAAATATTAAAGTTGAAGAATTAGAAAAAAATTGGCGAAGCCACGAAAATATCATTCAATTTAACAATGAATTGTATTCATTTATTGCTCCAAAACTTAATTTACCTAGTTTTCAGTATTTATATGAAATTGGAAATAAACAATTAACCAATCATCAAAAAGATGGTTTTGTCAAAATAAATTTTATCGAACAAGAAGGACGATCAAAAGATTTATTTAAAGAACAAAATTTGGAACTCGTGCTGAAAACAATTGAAGATTGCCGAGAAAATGGTTTCTCTTTAAACGATATTGCTATTTTGGTTCGTAGTAATGCACAAGGGATTTTATTAGCAAAATATTTGACCGAAAATAATCTAGTTGTTATTTCGAACGAAGCTTTATTATTAAAAAATTCATTCGAAATTCAATTAATCGAATATTTATTCAAAATCACATCAAATCCGCAAGACGAACAATCTAAAATTCGTTTTTTAATGGTTGCTTACGAATTAGAATTATTCAAAACAGATGATTTAACCATCACTGTTGAAAAAGCTCTAAAAGGAGATTTACCAAAGTTCATAAAATTAACCAAATCACTTGGAATTGATTTAGAATTTATTCAAGATCAAAATCTTTCTTTATACGATTTTACAGAAAAAGCAATCCGAACTTTAGATTTACAAGAACGTTCGCCAGCTTATATTTTAAGTTTTTTTGATGTTATTTTAGAATATTCATCAAAAAATGAATCAGATCTAAATTCTTTTCTTGAATTTTGGTCAACTATCAAAGATAAAGCAAGTATCAAAACGCCAAAAGGTGTTGATGCAATTCAGATTATGACGATTCATAAATCGAAAGGATTGGAATTTCCTGTTGTTATTTTACCTTTTTTAGATTGGCAAAGTAAGAATTCTAAAATTTGGATTCCTTTACAAAAAGATGAAGAAAATCCATTCGATACATTTTATGTTGGAATTAACAATGAATTAAAATCCATCAAAAATGAAGCAATAAAATCGAAAATTAACGAAGAAGAAAATCTTGTTCAATTGGATGAAATTAATACACTTTATGTTGCAACAACGCGTGCTAAAGAACAATTGTATATGATTTCCCAAAAACCAAAAGAATCTTCTCAATCAAAAAATATTGCAAATTATTTGCATGAATTTGTTTTCAGTAAAGGTTTTTCTGAGGATGAAATTGTCTTGAAAGGAACACCAAAAAGAATTTCAAAACCTAAAATACTAGAGAATTCTTCAGCTGAATTAAAAATTTATTCTTCCGATTGGAATACGCGTTTAGTGATAAATACAAATTCGGAAAAAGCACAAGAAAAATTAAAATTCACTGAATTCGGAAATACAGTTCACAACATTTTATCTCAAATTATAACGCAAAAAGATTTACCAAAAATCATTGAAAGTGAAAAACAGCGAGGAACAATTTCTACCGAAAATGTAGAACATCTACAAAAAACCTTGCAAAATTTATTACAAGATGCTAAATTAGTTCCATATTTTGCTGAAGGTTTAACTATTTTGAATGAACGCGATTTTATTGATGAAAATGGGCAAATTTTCAGAGCCGATCGTGTTGTAATTGATACAAAAAATAATTGTTCGATTATAGATTACAAAACTGGTCAACCAGATTTAGATCATCATTTTCAAGTAAATAGATATGCCGAATTTTTTAAAAATTTAGGTTATCATATTCAATCAAAAATTTTGATTTATATTGATGATGAACAGCAAAAAGTAAATGTTGTAGAGGTATTTTGATGAATGAAAATGTAAAATTAAAATTAGCGAGTTTACCCGAAACGCCTGGTGTTTATCAGTATTATAACAAAAAAGGAGATTTGCTATATATTGGTAAAGCAAAAAACCTGAAACGTCGTGTAACTTCTTATTTCAATAAACAACACGATTCTAAACGTTTGCGTGTTTTGGTAAGTAATATTAACAATATCGAAACGATAAACGTAAACTCTGAATACGATGCGCTGTTATTAGAAAATAATTTAATTAAAGAACATCAACCGAGATACAATATTCTTTTAAGAGACGACAAAACTTATCCTTGGATTTGCATTAAAAATGAACGATTTCCTCGTATTTTTTCGACTCGAAATGTAGTAAAAGATGGTTCTGAATATTTTGGACCATATTCTAACGGAAAATCGATGAAAGTTTTATTAGGTTTGATAAAAGAATTATATCAACTTAGAAATTGTTCGTATGATTTAAGCGAAAAAAATATTGAAAATCATAAATTCAAAGTTTGTTTAGAATATCATATCGGCAATTGTCTTGGTCCTTGCGAAGGCTATCAAACAGAAGAAGAATATAACGAGCAGATTTCGGCGATTCGCAATATTATCAAAGGAGAATTTAACGAAGCGAAACAATATTTAGTCGATAAAATGTCGAAATATGCATCTGATTTAAAATTTGAAAAAGCGCAAATAATTAAAGAAAAAATTGAAGCCCTACAGAATTATCAAGCCAGATCAACAATTGTTTCGCCAACAATTACCAATGTTGATGTTTTTTCGATTACTTCGGATGAAGAATATGCCTACGTTAATTTCATGAAAATATATCACGGAGCAATCATACAATCACATACAGAAGAATGGAAAAAGAAATTGGACGAAACGGATGCCGATTTATTAGAACGCGCAATTATTGTTTTCTCGGAAAGATTTAATCTAAATTCGAGAGAAATTTATGTTCCGTTTGAATTAAGTCTAGAAATTCCGAATCGAAAAATTACAGTTCCTAAAATTGGAGATAAAAAACATATTGTCGATTTATCTCTAAAAAACACTCGAATTTATCGTTTAGAACAACTCAAGCAAACAAAAATTGTTGATCCTGATCGTCATACAAATCGAATTATGAATCAGATGAAAGTTGATTTGCGTTTGCCCAAAGAACCACGACATATAGAAGGTTTTGACAACTCGAATATTCAAGGAACAAATCCAGTTTCGGCTTGTGTTGTGTTCAAAAATGGAAAACCAAGCAAAAAAGATTATCGTATATTCAATGTCAAAACTGTTGAAGGTCCAAACGATTTTGCAACAATGGAAGAAGTGATAGAAAGACGTTATTCGAGAGTTTTAGCAGAAGGTGAACCTTTGCCTCAATTGATATTGATTGATGGTGGAAAAGGACAATTAAGCTCAGCTTTAAAATCAATTGATCGTTTAGGCTTACGCGGAAAAGTTTCTGTGATTGGGATTGCAAAACGGTTAGAAGAAATTTATTATCCTGATGATCCTTATCCTTTATACTTGGATAAAAATTCTGAAACCTTAAAAGTTCTTCAACATGTTCGTGATGAATCTCACCGATTTGGAATTACGCGTCATCGAAATCGTCGAAGTAAAAATGCATATAAATCAGCTTTAGAAGAAATTGAAGGAATCGGCCCGCAAACAATTAAAGAATTATTAACAAAATTTAAATCGGTTGAACGAATAAAAAATGCATCTTTGTTAGAATTAACCGATTGTATAGGAAAATCTAAAGCAAAAAAAATAAAAGATTATTTTTCGAATGATGAAAAATCTATTAATTGACAGAGATTTAACATCTCTTTTGAACAATCCAAAATTACAAGCTATTTTGGCTATTGTTCCACTCACTTTATTTATACTTGGCTTATTGAGTTATTTTGGAATTTTTTATTCAATGTTTAGCACAATCGATGCTCAACTTGGCCATATAGGAAGTTCTAAATCACTTTTAAGTGCGTTATTAGGGAACCTCATTATTTTTATCTTTTTGGTATTGATGAGTTTTTTCACAGGAGTTATCTCTTTTGTCTATTTCATTGTACATGCGCTTAAGAACCCAAATTTGATAAAAAGTGATGAACGTTTAGTTTGGATTACAATCATTATTTTTGGAAACGGAATCGGAATTTTTGTTTATTGGTTATCACAAATTAAACGAAAATCGCCTCGTCCAATGATAGATTTGTACACAGACGATATTTAAAAACACAAACTGCTTTATGATTTTTCATAAAGCAGTTTTTTTATGTTATTTTAAAATTTAAATCTCTTTGAATGAAATCCAATTATTACGAAATAATGAAAATTTCAAAAGTAAAAAAATCAAAAAAGGCTTCTGGAAAGAAGCCTTAAAATCATAATTAGTGTTAATTAATAATACTTGATTAGTAATACTGTTTACTCAAAACTATAACATTTATCATATTAAAACAAACCTAATTTAGTATTTTTTTAACAATTATTAATATTTTTATTAAATCCTTACTTATTTCAAAACATTTTTAACTTTATATAAATATTTTAGTCAAAAAAATATCAAATAATATGAATTCATCAAAAAAGCTTCCGAATTTATCAGAAGCTTTTTCATATACTAGAAATAATTATTTAAACAAAAGGAGTTTTTACTACTTCTGCTAAGATATTTTTATCACGAATCTGAATTCTAATTTTCGTTCCTACTTTCGCAAATTCTGTATTTACATAAGCTAAACCAATTCCTTGTTTCAAAATTGGAGATTGTGTTCCTGAAGTTACAATACCAATTGTATTTTCGTTATCGTCTACAACTTTATAATCGTGACGAGGAATTCCTCTTTCAATCATTTTGAAACCAACTAGCTTCTTCTCTACTCCAGCTTCTTTTTGAGCTTTCAAAATATCAGAAGAAATAAAGTTTGTATCTAATTTTGTTACCCAACCTAATCCTGCTTCTAGTGGAGTTGTTTCGTCATTAATATCATTTCCATACAAACAATATCCTTTTTCTAAACGCAAAGTATCGCGAGCAGCCAAACCACAAGGTTCTATATCAAAAGATTTTCCTGCTTCCATTACTTTGTCCCACATTTCATCTGCTTGTTCGTTTGCGAAATAAATCTCAAAACCTCCAGAACCTGTGTAACCTGTTGCCGAAATGATTACATTATCGATTCCTGCAAATTTCCCTATCACAAAATGATAAAATGGAATTTCTGCTAAATTAACATCTGTCAATGCTTGCATTGCTTCGATTGCTTTTGGACCTTGAATTGCCAATAAAGACATTTCATCAGATTTGTTTGTTAATTCTGCTCCAAACGTATTGTGTTTGTTCATCCATTCCCAATCTTTTTCAATGTTAGAAGCATTAACAACTGCCATCCATTCATCATCAGAGATTTTATAAATGATTAAATCATCTACAATTCCTCCTTTTTCGTTTGGCATTGCGTTATATTGAGCTTGACCAATTGCAACTTTCGTTACATCGTTAGTCAATAAGTGTTGTAATAAGTCTGTTGCTTTTTCTCCTTTTACAAAAAATTGTCCCATGTGAGAAACGTCAAAAACACCAACTTTTTCGCGTACAGCAAAGTGTTCTTGGTTAACACCTGCGTATTGTACTGGCATTTCATATCCAGCAAAAGGAACCATTTTCGCACCTAAATCTTTGTGCTTTTGGTTTAATGCAGTTACTTTCATGTTTGTTTGCTTTGATAAGTTTATAATTCTCCCAAAAATAAGGAAATAATTCTTAGAAAAATTTCTTAATGATGAAGATTATCTAATTTTATGAATAATTTTTAAATCAACTGTAGTTGCCTTATATGGCTCGAAACGCATAACAGATTTTCCTTTACCAAAGGTGTTCATAAACTTTTCATTTATTTTACCAGACAGCTTTACTGGTTGACAACCTTCACAAGGAACAACCAAAATTGTATCATTTGTTTTACCTTTTACTTTTACAATTTCGTATGAATAATCAGTATCTAAACGAGAATGAATAACATTTTCAATTGGTTTATCGACGCTTTGAATAAAGAAAACGCGTCGATCTTTGTTGCTACCTATTATGATTGCAACACCAACTAAAATCAATAAAATGACAATTGATATGGTTAAAATTTTTTTAAAATCCATCTTTTTGGTTAATTCGTAGATTAAAAGTAATAATTCATTCCGAATGAAAAAAATATTCATTTTATTTCCTATCCTTTTACTTCTATTTACTTTGACAATGAATAGTTGTACAAAATCTAAAGTAATAAAAGAAAAACAAGAGATTTCATTGAAAAATATCCAAAATGGAGATTTAATTTTTGTTGGCGCAGAAACCGAAGAACTTTCTGGCGCAATAAGTCGAGTTACAAAAATATCAGAGCAAACAAATTTTGATCATGTTGGTTTTATAGAAAAAACTACAGATTCTATTTTTGTTTTACATGCTTCTACAAAAGGCGGATCGAAACGAGAAGAAATTCATCATTTTTATACTTCTCAAACCGAAAATAATAATAAAATTGTTATTTATCGTCTTAAAAATGAATATCAATCAACCATTCCGAAAGCAATTGCAAAAGCAAAAACCATGTTAGGAAAGCCTTATAATTGGTTATATATTTTGAATGATGATGAATTATATTGTTCCGATTTTGTAGAAAGAGCTTTTCGTGATGACAAAATTTTCGAACTAATTCCGATGAATTTCAAAAACAAAGAAACCGGAATGATTGATGATTTTTGGATTGATTTTTATCGTAAAAAAGGAAAAGAAGTTCCACAAGATGAACCTGGAACAAATCCAAATCAACTGGCAACTTCTAAGAAATTAATTAGAATTGGAGAGTTGAAACTTTAATTTATTTCAGAGAATCCTATTAATAAAGCGAAAACAAAATAGGAATTATCCCTACTTTTACCATATGAAACAAAATATCATTTATAGTATCATTTTCTTTTTCGTGTTGTTTGGACTTAAATATTTATTCGATAAAAGCGATGTACAAACAATGTTGGTTTATTCGGCAATTGGAACGGTTATCTTTTTTACTTACCGAGTTCTTATTCGACAAAAATTATACAAACAAAAAGACCAAGAAAACTAATTTTCTTGGTCTTTTTTTATTGCTTGCACTGCTTCTTCTATGTGTGTTTCGGCAACATTAGAAACAATGTGTTTGATTAATTTTCCTTGTTTATTGAATACAAATGTTTCGCGCGGTGTGATTAAACCAAATTTCTTTTTGATTCCTAATAATTTCGACAACTTCGCTCCTTTATCGGAAAGCAACGGAAAATTGAGTTGATGTTTCGTATAAAATCTTTCGTGCGAAGAAGTTGATTGTCCATTAATTCCGACAATTACAGCATCTAAAGCATTAAATTCTGCATTTACATCTCGAAATTGACAAACTTCTTTTGTACACATTGGTGTAAAATCCATCGGATAGAAGAATAATACAAAATATTTTTTGTGCAAAAATTCGTCCGAATTAAACCAGTTTCCTTTGTTGTCTTCTAACGAAAAAGTTGGTATGTGATCACCTAATTTCATTCGCCTGTATATTCTACAAAATTGCGTGGAGTTTCGTATAAAGTTACCTTCAATTCTAATTCAGCAGCTAATTTTGCTCTAATTTTTTTCCAAATCAAAATCACAATATTCTCAGCAGTTGGATTGACATTTTTAAATTCTTCAATATCAATATTTAGATTTTTATGATCCAAATAATCTTCAACTTCTACCTCGATAATTTTTCGTAATTCATCTAAATTCATCACAAAACCAGTTGCTGGATCAACTTCACCTTTCACAGCTACGATAATTTCATAATTATGTCCGTGATAATTTGGGTAAGAACATTTTCCGAAAATTTCAAAATTTTGTTCATCGCTCCAATTCTTGTTATATAATCGGTGCGCAGCGTTAAAATGTGCTTTTCTGTTAACCGTAACTTTCATTTTCTGTATTTTTTATTCTTCGATATACGAAACATAATGTTCAAAAATTATTTTGAACCAAGCTGTATAATCCTGAGGATTTTTTTCTAAATCTTTTTTCAAATCATCCAAATCTACCCAACGAGAAGCCATTACTTCATCTGGATTCAAGTTCGGATCTTCGTTAAATGTTCCGATAAAAACATAATCTAATTCATGTTCAATCAAATCATTTTCTAAATGTGCTTTGTAGATAAAATTGAATTTATATTCTAACTCGCAATCAAAACCCATTTCTTCTTGCAAACGTCTGTGCGCAGCTTCTTCGTAAGTTTCGTTTTCTCGCGGATGACTACAACATGTATTGGTCCACAACGTAGGAGAATGATATTTATTTGCAGCTCTTTGCTGAATCAACAATTCACCTTTCGAATTGAATACAAAAACGGAAAATGCGCGATGCAACAATCCAGCTACATGCGCTTGTTGTTTCTCCATCAATCCTAATTTTTGATCGTCCTGATCAACTAAAACTACAAATTCTTCCATAAAACAAAAATAGCTTTTTCTTGAGGATTAAAAAAGAAGTTCAATTTCTTTGTGTTTGAATTCTCTCAATTCTTGATTAATTTCAATCAAAAGATTTCCTGCTTCGTTCACATCTTTTATAATTCCTTCAACTTCTATTCCATCAAGTTTAAAGTTAGATATTTTATCTTTTCTGAACAGATTATCTAAATAAGTTTGATGAATTTCTTTAAACTTTTTTTGTTCTAAAGTTGAAAATTCTGCCTCAAACAAATGCATTAAATCTGCCAAAATTTCCTCGATGTCATATTCTTTGTCAGTTACTTTTCGAATAGATGTTGCTTTTGGCAAGTGATTAAAATCAGTTTGATTGACGTTAATTCCAATTCCAATTACAGAATTCATTATTCCATTGGAACGATAATTTTCAATTAAAATTCCGCAAACCTTTTTATCATTTAAAATAATATCATTTGGCCATTTTACGTTAGATTTTGAATGAAATTGTTTTAAAAATAGACAAATAACATTCGAAATCCATTCGTTTAAATAAATTAATTCCTGAAAACTATAATCTGTTTTCAACAAAAAACTAAAGGTTAAATTTTCTCCTGAAACTACTTTCCATTCATTTCCAGCATAACCTTTTCCTTTTGTTTGATTTTTAGCATGTATGACAGTCCAACTATTGGCATCTTTTTTGGACAAATTCATCAAGAACTCATTCGTACTAGGCAAAGAATCAAAACTAATTAAATACATTTTTTTTATTACTTTTATAGAGTGGTTAAAGTTATTTTAAAAAGTTTAAACTTTAATAAGGATTCACTAAATTTGCGAATTACAAAATAAAAGATGATAGATACTCAATATACAAAAGATTTGCTAGATAGCATTGTTGATGGAATTACAAATGTTAAAGGAGAAGAAATTACAATTTTAGACTTACGAGAAATTGAAAATGCATTTTGCCAATACTTCGTTATTTGTACAGGAAATTCAAATACACAAGTTAGCGCTTTAGCTGGTTCGATTGAAAGAACTGTAAAAACAGAAATGTCAGAAAGACCTTTTCATGTAGAAGGAACACAAAATAATCAATGGGTTTTGTTGGACTACACAAATGTTATTGTTCATGTTTTTCAAAAAGAATACAGAGAATATTACGATATAGAAAGTCTTTGGGGTGATGCTGTAGAGACGCGTATCGAAATGGAATATTAATCATAACTGAAACCAAAAAAAATTGAAAAAAAATAATTTTAAACCTTCGAGGTTTAATCCTACATGGATATATGCTATCATAGGATTATTACTGATTGCCTTTCTTTTATTTTCTGATAATATTGGCGGCGTAGGCGGTACGACTAAAAATATCGACCGTACAACATTCCTTACTTATGTAGAAAAAGGATATGTTAAAGAAGCTGATTTAGAAAAAGAAAATGGAAGAGTTAGCGCTTATTTAACTGATGATGCTTTAAATACAGAAGAATTTAAAAAATTCAAAAACACAAACGAATCTTTAAATTTTCTTTCTAGTAAAAGAGCACCTAATTTTACATTTAATGTAGCCGATGCTGGAAATTTTGAAAAAGATTTCTATGCAAATGTGGAAAAAAGTCCAAATAAAACTGCAAAACTTAACACTTTAGTATCAAATGGTTTTGGAGGATTATTTATGAATCTTTTCATTTCTCTTATTTTCTTCGGATTAATCTACTTCTTATTATTCAGAAGAATGGGAGCTGGAGGATCTGCTGGAGGCGGAGGCGGAATATTCTCTGTCGGAAAATCTAAAGCAAAATTATTTGAAGGTGATGATCACATCAAAACAACTTTCAAAGATGTTGCTGGATTGGAAGGTGCAAAAGAAGAAATTGAAGAAATTGTTGAATTCTTAAAACAACCTGAAAAATTCACAAAATTAGGTGGACGTATACCAAAAGGTGCCTTATTAGTAGGACCTCCAGGTACAGGTAAAACATTATTAGCAAAAGCTGTTGCAGGAGAAGCAAAAGTTCCTTTCTTTTCTTTATCTGGTTCTGATTTTGTTGAAATGTTTGTAGGAGTTGGTGCATCTCGTGTACGTGACTTATTCAAGAATGCAAAAGAAAAATCCCCTTCAATTATCTTTATTGATGAGATTGATGCAATTGGTCGTGCACGTGGAAAATCTAACTTTACAGGTTCTAATGACGAACGTGAAAACACGTTAAACCAATTATTAACAGAAATGGACGGTTTCGGTACAGAATCCAATGTAATTGTAATTGCTGCAACAAACCGTGCCGATGTTTTAGACAAAGCATTAATGCGTCCAGGACGTTTTGACCGTATTATTAACGTTGATTTACCTGAGTTAAACGAACGTAAAGAAATCTTTGCTGTTCACTTACGTCCTTTAAAATTAGGTGAAGATGTTGAAATCGAATTTTTAGCAAAACAAACGCCAGGTTTTTCTGGTGCAGATATTTTCAATGTTTGTAACGAAGCAGCTTTGGTTGCCGCTCGTAAAAATAAAGAAGTTGTAGAAAAACAAGACTTTTTAGATGCTGTTGACCGTATTATTGGTGGATTAGAAAAGAAAAGTAAAGTTATAAAACCTTCTGAGAAAAAACGTATTGCTTACCACGAAGCTGGTCACGCAACAATCGGTTGGTTAACAGAACACGCTGCACCATTAGTTAAAGTAACAATTGTTCCTCGTGGACGTTCTTTAGGCGCTGCTTGGTATTTACCAGAAGAAAGACAAATTACAACGACAGAACAATTGTTAGACGAAATGTGTATGACAATGGGAGGTCGTGCTGCTGAAGAAGTTGTATTCAATAATATTTCTACAGGTGCATTAAGTGATTTGGAAAAAGTAACAAAACAAGCTTCTGCGATGGTAAGTATTTACGGATTAAACAAAGAAGTTGGTAATATTTCTTATTACGATTCATCTGGGCAAAACGAATATGGTTTCAGTAAACCTTATTCTGAACAAACTGCTCAGGTAATTGATCAAGAGGTAAAAACAATGATCGAAGCTCAATATGAAAGAGCAAAAGATATTTTACGTGAACACCGTGAACAATTAGATATTTTAGCTCAAAAATTAATTGAGAAAGAAGTGATTTTCAGAGAAGATTTAGAAGAAATTTTCGGACCAAGAAAGTTTATTAGCGAACTAGATCAAATCGAAGAAAAAGAAGAAGAAGCAATAGATGCTGGCCCAGAACAAGTTATTCAACCAGAATCTGGGAATGATATTTAATTTAATTAAATTCATTCAAAATAATATAAAAATCGTCCATTTCGGACGATTTTTTTTTAACTTATCATTATATTGTTAAAAATTATTACCTTTGGCTGTAATTGAATAATTTCATATAAAATTATGAGTTTTCATGTGGAAAGCAATTAAAAACCTACTTAAAAAAGCTACTGAAAAGGCAGAAGATAATTCTGATGACAATCAAATCGATTTGTTTCATCCGAATTACGCTGACCAAAAAATCTCTATGGATGAAGTTTTTGCTACAAACTTCAATGTAGGTGGTGGGCATTTCTTGTTTTGTGATAATATAAACGAAGCTTCTCAAAACCTTAAAGAGATTATCAATTACGAAAATGTAACTGAGTTAATTTGTCCTGATCCACATTTACAACAAGTTCTTAATTCTGTCAATATTCCTTATGTAGAAAACCCTAGCGAATCTCGTTATACCCTTAGTTTTCTTAGTTGCGAATTTCTAATTGCTTTTGATGGAAGTATTATGTTGTCTGCGCATCAAACTTATGGTAGAAATATTGCTGATTTTCCATCAAATTTTATTATCTATGCACGCCCATCACAATTAGTAGAAAATGTGAGCGTGGCTTTACAGAAATTACGAACATTAAAAAAAGACAACCTTCCATCTAAAATAACTTCGATTCGAGGAAAAAATATGCACAAATTTCCAAATGTAGATAACGCGAAGAATATTTATTTGTTATTGGTTGAAGATTAAGATTAGCTATGAAAAATTTAGCAATTAGAGCTTCCTCTGGACTTATATATGCACTTATTATATTTTTCGGAACAACGATAAACCCAAAAGGGTTAATTGTTTTAATGATGGTTTTTGGACTTTTTTGTTTGTACGAATTTTTTAAAATTACAAATCTTACAAATAAACTTTATAAACTAGGTGCACTTCTAGCTGCATTAGTTGTATTCGGATATTATGGAAAAGAATTCCTAGAAGCTTTCGAAACCAATACTCGTTATTATTTTCATTTAAGAAGCTTATATTTCATCATTCCAGTTTTATTTGTTTTTAGCATTTATACCATTTTCAAATCTACCAACGAATTGTTGAACGATTTTGGTAAAGCAACTTTAGGCTTAACATATGTTATCGCCCCTTTTGCAATTGCTCTAACATTACCAAGTTTTGGTTATCATTTAGGTGAAAAAGTAATGCATTACGAATTATTCTTTGTTTTCTTATTACTTTGGTGCAGCGATACTTTTGCTTATTTAACAGGAAACTTAATCGGAAAACACAAATTAGCACCTAAAATTTCGGGCGCAAAAACGTGGGAAGGATTTTTTGGAGGAATTATTTTTACTTTATTAGCAGGTTTTTTAATTCAAAAATATTTCGGAGAAAACTTACATGGTAATTGGATGATTATTGGATTAATCGTAGCTGCATTAGGACCTTTAGGAGATTTAACAGAATCTAAATTAAAACGTTTTTTTAATGTAAAAGACAGTAGTAATTTAATTCCTGGTCATGGTGGTTTTTTAGATCGACTAGATAGTTTTATATTTGTCGTTCCATTTGTTTATTTATATTATTTACTAGTATATACTTTATGAAGCTTCACAGAGAAGGAACAGCAATTTTAATAGGTTGCTTAATTTTATTTGCAATCGCTACAGGAATATTACATTATTTTTTTCCTGTATATGGTTTTTACTTTGCCTTACCATTATGGATTCTTTACGGATTTATTGTTTGGTTTTTTAGAAATCCTATCAGAGAATCAGATTCGTCTGAAAACTGTGTTATTGCACCTGTAGACGGAAAAGTTGTTGTATTGGAAGAAGTATATGAAAGCGAATTCTTGAATCAGAAATGTATTCAATTATCTATTTTCATGACTCCTCTAAATGTACACGTTACACGCTATCCTGTAAATGGAAAAGTTATTTATTCTAAATATCATCCAGGAAAATTTTTAGTTGCATTTCATCCAAAATCGTCAGAATTAAATGAAAGAACAACAGTTGTTGTAGAAAATGCTGAGCATACAAAAATTCTTTTTAGACAAATAGCAGGCGCTGTTGCAAGAAGAATTGTTTGTTACAGTAAAGAAAACGATACTGCTGTTGCTGGAAAAGAATATGGATTTATCAAATTTGGATCTCGTGTAGATATCTTTTTACCACTTGATACTGAAATCAATGTAAAAGTTGGAGATAAAACAAAAGGTGGAATTCAGAAAATTGCACAATTGAAATAAATCAGTTAGTTGAACTCAATGTTTTTAACTAATTTTGTCAAAACAATTATAATAATATACCATACAATAAATTTGTAAGACATGAAAAAATTAATTCTTTTAGTAGCTATTGCGGCATTTGCTACTTCTTGTAACTCTAAGCCAGGTGTGAATCACGGAGTTCTTCCTGTAGTTCATGAACCTGCAACTGCAGAAGAAATGCACCACAAAACTGAAGCTGCTCACGAAGCACACGAAAAGCACGAAGAAGCTGTTGAAGAGAAACACGAAGAAATAAAAGATTCTGTTAAAACAGCAGAAACTACGAAAGTAGAGAAAAAAGATACTGTAAAAGCTGGTCATTAAGATTCAGCTTTTTTTTATTCTTATACGTTTATAATATTCTTATTATCGCCTATTAGATATGTTTTATTTTTAGGACGAATATAAAATGAATGTGAAAACGAATTATGATCAGAAATAATAGATAATATTTCTTGATAAGTAAACAAACTTGCATCTATTGCAATTTCCCTATTTGTTAAGGATTCAAGCATAAAATCTTTATTTATCCAAAGTAAATCTTCCACGTTTACATCTTTTTTAACGCTATTATTACGAGGATAAACTGTAAACTTAAATAATTGAATTAGATATTTGATCAAAATACCTGAACGTAAAAGTTGATAATACAACCAATTCTTTTGATAATATTTCTCTAAAAAAATCATCATTGCTTCGAAGAAATGTTTACAATATTTTATATCCTTCTTTGTACTTTCTCCTTTGTAATGTAATATTGTTACATCGCCTTTATAATAATTTGTATAACCAGCCAATTCTGCACTAAAAGATAAATCGATATCTTCTCCGTACATAAAATATCGTGGATCGAAACCACCAATCTCTTGATAGATTTTCTTTGTTGTAAACATAAAAGCTCCAACTAGGATTTCGCAAGGTGCAGTTTCAAATTCTCCAACTTCTAACTTGTAATAATTATTTTTTCTCGAATGATTAAATCGCGTATATAATTTAGAGAATGAATTCTTGGCTGTTGGAATATTACGTTTCGATTCTGGATGAAAATGACCATTTGCATTAATCATCCTAACACCTACAAAACCTATTTTTTCTTTGGACTGATGAAATTCAATCAAAGATTCGAATATGTTTTCTGGAATAATTGTATCGGGATTAAGGATCAAAACATATTCTCCCGAAGCAGCTTCTACTCCAATATTATTCGCCTTTGAAAAACCTAAGTTTTCTTTTTGAAGTAAAAACTTTACCGACGGAAAAGTTTCTTTTAGAAATGTGAAATCAACTTCTAATGAATTATTATCAATTACAATTATTTCGCCATGAATATGTTTTAAAGCTTCTTGACAAGAATCAAGGCAAAGCTCTAAATGTTTTGGTGCATTATAATTGACAATAACTATAGATAACTTCATTTAAAATTTATTTTCCGAATATGGTATTCGATGCTGAATGGAACGAACAAGCGTAGCTTCGTCCGCATATTCCAACTCATCTCCTACTCCAAGTCCTCTTGCAATGGTAGAAAAGATAATCGCAACATTCTTTAATTGTCGATACAAATAGAAAACAGTTGTATCTCCTTCCATTGTAGAACTTAAAGCAAATATTATTTCTTTTACATTCTCATTCTGAACACGATCTACCAAAGTTTGAATATTCAATTGCCCTGGCCCAATTCCTTCCATTGGAGAGATCTTTCCTCCTAAAACGTGATATTGTCCTTTAAATTGTCCTGTATTCTCAATTGCCATTACATCGCGTACATCTTCTACAACACAAATTGTAGTTTCGTCCCTCAAAGGATTATTGCATATGTCACAAATTTCTTCATCAGAAATGGTATGACAATGCTTGCAATACTTTACATCATCTACTAAATGAGAAAGCGCTTCGGACAATGCTGTTGTTTGTGATTTTGGACGATTCAACATATGTAAAACAAGTCGTAAAGCTGTTCTCTTTCCTATTCCTGGTAGATTTGACATTTCTTCTACAGCTCGTTCTAAAACCTTGCTTGGATAATTCATTCCTTATAAAAAATTAGAGACGACAAATTTACAATTTTATCTTCTTTAAATTAATCTATCATCATTAAACCAAAAATATTAAATTTGGGCTTATTTACTAATAAATTATGAACTCAACAATTTTACTACTTTGTGTTATCGTATACTTTGTAGGACTTTTAGTCATCTCTTACTTTACCAGTCGAAATTCGGACAACCAATCTTTCTTTAATGGAAACAAAAAAAGTAAATGGTGGCTAGTTGCTTTCGGAATGATTGGTACAAGCCTTAGTGGGGTTACCTTTATTTCGGTTCCTGGAACAGTAGGAAAATTAACTGGTTCCGAATATATTTATGGAGGATTCGAGTATTACATGATGGTACTAGGGTTTTTCCTTGGTTATTTCATTGTTGCAGGCGTGTTGCTTCCACTCTATTACCGAATGAACTTAACTTCAATCTATACTTATTTAGGAAAACGTTTCAATGTCGAAGCTCACAAAATAGGTTCGGTTTTCTTTATTATATCAAGAGGAATTGGAGCTACAGCTCGTTTATATTTAGTAGTAAATGTGTTACAAATATTTCTATTAGACAATTTGGGCGTACCGTTTTGGGTTACAACATTTGTCTTATTATTGATGATATTATTATATACTTTCGAGGGTGGCGTAAAAACAATTGTAGTAACAGATACTTTGCAAACATCATTTATGATTATTAGTTTGATTGCTTGTATATGGTTTATCTTATCGCATCTTAACTTGTCTATTGGTGAAGCTTATGATATAATGCAAGCCAAGAACTACACACATTTCATAAATCTCGACCCAAATTCTAAAACATACTTCTTGAAAACAATCTTAGGAGGAATGTTTATCACGATCGCAATGACTGGGCTTGACCAAGAAATGATGCAAAAAAACATCTCTGTTGACAACCTGAAAAATTCGAAAAAGAACATGTTAACCTTTGCAGGAACATTATTAATTGTCAATTTAGCCTTCCTATTCTTAGGCGGATTACTTTACTTATATGCAATGAGCGAAGGTGGTTTTTATACAGCCGACGGTTTCTTTATGGAACAAGGAGGCCAAAATATTATGGGCGATGATATGTTCCCAGCACTTTCATTATTAGGACATCATTTCCCGATGATTATCGCGATTATCTTTATCATTGGTTTAATCTCTGCATTATTCCCTTCTGCCGACGGAGCATTAACAGCAATTACAAGTTCTTATTGCGTCGATTTATTAAACCTCAACGAGCGCAAAGAGAAATCAGAAAACGAGAAGAAAAAGATTCGTATTCGTGTACACTTAATATTCACAATCGTTTTCTTTGTCTTGATAATGGTTTTCAAACTAATCAATAACAAATCTATCGTCTATTTGGTAATGGAGGTTGCAGGCTATACATACGGTCCATTATTAGGATTATTCGCTTTCGGTATTTTAACTAAACGCAACATTTACATCAAATATTCAATTATTATAGTCGCTTTACTAGCGCCAGTGCTTACTTATATCATCAACGAAATAGTGATTAACTTTAGCAACTATAGAATTGGTGTAGAGCTTATTATTCTAAATGGTTTACTAACCTTTATCGGATTATGGCTTGTCAGTTCGAACAAACAAAAAGAAATTTCTCATTAAATTACAAATCAAAAAGTCTAACACTATACTACTTATGAAGAAAATTGCAGTTATTGGAGCAGGAAATCTAGGAATCTCTATTATAGAAGGTCTTCTAAAAAACAACGCATTCGAAGCAAAACAAATCATTGCAACACGCAATAATTTAGCACAACTAGAGCATCTTGGCAAACAAGGTGTAACGTTAACAAACGACAATCATGCTGCTGTATCAGAAGCTGATTACGTCTTGCTTTGTGTAAAACCATATAAAGTAGAAGAAGTTTTAACGCAGTTAAAAAACGATTTCAATACAGATAAACTAGTAATATCAGTAGCAACAGGTATCTCATTAGAAACATACCAAAAATTATTACCAGAAAACATGTCTATCTTCCGCGCAATGCCAAACACAGCAGCATCTGTAGAAGAGTCGATAACATGTATTTGTGGAAACACAAGCAGCCAAACATTGGTTAACGAAGTAAAAACAATTTTCAACCCAATAGGTGAAACAGTTGTCATTAACGAAGAATTAATGAACGCTGCAACCGTTGTTGGTGCATGCGGAATAGCCTATGTTTTACGCTTTATAAGAGCCATGATACAAGGCGGAATAGAGATAGGTTTCGATGCACAAACGGCATCTAAAATTGTAACCCAAACAGTAAAAGGAGCAGCAGAACTTTTGATTGTAAATGGATTGCACCCAGAACAAGAAATAGACAAAGTAACAACACCAAAAGGTTGCACAATAGCAGGACTAAATGAAATGGAACATCAAGGATTTAGTTCAGCATTAATAAAAGGAATAAAGACCTCATTTGAAAAAATTTAGAATGGAAAAGAAGTTAAAACTTATATGGGATTTCTATGGTCCCGACGCTATACCAACAGCAAAGCACCATGCTATTCATCTGAAACAATACGCAGAAAAAGAGAAATTGCAATCTACAATTTCCGAATTTGTAGAGGTAGAACCAGAATATGCTGTGGCATATTTGGTTGTAACAGAGTCTGAAATGATACAAGTACGAGACGCCTTAATACCTCATCGTGGCGAATGGCATGTAGAAGAATAACAACTAACGGACGTGGTAATAACCACGTCCTTTTTCTTTACAAACAACCTTTACAAAAACTTCTAGTGAAGAGATTACAAACGAGAAGCTTCTCGTTGACTAAAACCTAGCTTCTCGTTAGGTGAAACCTGCGCAGCTATCGACCAACGAGAAGCTTCTCGATTAATGAAACCTAAGCAGCTTTCTCTAAAAATAAAACAACCTATTGATTAAAGCTCGCAGAGGATTTTAATAACCATAGATTATCTTCCCTATTTGTAGTGATTTCTTATCTATCATTTTTTTGCCCATTAAAAAAGAATTATTTTTGTTTAAATTTTTATAGACAAACAATGACACTTCAAGAACTTCACACACAAGTACAACAAACAAGGAGAGATATTTTGAGAATGGTACATGCCGTAAATAGTGGTCACCCTGGTGGTTCATTAGGATGTGCAGAATTCTTTGCCGCATTATTCGGTAAAGTGATGACATACTCTACGGATTTCTCTATGGACGGAAAGGGAGAAGACTTATTCTTCTTATCAAATGGTCATATTTCTCCAGTTTATTATAGTACATTGGCACGCTCAGGATTTTTCCCTATAAGCGAGTTGGCAACATTCAGAAAGTTAGACTCTCGTCTACAAGGACACCCAACAACACACGAAGGTTTACCTGGTATTCGTATCGCTTCTGGTTCATTAGGTCAAGGATTATCTGTTGCATTAGGTGCTGCACAAGCAAAAAAATTAAACAATGACGACAAACTAGTTTACACATTACACGGTGATGGTGAATTACAAGAAGGACAAGTTTGGGAAGCATTTATGTATGCTGCAGGAAAAAAAGTAGACAATGTAATTGCTACTATTGATTACAACGGTAGACAAATAGATGGTGATACAGATGTTGTAATGCCTTTAGGAAATTTGAAAGCTAAGCTAGAAGCCTTCGGATGGATTGTTTTAGAAGAAGAAAACGGGAACGACTTAGAGAAAGTTATTGCTATTTTAGAAAAAGCTAAAACATTGACAGGCAACGGAAAACCAGTTTCTATCTTATTGCATACAGAAATGGGTAATGGAGTAGATTACATGATGGGAAGCCACTCTTGGCACGGAAAAGCACCTAACGATGAGCAATTAGCAGCAGCATTAGAGCAAAACCCAGAAACTGAGTTAACAGATTACTAAAAATTAACATTAACCACAAAATACTATGAAAACGTTATTTTATTCTATACTTACGCTTTGTTCTTTGACAGCTTTTGGACAAGAAAAAACATATTCTTTTGATAAAAAAATCTCTTATAAAGTTAGTATGCCTGATGAAATTCAAGGTTATTTAACAGGAGAAGAAGAAATGTTTTTTATTAATTATCTCTCAAAAGAAGCAATATTAGGAACCTTTGAAGGAAATAGTTATCTCTATCAAACTGATGTAACAAAGAGTTTCAATCACGAATCTTTTTTAACATTGAATAATAGACTTTACAATGTCTTTGCAAACTCTTTAGAAAATGATTTAAAGATTAAAATTCCATATTATTATGAAGGTATTGACGAAAAGAGCTTATTACCTTATGATGATGATTTTTTTACTGAGATTATTTCAATAAAAAACATGAACTCTACACAAACAATTAATGGATATAAGTGTAATGATTATGAAATAGAATCGAAAGCTTTTGAGGAAATAAAAAAGTCTACAATTTGTATTGATGAAAAAAATCAATTGGATAACATGACTCATTTGTTTCCAAAAAGTAAATTGAAAGGTCTTTTGGTGCGTATTGATGCAGGAGATTTTATTGGTTTTACAATCGATAAAGTATCCAATGCTAACGTAAAAGTAAAGTTTGATGAAAAGAAAGAAATCGAAAACTTTACAAATGTAATAGCAAAAAAGAAGCAAGAATATGAAAACCTAATGACAGGTGTAGATAGTACTTATGCTACTGAAGCTTACACACCAGACAATCGCTACGAAGATCCTATTATCAATTATTATACCTATCAAACATCTGATAATGATAATGTCAATAGTCTTTTTGGAACGATTGCTTCTCTAAACTATGGCTTAGTTTACACAGATAACGATTATGATGGAAATCCTGATATTGATCGTAACAAAGCTTTATCAGCAGCAGAAGGTTCTACAAACCAATTGATAAAACAGTTCAAAAAAAATAAAATAGCGGACAAAAGTGAAGTAAAAGAATTAAATAACCTTTTCAAAACATATTTTGATGATGCAAAAAAGTTTAAGTTAACAAAAGGATCAACAGATATTGATGAAGCAGCTGTCGCAGTAGATTCTGCCGTTGCAGCAGATTATTCAATGGCTGATTTTTATGATCCGTATACATCAACTTATAAAACAACAGACATTAATGTAATTGATTTAGCAATCGATAATCCTGAAGTGCAAGATTTCATGAAAATAGCTCCAGAACATTGTAAAGATTTAAAAACTAAAATTCCAGCTTTTATAGACAAAGAATTAGGAAACTTAGTTCACAATTATACAGGTCAAGTGTGCGATTTATACATCTATCAAAGCGGAAGTGTTGGTTTGCCTGAAACAATTAATGCGATGAGAAAAAGCGTTTTAGAAATTAACAACAAATATGATAAACTGAAAAAAGAAGACAAAGATAAATTAACAACTTTCTTAAATTCTTTAGATTAATCATCGTCAAACACATCGATTATGAAAAAATCTATCCGTTTCATATTAATCATGTTAACAAGTTTTTCTTTTGCTCAAATGCAATCGTATAAATTTGAAAACGTGATACAATATCGTATCAAGAGCGATTTCTATTCAGATTTTCTGGATATTTTATCAACAAAAGATCACAAAGCTCACTTGATGATTACACGAACACCAATGGGAAATTTTGCTTCATTAAAATTAAACGATAATATGTATTCGGTTTACAGTGAAGAAGCAAATCCGAAGGTTTTCAAAATTGATTTTGACGGAACAAAAGATTTATTAGGAAATGCGTTCTTAATAACCGACAATCCAAGTTTAACGAATTCAATTATCGGGAATAATTATCTTGCGAACAGAACAGCTAAAAAAGAAACGATTCTAAATCAGAAATGCGAAGTATATACTATTTTTAGAAAAGATAACAACAAAGATGAAGGTACAGAAATTTGTATTGATACAAATTCTAAAATCAACACTGTTCCATTTATCAATTCTGAACTAAATTTGAAAGGCTTAGTATATCGAGTTGGACAAAATATTGTTCTAGAAAATGTCGAAACTTTAGAAAACTGGATAAAAAATAACGAAAGCAAAGACGAGAACGAAGAAATTAATATTTCACCAAATGATTTTATTTATCAATTTGATGAAAAAGCAGAGTTAGAGAAATATAAAAAAGAATACAAAAAACAAAAATAATGATAGACTTAACATACACAGAAAAAAAAGATACACGTAGTGGATTCGGAGACGGATTAACAGAGTTAGGAAGAACAAATCCTAATGTTGTTGCTTTATGTGCTGACTTGATTGGTTCATTAAAAATGGATCAATTTATTAAAGAAAATCCAGAACGCTTTTTCCAAATAGGAATTGCAGAAGCAAACATGATGGGAATTGCTGCTGGTTTAACAATCGGAGGCAAAATTCCTTTTACAGGTACATTTGCAGAATTTTCTACAGCACGTGTTTACGATCAAATTCGTCAATCTATTGCTTATTCTAATAAAAATGTAAAAATAGCTGCTTCGCACGCTGGTTTAACATTAGGAGAAGATGGTGCAACTCACCAAACATTAGAAGATATTGGTTTGATGAAAATGTTGCCAGGAATGGTTGTTATAAATCCATGTGATTACAATCAAACTAAAGCAGCTACAATTGCTGTTGCTGAATACGAAGGACCAGTTTACTTACGTTTCGGACGTCCTGCTGTTCCTGTTTTCACACCAGCTGATCAAAAATTCGAAATTGGAAAAGGAATTTTAATGCACGAAGGTTCTGACGTAACAATTGTTGCTACAGGACACTTAGTTTGGGAATCATTGGTTGCTGCTGCAGAATTAGAAAAAGAAGGAATTTCTTGTGAAGTTATCAACATTCATACGATCAAACCATTAGACGAAGAGATCATTTTAAACTCTGTAAAGAAAACAGGTAAAATTGTTACCGCTGAAGAGCATAATATTTTAGGTGGTTTAGGTGAATCTGTTGCTAGAGTTTTAGCACAAAAATTACCAACAAGACAAGCTTTTGTTGCAGTTAATGATCAATTCGGAGAATCTGGAACACCATCAGATTTAATGAAAAAATATGGTATCGATTCAACTGCTGTTATTGAAAAAGTGAAATCTTTACTTTAAAAAAATATCAAAAAAAATAATAAAAGGAGCTTATTTTAAAGCTCCTTTTTAGTAAATAGAAATGATATTTCAAATCATTTAGGTTGGTTGAGAAGCAAAATTGCTAAATAATTCATAGGTATTTTGCAAAATTACAGTATCTTACACGAATAAAAAATACTCATTAACTAGTATTATTTATCACCATTAAAGAACGCTATTCATGAAGGAAAAAGATCAGAAATCATTCGAAGAGTATGTGAGTACTGTCAAAAAATTTTGGAGTATAAATACTGAAAAAAGAATTAATTCTGAAGATAATAATGATTTTAATACAATTGATGAATTTTTACAAGTTTACGGAAGTCTTTCTATTGGAGAATATTTCATGTATATTATTGATCCAAATAAAGGTACTTTTGAATATGTTTCTTCACAAGCAGAATCTATATTAGGTTATAAATTAGAAGAATATAGTGCTGAATTGTGTGTTCAAATGGTTCATCCAGAAGATTTGGAATATGTAATTGATATTCAGAATAAGATTTCAAATTTCAGCATGGAAATTATTCCAGAAGAAAGAACCAACTATAAATTTACTTATGATTTTCGTGTTCTTGATGTCGATGGTGGTATTCATCAAATACATCTTCAGCATTTCTTTTATGAATTAGGGAAAAAATTTCTTCCTAACCGTGTTATTTGTATCGCTACTGATATTACTTTACTAAAAGTTGGTGGCGTTCCTAAAATGCACATTTATAACATTAAAAATGGTTTAAATAATCTTTTAAATCCAGATTTAAATTCTTCACTTCAATTAACAAAAAAAGAAAAAGAAATTATTGAATTTTTAATTAAAGGTTATACCAGTCAAGATATAGCAGATGCCATGAAGCTGAGTAAACATACAGTTGATACGCATCGAAGAAATATGTTGAAGAAAAACGATTGTTCTAATACTTCAGAATTATTTAGTCTTTATTTTAAAAAATAAAAAAAGCAAGCCGATAAGCCGGGTTCTGTCATTTTAGATTTAAAATGCTTTGTCATTTATCTAGTATTTTAGTTACCTAAAATATCAATCTGCCTACCCCCCAGCAACGAACGAGTAGCTCTTAACTGCTGGTATACATGGCATTGCTCCGCATAGAGTTTACCTGGTTTCACTACAGCCGAACTGTACATACTTTCTGTTGCACTTGTCCTCGCCTCTCGACGGACGGGCGTTACCCGCTATGCTTACTCTTTGGAGCCCGGACTTTCCTCTTCAAATAAATTTGAAGCGACAAAGTGGCTTGCTGAGCGCAAATGTACGGTAAAAGTTATCAAAATAAAAAAGGCTCAAACAAAAATGTTCAAGCCTTTCTATTATAGAAACTTAGATATTACTCTGATTTTTCTTCTTCAATTTTTCCTTTTACAGAAATTTGAACTCCATCTTTTGCGTCATTTAAGTCAAGAATCAATTGATCTCCTTCACTAATTACAGCATTAATGATTTCTTCTGCCATTGGATCTTCAATATATTTTTGAATTGCTCTTTTCAATGGGCGCGCTCCATAATCTTTATCAAATCCTTTATCCGCAATAAAATTCTTCGCTTCTTCAGTTAATTCGATATGATAATTTAAAGCTGTTAAACGCTCAATTAAACTTTCTAATTCAATATCGATAATTTTCATAATATCTTCTTTTGTTAAAGAATTAAAGAAAATAATATCATCAATACGATTTAAAAATTCTGGTGCAAAAGCACGTTTCAGAGCAGTTTCAATCGTTGATTTTGCTCGTTCATCAGCAGAATTTTTCTT
This sequence comes from Empedobacter brevis, assembly GCF_965118635.1. Classification (GTDB taxonomy): domain Bacteria; phylum Bacteroidota; class Bacteroidia; order Flavobacteriales; family Weeksellaceae; genus Empedobacter; species Empedobacter brevis_A. The sequence continues at coordinate 241,919 of NZ_CBCPHV010000003.1, read as the reverse complement.
TGTTGAAGTTCCAAATCCAACACCATCTCCAAATTCTTTCAATTGTCTTGTACCAATATTAGATGTCAAGATGATAATCGTATTACGGAAATCTACTTTACGTCCTAAACTATCTGTTACATGTCCATCATCTAAAATTTGCAATAAGATATTGAATACATCTGGATGTGCTTTTTCAATCTCATCTAACAAAATTACTGCATATGGTTTGCGACGAACGGCTTCTGTCAATTGACCACCTTCTTCATAACCAACATAACCCGGAGGTGCTCCTACTAATCGAGAAACAGCAAATTTCTCCATATATTCAGACATATCAATTCTGATTAAAGCATCGTTAGAATCGAAAATTTCTTTGGCTAGTACTTTTGCTAATTGTGTTTTACCAACTCCTGTTGTTCCTAAGAAAATAAATGAACCAATTGGTTTGTTAGGATCTTTTAATCCTGCACGATTACGTTGAATTGCTTTCACAACTTTTGCAACTGCTTCGTCTTGACCAATTACTTTTCCTTTCATTAACTCATTCATTTGAGCTAATTTTTTTAATTCTTTTTCTGCTACACGATGTACGGGAACTCCAGACATTAATGAAACAACTTCTGCTACATTTTCTTCTGTAACGGTTTCACGATTTTCTTTCGATTCTTGTACCCATTTTGCTTGTTCACGAATCAAATCACTTTCAATTTGCTTTTCTGAATCACGTAAACGAGCAGCTTCTTCGTATTTTTGAGATTTTACAACTTTCGTTTTCTCTTCGCGAACTTCTTCTAATTTTGCTTCAAGATCTAAAATTTCTTGCGGAACTTTTATATTCTTGATATGCACACGAGAACCTGCTTCATCTAAAGCGTCAATTGCTTTATCTGGTAAAAAACGATCTGTAATATAGCGTGTTGTTAAATTAACACAAGCTTGCAATGCTTCATCTGTATAATTTACATTATGATGAGCTTCGTATTTATCTTTTATATTATGTAAAATCTGTAATGTTTCTTCTGGTGTAGTTGGTTCTACCATTACATTTTGAAAACGACGAACCAAAGCTCCATCTTTCTCAATATATTGACGGTATTCATCCAAAGTTGTTGCACCAATACATTGCAGTTCTCCTCTTGCCAAGGCAGGTTTAAACATGTTCGAAGCATCTAAAGAACCTGTAGCTCCTCCTGCTCCAACAATTGTATGTAATTCATCAATGAAAAGAATAATGTCATCATTTTTCTCTAATTCATTCATGATTGCTTTCATACGTTCTTCAAACTGTCCACGGTATTTTGTACCAGCAACTAATGAAGCTAAATCTAAAGTAACTACACGCTTGTTGAATAATACACGAGAAACTTTACGTTGTACAATTCGTAATGCTAAACCTTCTGCAATTGCAGACTTACCAACTCCTGGTTCTCCAATCAATAATGGATTGTTCTTTTTACGTCGAGAAAGAATTTGAGAAACACGTTCTATTTCTTTTTCTCGACCAACAACAGGATCCAATTTTCCTTCTTGCGCAATAGCAGTTAAATCGCGTCCAAAATTATCTAAAACAGGAGTTTTACTTTTTGAAGTCGATTTACTTGTAGATGCTCGTTCAAAATCATTGTCAGAATCACCTCCATCAAATGATGGATTTTCTGCACGAGGAGATTGAATTTCTTCATCTTGAAATTGAAATTTGAATTCTTCTTTTACTGTATTATAATCAATATCCAATTTATTCATCAATTTTGTAATTGGATCGTTTTCATTACGAAGAATACATAATAATAAATGGATTGTATTTACAGTAGGACTTTTGAACAATTTAGCTTCTAAGAAAGTTGTTTTCAACGCTCTTTCAGCTTGTTTTGTCAAACTCAATTTTTTTATATTATTTTCTGGAGTTTCCTTTGCTGGGTTTAGGTTTTCTATTTTTTGTCGCATTTCATCTAAATCGACGTTTAATGCTTCTAAGACAGAAATGGCTTTCCCTTCACCGTCGCGAATAATCCCCAACAGAAGGTGTTCCGTTCCTATCTGGTCGTGCCCTAATCTCAACGCTTCTTCCTTACTGTAAGAAATAACGTCTTTTACTTGTTGTGAGAAATTATCGTTCATTTTATTTAAGCTGTCTTTAATAATATTCAATTGATTATAGCATAAATTATGCCTATGTCTGAAATGATTTGATGATTCCCTAAAATAGCGAATTATTGTCTACTAATTTTAAAATAACTGACAATATTTCATATCAATTCTTAAAGAATTCATAACAATTTGAGAGATTGATGTTGTTGCTAAAAAATCGTATAAATCGCCTTTTTTCATTTTCAAATCATTGTGAAGTTCTAAAATTTTTCTGAGATTTAAATCATTATTTTCATTAAAAATTTCATTAATTTCATTTCTTCTTTCAGGATTGTATAAAGTAGACGAACACCACGTTACAATTTTTTCTTGCGAAACATCTTTTACAATCAGTTCATTTTCGTTCCAAAACAAAAGGTAAGCATTTTTAGTTGGTCTTTCAAATACAAAAATTGTAAAAGGAGCTATTTCTGACAAATTTTCCGAATCAACAAATTCATTTACAGAGTTATACTTCAATAAATTTAACAAAATAATTCCTCTGCTTTCTCTGTATTTATCTTTCAAATGCAATGGTTTTTCAATTCCTCCATTCAAAATACAAGCTATATATTGTTCCGAATAGAAAATCCAAGTTCCATTTGCACGTTCATCTACAGGAGAAAAATAAGTTTTATTAAAACGTTTTTGTTCCACAATTTCTTTGGAAGAAGAACGATTTATTTCTTCATCTCGGTTGTGTGTCAACACAAATTCATCTCCATTTTTGTAAAAACTGATTATACACATCTCATTTTTCGATTTAGTTCAAATGTAAAAATTTATCTTTGCAAAGAAATATGAGTATTCAGAAAACTATAGCGCATTCTTTTGATGAAATGAAATTAATTCTTTTGCAATTTGACGATTCGTCTTTTCAAAAAGAATTAGAAATTATTTCTGATGCTTCTATTGGTCAACATTTTCGACATATTATTGAATTCTATACTTGCTTTTTAGAAGCTCAGAACAATCATTCTATTTGTTATGATCGCAGAAAGCGAAATAAATTGTTAGAAAACTCTGTTGTTGAGAATTTGAATACTTTGAATTTTCTAAAATCACGAATTGAACGTTTAGATTTAGATAAAATTATTCAACTTGAACAAAATTATTACGGCGAAAATTTTACGATTAACACAACAAATCATCGCGAATTAATGTATTGTTTTGATCACAGCGTCCATCATTTTGCATTGATTAAAATTGCAATAGAAACTCATTTTCCTACGATTAAAATTCCTCAAAATTTTGGAATTTCATCTTCAACCATTGCTTTTCAAAATCAAGAGAAATGAATCCAAAAATAACAAAATGGACACAATACGAATTTTGGCCATTCTGGTTATTTTATGCGCCATTAACACCTTGGTACATTTATAAAATCTTCCAAGCAGGTGCTCCAGCTTATTTTTGTTCTGTAAATCCCACAATGAAATGGGGTGGTTTTATTGATTATTCTAAGATCGATTTACTCAATCAGATTGATGAAAATTATAAACCAAAAACTGTTTTTTTTGAAGAATTTACTTCTCAAAAAATTCCATTCGAGTTTCCTTTTATAGCAAAACCAAATTTTGGTGAACGAGGATTTGGAGTAGAATTAATTCGCAATGAAAATGATTGGAAAACTTATTTAGAGCAAAATAATCGAGATTTAATTTTACAAGAATATATTCAATCCAATTTTGAATTTGGTGTTTTTTATGTTCGTTTACCTAAAGAAAACAAAGGCAAAATACTTTCGATAACAGCAAAAGATTTTTTGACTTTTACAGGAGATGGAAAATCAACTTTGAAAGAATTAATCGAACAAAATTTAAGAGCTTTTTATCGAAAAGATTATTTGTTTAAACGTTATGAAAATCAATTGCATTCTATTCTATCGGAAAATGAAAAATTGTTAGTTGAACCAATTGGCAATCATAGTCGTGGAACAATTTTCTTGGATGGTTCTTCGCTAAAAACAAAAAAATTAGAAGAAACGATTGATGAAATTGCTAAGAAAATAGATGGTTTCTTTTATGGACGAATTGATTTGAAAGCAAAAAGTTTGGAAGATTTTCAGAACGGAAATTTTGTCATACTCGAAATAAATGGAGCAAATTCTGAAGCAACACATATTTATGATCCGAATTTTAATTTGATAAAAGCTTATAAAGAAGTCATTAAGCATTTAGATTATCAACATAAAATTTCAGTTCAGAATCATCAATTAGGTATAAAATGGACTGATTGGAAATTGCTTGCAAAGGAATTGATAAAACGATATCGATCTTAATTTAACCAAAATTGGCAGAATTTCTGGAAAGGAATAAAGATTGAAAGATATCCTGAAACCAATTTTATGAGTTATCCTTTCCCAAAGAAAACCATTATAATTCCTTTATTATTACTTATCCCAATGTGGATTATCTTCTTATTCCAACAAAATGGTTATAGTTTGGATAGTTGTTACGGAGTTATTCCAAGAACTTTTGTAGGATTAAAAGGAATTTTATTCTCACCACTTTTCCATTCGGGTTGGAAACATATTATTAGCAATACATTTCCATTAGCATTTCTTAGTTTTATCGCTTTATTAATGTACGATAGATTGGCTTATTATGTTATTTTCTTTGGCTGGATTTTGTCTGGAATAATTCTTTGGTTGATTGGAAATCCACCTTTTTTGGATGATTATGTAAGTTGTCATATTGGAGCAAGTTCAATCGTTTACTTATTAGCTTCATTTATATTTTTTAGTGGAATTATTAGAAAAGAACGTGGGTTAATGGCGATTTCATTAATCATTATTTTATTGTATGGTGGGATGATTTGGGGAATGGTTCCACAAGAAATTTTGCCACAATTGAAAACTGATACAAGTAGCAATTCTATTTCTTGGGAAGGGCATTTGAGTGGATTTATTTCAGGCGCTTTTTTCGCTTATCTATTTAGAAAAATTGGACCACAAAAAGAAGTTCCGAAATGGGATCAAGAAAATTATTATGATCCACAAGAGGAACGTTTATGGGAAGTTTATCAAGAACAAGAACGTTTGAAAGCAGAATATTTTGAATCGTTGAATGAAGAAAATCATTCTGACAACGATTTCAAAAATACATCCAATTCATAAATTTCTTTTGGTGCACTTCCTGCATCATAACTAGGAGAATAGTAATTAATTTCGTTTTCTTTTACAACAATATTAACAAGTGGAGCTCCATCAAATTGATGAGTTTGTGCACTTTTATCAACCACAATATTTTCTAATTTCGATAAATTGATAGGATGTAATAATTCTTTTATTTTCTTCCAATCTTCCTTTCTCGTTTCTCTAACTATTGTATCAAAATTATGAATAATGTATGTTTTCTTTGAGTCAATAATTTGACTTTCTGTATATTTTCTAGTTGATTGTATTCGTGTTATTTCAACCGTTTTCAAATCATTTTCTATCGGTTTATTATGATTTACAGCACAACTTATCATTGTTAATAAAATTGCTGCTATTGTATTTATTTTTAACATGTTTTGTGTTTTATTAGCTTATTTATTATTAAAAATTCATATGATAAAATAGAAAGAATCAACTCTCATTAAATCGAAATAAATTTATTATTTTATTTAGATTAATTAAAAATATTTATCGATTTTCCTTTGATGGTTAATATTTTTAGGATAGTTTTGCCCCAAAATTAACGTATTGATGAAAAAAAATATATATTATTTATTTCTTTTACTTTCTTCAAATTATTCATTTGCGCAAAACTGGACACTAGTTACTGAATCTGAAGCTTATCCAACTGCAAGAACAGAATATCAGAATAAAAGAAACCAAAAAATTTTCAAATTAGATCGCAAAACATTAGATCAAAAATTAGTAAATGTAACTTCTCGTAATACAAATCAAGTTGGTACAATCATTAGTATGCCTAATGATAAAGGAGTTGTTGAACGTTTTGAAGTTTGGGAAGCTTCTAATTTTTCGGCAAAAGACCAAGCAAAATATCCGAATTTGCGCTCTTATGTAGGAAAAAGTATAGAAGATCCTTCGGCTTATTTACGTTTTAGTACAGGACCTTCGGGAATTAGTTCGACAATTTTTCGAGCACATGACAAATCTGAATTTTTAGAAACTTATTCAAGCGATGGAAAATTTTTCGAAGTACATTCTAAAAATGCAAAAAATGATTTTAATTGCTCTACTCCAGAAGAACATGCAAATCATCAACTTGCTGAAAGAATTGAAACAAAGAATAATGATCAAAAATTCAGAACATATCGTTTAGCTTTATCTGTTACAGGAGAATATAGTCAAACTTTTGGTGGCACATTAGAAAAATCACTTGAAGCCATGAACAATACGATGACTCGTGTAAATGGTATTTTCGAAAAAGATATGGCTGTTAATTTCATTTTTGCTGATGATATTGAAAAACTTGTTTATTTAGATCCAAAAACAGATCCTTATTCTCCTGCAAGAGAAGGTCTTTCTAATGATAGTATATATGGAACTTCACCTAATTATGCTTCTGTTTGGAATGTAGAATTACAACGTAATTTACGCGATAATTTTGGAGAAGATAAATATGATATAGGCCATTTATTTGGACACGAAGGCGGTGGAGGAAATGCCGGTTGTATAGGTTGTATATGTGAAACTGATTTTCCTCTAGGTAAAGGAAGTGGTTTTACTTCTCCTGGAAACGGTTTACCAAAAGGAGATAGTTTTGATGTAGATTATGTTGCACACGAAATTGGACATCAACTAGGAGCAAATCATACATTCTCTCACAGATACGAAAGTTCAGGTGTTCTTGTTGAGCCTGGAGGAGGATCGACTATTATGGGATATGCTGGTATTACATATTATAATATACAAGCGCATTCTGATGATTACTTTGCGCATTCGAGCATTCGACAAGTTAAAGATAATTTAAGTACTAAAACTTGTGGAATTTCTCGTCCAATTTTGAATACAGCCCCTAAAATTGAATTAAAAGAAACTACATATTACATTCCAGTTGAAACAGCATTCAAGCTAGATGCAAAGGTAACAGATGATGAAAATGATGCTATTCTAGTAAATTGGGAACAAAACAATTCAGGAACATATACAACAACTAATTCTTACAGTAGAGTGAGAACGAATAAAACAATTGGTCCTAATTTTAGATCTTATCAACCAGTAAAAGAAACTTATCGCTATTTTCCTAAATTTGAAAGTATTCTTGAAAATAAATTAACACGAGATGTTTTTGATGAACAACCACCAAAATTAAATGAAATATATAGTACTATTGTTGGTGAATCTTTAACGTCTGTTCCAAGAAAGTATGATTTTACAGTTACAGCAAGAGATTATAATCCAGAAGGACCACAAAATAATTATGCACAAGTAAAAGTAACTGCCACTCCGAGTGTAGGACCTTTTGTTATTACATCCCCAGAAAAACTTGTTATTAATACAAATGAATTTACAGTAACATGGGATGTTGCCAACACAGATATTGCTCCAGTAAATACAACAAAAGTTAAAGTTTCAATTTCATGGGACGGAGGAAAATCTTTTAAAGAATTAGGAATCGTGGATAATAATGGTTCTGCTACTTTCAAAATGCCTGAAGATGCAGTTTCTGTCACAAAAGGTTATATAATGATAGAAGCAATTGACAATATTTTCTTAGCAGTAAAGAAATTCGAAACTGAACTATTAGCAACAAATGATTTAGTAAAAAACGAGTCTAAAATTTATCCAAATCCATCAAATGGAACTTTTACAATCGAACAGAAAATTACAGGACAAGTTAAAATTAATGTCATTGATATAAACGGACGAATCGTATATTCAACTAATACAAATGCTACAGGAAATTTCAAAAAAGAGATTAACACAAACTTAACTAGCGGTGTTTATTTTGTACAAGTTTCTTCTAATGAAGGAGAAAATACGTCAAAATTAATCATCAAATAACCATAATTTATATCAAAAATAAACCCCTGAAAAATTAATTTTCAGGGGTTTTATATTTTTTAGTTATTCACTTTTAGAAAGGCATTCCAGGGATATTTGGTAAATTATCCTGAGCTGTTTTCTTAGCTTTATCGATTGCTTCATTTTTTACTTGTTCCAACGCTTTGTTTAACGTCATCACCAATAAATCTTCAATCTCTTCTTTCTCCATTCCTTCAGCAAGTTCAATATCTTTTACTGTAGCTAATTTAGACATTGTAATTTTCACTTTACCATCGTTAGAAGTTGTTGTAAAAACTTCGCTGTCTAATTCATTTTTCAAATCAGAGAATTTATCTTTAAAAGAATTGATTTTTCCCATCATTCCCATAATGTCTCCAAAATTTCCAAACATTTGTCTTTATCTTTAATAATTAGTTATTCGTGTAATTTTTTCCACAATAAATCTTTCAATTCTTTGATTCCTTTTCCAGAAACAGACGAAATAAATATTGTATCGATATCAGTTGGCAATTGAGTTTTAATTTCAGCTTCCAATTCATCATCCAACATATCCGATTTAGAAATAGCTAAAACTCTTCCTTTATCTAATAATTCAGGATTAAATTTCTTCAATTCGTTCAACAGAATTTCATATTCTTTTTTATAATCTTCTGAATCGGCAGGAATTAAAAATAATAAGTTTGAATTACGTTCAATATGACGCAAGAAACGATGTCCAAGTCCTTTTCCTTCAGCAGCTCCTTCTATAATTCCAGGAATATCTGCCATAATGAATGATTTCTGATTACGATATTCTACAATTCCTAAATTAGGCGTTAAAGTTGTAAACGCATAATCAGCAATTTTTGGTTTAGCAGCAGAAACAGCAGCTAATAAAGTAGATTTTCCTGCATTTGGAAAACCAACTAAACCAACATCAGCTAGAATTTTAAGCTCTAATGTAACTTGACGTTCATCACCATCTAAACCAGGTTGAGCATAACGAGGCGTTTGACGTGTTGCAGAACGAAAATGCCAGTTTCCTAAACCTCCTTTTCCTCCTTTTGCAATAATCAATTCTTGCCCAGATTCTGTTATTTCACCTATTGTATTTCCTTCTTCATCTTTGGCAATTGTTCCAATTGGAACTTCCAAAATAATATCATCACCATCTGCACCTGTAGAACGAGATTTACCTCCACGCCCACCATTTTGCGCACGGAAATGTTTTTTGAATCTAAATTCTAATAATGTCCAAAGATTTGAGTTTCCGCGAAGTGTAATATTTCCTCCACGTCCACCATCACCACCATCTGGTCCTCCTTTGTCAATATATTTTTCGCGATGCAAACTTGCTGAACCCGCGCCGCCGTGACCGGCTCTACAATTTATTTTTACGTAGTCAACGAAATTTGATTGCATAATTCTTTTCTTTTAAGTTAGTCAGTAAAAGTACGATTTCTAATTTGTTTATTAAAATCTTGTATGATCTATTTTGAATAAATAATTAATAAAAGACGTAATTTTCTTGACTTAAAAAATTATTTCTCTAACTCCAATTCTTGCTTTTCTGTCTTAATAGGATTCACTAATTTTGCAACATGTACAAACAATTCAAAAACATTTTATTTCAATTACAACCTGAGGAAGCTCATCATTTTGTAACTAGGAATCTAAAAAACTACGTTTCTTTTCCTGGAGTTGGAAAATTATTAGATAAATTCTATCAATATAATCATCCTAGTTTAGAACGAGAAGTTTTTGGAATTAAATTCAAAAATCCTATTGGTTTAGCTGCTGGTTTTGACAAAAATGCTGAATATATCGAAGAATTGAACCACTTCGGATTTGGTTTTATAGAAATTGGAACCGTTACACCAAAACCTCAACCAGGAAATGATGCACCACGTATGTTTCGTTTGGTAGAAGATCAAGCGATTATCAACCGAATGGGATTTAATAACAAAGGTGTTGATTTTGCTGTTTCAAAAATTAGAGAATTAAAAAATCGAGAAAATTATATTATTGGCGGAAATATTGGAAAAAATAAACTAACACCAAATGAAGATGCTGTTGATGATTATATCAAGTGTTTTAATGCATTGTTTGATTATGTAGATTATTTTGTAGTCAATGTTAGTTCTCCAAACACGCCTGGATTGCGAGATTTGCAAGAAAAAGAACCATTATTGTACATTCTAAATTATTTGCAACAATACAATAATCAGAACGAAAAATCGAAACCAATTTTACTAAAAATAGCACCAGATTTAACAGATTCGCAATTAGACGATATTATAGATATTGTATTAGAATCTAAAATTGCAGGAGTGATTGCGACAAACACAACTATTTCGAGAGAAGGTTTAAAATCTGATCCTACTATTGTAAAAGAAAATGGAGGAGTTTCGGGAAAACCATTGAAAGATCGTTCGACAGAAGTGATTCGTTATCTTTCTGAAAAATCGAACAAAGCATTTCCTATCATTGGAGTTGGTGGAATTCATACAGCCGAAGATGCGAAAGAAAAACTGGAAGCTGGTGCAAGTTTGTTACAAGTTTATACAGGCTTTATTTATGAAGGTCCTGCAGTTGTAAAAAACATTTGTAAAGGCTTGGTTGAAGGAAAATAAACAAAAAAAATCTCCTTTTATTTTAAAAAGGAGATTTTTTTTATAATATAAAAGTTTGTTCTTATAAAACTTCTTCAATTGCTGCGTTCAATTTTTCGGTAATATCTTCAATAGAACCTACTCCATCAATCTCAACCCATTTTCCTTGCGCTTTGTAGTGCTCTGCTACAATTGCAGTTTTTTGATAATATTCTGTAATACGATCACGAATAATTTTTTCGTCCACATCATCAGCACGACCAGAAGTTTTTCCGCGTTCTAATAAACGTTGAACTAAAATTTCATCATCAACAACTAATGCTAATGTAATCGTTACTTCGTCTTTGTATTTATCTGCTAAGATCTTATCTAAAGCTTCTGCTTGAGAAGTTGTACGAGGATATCCATCAAAAATATATCCGTTTGAATTTGGATTTTTATCTAAATGATCAATCAACATATTTGTTGTTACCTCATCTGGAACTAATTGTCCATTATCCATGTAAGATTTTACAAGAGATCCTAATTCTGTTTCATTTTTAAGGTTGAAACGAAATAAGTCTCCAGTAGAAATTTGAGGAGTTTGGTACTTTTCTTCTAAAAATTTAGCTTGTGTCCCTTTACCACTACCAGGAGGTCCGAACAATACAATGTTTAGCATTTTGTTTTAATGTTTTATTTGATAAATATCTGGTAAATTTCTTCCTAATCCGTCAAAATCTAATCCATAACCTACTACAAATTTATCAGGAATTGAGATTCCTACTAAATCTACTTTTAAATCTTTTTTGTAAGCGTCTGGCTTAAATAATAAAGTTGCGACTTTTAATGATTTTACCTTTTTCTCTTGCAAGATTCGGTGCAATTCTACTAACGTATTACCCGTATCAACAATATCTTCTAAAATAATTACGTGACGTCCTTCAACATTCATTGGAATATCCATCTCAATAGTGATTTTCCCTGTTGATTCTGTTCCTTCGTAAGATTTTAATTTCAAGAATGAAATCTCACATTCTCCTTGATATTGTTTTAAGAAATCGCTGAAGAACATTACAACTCCGTTTAATACACCAACAAAAATCGGTCTTTCGTCTTTGTATTCTTCATAAACTTCATTTGCCATATTTTTGATGGCGTGTTCTATTTCTTCAAATGCGATGTACGGAATAAATTTTTTACCGTGAATTTCTATTTCTTTCATTGTTTGAGATATTCAAATATATACTTTTTTTGATAAAGTTTAAAACATTTATCTGTTTATTAGATTGTCATCGAGAAAATGCGGGTTTCTGGCTCGTTATCTATCATTCTCTTATCGAATGTCATACATACATTTCGTACATATGGACGTCCTTCTTCTTTTACGACCAAACCATTTTCTACAAATTCAATCAAATGATCGTCAACCATATCTTGTAACATAGTTTTTATACGATCTACATCTTCAAATTTCATGTTATCTTCTTCCCAAGAAGTTTCTAAATTACACATTAAATTTAGAATATGACGACGCATTATCAAATCTTCTTCTGATAAAATATGTCCTTTGAAAACGGATAATTCTCCATTGTGAATTGATTTTGTGTATTCTTCTACTGTTTTCTCGTTTTGTGCAAAACTATACCAAGAATCACTGATAGAAGATACGCCTAAACCAACCATTAATTGTGTTTTCGAAGAAGAATAACCCATAAAATTACGATGTAATGTATGGTTTTTCATCGATTGATACATCGAATCTTCTTTTAAAGCAAAATGATCCATTCCAACTTCAAAATAATTCATTTCTTCGAACATTTTTTTACCTTCCTCGTATAAGGCACGTTTCAACTCTGGTGATGGTAAATCTTCGTCGTTAAAACCTCTTTGTCCAACACCTTTTATCCACGGTACATGGGCGTAGCTATAAAATGATATACGATCTGGATTTAATTCTTTTGTCAAATTAATTGTTTTCATCATTCCTTCCATTGTTTGATGTGGAAGACCAAAAATCAAATCGTGAGAAATAGATGTAAAACCAATTTCACGCGCTTCTTCTGTTGCTCTTTTCACATTCTCGAAAGGTTGAACACGATTAATCGCTTCTTGAACTTTCAGATCATAATCTTGTACACCGTAAGAAATACGTCTAAAACCTAAATTGTATAAGGTTTGTAGATGTTCTTTTGTGGTGTTATTTGGATGTCCTTCTAAACTAAATTCGTATCCTTCTGCTACATCCGCATATTCAAAAATACCATCTATTAATTTCTTCAAATTTTCTGAAGAGAAAAAAGTTGGTGTTCCTCCTCCTAAATGAATTTCTTTAATTTTTGGTCGAGATGAAAATAAATCCACATATAATTTCCATTCACCTAAAACCGTATCAATGTACGGTTCCTCTATTGAATGTTGTTTTGTAATACGTTTGTTACAAGCACAAAATGTACACAACGATTCGCAATAAGGCAAATGAATGTAAATAGATATTCCTTCTTCTTCGTTACTCTCATCAAAAGATTGTTGAAACGTTTCTATCCATCGTTGTTTTGTAAAACCTTCATTATCCCAAAAAGGAACAGTTGGGTAACTTGTATAACGAGGACCAGGAATATTATATTTCTGAATTAAATTATTCATATTTAATAAATTAAAAATACTTAATCAATTTGACTAAGTATTATTTAATAAATTTTCTTTTTAAAAAATATTTTTAAAGAATTGCTTGACGAACTCGAACTAATTTAGTCAATAAACCTTCTAACAAATCTAATTGTAACATGTTTGCTCCGTCACTTTTTGCATTTTTAGGATCTGGATGCGTTTCGATAAAAATACCATCTGCACCAACAGCAATTCCAGCTTTTGCAATAGTTTCGATTAACTCTGGTTTTCCTCCTGTTACACCCGAAGCTTGATTTGGTTGTTGTAAAGAATGTGTAATATCTAAAATAACTGGTGCATAATTTTGCATAACAGGAATTCCACGATAATCTACTACTAAATCTCCGTAACCTAACATTGTTCCACGTTCTATAATTGCTACATTATTATTCCCAGAATCTATTACTTTTTCTACAGGAAATTTCATTGCTTCTGGCGAAAGAAATTGACCTTTTTTCAAGGTAACATGTTTTCCTGTTTGTGCTGCTGCAACCACTAAATCGGTTTGGCGAACTAAAAATGCAGGTATTTGTAAAACATCTACATAAGCCGCTGCCATTTCTGCATGAAAAGGTTCGTGAATATCTGTAGTCGTTGGCACATCAAAAGTTTCTCCAACTTTTTGAATAATTTTTAATGCTTTTTCATCACCAATTCCTGTAAAACTATCAATACGAGAACGATTTGCTTTTTTGAAAGATCCTTTAAAAACATAAGGAATCTCTAATTTATCAGTAATTGTTACTACTTTTTCAGCAATTCTCAAAGCCATATCTTCATTCTCTATGGCACATGGGCCAGCGATTAAAAAGAAGTTTGGCGAATCTTTGTGTTTTATCTTTGATAAAGTTTCTATCATTGTGCAAATTTACGCAAAGTTATCGACTTATTTTTCATAATTTTGCCTATACTTTATCATTCTTATTTATCGTTTTATGGATTTTTTATCTAACATTGGTATAGCTGATATTTTTGGCTATCTTGCTTCAGTCTTTATTGTCTTAGCATTCTTTTTTTCAAAAATTACAATTATTCGTATTATCAATGCAATTGGTTGTATATGTTTTGTAATTTATGCTGCTATGATGGAGGCTTGGCCAGTCCTTATTCCTAATGCAATTTTATTTTTGGTTCAAGCGTATTATATCGCTTTCAAACCTGGAAAATAATCTTAAAGAACCATAAAATTGAAAATCCTATCTGCTGTATTAAATAATATTGAAACGGACCAGAGATTAGATAAAGTTTGTCATTCTTTGTTAAAGTTTGGATATGATGTGGAATTGATTGGAGCGACTATAAAAGGAAAACCTAAGTTAAACAAATCATACAAAACTTATTTGATTGATATGAAAAATCAATCTTCTATGAAAATGTATGCAGAGTTTAATTGGAAATTATTTTTTACATTATTGAAAAAATCGGATAAACAAACCATTCTTTTAGCAAATGATTTGGATAGTTTACTTCCTTTTTATTTAGTAAGTAAATTAAAAAATATTCCGTTGGTTTTTGATAGTCATGAAATTTTCTCAGAATTACCATCATTACAGAATCGTCCAAAAACTAAAAAAGTTTGGAAAACTTTAGAACATTTTCTCTTACCGAAAGTCAACTATTTTTATACAGTAAGTAATGGATATGCCAATTGGTTTTGCAAAGAATATGGCGCTAATCCAGCTGTGATTAGAAATGTTCCCAACCGAACAAAATTAAACGATAAACAAGATTTTATTTTCTTTCGCTTACCCGAAAATCCTAAAAATGATAAAATATTATTGTATCAAGGCGCAATAAATATGAGTCGAGGAATTGACAAAATGATTAAAGCTTTTAAATACATCGATAATTGTCAATTTTGGATCGCTGGCGAAGGGCCTAAAAAAGCAGAATACGAACAATTAGTGAAAGATTTGAATCTTTCTGATCGCGTTCATTTTTTAGGAAATATTCCCCCAAAAACTTTAAAAACTATAACACCTTTAGCTGATGTAGGAATGAGTATGGAAGAAGATTTAGGATTAAGCTATCGCTACGCTCTACCGAATAAATTATTTGACTTTATTCAAGCGAGAGTACCTATTTTAGGAACTAATTTACCTGAAATAAAAAAAATAATCGAAGATTATAACGTTGGAAAAGTGATCGAAAGTCACAAGCCAAAACATTTGGCTGAAAAACTACAAGAAATCTTAGAGGAAGGAAAAAGAAGCTATCAAGAAAATCTTGCAATAGCTGCAAATGAACTTTGTTGGGAAAACGAAGAGAAAAAATTAAAAGAAATTTTTGAGCAAATTAAAAAAGTAGATTAAAACTTAATCTACTTTTTTTCTTTTTTATAAATATGTGGATTCTCTACCACTCCTTTTTTAAATACTTTTCGAACGCCCATTCTCAGCGCATTATCTACTTGTAAAACTTGATCTAAAACCTTTTGTTCTGGACGACCTCTAAACGATGTTACATGAAAAGAATCTGTTTCTCTTAATGGTTTTTTCGAGAAATAATAATTCGAAACACATTTTCTAAATCCATCATATTTTATTGGTGAAACAGAATGCAAAGAATCATTATGTGTTGCCATTATAGCCAATCGATTGAATTTACTAAAAATTGTAATCTGATCATTTTTCAATCCATTTGGCCAAACTTCTAAATTTCCTCCATATTCCTCTTTCCAATCTGGCGTTACATAATACAATAAATTCAGTACTCTCCACAATTCTCTTTTAGCATCGTGAGAATTATCTAAATGCGGTTGCAAAAATTGACGATTTCCCATCATAGACAAACCACCTGCATACAAGGAAGAATCTGGAATTGGTTCTTTTATTTCACAAATTTCTGCAATAAACTTAACGATTCTTTCGTCTTGAAAAGCATAAATAATTTCTTCTAAAATAGGATTATATTGATTCATTTGAACTGCAATATATTTATCTTCTTTCAGACTTTTCTTCAAAACCATTTCTTTTTCTTGTGGAAAAACTTGATTTATTTCTAATGCTAATTCTTCTGGCAACAAATCATCAACCCAAAAATATCCAATCTTATCTTTGCTATTATTATATTGTTGAGTTATTTCTATTTTTTGATTAATTAATCGTTCTAAAATTAAATCTGCATATTGATTCATATTCATAAAGTTAATTAAAAATTTGTTTCAAAATTATTTCAGCATTCAATTTATCATTTAAATAAAATTCTAATGTTTCTCTATATTCTTTTGATGCTGAAAATGGTTGATCTTTATATTGGTTAATTGCTTTTATCAATTCTGATTTGTTGGAAACTTTAATACAAAGTTTATTAATTTTTTCATCGTCAATTACATTTTCGTTAATTATCGAAAAACGACTATTGAATAATGCATTTATCACTTTTAGTTTTGTTCCAGATTCTTGAAAAGACCAAGCTATATTAAGATGAGCATTTTCGAAAAGATTTTTCAAATGATCAAAATCTTTCAATTTTACAAATTGTATATTCGGATAATTTTTAATTTTAGTTTTCACCCAATCTTCTTTCGAACCTGAAGCAATAACAAATGGATAATCAATTTCTTTGAAAACTTCTATTAAAAAATCGACAGCTTTACAGTTATCCGAAGCTCTTAAATCTCCGTGATACAACGCAAATTTTCCTTTTTCACTTAATAACTTAATGGATTCGTTTCCATGAAAAACAGGAACAAATTTTCCTTTGTTATATTTTTTTTGAATATAATTCTGCTCAAATTTTGAAAGCGTAAAAACATTGTCAAACATGTTGATAATATTTTCGTATTGAATATATTTTTTTGCTTCGAGATAGAACAACGATTTTTTTACAAGATTTGTTTCGCTTTCAGCTAATCCAGAAAAATAATTTTGTTCGATATTGTGTAATCGTAAATATTTTGAATAATCATTCAGATTACATTTATTCAAAATAAAAGTAGTTTTTAGACTTTCAAAAAAAATTGGTGCTTTTACAGCTTTTATTCGCTCATACAACAATTTGCTCTCTCTTGATCGAACAGAAATAGGATATTTTTGAAAAACATAATGAGATCTCTGATAGATTGGATAAAAATAAACTTCTTTGGCATATTTTTTCAATGCTTCATTCTCATCTTCTTTAAAACCAAATAAATGCAAATAAACCTCAACTCCAAGCTCATGAAATGATTTCAATTTATAAAAAACATCAATAATACCTCCGTAATTGGGAGGAAATGGAATGTCCATACTAATAAAATGAAGTTTTTTATCTTGATACATTAGTTTTATTTTACAATAAAAAAAAGAGTCTACAATTAAGTAAACTCTTTCTTTAAAATTATATTGTGTAATTTTTCTTATTCTGTAATTGCTTCAAGAACTTCGAACAACTTTCCATCTTCACAACGTACTTTACGTGCTGGATAACGACGAATAATTTCGTAATCGTGTGTAGCCATTAAAACCGCACAATTATTTTGTTTAGAAACCGATAATAATAAATCCATAATATCATTTGAAGTTTCTGGATCTAAATTTCCTGTCGGCTCATCGGCTAAAATCAATTCAGGATGATTTAACAATGCTCGAGCAATCGAAACACGTTGTTGTTCTCCTCCCGAAAGACGAAACGGCATCATTTTCTTTTTAGACAACATTCCTACCGCATCTAAAACTTCATCAATACGTTTATCAATAGTCGATTTATCTTTCCAGCCCGTTGCTTTCAAAACGAATGCTAAATTTTGTTCTACTGTACGATCTGTTAACAGTTGGAAGTCTTGAAAAACAATTCCTAAATGTCTTCTAAGATCAGGAACTTTACTTGTTTTTAATGATTTTAAATCCATTCCAACTACAGAACCTTGTCCTGATTGCAATGGTAAATCACCATAAAGTACTTTTAATAAACTACTTTTTCCACTTCCTGTTTTCCCGATAAGGTAAACAAATTCTCCTTCGTTAAGTGCAAAATTAACGTCTGATAATACTAAATGATTTCGTTGATATATAGATGATTGACTTAACTCAATTACATTTTTAGCTTCCATACTTTCTACAGTCTTTAAAACAAATGTAAAAAAAAAGCTTGAAAGAACGACCTTCAAGCTTATTTTTTATGAATTGTAGCGATTATCTTTTAGCTCTTACTTCACTAACAGTTAATGCTTTTCTTCCTTTCTTTCTACGAGCAGCTAATACTTTGCGCCCGTTTTTAGAAGCCATACGCTCACGGAATCCGTGTTTGTTTCTTTTTTTTCTGTTACTTGGTTGAAATGTTCTCTTACTCATCTTTACTAAGTTTCTAATCCATTACTCGAATGGGTTGCAAATATACAGTTAATATTATTAATTCAAAAATCAAATTGATAGAAAATTACAAAAAAAGCTGAATTAATAGTAAACCGCGTTCCGTTCTACACTTTGTAATTTTCGAAGTGCAAATATAAAAACATTTTTTTGTTAAGCAAGAGAAAATTAAAACAATAACAATTAAAACTTATCAACAATTGTATTTTACGAATCAAAATGAAATTATTTTCGAAAGGATTAAAAAGTTTCCTTAAAACTTTCATAAAACATCAAATATCTTGCTTTTATCAGTCTTTTTTTTGCTTAAAATTCGTATATTAGCCACCTTATATATCAAAACAATATGACTGAAGGAGAAAGACTAATCCCAATTAATATTGAGGATGAAATGAAATCCGCTTACATCGATTATTCGATGTCGGTAATCGTATCTCGTGCGCTTCCGGATGTGCGTGATGGTTTAAAACCTGTACACCGTAGAGTATTATTCGGAATGTATGAATTAGGTGTTTTTTCTAATCGTTCTTACAAAAAGTCGGCACGTATTGTAGGGGAAGTTTTAGGTAAATTTCACCCACATGGCGACAGTTCTGTTTACGACACAATGGTACGTATGGCTCAACCTTGGTCTTTGCGTTACTTATTGGTTGACGGACAAGGTAACTACGGTTCTGTAGATGGTGATCCACCTGCTGCAATGCGTTATACTGAAGCTAGACTTCAAAAGATTTCAGATGAATTATTAGCTGATTTAGATAAAGACACAGTTGATTTTCAATTAAACTTTGACGATACTATACAAGAACCTACTGTATTACCTACTCGTGTTCCAAATTTATTAGTAAATGGTGCATCGGGTATTGCTGTTGGTATGGCGACAAATATGGCGCCACATAATTTAACAGAAGTTATTGATGGAACAATTGCTTACGTGGACAATCGTGAGATTACAATTGACGAATTAACACAATATATAAAAGCACCCGATTTCCCAACAGGAGGTACTATTTATGGTTACGATGGTGTAAAACAAGCTTTCGAAACTGGACGTGGACGTGTTGTTTTACGTGCAAAAACCAATTTCGAAGAAGTACATGGTCGTGATTGTATTATAGCAACAGAAATACCTTACCAAGTAAACAAAGCAGACATGATTGCAAAAACTGCGGAGTTAGTAAAAGATGGTAAATTAGATGGTATTTCTGAGATCCGTGACGAATCTGACCGTAAAGGGATGCGTATCGTTTATGTTCTTAAAATGGACGCGGTTCCTAACGTTGTATTAAATAAATTATATAAATTTACTCAACTACAATCATCTTTCAGTGTAAATAATATTGCCTTGGTAAATGGTAGACCAGAGCAATTAAACTTGAAAGATATGATTTATCATTTCGTAGAACATCGTCACGAAGTGGTTATTCGTCGCACTGAATACGAATTGAGAAAAGCACAAGAAAGAGCACACATCTTAGAAGGTTACATGAAAGTAATCGGAACACAAGATGATCTTGATCGTGCAATTAAAATTATTCGCGAATCTGCAACACCAGAAGATGCTCGTACGGGATTAATGGAAGCTTTCGAGTTATCTGAAATTCAAGCTCGTGCAATTCTAGATTTACGTTTACGTACATTAACAGGTCTTGAGATTGATAAAATTCGTGAAGAGTACGAAGAAATCATGAAAATGATTAACCATTTAAAAGATATTTTAGCAAACGAAGATTTACGTATGCAAATTATCAAAGATGAGTTATTAGAAGTTCGTAAAAAATATGGCGATGAACGCCGCACTGATATAGACTACGCTGGTGGTGATTTGAATATCGAAGATTTAATTCCTGATGAACAAGTTGTTTTAACTATTTCTCACATGGGTTACATCAAACGTACACCTCTTTCTGAATACAGAAAACAATCTCGTGGAGGAGTTGGAAACAGAGCTGCTACAACGCGTGATGAAGACTTCTTAGAATATATCGTTTCAGCATCTAATCATCAATACATGTTATTCTTTACAGAAAAAGGAAAATGTTATTGGATGCGCGTATATGAAATTCCAGAAGGCTCTAAAACATCTAAAGGTCGAGCTATTCAGAATTTAATTAACATCGAGCCAGACGATAAAGTTAAAGCATATATCTTAACGCACGATTTAATGAACGAGGAATACGTAAATAATAATTACGTAATCATGGTAACTAAAAATGGTATCATCAAAAAAACATCATTAGAAGCATATTCTCGTCCTCGTGTAAATGGTATTAATGCAATTACTGTTCGTGAAGGAGATACATTATTAGAAGCTTTATTAACAGATGGTAAATCTCAAATTATGATTGCTTCTAAATATGGTAAAGCTATCCGTTTTGAAGACGAAAAAGTTCGCCCTATGGGACGTACTGCTTCTGGAGTTCGAGGAATCAATTTAGGAGATCAAGCTGATAATGAAGTTATCGGAATGATTGTTGTGACTGATGTAGAAAAAGAAACTGTATTAGTTGTTTCTGAACAAGGTTACGGAAAACGTTCTTCTATCGAAGATTATCGTGAAACGAACCGTGGTGGTAAAGGTGTAACAACACTTAATATTACAGACAAAACTGGAAAACTAATCGCTATAAAAGCTGTAACAGATGAAGATGATTTAATGATTATCAATAAATCTGGAGTTGCAATTAGAACTGGTTTAGATGAAATTCGAGTAATGGGTCGTGCTACGCAAGGTGTTCGATTGATTAATTTGAAAAAGAACGACGAAATTGCAGCTATTGCAAAAGTACAAGTTGAAGAAGAATTGGAAGACGAAGTAGAACTTGATGAAGAAGGAAATCCAATTGTTGTAGAAAATTCAAATGAAAACAACGAAACTCAAGCAGAAGAAACAACTCTTGAGGATCCAAATAATGAATAATCAATGAAAAAATTATTATTTAGTTTAGGTTTAGTTTTAGCAATGTCAACATCATTTGCTCAAACAAGCGCAGAAGAGTTAACAACAGAACCTACAGTTTTAGCTGAAAAATATAACAAATCAGCAAAAGAAAACTTAGCAAAAGGTGATGTTACAAAAGCAAGTCAAGATTTAGCAAAATTATCTAAATACGAAAACGGTAAAGTTTGGCAAGTCAAAAATAAAGACACTAAAAAAGACGAATTTTATTATTCTCAAGCCGATTTAGATAAAGCTACAGCTGCAGGAAACTATGCAAAAGCAAAAGAAGTTACATTACAACCAAAATACGGTTTCTTGTTACAATCTGAAGTTTCTAATTTAGCTAACAAAGAATTAGAAGCTGCAAACAAAGCAATGGATGCTAAGCAATATACTGAAGCTGGAACAAAATTTTTAAATGTTTACAACTTAGTAGAAGCTTTAGGAACTAAAGAAGACATCTATAAATACCAAGCGGCTATTTGTTTTTACAATGCGAATGAATACGATAAATCTTTAGCTATTTTGAAAGAATTAGCAGCAAAAGGATTTACAGGTAAATCTGCTAATCAAACAAAAGATTACAATCGCGACATGTATGTTTTAGCACTTAATGGTTTATATAATGGTAAAAAATACGATGCAATCGTAGAAGAAGCTATTGCAAAATATCCTTCAGATGCAGACATTAATAACATTGCAACAGGAATTTATCAAGTTTCTGGAAATGCAGATAAAATGTTAAAACGTATCGAAGAAGCGATTAAAATTAATCCAAACGATGCGCAAAACTATTATAATTTAGGTGTTTTATATTTAGATGATGCTTCCAAAGTAGCTGAATCTAAAAACATGTTCAAAAAAGCAGTTGAATTAAATCCTAAACATTTCGAATCTTACAACAATTTAGTTTTAGCTATTTTACAGCCAGACAAAGATATTGTTGAAACGATGAACAACAATTTAGGAACATCTAAAAAAGAAAAAGAAATTTACAATGCAAACGAAGCAAAACGTAAAGCATTGTTTACAGAAGCAGTTCCTTATCTTGAAAAAATGCACGAAATTCAACCTGAAAACCGTCAGGTTATTCGTAACTTAATTCAAGCTTACAAAACATTAGGAAACGATCAGAAAGAAACGTTCTATCGTGATGCTGAGAAAAAATTAGTAAAATAATTATTTCTATAAATAACATAAAAAAAGGACTTCTATTGAAGTCCTTTTTTTATGCTTAAAATTAAGATCTTACAAATCCCAATTTCTCAAATCTGGTAAAAAATGATGCGCAGTCAAATCATAACGAACAGGAACAACAGAAATATAACCTTCTTCTAAAGCTTTTTCATCTGTATCTTCTCCTTTATCAAGATTTTTAAACTCTCCACTCATCCAATAATACACTCTTCCACGTGGATCTTCGCGTTTATCAAATTTTTCTTCCCACTTAGCATCAGCTTGGCGACAAACTTTTATTCCTTTTATTTCTGATTCTTTCAGCTTAGGAATATTCACATTCAATACAACTCCTTTTGGTAATTTGTGCTCAAGAACTTGAGAAATAATTGTTTTAATAAATTTCTCTGATGATTTAAAATCAGCATTATAAGCAAAATCACAAAGCGAAAAACCAACTGCAGGAATCCCTTCAATCCCAGCTTCCACAGCCGCCGACATTGTACCAGAATAAATCACATTAACCGATGAATTCGATCCATGATTAATTCCTGAAATACATAAATCTGGCTTTCGAGGCAAAATTTGCGAAACGGCTAATTTCACACAATCCACAGGCGTTCCAGAACAAGCATATTCTTTCACTTCAGCATTTACTTCTATTTCATCACAAAACAAAGTCGAATTTATTGTTACCGCATGCCCCATTCCACTTTGTGGACTATCTGGTGCAACAACATAAACTTCTCCAAACTCCTTTGCAATCTCTATTAACGCTCTTATTCCAGGCGCAGTTACTCCGTCATCATTTGTAACTAAAATTAGCGGTCTTTCCATATTTTATTCTTACTTTTATTCATCATTTTTACAAATGTAAAAAACTTCCTTCGAATTTCTTTTTGTTTTATATTTGAAGGAATCTTAAATTATTAATTTATATAATACCAACGCAATATGTTAATTAAAAAAACGTATGTTTTACTATCGTTTTTATCAATGAGTTTGCTTGTTTTTTGCTTTTGCAAACCCATGTTAGATACAGATGAAGAAAGAGAAAAATTAATCGTAAAAAATACACGAAACACCCTAACTTATCTACATTACAAACCTGCTACCATTGATGATAAATTTTCTGAAAATGTTTTCAATAAATATTTAGAAAACATCGATCCAAGCAAACGTTTTCTATTGCAATCTGATTATGATTTATTCAAAAAAGATTACCATAACTTAGATGATTATTACAAATCTGAAAACTTAAGTTTCTACAATTCTACTGTAGATACAATATACAAACGTATTGCTGAATCTGAAAAGTATGCGATGGAGGCTTTAGCGAAACCTTTTGATTTCAATCAAAAAGAGAATTTCAATATCGATTACAAAACATCAAAATATGCAAAAGATAAAAACGGTGCAAAAGATTTGTGGCGTAAATACATGAAATATAACGTTATGCTAGAAATTCTTTCGATGCAAGACGAACTAAGAGGTGAAAAGAAAGATTCATTAAACAACTCTTCTTCTACAAAACCTGCAAAAGATCCTTTGGCAGATGAAAAAAAGAAAATCACAAAAGACACGCCATTTTCAGAAGTAGAGAAAATCGCTCGTGATGAAGTAAAAGACTTGATTTCTGATTATTTCCGTCGTATAAAACAAACAAAACGCGAGAACTATTTCTCCGTTTATCTAAACTCGTTCACAGAACAATACGATCCACATACAACATATTTCTCTCCAACAAGTAAAGAAGATTTCGAGTTCGAAATGTCTGGACAAATGGAAGGAATTGGAGCCAAGATACAAGACAAAAGAGGATACGCAACAATTGCAGAATTAATTGTTGGCGGACCAGCTTGGAAAAGCAATAAATTAGAAGTAGGCGACAAGATCATTAAAGTTGCACAAGGAAGAAATGGTGAAGCTAAAAACATTGTTGGAATGATTTTGAGCGATGCTATTCGTCTAATTAAAGGGAAAAAAGGAACAGAAGTTGTCTTAACTATTCAGAAAAAAGACGGTTCTCAACAAACAATCTCTTTGATTCGTGAAGTAATAGAATCGGAAGAAGTCTTTGCTCGCTCTTCTGTTATTACAGACGAGAAAGGAGATAAATACGGAATCATCTATTTACCTGAGTTCTACACTCCTATGGGAAAAGAAGGCGGTCGATACCCTTCAGATGATATCAAGAAAGAAATCCAAATTTTGAAAAAAGAAAACATCAAAGGTCTTATTTTCGATGTTAGAAACAATGGAGGTGGTTCGCTAGAAGAGGTTGTTAAAATCTCTGGATTGTTCATTAATCAAGGACCAATTGTACAGGTAAGACGCTCAGACGGAATGCTTAAAATTCATGAAGACAAAGATACTTCTATCGCATACGACGGGCCATTAGTTGTTATGGTTAACGAGCTTTCTGCATCTGCGTCAGAGATTTTCGCTGCAGCAATGCAAGACTATGGTCGCGCTGTTATCGTGGGTTCACCACAAACCTTTGGTAAAGGTACAGTACAAACTATCTTGCCTTTAGACCGTCAGTCAGGAACAGATGAATTAGGTGCTATTAAGTTAACGATACAAAAATTCTACCGTGTAAACGGAGGCTCTACACAATTGAAAGGAGTTCAGTCGGATGTTGCAATGGTTGATCAATTCACTTACGAAGACATCAGCGAAGCTTCTCGTCCAGAAGCCTTGAACTGGGATCAAATCAAACCGTTGATTATTGCAAAATGGCCATCAACTTTCGACTTAGCGAAGATTAAAGCCAATAGTAAAGCTCGTTTAGAAAACAATGCTCACTTAGCTTTAATGAACGAAAGTTTCAAGTTCATCAAATCAATGGAAGACGTGAAAGAGATTCCTTTGAACTTAGAAGATTACAAAACGTTCCGTAAAACTCGCGAAGATAAAATCAAGAAATTTGAAACATTAGACAAGTATAAAAACAATTTCAAATTTACAATGAATCAAAACGATTTGGCTACTACAAAAACAGATACTGTATTAAAAGCAAAACGTAACAATTGGTTCAAAGGAATGCAAAAAGACTTTTATTTAAACGAAGCTGTTAACGTTTTAAGAGACATTAAATAATGGAACAAGAAAACGGTTCATTTTCACAAATAATATTCAATAAATTAAGAAAGAACACCCTTGGTGTTCTTTCTTTTAGTGTAATAGTATTAGCTGCAATCATCTCTATTTTTGCTTATGTCTTTGCGTCCGACAAAACAGAAAATGCAAACAGACAAGACTTAACCATTGCATATTCGCAAATAGGTTACAAGCAAAAAACAATCGAAATCCCATTACCTAATTATACAGGAAAAACCAACTTTTCTGACTATATATTTGGGAAAGAAATCGATTCGGAGCAAATAAGTATTACATCTTACAAGAAAGATGGACAAAGCATTACTTACATTCCATACATAGGAAATGGACTAAGTGGTGAACCAGTAAAGGTAGATTTGTCAACTTGGACTAAGCATAACATCAAACCGCAGGATATAGAGAAAGATTTCATCTTTACAAAAACCTATTTACTTGGAACAGATTCTTACGGAAGAGACTTTTATTCGAGATTAATCATTGGGACAAGAATTTCTTTTCTTATCGGGTTTATCGCTGTTTTCATCTCACTTGTAGTAGGAATCACTTTGGGAGCTCTTGCAGGTTATTACAAGGGACGAACAGATAACATTATTATGTGGTTGATAAACGTTGTATGGTCTATCCCTACTCTACTTTTGGTAATTGCAATTACCTTAGCAATTGGTAAAGGTTTTTGGCAGATATTTATTGCAGTTGGTCTAACGATGTGGGTAGAAGTAGCACGTGTAGTTCGCGGACAATTCCTATCATACAGAGAAAAAGAATTTGTAGAGGCAGCAAAAGCATTAGGATTTTCGGACACTAGAATTATCTTTAATCAAATATTACCTAACGTTGTTGCACCTATTATTGTTATATCTGCTGCCAATTTTGCTTCGGCAATTTTAGTAGAAAGTGGTCTTAGTTTTCTTGGAATTGGGGCACAACCTCCTACTCCGTCTTGGGGAAATATTATAAAAGAACATTATAATCATATTATTTTAGGAAAACAACATTTGGCAATTCTACCAGGATTAGCGATAATGTTTTTGGTTCTTGGGTTTAATATCTTTGGGAATGTTCTACGAGATATAATGGATATTAAGCAATAAGAAATATAGATTTCAATAACTTACAAAGCTGTTAAATATAATTATTTAATAGCTTTTTTATTCAGTCAAACAATATTAACTAAGATAACTTGTTATATTTAAATTGGTTAATCATTAGTTATGTTAAAAAAATATTTCATTTTCTTATTGTTTCTACCTATATATATAACTCTTTTCTCTCAAGAACATATATTTAAAAACACATGTTATATAGGAGAAGAAGTACACACTCAATCTTTTGATACCATACAATCCAAAGAAAAATTAGATTTATTATTCTATAATAAACACTTTGATTTATATACCCCAACTTTTTTTCCTGATCAATTAGTAACAAAGACTAAACAAATAAAACCTCGTTTATCAAAAACTAAAGAAGGATATATTGTTAAATATTTCAATGAAAAAAATCAATTAATAAAGTATTCCTATGATATGCAACCAGGTAATTTTGATGTACATATTATTTATTCTGATAAAGATTACCCAGTATTTTTAGTCGAATCCTTTTTAAATCTTAGTCATGTTTACAATTTAATTAATTCAGTATCTTATAATTTAAAATATAATACAAAAGGAGAAGTTATTTATATAGAAATGATTGATTATAATAATTATATATGTGAATTAGAAAAAATCAATTAATCTATTTTATAAAACCTCCCTACGTTTTATACAAAAGATAGGGAGGTTTTAAACAAAACGTCAAGTGGTTTTAATAAAAACTACTTGACGTTTTTGTTAACTTCAATTAGAAGTCTGAAAAAAAACATTATATTTATTTCTTTTTTTCAAATTTTAAAGTTGCTAAAGTATCTTTTAAATCAATGCCTGGTCTAAAAAGTATTTTAGCACTTTTTATAGAGGAAGCATTTACTTTGCTCTGCGAATCCATTCCTTCACTACTTATACTTATTTGAAATGAACCAAAATCACCAAATCGAACGATTTTACCATTAGATAAATGTTTAGATAACATTTTGGCTAAATCTATCAATGTTGCATAGACATCACTCTCACTAACAGATGAGGTTTGCGCAATTTCTTTACTTAAATTTCGAAGAGATACTTCTCCATCGGCAATAGAATTTGCATAGAACTTTTTAGGCGCAGTAGGATTTCCTGGATATGCCTTTTGAATAACGTTGTATTTTACAGCCATAAAGAATAAGTTTTTTGTTTTCACTGTTAATTAGTTCTAATTTAACACTTTATATTTAATTATCAAAATAAAAGTATTGATTATCAGTAAAATAAATTATTCTTTTAAGCAAACAAAGGCTTTCTTTAATAAAGAAAGCCTTTGTTTTATTTGAATATTTTGTTAGAAAATCTTCTATCTATGTACTTTTAATGAGTCTTTAATAGGTGCTTTTAATGGATAAGTTCCTGTAAGTCCTGCAAGCTTGAAACTACTGTATATGTTTTTGTTCTGTTTGTTTCCTAATGCAATTACGGTGAATTGATTGTTTATATCGTGTACAAAAACAGTATTATTCCCATGCCACCAACCGTTATGATACAATAGTTTTTTACCATTATCGTATTCTAATAAGCGCATTCCTAGTCCATAATTCTTAAAACCTTTTTGCTCATAACTATATCCTTTGAATGCCTCTTTCTTGATATTCTTCGGCAAGAAATCATCTGAATACATGGCTACATCTAATTTGTATAGATCTCTTGGTGTTGAGTAGATGTTTTTATCGCCATAAGTACGGTCAAAATCATCCCAAGCCCACTCGTATCCATTGTATTTGTACGAACGTGCTACTGTATCTTTATCGCGATCATACTCAAAAACAAAGGTGTTTTTCATCTCAAGCGGGTCAAAAATCATATATTTCATCGCTTTTGGATAATCCATTTTCATAATCTTTTCGATGATAAGAGCAAGAAAAGCGAAATTGGTATTCGAGTAATAAAAACCTTTGTCTGCTGGTCGAATTTGTTTTACATCAAATTCTTTAAAAATATCTAACACATCTTGATTAGAAATTGGTTTCGAACGATCCATCATTACCTTTTTATTATTCCACAACACGTTGGCATAATTTGGTAAACCACTGCGGTGACTTAATAAATCTCGTACCGTGATATCGTCGTAAGGAAAACCTTCTAATATTGTATTTACTTTTTGATCTAGTTTGATTTTACCTTTTTCTACAAGCTTAAGGATTGCCATAGATGTAAAAACCTTCGAGATAGATGCGATATGAATTGGTGTTTCGGCAGTTATAGGACGGTTATGTCTTTGGTCTGCCATACCTTGGTATTTTTCTAAAAGTACTTGTCCATTCTTCACAACCAGTAGACCTCCACTTACTTTTCCATCTACCCAAAAGTCATTGTAAAAGGTATTTACTTTGTCTCTGTAGTCATTAAGTTCTGCTTGTGTGTACTTCATTGGCTTGAAATCTGCTTTCCAATCCAATGAATCATAGCGTAAAGCATTAGGATCCTTCTTTCTAACTTCCTCTTTTTGTTCGTTTTTCTTGCTACAACTTCCCATAAATAGCATTGCATACGCAAGAACAACCGCTACGTACTTCATGTATTTTTTATTAATCTTATTGTTTATTTCTACTAAAGTATATATTTATTTGTGGAATAATTACCCGTTTATAAACATTAAGTTTTTTTTATGATTTGTGAGATAATTGAGACTTAAACTCGCCTAAGATGACACTTGTCGCAACAGCTACGTTGAGACTTTCTGTCGAACCATTTTTGCCAAAGAAAGGAATGCTTAGTTTGTTTGTTGTTAAGTTTTCTATTTCTGGAGTAATTCCATTCGCTTCATTTCCCATCACCAAAATACCTTCTTGCGGAAGTGTTTGGTCGTAAATAGATTCGCCTTCCATAAAAGTTCCGAAAATGTTTCCTTTATAGGTAGATAAGTATTTTTCCAAATCAATATAATGTACTTTCACTCGTGTAAAAGATCCCATTGTCGACATCACAACTTTTGGGTTGTACATATCTACAGATTCTTTGCTACATAGAATATCCTCTACACCAAACCAATCTGCTAAGCGGATAATTGTACCTAAATTACCTGGATCTCGAATATCATCCAAAGCAATTGACAATCCATTCAACTGGATATTTTCCTCATAATTTGGTAATTCACAAAGTGCAAGACCTACATTTGGCGTAGTTAAGAAACTGATCTTTTTCAAGTCTTTTTCTTCGATTATGGTCTTTTTTATATGTGTAGCTTCTGGCCAATAGTCTTCAATTATAAATAATTCTTTAATATTTATAGAACTTTTTATAACTTCCCCGATATTTTTAACACCTTCTACGACAAACAAATTATACTTTTGTCTATATTTTTTAGAACCTAGAGAAGTTATTATCTTAATAACGTTATTTGATAACATATTTATGCAAAAAAAAATTACAACAAATATAACACTTATCTCTTGTTTGGGATTACTTTTTTATAGCTGTAGCACAACTAAAAAAGTTCCTGAAGGAGAATATTTGTTTGTAAAGAACAAATTTGTCTATGACAAAGACGATACAGATATTAAGAAGAAGAAAGCTATAATCGACAAGGATTTAAGTGATTATGTGAAACAAAAGCCTGCAGGGAAATTCTTAGGATTCTTTCCTCTTTGGCAATGGGTTTACAATTGGTCGCCTGAGAAATTTGATCAAACTTTTCTTGAATATTATCGACAAGATGCTTCGGTACGTAACCAAAAACTATTGGATAGCTTGTTGACAAAGAATAATCTGAATGAATATGTTGGTAAAAGCTTGTGGAAAGAACGTCTTTATTACAATCAAGGAGAGGCTCCAGTTATATTGGATGAAGAACAATCAGAATTTTCTGCAAAGAACTTGAATCGATTGTTTCATGACAAAGGTTATTTCGATTCGAAAGTAGCCGTTACATACGACAAAGATTCTGTTCGTAAAAAAGCCGAAACCATTTATGATATTAAGTTGGGAGAACCTTCTTATATTGAAACATATGATCAAAAAATTTCTGATCAAAAAATTGAAGAATATCTAAATTCTTCTTTTGGAAAACAAACTGTTTTACATGCCGGAGATCAATATAACTTCGATAAGTTTGAAGAAGAACGCGATCGTGTTATCGACTTATTAAAGAACAGAGGTTACTATGATTTTAATGATTCTGGCGAAGATTTATATTTCGAAGCTGATACATTGAAAAGTAACAAACGCCTTGATGTTACCATGTTTATTAATAAATATGATCAAGATTCTTTGAGTATTGACAGTATCACACCTTTTACACAATATCGTTTTGGGAAGATAAATATATATGCAGACGTTCGTAGTCAAGTAGACGACGAAAGTAAATTGATAAAGAAAGAATACAAAGGGTATAATGTTTTCTATTCGGAAGAACCAACATACAAACCAAAATATTTTACAGATGCTTTTGTTATTCGTCCCGAACAGTTATATCGTCAGCGACAAGAGATACAAACGAAACGAAACATCTTCAAAAAAGAAAATATTAATGTTCATCGTTTTGATATCACACCACAAGATTCTATTCTAAATGTGGACGTTTATTTTACACCTAAAAAGAGATATGATTTAAATCTTTTTGTCGAAAGTTATGCATCACGCTATATGAATTTTGCAATTTCTCCTGGTTTAACATTAACTTCGAGAAACTTATTTGGTGGAGGAGAAAACTTAGAAACAACTTTAAAAGGAACTTTAGGTTCTATTGATAAAGACTTTTCGTTGAATAAAGCTTTCTTAAACGCGTATGAAATTGCTATTGAATCAAAATTGAAGTTTCCGTATTTATTAACTCCTATTAATTTAGACAATATTCTACCTAAACGTTTTTCTGCAGAATCTTCTATCCGAACAAATGCAAGTACACAAAAAAATGTAGGTTTGGACAAAACAACTTACGGTTTTGGTTTTGATATGGATATCTCGAGTTCAGAGTTTCAACATAAAGTATCTTTGTTCAACACAGAATTTATTAGCAATCGAAAAAAAGATCGCTACTATGATGTTTTTACAACAGATAACAAAACAAAAGATAAAGTAAAAGATTTATATTATCAATACAACCCAAATGCGCCAATTTATGTAACAGACGACGAACTAACAGATGCGATTGAAGCAGACAAAGGATTTCAAAGTTCTTTAACTGGTGAAAACGCAAAACTATATGTCGATTTTGAGAATATGTTGTATAGAAAGGCCAATATTTCTCAAAACGTATTAATCAATTCGTTTATCTATCAATTTACATATAATCAAGAAAATGCATTTCGTCCCAAAAATAATCCTTGGTTTATTCAAACTCGAATTGAATTAGCAGGTAATTTACTTCATGGTTTAGATAAATTATTTAGTTTTAATAAATCTGGACCTGACAGAGAAGGACATCAATCTGGTTTGATTTTCGGAATTCCGTATTCTCAATTTGTTAAATTTGATTTTGATATTCGACGAAAATTCAAAATAAATTCTAGCTCAAGTTTTGCTAGTCGTTTTCTATTTGGGATTATTAAACCATATGGAAATTCAGATGCAGCACCATTCGTAAGAAGTTATTCTGCTGGTGGAGCAAATGATGTTCGAGGATGGGCTCCATTAACATTAGGACCAGGAAGTAAACCACGTATAGATTCTAAAAATCAAAGTTTAGAATTTGAAAGTATGAAATTATTATTCAATGCCGAATATCGTTTCAATCTTTTTGGTAGCTTAGAAGGAGCATATTTCCTTGACGCAGGTAATATTTGGGGAACTAGCAAGGAACGTCCAGAAACATTATTCAAGTTTAAAGATTTTTACAAAGAATTAGGAGTTGGTTCTGGTTTTGGTTTCCGTTATCACATTGGTACGTTTGCAATCGTAAGATTTGATTTAGGTTACAAAATTTACGATCCTTCTTACGAGTTAGGTAAACGTTGGCAATTTGATAATTTTAATATTCTAAAACCAAGAATACATTTCGGAATTAACTATCCTTTCTAAAAAAACATTTATATTTGTTTCACAAAATACTAACATAATGAGCAGAAAATTTCCAGCCGGTGTTGCTACCGGTTCATTAGTTCAAGACATTATCAATGATGCAAAAGCAAATCAGTACGCTTTACCAGCGTGTAATGTTATCGGTTCAGATACAATTAACGCAGCAATGGAAGCTGCCGTTGAAGTAAACTCTCCTATTATTATTCAATTTTCTAATGGAGGTGCTGCTTTTAATGCTGGAAAAGGATTAAAAGGAGAAAATCAACTTTCTGCTATCAAAGGAGCTATCGCGGGTGCAAAACACATCCACACTTTAGCTGAAGCTTACGGAGCGACTGTAATTTTACACACAGACCACTGTGCAAAAAAATTATTACCTTGGATTGATGGAGTTATGGATGCTAACGAAGAACATTTCAATAAATATGGAAAAACCTTATTTAGTTCTCACATGTTAGATTTATCTGAAGAGCCTTTAGAAGAAAACGTAGAAACTTGCAAAAAATACTTAGAAAGAATGTCTAAAGTTGGAATGACTTTGGAAATGGAATTAGGTATTACTGGAGGTGAAGAAGATGGTGTTGACAATTCTAATGTTGACAATTCATTATTATACACGCAACCAGAAGAAGTTGCTTATGTTTACGAAAACTTAAAATCTATTTCTGATAACTTTTGGATTGCAGCAGCATTTGGTAATGTACATGGCGTTTACAAACCAGGAAATGTTGTTTTAACTCCAAAAATTTTAGATAACTCACAAAAATACATCAACGAGAAATTTGGTGTTCATAATGCTGTAAACTTCGTATTCCACGGTGGTTCTGGATCTACTTTAGAAGAAATCAGAGAAGCAATTGGATATGGTGTTATCAAAATGAATATTGATACAGATTTACAATACGCATTTATGGAAGGAATTCGTAAATATTTTGATGAAAATGCAGCTTATTTACAAGGACAAATTGGTAACCCAGAAGGACCAGAATCTCCTAACAAGAAATATTACGATCCACGTGTATGGTTAAGAGCAGGAGAAATCACTTTCAAAGATAGATTAATCCAAGCTTTCCATGATTTAAACAATGTTAATACATTAGAATAATCATTCATTAAGAATGATTATTCTATCCAAATAAATACAGAGAATATGCCTTGGTTTATTAGAAGCAAGAAAAATATTACAACACCTACAGAGTCCAAAAAAGACGTCAAGAAAGGTTTATGGTATAAAACACCATCAGGAAAAATTATTGAAACTGAAGAACTAAAAGCAAATGCGTATGTAAGTCCAGAAGATGATCATCACGTACAAATTGGTTCCCAAGAATACTTTGATATCTTATTTGATGATAGCAAATTCACAGAATTAGATACTAAAGTAGAAAGTAAAGACCCATTGAATTGGACAGATACAAAACCCTATAAAGATCGTTTAAAGGAAATTAAGAAGAAAACGGGAATGACTGATTCTATTCGCAATGCGACTGGAAAAATTCATGGACGTGATATTACAATTTCTTGTATGGACTTTAAATTTATTGGTGGTTCATTAGGATCTGTAATGGGAGAAAAAATTGCTCGTGCAATTGATTATTCTATCAAACACAAAACACCTTACGTAATCATTACGCAATCTGGTGGTGCTCGTATGATGGAAGCAGCGATCTCTTTAATGCAATTAGCAAAAGTAGAAGCTAAATTAATTCAATTAGCAGATAACAACATTCCTTACATTACAGTTTTAACGAATCCATCTTTTGGTGGAATCACAGCTTCTTTTGGATCTATTGGAGACGTTATCATGGCAGAACCAGGTGCATTAATTGGCTTTGCTGGACCACGTGTAATCAAAGAAACAATCGGTAGAGATTTACCAGAAGGATTCCAAACTTCTGAATTTTTATTAGAAAAAGGCTTCGTTGATATGATTGTTCATCGCAAAAAGATGAAAGATAAAATAAAAGATGTAGCTGATATGTTAATGCCTATCAACTAATTAAAATAAGTGCAAATATATTTTAAAAATTTTATTCAAATTTGATTTGGATTATTCATAATTGATTTTATATATTTGCACTCCAATCGCGAGAATAGCTCAGCTGGTAGAGCGCAACCTTGCCAAGGTTGAGGTCGCGGGTTCGAGCCCCGTTTCCCGCTCTTTGAAATAAAAATTTAAAAAAATCAAATTTTGCCTTGGTGGTGGAATTGGTAGACACGCAGGACTTAAAATCCTGTGTCCATTAGGACGTGCGGGTTCAAGTCCCGCCTGAGGTACTTTTTATGATTTGATTTTTACAATTTACACGCGGGAATAGCTCAATTGGTAGAGCGTCAGCCTTCCAAGCTGAATGTTGCGGGTTCGAGTCCCGTTTCCCGCTCTAACTTCTTTCTTAGAAGTGGATGCCTTGGTGGTGGAATTGGTAGACACGCAGGACTTAAAATCCTGTGTCCATTAGGACGTGCGGGTTCAAGTCCCGCCTGAGGTACAACAAAGCTCAAGAATTTATTTTCTTGAGCTTTTTTTATTTCTCCAACATCCATTTAACCAAACTCTCTTGCTCAACCAAATTCCAAGAATGAGGATGCCTCTCTCCATTTGCACGATATCCCCTATTTTTACTTTCAATAAATTCAATAGTTTTAGCTCCAATTTTATTAAGATCTAAAGCAGCATTTTTCAATTTGAAAGCATTCAAATCTTCATACGTTCTATTTCTATTCAAAACTTGCCATTCCAAATCTGGTTCACAATAAAATCTAACTTTAATATTTTTTAAATGCTGTATGTTTTTTATAGAATTTGTTGAAATTAAATATGGTGAAAAGTATTCATAATTCTGAATAGAATCTTTGGGCGAACCAAGATCTTTGTCTAGAAGCTGAATTAAAAACTTTCCTTCCTCTACTGCATCTTTATTTACATTTTTTACAACATCTTTTTGTGCTCCTTTATATAATTCTTCTAAATCTATTGGCGAGTCAACTACAAAAATCCCTTTTGGTTGTATTTTATTTTGCGTTTTGATTAATTCATTGCTTACTAACATTGCAACATTTCCTCCGCTAGAAAAACCTCCGATATAAATATTTTCTCTATTAAGGTTATTCTGAATAAGAATTTGATTCAATCTTTCAATTATATCATTTTTTTCTTTATCGGTTAAATATAATTTGTGATTGAAGTTTAATAACAAACTCGAAATTCCATTTTTATCTAAGTCCTTCAAAAATTCCGCATCCTGTTTTGTATGTTCTTTATCGCAAGAAAAACATGGAAATAATATCAACAAAGCTTTTTGATTCGGAGCGATTGTCAATTCATAATCTATTTCCTTAATTATTTTTGTTTCATTCGTGAAAGAATTACAACTCATCTGAAGCAGGAAAATAGCGCAAAAAACAATTATTTTTCTCATAAAATATTTAATTCTCTAATTTCTTAAAAAAAATATACAAGTCAAATATTTCAAAATTAATTTATTAGAAAAAAGTTGTAAAATTTATCCTAAAAACACTTGCAAAAGTAGTTTTATTGACCTTATATTTGCACTCACAACGCGGGAATAGCTCAATTGGTAGAGCGTCAGCCTTCCAAGCTGAATGTTGCGGGTTCGAGTCCCGTTTCCCGCTCTTTGAAATAAATATTCAAAAATCAAATTTTGCCTTGGTGGTGGAATTGGTAGACACGCAGGACTTAAAATCCTGTGTCCATTAGGACGTGCGGGTTCAAGTCCCGCCTGAGGTACTTTTTTAATTTGATTTTGATAATTACGCGGGAATAGCTCAATTGGTAGAGCGTCAGCCTTCCAAGCTGAATGTTGCGGGTTCGAGTCCCGTTTCCCGCTCTAAAAGCCAAAGATTATTTAATCTTTGGCTTTTTTATTTTTATAAATATCCAAACATAAAAAAACCTCAAACAATATTGTTCAAGGTTTTTCTTTTTATATAATTATCAGCGTTATTTTTTATCTTCCTCCGCTAACATAGCTTTGTATTTCTTTCCTTCAATAAATTTCTTTTCAGCCCAGATTGTTCCACCTGGTACAATTGCCGAAACAAAAAATATCCAAAAAATAGTCATACTCCAATTATATTTTTCTTTTAATAGATATAAAAGAATAACATATAATATAAACAATCCTCCATGTACACGCCCTGAGTATGTTACCCATGTCGGATCATCCCAAATATATTTCATAGGCATTGCTATGAAAAATAAAATAATCGCTGAAAGCGCTTCTAAATAACCAATAACTTTAAAAAATTTCAACATTCCGCTTAAATTTGAAATCAAAAATAATTTTTAATTTTCATATGGATACTAATAAATATCAGTAAAACAAATACTTAACATCTATTTTATACGTTATTACAAAGAATAATGCGACTTTTAGCCTATATATTTATATTTTTCATCCAAACTATTTTAGTTTTTGGGCAAGAAAAACCATATCATTTTTTTCGTTATAACGATGATACAAAATCATATATAAAAGATTTTGAAAACTATAATTTAGATTTTTCGCTAGATTCGTTACAGAAAATAGGTTATTATACTTTAACGATTGATTCTATACGAAATGAAAATGTTTATCTGAATAAAGGAAAATTATATCAAACGATTTGGATAAAAAACAACGAACTTTTCGAGAATAAGAATAATTTTTTTCCAACAAATAATCTAGATTCTATTCTGACTAAAATTTCCAATGAAAATATAAAAAAAGGTTATCCTTTTGCTCAGATAAAACTTGTTCCAAATGGTTTCGAAAAAAATGAACAAAAAATAGAATTAGTTTTAGAAAAAGGAAATCAACGAACTATTGATGGTGTAAAACTAATCGGTTATGAAAAACTATCGAAAGGATATTTACGACATGGTTTAAATATCAAGAAAGGCGAAATTTACAATGAACAGAAATTAGCTTCTATTTCGACATTAATGCAACAAACCAATTATATTGCTGAAGAAAAACTGCCACAAACTTTATTCAAACAAGATTCTACAATATTGTATTTATATCCCAAAAAGATTAGTTCAAATTACTTTGATGGAATTTTAGGATTTGGAACTGATGATAACGGAGATTTTAAACTGAACGGAAATGTACAGCTTTCATTAAATAATGTTTTTAATGGCTTAGAAGAAATTCGGTTAAATTGGATTGGAACTGCAAACAAAAATACATCATTGAATATTGGCGTTAAAGTTCCTTACTTATTCAAATCTGCAATTGGTTCTGAAACTAATTTCAAACTTTTCAAACAAGATTCTGTTTTTGTTAATTTAGACTTTTCTGAACGATTATTTTATCAGCTCAATCTCAATTCGAATATTGGTGTGAGCGGAATAATACAATCTTCAAACTTTTTATTGGAAGATGATTCGTACCTAAAATCGAGTTATGATGATTATTCAAAAATTGGTTTTGGTTTAAGCTATCACTATTTCCTAAAACATCCTTTTCGTTTGATGGAAGGAAAATCAATGTTGAATGTTTTAGTGAATTCAATTCGTAAAAAAGAAAAGAACTTCTCGTGGACAGAAGACATCGAAAACAAAACAACAAATCAAATTGAGGTTGGTCTAAAAACGTTTCGTTTATTCGAATTAGCCAAAAAACATTACCTCAAAACAGGAGCGGAATTTAAAGGCTTACTCACGAAAGACAATGATTTTTCTGAAAATGAATTGTACCGTATTGGTGGTTTTGGCAGTTTTAGAGGTTTTAATGAAGAAAGTATTACAGCGAACATG
The DNA here is from genome assembly GCF_965118635.1 of Empedobacter brevis. GTDB lineage: Bacteria > Bacteroidota > Bacteroidia > Flavobacteriales > Weeksellaceae > Empedobacter > Empedobacter brevis_A. The sequence goes on along the minus strand of NZ_CBCPHV010000003.1, from coordinate 203,231 downwards.
TATGGTTTCATTAATGTAGATTACCGTTTTGTACCAAGCGAAGCCTTTTATATTGGTCTTTTTTCTGATTATGGTTTTATAGATAACAAACGAGCCAACATCAACACTTCGTTACTAAGTTTAGGAACAGGAATTTCTTTTTTAACTAAAATGGGAATTTTCAATTTGAGCTATGCCGTAGGAAAAACAGACAACTCGTCATTTGATTTTAAAGAAGCTAAAATACATTTCGGGATATTGAGTCAGTTTTAAAATAACTTTGACAAGGTTAGTATTTATTTACACTATTTCTGAATACTATCTCGACAATTTTATTCATTTTAATTTTATTACATTTATCTAAATCATATCCATTTGTAATAAATGTAAACTTACATTTAGCTAAATCATATCTATTTCTAATAAATGTAAACTTACTTTTAGGTAAATCATATCAATTTGTAATAAATGTAAACTTACTTTTAGCTAAATCATATCCATTTGTAATGTCCGTAAAGAAACTTTTATTAGAAACAAGTATATTTTAGTTTACCGAATGTATTGTGGGAATGGATACTAAGAAGTTTTATTAAAAAAACTTTAAATTTTTAAGGTTTTTTATTAACTTTTTTGTGAAATTAGCTACTAATATAAAACTCACACAAAAAAATTTAAAATGCGTAAAATTTTTTATCCAATTTTAGCTTCAGCTTTATTTTTAGCTTCAGCGCAATTGGTATCTGCACAAGACAACTTAGTTAATTCATTAAACAAAAATGTAAGCGAAAATAGTAAGGAAGCATTCAAATTTACAGATGTTGTAAACTTGGCTAAAACTCCTGTAGAAAACCAAGGATCATCTGGTACTTGTTGGTCTTATTCAGGAAACTCTTTCTTCGAATCAGAAATGTTAAGAATGGGAAAACAACCTATTCAATTATCTCCTATTTTCAATGCTAGAAATACATATATTGAGAAAGGTAAGCAATATGTGCGTATGCATGGTGCGACTACTTTAGGAGATGGAGGAGGATTTTTTGATGTTTTGAACACAATCAAAAATTATGGTGCTGTTCCTGCTGAAACGTATACAGGTTTAAATTACGGAACTAAAACAAACCAATTTGGTGAAATGGCTGCAATACAAGAAGGTGTTTTGAAAGCTGTGGTTTCTAATCCAAACGGAAAATTAACACCTAACTGGGAAAAAGCTTATACAGCTGTTTTAGATAGTTATTTAGGAGAATATCCAAAAGAATTTACATACAACGGAAAAAAATATACACCTCGTACATTTGCAGATCAAGTTGTAGGAATTAATCCAAATGATTATGTTGCTATTACTTCTTTCAAAGATCATACTTATTACAAACCATTTGTATTAGCTATTCCTGATAACTGGGCTTACGAATCTTTCTATAACATTCCAATGACAGAAATGACAGACAACATCGATTATGCATTGAAAAATGGATTTACTGTAGCTTGGGCAACAGATGTTTCTGAAAAAGGATTTAGCTGGAAAAATGGTGTAGCTTATGTACCAGAAATTGATTTTGCTGATATGACTGCACAACAAAAAGCAGATATGTTCAAAGGTCCTAAACCAGAAAAAGTAATTACAGAAGATATGCGTCAAGCTGCTTTTGATGATTACCAAACGACTGATGATCATGGAATGCACATTGTAGGAATTGCAAAAGATCAAAACGGAAAAGAATATTACATTGTTAAAAACTCTTGGGGATTAACAAATGATTACGAAGGATATCTTTATGTAACAAAAGCATATGTTCAGTACAAAACAACAAACATCTTAGTTCATAAAAACGGTGTTCAAAAACAAACATTGAAAAAATTAGGAATTTAAGACAATTCCCTATAAAACTGTTTTATTAAGAAATCTACTTGGTCACAAACCGAGTAGATTTTTTTTATACAATTAATACATATCGAGTTATGAAAAATAATCTATTTATTTCCTGAAGATTTTACAAAAACAATTGTAAAGCTATTCAACTAAAGACTTTTTCAACTAATTTTGTACTTTATTTTTTAGTCAATAATTATGCCTCAAAATGTAACGATACGAATTTCTCCTACAGAAGCTGCAAACGAGAAAATCTTGAAACAACGTTTAGCAACTGCTGTTAAAACAAAGCTAGAGAATATTAATGCTTATCAAATTATTCGTCGCTCTTTAGATGCACGAAGCCGAAATATTATTTCTCAATTACAAGTAAATGTTTTTATCAACGAAGATTTTTATGATGCTTTCGAGTTTCATCCAAATCTTCAAAATGTAGAAAACAAACAAGAAATCTACATTGCTGGAGCTGGACCTGCTGGTTTATTTGCGGCATTAGAATTAATAGAGCAAGGTTTAAAACCAATCATTATTGAAAGAGGAAAAAATGTTCGTGATCGTCGCCGTGATTTAGCAGCAATGAATAAGGAAGGAAAAGTAAACCCAGAATCTAACTATTGCTATGGCGAAGGTGGAGCTGGAACTTATTCTGACGGAAAATTATATACACGTTCTACAAAACGCGGAAATATATTAAAATCATTGCAATGGTTTGTACACTTCGGTGCGACAGAACATATTCTACAAGAAGCGCATCCACATATCGGAACAAATAAATTGCCTGGAATTATCGCAAATATGCGCGAAGCAATTATAGAATGTGGCGGTGAAGTTTGGTTTGATACAAAATTAACAGATATTATCATCGAGAATAATCAAATCAAAGGAATAGAAATCAATCATGATAAAAAAATAAAAACTTCTTCCTTGATTTTAGCAACAGGGCATTCAGCTCGTGATATTTTCAGAATGTTAGATCAAAAGAAAATTTTAATCGAAGCAAAACCTTTTGCTTTAGGAGTTCGTGTAGAACATAACCAAGAGCTTATTGATTCTGTTCAGTATCATTGTCCAGTAGGAAGCCAACGAAACGAATTTCTTCCACCCGCTTCTTATTCATTAGTTTCGCAAGAAGCTGGCCGTGGCGTTTTCTCTTTTTGTATGTGTCCTGGTGGAATTATAGCACCTGCATCGACAGACGAAGGAGAATTAGTCGTAAATGGTTGGTCGCCTTCCAAACGTGATGGATTTTTTGCAAACTCGGGAATGGTCGTAACAGTTGACGAAAAAGATTTTGCTAAATATGGTTTTACTGGACCTTTGGCTGGAATGAAATTTCAACAAATGGTAGAACAAAAAGCTTGGCAAGTTGGTGGAGGGAAATTAAAAGCACCAGCCCAGCGAATGACTGATTTTGTTTCAGGAAAACTATCCAATTCATTGAACGACTGCTCCTATTTACCTGGATTAACATCTGGTTTATTAAGTGATGTTTTACCAAAAGAAGTTCATCAATCTTTGAAATTAGGTTTTCAAACTTTTGGTAAAAAAATGAATGGTTACTACACAGAAAATGCAAATATTGTTGCAACAGAATCTAGAACTTCTTCGCCTGTTCGTATTCCAAGAAATGAAGAAACATTAGAACATGTTCAAGTTTCTGGTTTATTTCCTTGTGCTGAAGGAGCTGGCTATGCTGGTGGAATTATTTCTGCAGCAATGGACGGAGCGAAAGTTGCAATTGCTGTAAAGAATTTTATCAAAAAATAGTTTACATTTAATTCTTAAAATAAATTATAAATATATAGCTGAACTTGTTTCAGCTTTTATATTTCTTGAAAAATAAATATTCTAATTTAACTTTTACATTGATAGTAAATTAATTAGTAAAGTGAATCATTTTCAATATTTTATATTTCTTCAATAATAGATAATAAAAAATCCTTATTTTTAGGAAAATAAAATTTATCATATGAGGAAATCTATTTTAGTCTGCGGAATCATTTTTGGTTCTGTATTTACTCACGCACAATTAAAAACAGTGAAAAAAACTGATAATAAAGGATATACCTACGAGATTGTAGAAAATGATCCTTCAAATACTAGAATTTATACACTAAAAAATGGTTTGAAAATCTATTTGGCTCAATTGAAAGATGAACCAAGAATTCAGACACATATTGCTGTAAAAACAGGATCTAACAACGATCCAGAAGATAATACAGGTTTGGCTCACTACTTAGAGCATATGGTTTTCAAAGGAACTTCTAAAATTGGAACACAAAATTGGGAAGTCGAAAAACCTTTAATCCAACAAATTTCTGACTTATACGAACAACACAAAGCAGAAAAAGATCCTGTAAAAAAAGCTGAGATTTATAAAAAAATTGATGAGGTTTCGCAAGAAGCATCTAAATATGCAATTGCAAACGAATATGATAAATTAATCTCATCTTTGGGTGCAACAGGAACAAATGCGCATACATCTTTAGAGGAAACAATTTACCATAATAATATTCCAAATAACGAATTAGAAAAATGGTTAAAAGTAGAATCTGAGCGTTTTAGTGAATTAACGTTACGTCTTTTCCATACAGAATTAGAAGCTGTTTACGAAGAATTTAATCGTGCACAAGATAACGATGGGCGTTTAGTTTTTTATAAAATGATGCAAACATTGTTTCCAAAATCACATTACGGAACACAAACAACAATCGGAACTTCTGAGCATTTGAAAAATCCATCAATGGTTGCAATTCATAATTATTTCGATAAATATTATGTCGCAAGTAATATGGCTGTAATGTTGATTGGTGATTTCGATTTCGATACGGCTGTTCCAATGATTGATAAATATTTTGGAAATTATGCTACAAAACCTGCTCCACAGCAATATGTAGCAAAAGAAGATCCGATTGAATCTATTGTAACAAGCGAAGTTTTTAGTCCTTCTTCAGAACGTGTTCAATTTGCTTATCGTTTTAATGGTGCTAATAGTGAAGATGCTAAATATGTAACTTTAATTGATTATATCTTAACTAATTCGACAGCAGGATTAATCGATTTGAATATTAATCAACAACAAAAAGCTTTAGGAGCTGGAAGTGGAGCTTCGTTTTTCCGTGATTTGGGAATGCATTCTTTTTCTGGAACACCAAAACAAGGTCAAAGTTTAGAAGAAGTTCGCGATTTAATTTTAGGTCAAATTGAAAACATTAAACAAGGAAAATTTGAAGATTGGATGATTGATGCAGTTGTAAATGATTTGAAAAAATCTCGTTTAGAATCTTGGGAAAATTCTCGTGCATTGGCAGCAAGCTTATATACTGCATATATCAATGAAACTCCATGGTCTGATGTTGTAAGTGAATACGATGATTTGTCTAAAATCACAAAACAACAATTGATGGATTTTGCGAAGAAAAATTACAATAATAACTATGTCATTGTTTACAAACGTCAGGGAGAGAACAAAGATTTAGTTCGTGTTTCAAATCCTGGAATTACACCAATTCAATTAAATCGAGATGCTGAATCTCAATTCTACAAAGATTTTCAGAAAATCGAAACAAAAGATATACAACCAGTTTTTGTTGATTTCAAAAAAGAATTGAAGGAAAGTAAACTTAAAAACACTGTATTTACTTCAATCAAAAATAATACAAACGACTTAAGTTCTGTGTATTATATTTTAGATATGGGTTCTGATCACAACAAAAAATTAGGTTTAGCAATCAATTACCTTAATTATTTGGGAACTTCTAAATATTCGCCAGAAGCATTGAAAAAAGAGTTTTATAAATTAGGTGTTTCTTATAACGTAAACTCTGGATCAGATAGAAGTTTTGTTTATTTAACCGGCTTACAAAAGAATTTACCAGAAGGAATCAAATTATTTGAACATTTATTGAATGATGCTGTTGCAGATCAACAATCATATCAAGATTATGTGAAAAAGATCTTGAAATCGAGAGAAAATTCAAAGAAAAATAAAAATGCAATTGCTATTGCACTTAATAATTATGCACAATACGGTGAAAATAATCGTTTCAGAGATATTATTTCAGAGAAAGAATTAAATGCAATTAATCCGACAGAATTAACGCAATTAATTAAAAATGTATTGAATTATAAACATCAAATTTTCTATTACGGAAATGATGAATCTGCAACGAAGAAAGCATTAGAAAAATATCATAATTTCGGAAAAGGATTAGATTATCCTGCGAAAAAAGATTTCCCTCAACCTATAACTGATGGTAAAGTTTATTTTGCGCCTTACGATATGGTACAAGCAGAGATTAATTTTGTAGCAAGAGATAGCAAATTTGATAAAAATCTGTTAACTTCTTCTGGAATTTTTAATGAATATTTTGGTGGAGGATTATCTTCTATTGTTTTCCAAGAAATCCGTGAATCAAAATCTTTGGCTTATTCAGCTCGTGCAAATTATGCAAATGCAAATAAAAAAGATTTATACAACTATGTAAGAGCAAATATCGGAACGCAAGCAAATAAATTGCCACAAGCCGTTGCTGCAATGAACGAATTGATGAATAATATGCCAAAAGCACAAAATCAATTTGAGAATTCGAAACAAGCTGCTTTAAAACAAATTGCTACAAAACGTTACACAAAATCTAACATTTTCTTTTATTGGTTATCGTTGCAAGATCGCGGTTTAACATATGATATCAACAAAGATATTTATGCACAAACGTCTACTTTAACATTAGATCAGTTGAATGATTTCTTTAACAAACATATCAAAGGACAAAAATATAATGTTGGTTTAATAGGAAATAAAACAAATTTAGATTGGCCTTCTGTAGAGAAATTAGGACAAGTAAAAGAATTGACTTTAGAAGATTTATTTAATTATTAATCGGATAAAATCATATAAATCAATAAACGCGTTTAGGAAATCCTATAACGCGTTTATTTTTAACCTAACCTAAAAACGATATTATTCGAAAACCAAAAAAGGTTCAATCTCTTTAAATTTTTCTTCACTTATACCATAGCATTTTTTTAAAGTTTTAGCATCTTTAAATTTTCCGCCTAACGAACGTTTAAAATTAAGAATAGTATTCGCTTGCTGCTCTGTAAAACCAAGTTTTATCCAATCTTCTTTTGATAAATCATTCGGATTAAACTTCTCATTAATCTCTATTTTTTGAACTAATTTTTCTTCAACTTTTGGTTGCTCTACTTTCTTATATGTTACATTTTCTGGTAAATTAATATAAGGCTCCATTTCCGCATATTTTTCATCCGAAATCATATAACATTTTTTCAAATGCTCCTTAGATCTGAATTGTCCTCCTAGAATATTTTTATACTTCATAATTGAACTGGCTTGGTTTGACGAAAAACCAATCTTCTGCCAATCACTTTCAGAATAATCATTCGGATTAAAAGTTACATATTGAATTTTTTTTCCTCTTTGTTTTTTCTCATTTTTATCATCTTCTTTCGATTTCTCTGGCAACAAAATATATGCTTTCATCTCTGCATATTTTGCATCATCTATCACAAAACATTTTCTCAACTGCTCTTTGGAAGTAAACTTTCCTCCTAGAATTTGTTTATATTTCATAATCGATTCTGACTGTTTCGGTGAAAAACCAAGTTTTTCCCAACCTTGTTGTGGCAAATCATTTGGATTAAAATTATGATAAACAATTTTCTTTTTTTGTGGTGAATAATCTATAAACGTTGATACTGATTCTTCTGATAATAAAACAAATGGAGCTAACTCTTTATACTTTTCTTCGTCTATTACATAGCATTTTTTAATCTGCATTTTCGAAACAAATTCTCCTCCAACTACTCCTTTATATTTAAGAATAGCTTCAGCTTGACGTTCAGAAAATCCTAAATTCATCCAATCTTCTTTAGATAAATCATTCGGATTAAATGGTTTTATCGAATCTTTTAATTGCTTTTTCGAAGTTGAATTGAATGTATAATTCTTTGATGTTGCTTCATAATTCTTCAATAAAGCTTTGTCTGCTTCTGTTAATTCATAAGTTTCTTTTTCAACAGAAATATGTTGAAAAATTTCAAATAACAAAATCAAAATGAATAAGAGGTACAACCCAAATCTTTGAGATTTATTCAGGTAAAAAGTAGATTTCTTTAAATATTTCATTTCGGTAAAAAATGAGGTGAAAATAATTTCCAATCACGCACTCACTTTATCTAATAAAAGATATAACCATCAAATATTTAACAAGTTAAGAAATATAAAATGAATAATAGGTTTTAAACATTTGTAAATAATTTTTACAAATCAAAAACGGATTTTCGTTTAACAACAAAACAATCTTTTATCCAAAAGAAAAATAACATGATAAAATATCCAACAAATGTTAAACCAAAAGTTGCAAAGGTTAAATAAATAAAAATCAAACGTAGATTTGTTACACGAGTTCCTAATTTATCTGCAAATCGTGAAATCACGTTGAACCATTCTGTTTCGGTAAAATCCCTAATTTGATCTTTCATTTATCGTAAAATTTGTTGTCCGATAGCGCAATTTAAACATTTTTTTTCGGAGCAATATCTTTTTTTAAGCTGAATTAATTGTTGAGAATCTTTTGCTGTTTTATTTTCAAAACCAATTCTTTCAAATTCATCTAAAATCGAATTATTTTCTGCTTCCATTTCATCCAATAAATCCAAATAAAAATCGATTTCTGTTTCATTTTTTTGTCGTTCGAAAGCAAAACTAATCGGAATAATTGTATTGATCAACAAGTTATTAATTTTATCTTTCGAAATATTTTTAAGCTTAAATTTTGATTCGTTTTTGAATGTATAATGTGTTTCCCAAAATGAATTTAATTTCAACTTTTCAAAAATTTCATAAAAATCTTCTAAACTTTTGGGTTGAATAATTTGCGAAAACAAACTTTGATAGCTCACATAAACCGCAGCCAATTGTGCTAAACGAATTGTAGGAAAACCAATTGGTCGCATTTTCGAAAATCGAAACAAACTATTTTCTATTGGTATCAATTGATATTTATTTTTCAGAAATTGGTATTCGATTTTTAATTGTTCATAATAATAATTTTCAATCTCTTCTTCTAAAAATCCTGCTTGACCAAAAAACAACGCTTCTACTTTTAATGGATCAAACTGAATTTTCTGTAATACTTTGAAAGGAAAAGAATTTGCCCAAATTTCAAATGTTTCAACATTTACTTTCAATCCAAAATTTTTCGCTAAACTTTTGAAAAATGTTTCTTCCCAATTTGAATTGGTTTGTTCTAAAATTTGTAAAATATCATTTGTCTTTTCTTCGAATCGTTCAATTAAAATTCGCTCGAACCAAAAATAGAATTGTTTTAAATCTATTGAACTTAAAAATTCTTCACAATAAATTTTATCGAATTTAGAATTAACAATATTCTGATAATTGAATATAATTTCAGGTTTTATAAAATCTTGTAAAATCAACGTTTGTACATTGCGTTGGCGCAGAATATCAACTTCACAATCGTGATTCCATACAACATGCAAAATTACGTTTTGATAAGCTAAATCATCTGAATGTTGATGAATATTCCAATCCGAGGAATTAACATGCATTTCTACACTTCCGATCCATAATTTGTCACCAATTATTATTTCGGCTTCCAGAAAATCTGGTCCAGCATTAAGATTCAACTTTCCAACCTCAACTATTTCAATAAAATCACCATGAAAAGTTTGCAAGTTTCGATGAGAAAATTGATTCAATTTCCAAACATAATGTAGAAACACTTCTTTCATAGTTAAAAGATAATCAGTTTATTACAATAAATTCAAAAAATAAATGCTTAAAAATTAAAAATTAATTAAACGTTTGTTTAACTTTGCGCGTTCAATTTTAAAAAAGATGGAATTAAGTGATAAGCAACTCGAAATTTTAAATGCTGCTGAAAAGGTTTTTGGAAGACGAGGAATAGATGCAGCTAGCGTTCGTGACATTGCAAAAGAAGCGAATATTAATATCGCTATGATTAGTTATTATTTTGGATCAAAAGATAAGTTAGTTGAAAGTTTATTCAGTTGGAGAATTTCTTCTATGAATGCTTCTCTAGCCTTGATTTCGCAAAATACAACTTTAACACCTTATGAGAAATTGCAAGATGTTTTGAAAGCTTATTTGAATAGAATTTTGGATAAACCAGAATTTCATCGAATTATGACTAGAGAATATTCTAAAAGCGATTCTATTCTTGGGGTTGATAATAAAATCAATGAATTAAAAACCAAAAATTTAGACCATATCACAAATATTATTAGTGAAGGCTATTCAAAAGGAATTTTTAAAAGAAAAGCTCCTGCCGAAGCTGTTATTATGGTAGTTATTGGCGGAACTTCTTATTTGATTTTGAACGAAAAAACATATATGAAAAAATGGGGATTAAACTCTCATGAAGAATTTACAAAACATATTTATGAAGAATATTACCCTTATTTAATAGATTCTTTAAAAGCAATTTTACTATACGATGAAAAATAAAATTTTCTTACCGATTTGTTTAGTTGTTGCTACTTTCACTCATGCGCAAGAAATGAAAGTTTCTTTGCAGGAAGTTATTCAACAAAGTTTACAGAACAACAAGTCTGTGAAAGTTGCGGAAGCTGCTAAAAATACTAGTGAGTATAAAGTACAAAACGCCAAAAACAATCGTTTGCCAGACATTTCGTTGAGTGGACAATATATGCATTTGTTTACAACAACAAATGTGGATATAAAACTACCAATGCATACTCCTGGCGGAGGAATGGGAATTGAACCAAATCAATTAATATTTGGGCAAGCAAGTGCTTCTGTTCCTGTTTTTGCAGGATTTAAAATTAAAAACGCAATCAAAAGTAGCGAATTAATGGTTGATTTATCAAACCTGCAAGTAGAAGCTACAAAGGAAAATGTAGTTTGGCAAGCCATTAATTTATATTTTGGGTTATATAAAACACAGCGTTCTATTGATGTATTGAACGAGAATTTGATAAGAGCAAATCAACGTGTGAAAGATTTTCAAAACTTTTTGGATAATGGAATCATCGCGAGAAATGATTTGTTAAGAGCAAAATTACAAGCATCTAATGTACGCGTTGCAATTGATGAAGCCGAAACGCAATACAAAAACATTAATTACCGATTAAACTTATTAACTGGACAAGACGAAAATAAAATTGTACAGGTTGATAATGTAGAAACATTGAAAACTATTCAGCAAAACTCAACAGATTATGCCAATCGTACCGATGTAAAATCGTTTGATGTAAAAAATCAAATTGCTGACAATCAAATCAAAATTGCAAAAGCAGCTTATTATCCTCAAATAGCAGTATCTGCAGGATATGTTGCAATGGATATTGACAAAGTTGCTTCGGTAACAAATGCTACAAATGTTGGTGTTGGACTGAAATATGATTTATCTTCTTTGTACAAAAATAAAGCTGAAGTTGAAATTGCAAAAGCTCAGAAATTAGAGAATGAATTGCAAAAAGAAACGACAATTGATAAGGCTAAAGTTGAGATGAATGAAGCCTATCAAAAATACGATTTAGCTAAAAAGAAGAATAATGTTTACAAAGAAGCCGTAGAACAAGCAAACGAAAACTACCGAATTGTAAAAGATAAAAACGACAACGGATTAGCTGATACAAATGATTTGTTAGAAGCAGATGTACAACAATTGCAAGCAAAAATCAATCAAGTTGTTGGCGATGCCGATGAGCAATTAGCAATCTACGAATATTATTATACAACTGGAATTTTATTAGAAAACGTACAATAAGACACACCCGATATGGAAGAAAATAATCAAGAAAAGAAAAAAATAAATTCAAAGTTTATCATCGTTTTAGGAGCATTAATCATCTTAGGAGGTGGATATGGAATTTACAAATATATACATGGACAATCGCACGAAATCACTGATGATGCCCAAGTAGAAGCTAAAATAACTCCTGTTATTCCGAAAGTTTCAGGTTACATACAAAAGATTTTAGTAGAAGACAACCAAATGGTTCACAAAGGTGATACATTAGTTGTTTTAGACGGTTCTGAATTTGCATTGAAATTACAACAATCACAAGATGCTTTATTACAAGCAGAAGGTCAATTGGGTGTTGCAAATGCAGGTGTTTCTCAAGCTGGTGCTGCAATTGGTGTTACAGAAGCTGGTGCAATCGCTGCAAATACAACAATCGAAACAGCTCAAGCAAGTGTTAATACTGCACAAGCAAATGTAGAAGCTGCAAAAGTACAAGTTTGGAGAACTAAAAATGATTTTGATCGATACAATAAATTATACCAAAATCAATCGATCACAAAACAACAATACGAACAAGCTTTAGCGGCAAAAGAAACTGCTGAAAAGCAATTAAGAATTGTTCAAGAACAATTAGGTGTTTCTCGTGCTCAATTAGCTTCTACAGCGAAACAAGCTCAAGCAACATCAAAACAAGTGAATACTTCGAAAGCACAAGCAGATGCTTCTAGAGCTCAGATAAAAGTTGCACAAGCGACAATCGATCAAAGTAAAACAAACATCGAAAATGCAAAATTATATTTATCATATACTTATGTAATTGCTGCAGAAGATGGACAACTTTCTAAAATTAATTTACAACCAGGACAATTAGTGCAAGCTGGTCAAGCATTGTTTAATATTGTAACAGTAAATAATATTTGGGTTGTTGCCAACTACAAAGAAACTCAATTAGAAAAAATTAGAGAAGGACAAGAAGCTATCATAAAAGTTGATGCTTATCCAAACCACGAATTCAAAGCGAAAGTAACGTCTTTATCTCCTGCAACGGGAGCTAAATTTGCGTTATTACCTCCAGACAATGCATCTGGTAACTTCGTAAAAACAGTACAACGTCTTCCGATTAAAATCGAGTTTACAGACAAAAAAGACGAGATGTTAAAATTGATTCGTCCAGGTATGAATGTAGAAGCAGATATTCTTTTAAAATCTAATAGCTCTGCAAAATAATAACACCTATTCAGAAAAATTATGGAAGAAAATAATTTAGTTGAATATGGTACAAGACGTATAGTTATCACCATTACTGCCATTCTATGTGCATTGTTAGAAATTGTTGATACAACAATTGTCAATGTAGCAATGAACGACATGAAAGGTAGTTTGGGTGTCTCTTTAACTGATATTGCGTGGGTGGTTACCGCTTACGCAATTGCCAACGTAATTGTAGTACCGATGACAAGTTGGTTATCCCAACAATTCGGACGACGCAATTATTTTGCCGCTTCAATCATCATTTTCACAGCAGCCTCATTTCTCTGCGGAAATGCAACATCGTTGTGGGAAATTATCTTATTCCGGTTTATACAAGGATTAGGTGGTGGAGCATTATTAGTTACCTCGCAAACCATAATTACCGAAAGTTATCCACCCAACAAACGTGGTTTAGCACAAGCTATTTATGGTATGGGTGTTATCGTTGGTCCTACACTAGGTCCGCCGTTAGGAGGATATATTATTGATAATTGGTCATGGCCATATATATTTTACATCAATATTCCGATTGGAATTATTGCCGTCTTATTGACAATTTCATTTGTAAGAAGTCCAAAATATGCCGAAAAATCAAAATTAAATCAAGTCGATTTCTTAGGTATTATTTTATTAGCAATTGCAGTAGGCTCATTACAATACGTATTAGAACACGGGCAGCAAGACGATTGGTTCTCAGACTCAACAATTGTCACATTGAGTATCGCTAGTTTCTTCGGATTCATTTTATTCATTTGGCGAGAATTAGTTTTTGATCATCCTATTGTAAACTTACGTGTATTAAAAAATAGCAATTTAGCTGTAGGTACTATTTTATCATTCATCTTAGGATTTGGATTATACGGATCTACATTCATTATTCCTATATATACACAATCTATCTTAGGGTGGACAGCTACCGATGCAGGTTTATTATTAATCCCTTCATCATTGATGACTGCCTTTATGATGCCAATTATCGCAACATTGCTACAAAAAGGTGTCGAACCAAAATATTTGGTTGCAGGCGGATTTTTAATCTTCTTTTGCTACAGTCTTTGGTCATATAAAATCTTAACACCAGACACAGGTTCAGAACATTTCTTTTGGCCATTAGTTGTTCGTGGAGTAGGATTAGGACTATTATTTGTACCCGTTACCACACTCTCACTTTCTAGTCTAAAAGGACAACAAATTGGAGAAGGTGCTGCCTTTACAGGAATGATGCGTCAATTAGGAGGATCTTTTGGTATTGCCATTATTACAACGTTTATTTCTCGTTGGACAGTTGGTCACCGTACTAATTTAGTTGCTCATCTAGACACAACCGATTTTGATGTACAAAAACATATTCAAAATTTACAAATGAGCTTCATCAGCAAAGGTTTTGCTCCAAACGAAGCATTAAACAAAGCTTATAACCTACTCGATTTACAAGTAACCAAACAAGCCACTGTACTTACCTACATGGACGTTTTCTTGTTCTTGGGTATCGTTTTCCTTATCTGTATCCCATTTATCTTGTTCTTTATTAAAAAAGGAGCAGGTAAAGTAATCAGTGCAGGACATTAATAAGACTAATTACTTTTAGTATCCCGATTTTTATAAATGTAAAATCCATCTCAAACAATTGAGATGGATTTTTTTTATTTATTTTAAATTTTATCTCCATAAATAAATTATTTTTAGAACCTTAATACTATTTATGAAAAACTCTATATTAAAATCTATTACAGCTTATTTATTTTTTTCTTTTGCTGTTCATGCTCAAAAAGTTTTCACATCAGACATGGATAATTTTTGGATTGCTTATGATAAAATTACTCAAACTAAGGATTCTGTTTTGCAATATAAATATTTGAATGATGAATATTTATCAAAAGGAACAGAAGGTTTAAAATTAATTAGAGAAGCAAGAAATTATACGGATAAGGATTATATCTATGCGATTAATAGTTATCCTAAATTTTGGAATTCAGTTCGAAAAAACACCTTAAAATCTAAGAATCTATCTAAAGATTTGAATAAAGGAATAAAAAAACTTCGACTAATTTATCCTGAATTAAAACCAGCGAATATTTACTTTACAATCGGAGCATTACGTTCAAATGGAACTTATAGAAACGGACATGTTTTGATTGGAAGTGAGCTAGCAATGGCAGATAAAAATACTATTACGGACGAATTCCCTGAAAATCTACGCAATGCAAGACGCTTATATTTTGATAGCGAACCTATCAATCATTTGGTCTTATTAAATGTACATGAATATGTGCATACACAACAAAAACCATTTGTAGACAATCTTCTTTCTTACGTTATTCATGAAGGTATTGCAGAATTTGTCTCTGTAAAAGCGATGAATGTACCATCTGAAGCTCCTGCAATTACCTACGGTAAAAGAAATAATGAAAAAGTTAGAGCGCGATTTGAAGAGGAAATGTTTAATATGAATAACTTATATAAATGGCTTTGGGGAGATGCTCCAAATGAATTTGGCGTAAGAGATTTGGGATATTATATCGGTTATCAGATGGCTGAAAATTATTACAACCAAGCTGAAAATAAGAAAGCTGCAATAAAAGAATTAATAGAATTAGATTATTCTAATGAAACTGCTATTAACAATTATGTAACTAAATCAAATTATTTTTCTGAATCGTTAGAAAAACTTCAAAAAGATTATGAGCGTAAAAGACCTACTGTTCTTGGAATAAAACAATTTAATAATTTCAGTAAAAGTGTTGATCCCAAAACAAAAGAGATTACAATCAATTTTTCTGAACCTCTAAATGGAATTAACACTGGAGTAGATTATGGTGAATTAGGCGAAGTTGCTATTCCTAAAAATGATATTAAGAAAAGATATTGCTCAAATGATAACAAAAGTTGGACGATGAGTGTAGAATTAGAACCGAATAAAAAATATCAAATTTTGATTACAAGCAACTTTAGAAATACAACTAATTATCCGCTAAAAAACTATCTAATAGAATTTGAAACTTCCAATTAACTTAAAAATCCATCTCAAACAATTGAGATGGATTTTTTTAGTTTCTTTTTTTCGGAAATTATTTCTTAGCTGCCTTTACAATCTCATTCAAATCATAATACAAATTCGACCAATCAGGCAAACCTTTCATCGCTTTTACTAAATTGAGATACGACCTCAACACTTTTTCTAAATCCTTGCGAGAAGAAGATGCACTAGACAATTGACGCAAGTCTGCATTCGCTTCGGCTTGCTCTGCAAAAACAACTTCGAATGCCTCGTGCTTTGTTTTCAAATCATCAAAAGCTGCTGTAAGCGATAAGTTGGTAATGCGTGTTTTATGCTCTGGCTTTTCCAATTCTTCGATTAATTTTTTCAATTGAGCTGTTTGAGCAGAATAGCTCATCAAATCTAGACTTAACCCAAATGTTTTGAACACTCCATATAAAACTTCGGCATCCTGATAGTTTGCTAAAGAAGCCAACTTACGGTAACCATTAAGAAAAGCCTTCATGTTACTAAAAGCCACATCACGTTCCTTGTCTGCAACAGCCACCTCTTTCCCTTTTCCGCTGTAAGTTTGCTTTGTATAAACAGCATCGTAATCGTTGTAAGATTTTTCTAAAGCCAAAAGCAAAGGATGATTTTCTACAATGGTATAATTCCCCGTTTTAGAAGAATTGATTAGTCGTTGCGCCAATGTTGCTAGATTTTTTGTAGATAATTTTGATAAATTAATTTTCATAATAAGTAGATTAAGTGTTTATAATTCATTTAATTTTAGTGTTTTATAAATATAAAAAATAAATTTTATAAACATTAATGGGAAAATATTACAAACTGACCTATTTGTAATAAAATCTTTTTGACAAATAATATAAAAAACAAAATAATACCTTAACTATTGTTGTTCATGTTTAATTATATTTGTGGAAAGCTAACGAAAATAAAGGTTATATTTTTTCGTAGTGAAAATAATTTTATATGCAAGATTCAGCAAAAATTGCTTTAAAAAACATAAAAATCAAAACAATAAATTATGAGAAACATTAAATACACATTTCTAATAGTAATTTGCCTTACATTTCTAAATTGTGCCTATACAAATAATCAGACATCAAATGACGGAAGTACAATGGAAAAAGCAATTAAAGTTGGAAGTGTTGAGCAAGAATATAAAATAGTGAGAGAAAAATGTAGCGATTGTCAAATTAAAAGCCAAAGTTTAACTTTTAATGATAAAAACCAACCTTTTGATATTATAACTTTAATAAAATCAAACGGTGAAGAAGTTAAATACTATTTTGATATAAAATCTTTCTTTGGAAAATTCTAAATAATATTAGCTAAAATCACTTTATCAAGACTACAGAATTCAACGAAATAAACAATCCTAAGGTTTAGAATCTATGTGGTTCGAAAAAACTAAAAAAGCACTTCAATTTCTTGAAGTGCTTTTGTTATTTTAAGGTTGAATGGGATTAAAAATCTTCTTCCGAACCTTTTAATTTTTCTGCATTTTCTGCCATTTTCAATGCGTCAATCATTTCTTGAATATCTCCATTCATAAAGTTATCCAAATTATAAATTGATTTGTTGATACGGTGATCCGTTACACGTCCTTGTGGATAGTTGTATGTACGGATTTTAGCTGAACGGTCTCCTGTAGAAACCAAGGATTTACGCTGTGCAGAACGTTCTGAATGTTTTTTCTCGAACTCTATTTCATACAATTTTGTACGTAATAATTGTAATGCTTTTTCGCGGTTCTTGTGCTGAGAACGCGCTTCTTGACAAACAATTACGATACCAGAAGGTTTGTGTGTTAATTGAACTTTCGTTTCAACTTTATTTACATTTTGCCCTCCTGCTCCAGACGAACGCGCTGTTTGATATTCCAAATCTGCTGGATTTATCACTACGTCTACCTCCTCTGCTTCTGGCAAAACAGCAACTGTGATTGCCGATGTATGCACACGTCCTTGCGATTCTGTTTCGGGAACACGTTGTACACGGTGTACACCAGATTCGTATTTCATGGTTCCGTACACTGCATTTCCTTCTACTTGCATCACCAATTCTTTGTATCCTTTTCCAGAGGCTTCAGAAGTATTTAAAACTTCGTGTTTCCATCCTTTTTCTTTGAAATACATAGAATACATACGGTAAATGTCTTCTACGAAAATCGCTGCTTCGTCTCCTCCAGTACCAGAACGTAACTCGACAATGATGTTTTTCTCATCTTCTGGATCTTTTGGGATTAACATCATTTTGATTTCTTCCTCTAAAGCTGGAATTGCATTAATTGCTTCGTCTTTCTCGATTTTAGCCAATTCTACCATCTCTGCATCAGAACCATCTTGAATGATTTCGTCTGCTTCTTCGATAATATTGATTAAGTTTTCGTATTGTTTTTGCATTTCAACAAAGTCCTTCAAATCAGAATATTCTTTGTTTAGTTTTGCGTAACGAGCTTGATCTGTAACGATATCTGGTTGGATGATTAAATCTGCTACCTCATCGAAACGTTGTTTGATTGCTCTTAATTTATCTAATAGACCTAAATCTGCCATATACTTTTATTGGATTGCAAAGATACAATAAGTCAGGTGATTCAGAAAATTTGAATAAAAAAAACCGATGATTTCTCATCGGTTTTATGAATTGTGAATAAAAATATTATCTCGTAAATAACAATTCTCTGTATTTTGTTAAAACCCAAAGTTCATTGTCGACCATTAATTCTAACTTATCAGCATGGTATCGAATTTCATCATAAAATGGTTTTACTTTGTCGCAATATGCGTGTGCTTTTTCTTCTAAAGATTCTATTGCATTTGCATCTTTTCGTGCATCCATCATTAAATGTAATTTGGCATTTAACTCATTTACATGCATAGAGATTTTCTTTAATATCATTACTTGCTCACCTGCATATTGTTCGTAATCTTTTCCAAAAACATCTTTGAATCCTTTTATATTTTTAATCAATAGATTTTGATATTTAAAAACTGTTGGGATAATATGATTTCTTACAATATCACCTAAAACACGTCCTTCGATCTGAACTTTTTTGATGTATTCTTCTAATTCGATTTCATAACGCGCTTCAACTTCTGTTTTATTCATCACATTTACTTCTGCAAATAAATCCAATGATTTTTGAGAAACTTTCGCTTTTAAAGCTGAAGGTGTATTTTTATGATTTGATAATCCTCTACGAACAGCCTCTTCTTCCCATTCTTTGCTATAACCATCTCCTTCGAATAAGATATGTTTTGTTTCTTTGATATATTCACGTAAAATATTGAAGATTGCTTCGTCTTTTTTCAATCCGCTTTCTACCAAAGTCTCAACTTCTTTTCTAAAATCTATTAATTGTTTTGCAACAATAGAATTCAACGTTGTCATTGCATTAGCACAGTTCGCAGTAGAACCTACAGCACGAAACTCGAATTTATTTCCTGTAAATGCGAATGGCGATGTACGGTTTCTGTCTGTATTGTCTAATAATACATCTGGAATTTTACCTACAACGTTTAATTTTAAATCAGTTTTTTCTTCAGGTGATAATTTCCCATTTGAAACACCTTCTAATCCTTCTAAAACTTTAGTCAATTGTTGACCAATAAAAATAGAAATAATTGCTGGTGGAGCTTCATTTGCGCCTAAACGGTGATCATTAGATGCTGAAGTTATAGATGCACGTAACAATTCTTCGTAATTTGAAACAGCTTTTATTGTATTGATAAAGAAAGTTAAAAACTGTAAATTGCTATTTGGTGTTTTCCCTGGTGCTAATAAATTTACACCAGTATCTGTCGCCAATGACCAGTTATTGTGCTTTCCAGATCCATTAACACCTTTGAATGGTTTTTCGTGAAACAATACTTTAAAATGATGACGCTCACCAACCTTTTGCATCACATCCATTAATAATGAATTGTGGTCAACTGCTAAATTCGTTTCTTCGAAAATAGGTGCTAACTCAAATTGATTTGGAGCAACCTCATTGTGACGTGTTTTTACAGGAATTCCCAATAACATACATTCGTTTTCTAAATCGCGCATATAATTTAGAGCACGTGTAGGAATTGATCCAAAGTAATGATCTTCTAATTGTTGTCCTTTTGCAGAAACATGTCCTAACAAAGTTCTTCCTGTCAATAAAATATCCGGACGAGAAGCTGCTAATGCATCATCTATCAAGAAATATTCTTGTTCCCAACCTAATGTTGGTGTAACTTTCTTTACATTTTTATCAAAAAACTTAGCCACTTCTGTTGCTGCCTCATCAATTGATAAAAGCGCTCTCAATAATGGTGCTTTATTATCTAAAGCTTCTCCTGTATACGAAACGAAAACTGTAGGAATACATAACGTCGTTCCGAAAATAAAAGCTGGAGAAGTAGGATCCCAAGCTGTGTATCCACGAGCTTCGAATGTATTTCTAATTCCTCCATTCGGGAAAGAAGAAGCATCTGGCTCTTGTTGAACTAATAATGATCCACTGAATTTTTCTACAGGATCACTTCCGTCAAATGAAGTTTCAAAAAATGCATCATGTTTTTCTGCTGTTGTTCCTGTTAAAGGCTGAAACCAATGCGTATAATGTGTTACACCTTTGCTTATAGCCCATTCTTTCATTCCTAAAGCAATAAAATCTGCCATTTTACGGTCGATTTTAGTACCATAATCTATTGCTGAACGAACTGCTTTATATGCTTCTGAAGTTAGATGTTGACGCATTGCTTTATCATTGAAAACATTGCTGCCAAAAATTTCTGATTTTTTACCTATTTCAGGAACAGCTACCGGTTTGCGATTGCTTGCGGCTTTCAAAGCTTCAAAACGTAATAATGTCATAAAAAAAATTATTTTGTGTTGTTTATTGGGCAAAATTAAATAAAAAATAAACACAAACAATTACAACCTCTAAATTTTTAGGGGGTTAAAAGATAAATTAACATACAGATTAACTTTACACCCCCTAATTTTATTAGGTGCAAATATAAAAATGATTAAAAATTAATTTTAATTTAACATTTTAGATAAGTATCGTAATTTATGAAACGAAAAAAGCAGTTTCAATTGCTTGAAACTGCTTTTAGACACTCATAATATAAAAAGTTTTTGGTCTATCTGAAACGGTCTACTGATTTTACAAGATCATCATCCTTCTTAATCAAACGATTGGCAATTGACACAAGCACAATCGAAGCTAAAGGAACTAATGCCCAAATACCTTTCTCAGAATTTCCTTCTCCAGGTAATGTTAGCAGACAATATACAAAAGAACCAATTAATAAAACATTCAAAATAATGTTTAACCATCCCAAACTAATTTGTAAACCTCTCTTCTTGAAAAGCATAATGGTTAAAAATGAAATTAAAGCTGATGCGAAAAAGGCTAATGAGAAAATATAATCTCCTTTTTCTGGATTTTGTAACCAATTCAATGGAATATCAAATAGTTTATCAAAATTCATTGCGAATATACTTGAAATTATTCCACTGAAGAATAAATATATACTTTGCTTTCTTTGAATCATTTCTTAAATTTCGAATACAAATGTAAAAATTTTTTTTGAGTTTTTATAATTATTCGTACTATTGCATTAATAAATCTCAAATTTATACGCTTTATAACAATTCTATTGTTATGATCCCCAATTACTTTATTGAAAAAAAAATAAAAACACATTAATACCTTCATTATAGGATTATGTTTGATATCGAAGAATTAAAATCATTCAAATTACCAGATTTACAAAAAGTTGCAGAGCAATTAAAAATCGATGGGTATAAGAAATTAAAAAAAGGCGAATTGTTAGATGCTGTCTTAGGCTTTATCAATGCTCAGCCGAAGGCTGATGTAAAATCAGAAACAAAATCTGTGCAAAAAAATAAAGCTGAAAATCTACCTACAGAAGAAAAGAAACCGAAACGCAAACGAGTTCAGAATTCGGAAGGAGAAATTCAAGAAAAGGAAACTGTAGCAGAAGAAGTAAAAACTGAAAAAGTTGAAAATACTTCTACAGAAACAGAAAAAAAAGAAGAAAGCAATCCTCGCGTTAATAAATTTCAGGATCGAGCTAATAAAAGCCAAGATCTGAAAAAAAATAATAATCAGAAGAAGAATAATCAAGCTGATAATCGTAATAAAAACGAACAATCTCAACAAAATAATCACCACAACAATCAAAATCAAAAAAATAAATATCGCGCTGCGAATTATGAATTTGATGGTATCATTCAAACTGAAGGTGTTTTAGAGATTTTGCCAGATAATAATTATGGTTTTTTACGTTCTTCTGATTTCAATTATTTATCATCGCCAGATGATGTTTATGTTTCTCAATCTCAAATTAGATTATTTGGATTAAAAACAGGAGATACAATTACAGGAGAAGTTCGTCCACCGAAAGAAGGTGAGAAATATTTTCCTTTAATCAAAATCAAAGAAATCAACGGTCGTACGCCAGATTATGTACGAGATCGTATTGCTTTTGAGCATTTAACTCCACTTTTCCCTAACGAAAAATTCAATTTAAGTAATTCTAAATCTTTATCAAATCGCGTGATTGACTTATTTACACCAATAGGTAAAGGTCAACGTGGAATGATTGTAGCTCCTCCAAAAACAGGTAAAACAACATTATTAAAAGATATTGCGAACGGAATTGCACAAAATCATCCCGAAGTTTATTTGATTGTTTTATTAATTGATGAACGCCCTGAAGAGGTAACGGATATGAAACGTTCTGTAAACGGAGAAGTGATTGCATCTACGTTTGATGAAGAAGCTAAT
The DNA here is from genome assembly GCF_965118635.1 of Empedobacter brevis. Taxonomy (GTDB): domain Bacteria; phylum Bacteroidota; class Bacteroidia; order Flavobacteriales; family Weeksellaceae; genus Empedobacter; species Empedobacter brevis_A. The sequence continues at coordinate 180,552 of NZ_CBCPHV010000003.1, read as the reverse complement.
CGTCATGTGAAAGTTGCAAACATCGTTTTAGAGAAAGCAAAACGTATGGTAGAATGTGGACATGATGTTGTAATTCTTTTAGATTCGATTACGCGTTTGGCTCGTGCTTACAATACTGTTTCGCCAGCTTCTGGAAAAGTTTTATCGGGTGGTGTTGATGCAAATGCGTTACACAAACCAAAACGTTTCTTTGGAGCAGCTCGTAATATCGAAAATGGAGGTTCTCTTACAATTATTGCAACTGCATTGATTGATACAGGTTCTAAAATGGACGAAGTTATTTTCGAAGAATTTAAAGGAACAGGTAACATGGAATTACAATTGGATCGTAAGATTTCGAATAAACGTATTTTCCCTGCGATTGATTTAGTAAGTTCTTCTACGCGTAAAGATGATTTGTTATTAGACGACAAAACACAACAATTGATGTGGGTTCTTCGCAACCATTTGTCGGATATGAATCCTGTAGAAGCAATGGAATTCTTACACGATCGTATCAAGCATACACGCTCTAACGAAGAGTTTTTAATTTCTATGAATAAGTAATTTATTACAACTTATAATTTTCAAAAACCATCTAAAGTTATTTAGGTGGTTTTTTTGTTTATTTATTATAGCTTCTATATATCATCTAAAAAAATATCCCAGTTTAGTTAGAAAGTTTTCTAAAACTTCAGATTTATTAAAAACAAAAAAAGCTCAAGAAAATAAATTCTTGAGCTTTGTAGTACCTCAGGCGGGACTTGAACCCGCACGTCCTAATGGACACAGGATTTTAAGTCCTGCGTGTCTACCAATTCCACCACCAAGGCATCCAACTTATAAAAGTTAGAGCGGGAAACGGGACTCGAACCCGCAACATTCAGCTTGGAAGGCTGACGCTCTACCAATTGAGCTATTCCCGCGATTGTGAGTGCAAATATAGGACAGCTTTTTTAATTACAAAACTTTTAGGAAACATTTTTTTCATAATTATTTCACATTAAAAGCTAAGTTTCTCATCATAAAAATTTTAAGTACTAAAATATTTTTTCATTTTATCAATAAAATTATTTTAATCATACTATAAATCATCTTAAATAATCGAATTTTTCCAAATTTCAACTAATCGTTCATAAGAAAATCGAGCATTTGCTGGACTTGTACTTGGCAAAGAAATATATTTTATTGTTGATTTTTCGTCGAAATATTTCCAAAATAATTGTTCTGATTTCTTTCCATTGAAAATTATTTTCTCGATTGTGGAATGTTCTTTCAATAATTCATCGATTGAATTTGGTGCAACATTTTTCATATCTACATCCATGCTTCCTTTTCTTTCAGCCGAATGTGCAACATCCCAAAGCGCTAAATTGTTCCGTAAAATAAGCTGTTTCCTTACTTGATAATCTTCTGAAAATTTTGAATTAAAAATTTCAAACATTATTTTCCAAAATCTATTGCGAGGATGTCCATAATATTGATTGACTTCTAATGATAAATCACCTGGCAAGGAACCTAAAATTAAGACTTTTGGTTGTTTTGATATAATTGGTAAAAAGGATTCTTTATACATGCTGTGTTCTTCTAAAAAATAATTTACAAAAAAAGTGCTACAAAATGCAGCACTTTCTTTTTTCTATTTTCTTTATGTTAGAAAATTTGTTCGGAAACTTCCTCCCACTCTAACATTTTTTTATCTAAATCATTTTTAAGATTAGAATATTTATCTAATTCTTGTTGTGTTTGCGAACCTGCATGCAACTTGTTTTCTAGATCGGCAATTTTCGTTTCTAAGTCAGAGATTTCTGATTCGATTCTTGACAATCTATTTTTAAGACGTTTTTGCTCTTTTTCTTCCTCAAAAGATAAAACTCTTTTTGCTTGTTCTACTTTTACTTCAATCGGCTTTTCTTCCTTAGGAGCGGCTAAATTTCCTTTCTCTACTTCACGGAAACTTCCTGCTTTAACTTGCGCTAAATAATCATCAATTCCAGAAAGATATTCTTTCACTTGTCCATTACGGAAATCGAAAACTTTATCCACTAAACCTTCTAAAAATTCACGATCGTGAGAAACTAAAATTAATGTTCCTGTATATTTTTGTAAAGCTTTTTTCAATAATTCTTTCGAAACAATATCCAAGTGATTCGTCGGCTCATCCATTATTAATACATTGAATGGACGCAACAATAATTTACACAATGCCAAACGATTTCGTTCTCCTCCAGAAAGCACTGAAACTTTTTTCTCTACAGCTTCTCCACCAAACATAAATGCTCCTAAATAATCGCGAACATGTTTACGCGTTTCTTCTGTTGCGGAATTTTCTGCTTCTTCTAAAACAGTTAATTTATCATTTAAAACATGCGCTTGGTTTTGAGCAAAATATCCGATTTCTACATTATGTCCGTGTTTTATTTTCCCTGAATGTTCTTGTTCATTAATAATTGCACGCGATAAAGTTGTTTTTCCTTGTCCATTTTGACCAACAAATGCTATTTTCTCTCCACGATTCACATAAAACGAAACATGATCAAAAACTTGATGATTACCAAAAGCAACACCAACATCATCTAATTCGAAAATAATTTTACCTGGCTGAATTGCATCCACAAAGCGGATATTCATTTTTGTAACATCATCATTCTCGATTTCGATGCGTTCTATTTTATCTAATTTTTTGATTAATGATTGCGCCATTGAAGCTTTGTTCGCTTTTGCACGGAATTTAGAAATTAAATCTTCCGTGTGCTTAATCATTTGTTCTTGATTTTTCTGCGCTTGCTCTAATTTTTCACGACGATCTTCACGCAATTCTAAATAACGTGTATAATTCGCTTTAAAATCTGAGATATGACGATTCGCAATTTCAATGGTACGATTGGTTACATTATCCAAAAATTGACGGTCGTGCGAAACCAATACAACAGCTCCAGGATAATCTTTTAAGAAATCTTCTAACCAAACAATCGAATCGATATCCAAGTGATTCGTCGGCTCATCTAAAAGCATTACATCATGTTTTTGTAACAATAGCTTTGCTAATTCAATTCGCATTCTCCAACCTCCAGAAAATTCGTCTGTTGAACGATGAAAATCTGAACTTTTGAATCCTAAACCGATTAAAATTTGTTCAATTTCAGCATCTTTTGTGTAACCACCTAAAAGACCAAAACGTTCAGTTAAATGTGAAATATCTTCAATTAATTTTCCATATTCATCCGAATCATAATCTGTTCTTTCGGCTAATTCTTTGTTTACAAAATCTATACGTTCTTGTATTTCTACCAATTGTTCAAAAGCAGAATCAGCTTCTTGCCAAACCGTTCTTCCTTGTACAAAATCAATATCTTGTGATAAATAACCGATTGTAACGTCGCCTTCGTAAACAACTTCACCTTCTGAAGATTGCTGACTTTTGGCTAAAATTTTAAGCAAAGTAGATTTCCCTGCTCCATTTTTCCCTACCAAACCAACACGGTTTCCTTTGTTGATGCGGAACGAAACGTTTTCGAATAAATATCTACCCGCAAAATAAACTCCTAAATTTTGTACTAATAACATTTTGCAAAAATACAATGTTTTTTGTTAGATGAAAACTTAACGCTTTAAGGTTTTGTAAGATAACTGAAAAAAGGAAAGATTAAATTAGAAAAATAGTGTATATTCAACTAAATATAAGCAAGTTATTATGAGAAAGTATATTGCATTGTTCTTTTTAGTAATGATTTCAACACAATCATTCTCTCAAAATTATACGTTAAAAATTGATTCTTTGTACACTAAACAAACGACAAATTTTAATCAATTGAATCATTTTGTTTATAACGCTAATTTCGAGAAATCTTTAAAACTAATTCCAATAAATAGAAAAATAGATCTAACTAATCCAAATTTCGGGAAAGTGAATTATGATATTTCAAATCCTAATAAATCAACTGATTTACCAAATTTTTTCATTTATGGAATATCTAATTTTATTGCTAATCTGTTTTACTAAAATTAATTCTTAACTTTTATTTTATAGCTCAAAAAATATAATCCAAAACTGATCAAAATCGAAAAAGTTGCCGGTACAAAATAAGATAACACAAGATTTTTGGTTGAAATAAAATTAATCGGAAGATTGATTAATCTAAATTGAAAAACAAGAAAACAAATCGCAACAATTGTAGTTGCTATTTTCCAATCATAATTTCGTTTGTAATTGATCACTGAACATAATATATAAGCGAAAACAATTCCTACAAAACTCAAAATAGTTTTCATTGTATGCAAATGTTTCAGCTTTTCGCTGATTCCGAATTCGTCACTTTTTCTAACTAAAAAGGCAAAATTATCTTTTCCCATTGAATGAATTAATTCAATTAAATCTAATTCTGCTAAAACGTAAAATTGTTGAATTCCTAAAAATAATAAAATGCTTGCTGCAAGCTGAATTGCAAATATTATTATGTTAAAATTTTTCATTCAAAATAGTTTAAAATCGATCATAAAAACGTGCAATATCTGCTTCTTTATCGATTGGTTGATTATTCTCTAAAAATTCGTACAAATCATCGACCATTACAGGCGCCAACATTGTTCCACGCGTTCCCATTCCATTCAAACAAATTAATTGTTGATATGTTGGATGCGCTCCGATAATCGGACGACGATCGATAACTGTTGGACGAATTGAAGCATTTTGTTCCATAACATTTATATCATCATTCAAAAACTGTTTTACTCCATTCACTAAATAGTCTTTTGCTTCGTTTGTAATTTCATAATTCACAGAATCTCGATCGTAAGTTGCACCAACAAAATATTGATTATTTTCTAAAGGCATCAAAAATTCTTTTCCTTTCACAACAGCTTCAGGTAAAATAGCTTCTGTTTTTATTTTTAAAACTTCTCCTTTTACGCCAATAACTGGTAAATTCTTGAAATAAGGATTGTTTAAAATATTATAACCTTCTGCAAAAATTATTTTATTTGCGTTTATATTTTTATAGCTCGTTTGATTATCATTCAATTTAAATTCATTAAAATCAAAAGTTTCATCAAGAAATAAATCATTTTCGACTAAATAATTTTTAAAATCAGCCAAAAGATTTGTCAAGTCAACTCGACCTGTATGCAAAACTTCGCCAGAACCTATGGGAGAATTTATAGAAGAAAAAAGATTCAATTGTTCTGTATTTGTTGATAAATAATCAATCAAATCTGGATTAGTTGTTGCTTTTTTCAGCCACGTTTTTTTCTCTTGTTCATCATTAAAAATTCTATAAACTGGGAAATTGTAGATATATTTTTTATTCAATAAATGTTCAAATTCACCAAAAACTTCGCGCAATCTTTCGATTTGTTTTGTAGCATTCCAAACAATAGAAAAACGTTTTAGTACAACTGGATTAAAAATTCCTGCCGCAATCGATGAAGCTTTATGAAAATGGTTATCTATTACAATAAAGGATTTCTTTTCCTGCAACAATTTCATCGCCATACAACTTCCAGCAACACCTTGACCAACGATAATATATTCTATATTTTTCAATTTCTAAAATTTGTTTACAAAGGTAAATAATGTTTCGGTTTTACTTATCTTTATTCAAAAATCAATCAACTTATGCAAATTTTTTATACTGTAATCTCTTGTCTTATTATCATTTCTGTCATTATTCCATTCATTAAACATTCGCATTGGACGGTTCGTGTTTTTGATTATCCACGCTTTCAGAAATTTCTTATAGTAATTGCAACTTGTGTATTATTTATTTTCGTTGAGAAAACCCCTCTTACAATTAGTTTATTTGTTGCTTTAATTCTAACTGCGATTTATTTGCTTTGGGTAATTATTCCTTATTCTCCATTTGGTAAAAAAATGATTGATAAAGTGGATTTAAAACCAAATGAAAAATCGTTGGATTTGTTAGTTTATAATGTTTTGCAAGACAATACAAAATATCAAAATTTGGTTGAATTAATTAAGAAAAGAAATCCTGATATTGTTTTTTTATTAGAAACGAACAAGGAATGGATGAACCAAATAAAAGATGCAACTAAAGATTTTGAATATAAAATAGAAGTTCCGTTGGAAAATACTTACGGATTATTATTTTATTCAAAATTACCTATAAAACACCAAGAAATTAATTATTTAATCAGTGCGGAAATCCCTTCAATTATTGTTGATGTTGAATATAATAATGAAATTGTACGTTTGTATGGATTACATCCTACTCCACCTGTTCCGCAAGAAAATAAAGAAAGTACTGAACGCGATGCTGAGATTTTGATCATTGGTAAACAAGCAAAAGAATATGGAAAAGCGTGTATTGTTTTTGGAGATTTGAATGATGTTGCTTGGAGCCGAACAACACGTTTATTTTTGAAAACATCCCAGTTATTGGATCCACGTCGAGGACGAGGAATGTTCAATACTTTTCATGCTCATCATTGGTTTTTACGTTGGCCTTTGGATCATTATTTCTTAAGTTCTCAATTTAGATTAGTTGATATGATAAGAGAACCAAACATAGGTTCTGATCATTTTCCGATTAGTATAAAAGTTGTTTTACGCAGTGATGATGATTCGGGAGAAATGAAATTAGATCATGATGAAAAGATTGAAGTAGAAGAAAAAATAGTGGAAGGAATTGAAAAAGGAGATGCGAATTAGATTTTAGATTTTAGATTTTAGAAAGTTAAATTCTTATAAATACAATAAATACATAAACAAAAAATCCAGTCAATTGACTGGATTTTTTGTTTTATAACATTGAATTAATAATTCCACATATCAGCTTCTGTCTGAATAATAGAATTTCTAATTTTGTGATGTTCTTCTAATTGACCTTTTGCATCATTTGGAATGTAATCATCAATCATTTTCGTTCCGTACATTGTTTGTGCTTTATAAATAATAGAGCTAAAACGTCTTGCATTTAACATTTCATCAAACGAAATGGCAGAGTTAGAATTACTCGGATTGAATACTGTAGCGTTTACTAAGACATTACGCGCATCTGGATACCAAATCCAAAACAAATCAACAAATGTACCGTCCGTAAATTCAGTTCCTAATGATTGCGCATCAGGTCCCATAATTGCTAATCCTAGCAAACGATATTTTAATTCTCCTAAACGACGATCGATATACCAAAGACCTTTCGTTTTGATCATTTTAATATCATCAGACTTTATTTTATAATTGAAAATAGCAGCATCGTCTGGTTTTTCACCAGCTGCAACCATATCATAGTAATATTGTTGCGTATCTTTCTTTTCATTACGCGCCATGATTTGCTCATACGTCATTTTCGTCTGAAAGAACTCATCATCATAAACCTCTTTGATTTTTTTGCTACGAACTCCATCCACTAATACATCGTATAATGATTTTGAATTCTGAACCAATTCATCACCTGATTTATAATAAGGTTGATTAAGACGTTCATTTAGATCGATCACTTCCCATACAACTTTTGACCATAAAACATCTTTATCTTCGATAAAACCATATTTCATTGGATCTTGTGCTGTACTTACAGTATCTCCAGCCTCATCAACTCTTGTTTTATTTTCGCGATCTCTTCTTAACTGTTCTGGTGAAACAGCATTTAGAACATTTTGCGCCATTGTAAGGGTTGAGAAGAAACTCATTAAACCTAACAAAAGATACTTCATATTGTTATTTTTTACTTTTTAATTATTGTACTTGAATTGCAATTGATGATGCTTCTCCAGTTCCTCCAGAGTTTGTACGATATTTAATATCGAATACACCAATTATATCACCTTTTTTCGCTTTCGAAATTGCTCCAGCTGCTCCTGACATTTTATTTCCAGAAACTCTTACTGTTGCTTGACCAGGAACTTTAACATTAAATGATGTTACTTCTCCAGAAATTGGGAATAAGAAATCTGGCCAATCTACACGAATTGTTTGTGCAGCAATTCCATTGTCTGGAATTCCAGGACTCGTTTTTCCTAAAATTACACCACGTGCTGGTGGAACTGGTTTGATACGGAATGTTTCACGAACTGATAATGTTTTTCCTGAACTAGCTCTTGCTGAAGCTGTAAATACAACTTCGTTTCCTCCTCCAGCAGTATAATTCCATTTGTTAGCTCCTGCTCCTGAAGCGTTACCTGAAGAAACATTTAAACTAACTGGTCCATTCGCTCCGTTAATTGTTGCAGAAATAGGGTTAGATACTCCACGGTAAACAACACGTAAATTATCAGCTACAATAGAACCTCCTGTTGGATCTTTCTCTATAATTTCAGCAGCTTTTTTATCTAATGTTTGTGCGACAACTTGATAAGTTGAAGGTGCAATTTTAACTGTTTTAGTTTGTCCATTCGAAACATATGAAATATTACCTGTTAATTGGTGCATTCCTACAGTTGAAGTATTCAATTTAATTGAAGCTTTACCATCTACAACAGTTGCATTACCAACACTTGTAGAAACAGATCCTTTAATAGAATTATCATAAGCACCTAAAACAACATTCAATACAGCTTCGTCTCCAACTTTCACAACACCAGGAGATAAGAATAAACCTTGGAAAGCATCTAATTCTATTTTCTCTTCTAATTTACCAGATAATAATGCTCTTACAAGATTTCCCTCTTCTGTGCGGGCATCCATCTGCATTTTAGATAAATTTGTTAAAGATGCAACCATTGGTTGATCATAGAATTTTTCTTGAATCCAGCTTTGTTTATTAGATTTTGATGTCGTTCCAAAAAACTCATTTATACGAGCTTCTGCGTTTTTAGCATCTGGACTTTGTTTTGCAAAATTCATCAAGAAATTTCTGAAAGCATCAATCTTATTTGTAAATTCTTGTGCTTTTTCATTTCCTTTATCACCTCCTTTTCCTTTAAAAAATAAGGAAACAATTGGTTCTGTATTTGACAATGCATTGTAATCTGTATCTTCTGATCCTGAAACAAAATCAGCACCTGCTAATTCTTTTTTCAATCCATCAATATATGTTACAAAATCATTTGTCTGCTTCTTAACTTCTGCAGCTTCCGCTTGCGTTTTTGCATAAGTTGGATCATCCTTCGCTTTTAGATCAATTTGACCATAGAAGGTATCATTATTTGTTTTCGTTAAAGTCGTTGTCGACTCTAAAGAAGTATTTATAGTTTCAAAAGATCTTAAAACCTCACGATCCACGTTCAAAGCCATCATCGCAATGAACACGAGATACATCAGGTTAATCATCTTCTGACGTCCGGTTAATCTACCACCTCCTGCCATAATAATTTATAGAATTAATGAATAATTTAGTTAATTTATCGAAACAATGAATTAGTTATTTTTCATTGCTGAAAGCATACCTCCGTATACTTTGTTTAATGCATTAATATTTGCAGAAAGTTCTTGCATTTCTTTTAAGAATTGCTCTGAACTACCTGAAGATTTTTGCATTTCTTCGATAAATTGTTTATTTAATTCTACTTGTTTTTGGCTATTGATAATTTGCTCTGCATAAACAGCATTTAACTGGCTGATATTAGTTGATGCTTTTGCAATCTCATTGCTATATTGTTCTGTTGAAGCTACAGCACTTGTTGTCGTATTTAATTCATTTACAGCTGAACCAAATTTATCTAAAGAACCGCGTAATCTTTCGAAAACTTCTTTGTCTAATTTAGCATCTGCTAAAACTTTATCCAATTCTGCAGTTAAATTATTCCCCGCTGTTGCAACAGCTGCAGTTTTTCTTTGTACTGGCTCACCATTTAATAATTCTGGGTAAGCTTTTTCCCATTGGTAACTTCCTTCTGGTTTATCAAAGAATGCTGAATATAAGAAAACGAATGCTTCAGCTACTAATCCGATTGTTAATATTAAATTGGCTGATAATGGTCCTAAATTCGTGTGTGTAATTTTACATAATGCCCCGATAATTACTACTGCGGCAAAGAAATTATACAAAAAATTTGTAAGACGTTCTTGTTTTGAAGCTTGTACTGCCATATGAGTGCTTTTAATTTATTGTTTTATAAAATAGGTTATTTGGTTTTTCTAAAATTTATTTTTGATCCTTCTGGAAAAGATTGTACTGTACGGAAACCGATGAAACTTCTTGCAGAATCTTTGTTTTCCCAATCACGTGATGATACCATTAATAAATATCCAACATCTTTCCAAGAACCTCCTCTTACACTTCTGTTTACTTCTCCAGACATTGTTATTGACGGATTAAGCGTTGATGACATTGTATAAGACGATCTGTTATATGGTGAACTTGTCCATTCAGCTACATTACCAGCCATATCATACAATCCATATCCATTCGCTCTGAATGTTTTTACTGGAGCTGTATACATATAACCTGTTTTCTTCCCATCGTTGATTTCTAAATAATCTCCACGTTTAGGTTTAAAGTTTGCTAAATAACATCCTCTGTCATCCGTTAAATATGGTCCTCCCCAAGGATAAGGAGCATTTTCTAAGCCACCTTTCGCTGCATATTCCCACTCAATCTCCGTAGGTAAACGGTAGCTAATAACTTTAACTTGACTTCCTCTTTTCTTTTTACTATTCAATGCTTTATTGTGATATCTTGTACGGAAATCACAGAAAGCAGTTGCTTGATTCCAATTAACACCTACAACAGGATAATCTGCATAAGCTTTATGCCAGAAATAATCTTGATGCATAGGATCATTGTATGAATAGTTAAAATCTCTTACCCAAACTGTTGTATCAGGGTAAATATTTAAACTAAATTCTTTACGAAAATCAACACGGAAAGTTCCACGTTTCTTTGCAGCTGCAGTTTGATCTATAGTTACATAAGAATAGTTTAATTTACGTGTGTCAATACGTCTTTCTCCATTCATACGTTCTTCTGGAGGATAATACATTCCCTCCATTACTTCTGCGTAATCAACATCTGGGTATTTATATTTATCCCATTCTAAACGTTGTTTCCAGTTTAATTTCTTCGCATCTAATGATTGCCCATCTCTACCTGTATTGCTATTTTTTAGATACTCATCATACGGAGTTCCTTCTCCGTCTGCAGATCCTGAAATATATGCATATGCTCCAATTCCATCATTATCAGTAGAAGGATTCATTGGATCGAAACCTAAAGTTTCTGCTTTATTTGCCAAAGCAGTGCGTGCGATAGAATCTTTTACATAATTTACAAAAATCTGATATTCTGAATTTGTAATTTCTGTATCGTCCATAAAAAAACCTGTAACAGTAACAGTTTTAACTGGAGCGTCATTTGTTTTTGTAAAATCGTAATCGGTTTGTCCTAAAACAAACGATCCACTCGGAATCGGAACCATTCCTTTTGGACGAACTGGCGTCCAAGCCGAAGATGTTTTCGAAACTATTTGTCCATCATTTCTATCACTACTCCCTCTGTTCTTCAACATTTTACATGATGATAAAGAAAGAGATAGCAACAATGCACTTACCAAAATTCTATTCATTCTGTTATAGATTTATTTTTATACAGGTTTTTATACTTTTAGTTCTCAATTAATAAGGCTACAAATTAAGGCATTTTATTAATTGATTTTTATAATTGTTCTTTATTTTTTAATAAAATTTTTTGAAATACTTCCACCATCTGTTTGGTATTTCTCCATTCAAGGCTTGTTCATAATCTTTTTCTGAACACGAAATAATTTCAAATTTTCGTTCTCCATCAACCGTATTATCTATTTCGATCCACAGTTGATTGGTGAATACATTTCGATAAAAAATATAATTATATCCTTCTGTAGGAACAAAAATTTTCTCGAAATATTGTGTATCATCAAAACTTTTTATTTCTGGAGAATGATTTTTTCCATCAATAAAATACCAAATCATCTGTGCAACAAGTATATGATCTAGCTTCTTATAATTCTCAACATAATCACAAACGTAAAGTGATGTCAATTTATTGCTGAATCCTAAATATCTTGTTAAGGCACATATTTCACGTGATGTAAACCCATTTGGTGTCATGTTTTTTGAAGAAGAAAAATCAGATCCTTGCAAACTCGATAAATTTAACAAAGCTGCATTTACATCTCTCGAATATGGTTCTACTTCTTTTACATTTTCTGAAATCACTCCTAAACGAACTAAATCAAAATTTAATTGATCCAATAAATCTAATTTTTCTTGCGCAACAAAATAAGTTTGAAAACCAATATTTGTATAATCCAATAAATTAAAAGGTTCGTTGGAAATAATTTTTGTTAAATAATTATCTTCAGTTGTTTGTAATTCGTCCTTTTCTAATCGTAATTTATGATCAATCGTTAGATAATATACTTTATCCACAATATTGTCATAAGCGCGATATTGTTGATAACCTAAACTTGGATTTCCTCCTAGGATAACAACAATATATCCATCACGAATTAATCCGTTTATTACTTCTTTGAAAATTTTTTCGGTTTCTGTTTTATCATCATAATAAATAACATCTCCGAAATCGTACAAATCTATCGACCAATTTCCCATTTGTAATTCGTACAATTGTGTACGAATAAGACTAAAATCTACATCTTCAATCAAATCTTTTTGTTTTGAACGAGATTCTGTTACACCAATAATTGCGATTTTATCTTTAGATTTTTCGTCTAATTCGATAATATCTTTTTGAAATTTTATGGTTTGTCCTAACGCAAAAGAATTACAAGATTTAGCAAAATCTTGTAATTCTTCAGAAACGGGTTTTAAAAAGTCGTTGTACATTACTTTTTAGTCGTTGTTTTTTTTGTTGTCGTTTTCTTTGCCGTTGTCTTTTTTGCTGGTGCTTTTTTAGCTGCAGCTTTCTTTTTCGGTTTTGCTGCTTCAATTAGTTTTTCTACCTCAGCCAAAGTCAACGCTTCTGGATTAGTTTCTTTTGGTAATTCAACTTTTATTTTCCCTTGAATTAAGTTGAAACGTCCCCAACGCGCTTTCTCTAAACGTATTTCTTGTTCTGGCCATTCGCGCACAACACGTTCAGATTCTTTGCGTTTTTTATCTTCGATTAATTCTATAATATCAGCTTGTGATAAATGATCGAAATCGTATTTTTTTGGAACATTAATAAACCATTCATTCCATTTGATAAACGGTCCGAAACGTCCTTTTCCTTTCGTTACATCATAACCTTCGTATTGTGCAATTGGCGCATCGGCTTTTAATTTTTCTTCAATTAATTCAACTGCGCGATCAAATGATAAATCCATCGGATCTTCCTCTTTAGGAATTGAAATATATTTATCATCAAATTTCACATAAGGTCCAAAACGTCCGATATTTACTTCCACTTCATGCGCTTTATATTCGCCTAAAGTTTTTGGTAATTCAAACAATTTCAAAGCTTCTTCTAACGTAATATTATGAATAGATTGATGTTTTTGAAGACTTGCAAAACGTGGTTTTTCTTCGTCTTCTGCTTCTCCAATCTGAATCATTGGTCCAAAACGTCCAATACGTGCATGAACTTTTTTACCTGAAACTGGATCATTTCCTAACTCGCGTTCTCCAGTTGCACGATCAGCATTTTCTTGAACATCTTCTACAACATGATGAAATTTCTTATAAAATTCATCAATCATATTTGCCCAATTTAATTTACCTTCTGCAATCTCATCAAAACTATTTTCGACACGCGCTGTAAAATCATAATTCATTACATTCGTAAAATAATCAACCAAGAAATCATTTACCACAATTCCTATATCTGTTGGCATTAATTTACGACGATCAGCACCAAAAATTTCTTTTTGTTGTTCTTTCTTTATTTGATTATCGATTAACGTTAATGTATTGTATTTTCGTTCTTGACCATCCAATTCACCAACTTCAACATAACCTCTGTTTTGGATTGTAGAAATCGTTGGTGCATAAGTTGAAGGACGACCAATTCCTAATTCTTCTAATTTTTTTACCAAAGATGCTTCTGTATAACGAGCCGCCGGACGAGAAAAACGTTCTGTTCCGTTTATTTCATCAGCTTTTAAACTTTCATTTACTTTTACACTTGGCAATAATACTTTATCATCATCTGCATCATCTTCATCACGAGATTCTTGATAAACTTTTAGGAATCCATCAAAAACAATTACTTCTCCTTTTGCTTGAAAAATAAATTGATTTTTGTTGTTATCAATATCAATGATTGTGCGTTCTAATTCTGCATTTGCCATTTGAGAAGCAACTGTTCTTTTCCAAATTAAATCATACAATTTTCGCATAGAATCGTCTGCATTAATTGAGTGATTTTCGAAATGTGTTGGTCGAATAGCTTCGTGGGCTTCTTGTGCAGCAGAATTTTTATTTTTATACTTTCTTATCTCAACATATTTGTTTCCATAAGCAGATTCTATCTCTGTTTTTGCTGCAGCTAAAGCATCATCAGACAAATTCACACTATCTGTTCTCATATAGGTAATATGTCCAGATTCGTATAATTGTTGTGCAACGCGCATCGTTCTCGAAACAGAAAAACCTAATTTACGAGATGCTTCTTGTTGTAAAGTTGATGTTGTAAAAGGTGCTGAAGGTGTACGTTTCGCAGGTTTCTTTTGTAAATCATTCACTTTGAAATCTGCTCCTACACATGTTTCTAAGAAATCTTCGGCTTCTTTTAACGTTAAAAATTCTTTTGTTAAAGCAGCTTTTAATGTTCTTCCTTCATTTGTTTCGAAAATCGCAATGAATTTGTACGATGATACTGGAACGAAATTCTGAATTTCTTTTTCACGCTCGACAATTAATCGAACAGAAACTGATTGAACACGACCTGCAGATAATCCCGGTTTTATTTTTTTCCATAAAATTGGAGACATTTCAAAACCTACTAATCTGTCCAAAACGCGACGCGCTTGTTGTGCATCAACTAAATTTATATCAATCTGACGTGGATTTTCGACAGCATGCTGAATTGCTTTTTTTGTAATTTCATTAAAAACAATACGCTTTGTATCCTTCTTTTTTAAATCAAGAACATGATACAAATGCCAAGAAATAGCTTCTCCTTCGCGGTCCTCATCGGATGCTAACCAAACTGTTTGGGCTTTAGAAGATAATTTTTTTAGTTTACTTACAACCTCCTTTTTATCAGGTGTTACTTCGTATATTGGCTTATAATGATTCTCGATTTCGATTCCCATTCCTTTCTTTGGTAAATCGACCACGTGACCAAAACTTGATTCCACGATAAAATCATCACCTAAAAAACCTTGAATGGTTTTAGCTTTTGCTGGGGACTCAACAATAACGAGATTTTTAGACATATTGTTTTCTTAAAAAATTTCTGCAAAATTAATAACAAAAAAATGAAGCAGCCAAAAAATGATTTCAACTGCCTCATAATTTTATCTATTTCATGTAAGGATTATCCTTATAAATATCTGTTCCGATTTGGTCTATTTCTGATTGTTGATCGTCATCTGTTCCTATAATTGTCTCATACAAAACATATGTTGCAATCGATATCAAAGGTATTGCTACCAATAATCCTACTCCACAAGCCAAAACTCCTAAAATTGCTACACCAAAACAAGCTAAACAAAAAAGAAAAGCAGTTCCAAAATTTTTAAACAAAATACTGACGCTTGATTTTATAGCTTCTGTAGTTGTAAAATTTGTAAATAAAACAAAAGGAATTGCTAATATTGATGTAACGTAAAAAATAACTCCAGGTATAATACATAATAAAACCCCTATCAATCCTAAAAACTGAACAGCTAAATATGTTGTAAAAATAACGCCAAATTTTCCATCTTTATAATGAACAAATAAATCTGAAAAATCAGGATTTTCATGTTTATTAAATTTTTTAGCCATAGTCAAAACACTTACAGTTATAGGAGCTAGAGCGGCTGAAACTACAATGCTAATAATATTACCTGCCCATGCTAAAGGAGATGAAGCTTCTGAAAGCACTTCATTAATATCTGACGGATCACTAATAACCATTGTTGGTGCCGAAATCACTAATCCTAAAAAGAAATTAATCGCAAAATTAATCACAAATGCAATTACTATTGCAAGAATCGCATAAAGTGCGATACCTGAAAAAATTTCCCATGATTTTGAAAAAATATCGCCGATGTTAACATTAACTCCGCGTTGCTTAATTTCTTCTATTCTTTGTCTCACTTTGTCATCCATAGTTTTTTATTTTTTTAGATTTTCTCAAATCTACGAAATGTTAATAAAATGCAAAAGAAAATTTTACTGCCAATATGTCACATAGTTTTATTATTTTTGCACGATAAAATATCCATTTTAGAATGCATACAGAAGAAAAACATATAGATGAAGCAAGACAAGGAGAAGCTTTAATGACTGCTCCAACTCGTAATGCAACCAAGAAATTATTCTTAGAAAGTTACGGATGTCAAATGAATTTCTCGGATAGTGAGATTGTTGCATCTATTCTAAATAATGAAGGTTATCAAACCACTCAAAAAGTAGACGAAGCAGATTTAATTCTTTTAAACACTTGTTCTATTCGTGAAAAAGCTGAACAGACTGTTCGTAAACGTTTGGGAACTTTAAACGCAATCAAAAAACAAAATCCAGGTCTTAAAATTGGAGTTTTAGGTTGTATGGCCGAGCGTTTAAAACATAAATTTCTTGAAGAAGAACATTTAGTTGATATCGTTGTTGGACCAGATGCTTATCGTGATTTACCAAATCTAATCAATGACGTTGAAGATGGTCGTGATGCGGTAAACGTACAATTATCAAAAGAAGAAACATATGCCGAAATTTCTCCTGTTCGTTTAGGAGGTAATGGTGTAACTGCTTTTGTAACGATTACTCGCGGTTGCGATAACATGTGTACATTTTGCGTTGTTCCTTTCACTCGCGGTCGTGAACGTTCTCGTGATCCACATTCTATCATCAATGAATGTAAAGAATTAGCAGAATCAGGTTACAAAGAAATCACACTTTTAGGCCAAAATGTCGATTCATATTTATGGTACGGAGGAGGACCAAAAAAGGATTTCAAAAATGCAACAGATATTCAAAAAGCAACTGCTGTTGATTTCGCACAATTATTAGATATGGTTGCTACGCAATTCCCTAATATTCGTTTACGTTTCTCAACTTCTAATCCGCAAGATATGGAAGAAGGAGTATTAGAAATGATGGCAAAGCACAAAAATATTTGTAAATACATTCATTTACCAGTTCAATCAGGTTCTACAACTGTTTTAGCTCGAATGAATCGCCAACATACACGTGAAGAATATTTCGAATTAATTGATAAAATTCGTCGTATTGTTCCAGATTGCGCCTTATCTCACGATATGATTGCAGGTTTCTGTGGAGAAACAGAAGAAGAACATCAAGATACTTTATCATTAATGGAATATGTAAAATATGATTTCGGTTATATGTTTGCTTATTCTGAACGTCCTGGAACACCAGCACACAAAAAAATGCCAGATGATGTTTTACCAGAAGATAAAAAACGTCGTTTACAAGAAATCATCGAAATGCAACAAAGACATTCAGCAGAAAGAATGAATAGTTATGTTGGAAAAATTCATGAAGTTTTGATCGAAGGAAACTCTAAACGTGACGAAAATTTCTGGTATGGACGTAACACACAAAATGCCGTTTTAGTTTTTCCAAAAGTAGAAGGAACTAAAATAGGAGATTTTGTAAATGTTAAAGCAAATAGCTGTACAACGGCTACTTTGATTGGTGAAATGATAGAAGATTAATTTATCTAACATTCTGAATTTAGTTTTCAGAATCATTTCAAAATCAAAAAAACTCATGAAATTGAAAATTTCAATTTCCAAAACCTAAAAAATAAAAAAATGGATTCTTTACAAACTATCAAACAACGTTTTGGAATCATTGGAAATAATGCAGCTTTGAATCGTGCTTTAGAAAAAGCGATTCAAGTTGCTCCTACTGACATTTCTGTTCTTGTTATTGGAGAAAGTGGTGTTGGAAAAGAATTTATTCCGAAAATAATACATAATCAATCTGCTCGCAAACACAATAATTACATCGCTGTTAACTGTGGTGCTATTCCTGAAGGGACAATCGATTCTGAATTATTTGGACACGAAAAAGGTGCTTTTACAGGCGCTACACAAACTCGTAAAGGTTATTTTGAAGTAGCTGATGGTGGAACAATTTTCTTAGATGAAGTTGGAGAATTACCTTTAGCAACACAAGTACGTTTGTTGCGCATTTTAGAATCGGGCGAATTTATGAAAGTTGGTTCTTCGGAATTACAAAAAACCAATGTAAGAGTTGTTGCTGCTACAAACGTAAAATTAAAAGAAGCTGTTGAAAAAGGGAAATTTAGAGAAGATTTATATTACCGATTAAATACAGTTCAAATAGATATTCCAGCTTTACGAGATCGAAAAGAAGATATCAATTTATTATTCCGAAAATTTGCTTCAGATTTTGCAAATAAGTACAGAATGCCACATATCGAGCTTTCTCCAGAAGCACAAAATTATATTGCAAATTATCCTTGGCCAGGAAATGTTCGTCAATTGAGAAATTTTGCAGAGCAAGTTTCTGTTATTGAAAAAGAACGCGTAATTTCATTAGAAAAAATAATGGAATTATTACCAAATAATTCTACAATGTTAACCGTTACGAACAAATCTAAAGACGGAAATTCTTCTGATTTTATGGAACGCGAATTATTGTTCAAGGTTTTATTGGATATGAAAAAAGATTTGAACGATTTGCGCGCTTTAACATTAGATTTGATAAAGCACAAAAATGTTGATGATTTGAATGGGAATACACAAGAATTAATTCAACGTGTTTATCAAGATAAAAATGAGTCTGAGAATGATTTTATTCCAAGTCAATACAATTTAGTAACAGCATCTTCTACTCCAAATCCGCCTACATATCAACAACCGCAATACGATTATTCGAACGATGTTTACGATGTAAGCCCAATCGAAGAACCAGAATCACTTTCGTTACAAGACAACGAAAAGGAAATGATAAAATTAGCACTCGAAAAACACAAAGGAAAACGTAAAATGGCTGCTGATGAATTAGGAATTTCTGAGCGTACATTGTATCGCAAAATAAAACAATATCATTTGTAAGTATGAACAAAATAAAACTATTCATCCTTAGTCTTTTCGCTATTTTTAGCTTAACAGGATGTATAAAATATTCGCTTTCGGGAGCTGCAATCCAACCAGATTGGAACACAATTTATGTGGCAACTTTTCCCAATTATGCACCTCAACAAAATCCTACTTTAAGTCAAGATTTAACAATTGCGATTCAAGATATTTTCAGAAGTAGAACAAAATTAAAATTAAACTCGAACGAAAATTCAGATTTAATTATTGAAGGTGAAATTACGGGTTATGATATTGTTCCAGAAGCTATCCAATCCAATGATATTGCTGCTAAAAACAGATTAACAGTTTATGTAAAAGTTAGATATATCAATAATAAAGATGAATCTAAAAGTTACGATAAAACATTTTCTGCATTTCAATTATATGATGGAAATGCAATTTTAAGTTCTGTAGAACCCACTATTGTTCCACTAATTATTAATGATATTCGCGATCAAGTTTTTGCTTCAATTGCGATGGATTGGTAAAAAAATAACCTTATATTTGAGCAATGACCAGAATTGAATATTTAGTAGCACATCCGTACGAAGTCGAAAGATCGGATATTCCGCTTCTTAAAAAAGAAGTAGAGAAATATCCATATTTCTATACTTTACGCGCTTTGTTACTTTATGGTTTGAAAAAAGAAAATCATCCTTCTTTTGAGGATTATCTAAACAAAACTTCAATTCATAGCAGCAACCGCGTTGATTTGTATCATTACATCAATTCCAAACCGATTCAGAAAGAAATTCAAACTGAAACTATTTCTGAATCTAATTTAGAAAATTCTACTTCTGAAATTATTGAAGATAATAATGAAACTGTAGAAGTTATTGATAAAGCGATAGAAGAAGAATTAAATCAAGAAATTGAAACTATTTCCGAATCAAATTCAGAAGAAATCAATGAAAATATTATTGTTGACGAAATGATAGAAAATGATACAGAAGAATCTGAATTGAAAACAGATGATGAAGTTGATCTTATTTCGGATGAAGAATTGAACGAAGTTGCTGAAATCACGAACAAATTTGTTGAAGAAAATAATTCTTCTAAAGAGGAAATGTTAACTTCTGAAAATGATATTAAAAATGCTGTTCAACAAACTTCTGGAATCGAAATTACAGAATCAGAACCTCAGCAAATAATTGAAACAATAGAAGATAATCAGAAAGAAGAACAGACAAATAAATTAACTGAAAATATTGAAATCATTGAAAATTCTAAACCTGAAGTAATTGAGGAAAAAGTAGAATTCATTGAAAACAATTCAGATAATTCAACATTTTCTTTTACTGATTGGTTAAAGAAAGTTCCTTCTCAATCAAAAACGCAAAAAGAGATTGAAGAAGAGCAAGAAATTGCAGAAAGAGAAATAAAATATAAACTGATTGATGATTTCTTGGAAAAAAATCCAAAAATAGTTCCGATGAAAAAAACGGATATTACACCAGTCAGCTCATCATCAAATTTTGTTCAAAACACAGAAGAATACTCAGATTTGATGACCGAAACTTTAGCTCAAATTTACATTGAGCAAAAAAAATATGACAAAGCGATTAAAGCTTATAAGATATTAATTTTGAAATATCCAGAAAAAAATAGTTTATTTGCAAATCGAATTAAAGAAATTGAAAATTTAAAAAACTCTAAATAATAAAATGGGACTATTTCAGTTTTTCATGGTTATTATCATGATTTTATGCGTATTATTAGTATTAATTGTATTATCTCAAAACCCTAAAGGAGGTGGATTATCTTCTACTTTCGGTGGCGGTGGTGGAAGCCAAATGTTTGGAGTTCAAAGAACAAATAAATTCTTAGACAATACAACATGGGGATTATTCATCGCAGTAATTGTATTAATTATTGGAGCAAGTGCAACACATGAAAATCCAAATGCTATAAAACCTATTAAGCAAAATGTAACTGCACCAGCTAATAATTTACCAGCACAACCTGCTGCAAATGGAGCAAATCAAAATCAATTACCAGCTCAGCCAACACAGCCAGCGAAGTAATTTTTAAAAAGAAATATATGAAGCCTCACAAATTGTGAGGCTTTTTTTTTAATTTGTTTATATAATCTTTAAATTTATTAAAATCTATAATATGAAAATATTTGTATCATATTTACTTATTTATCTTACATTTAGTATAAACTTATTTGCTCAAAAAAACTTCTGGAAATCAACTAATTCTAGAGGGATTATCCCTAAAGAAGAACTTATTATTAGAGCTCATACTCCAACCAAATCAATTAAATTAAATTTAGAGTACAATGATTTAGTTAATTATTTAAAAAACTCCTATCAATCAACCGTTTTATTAAAATTTCCAACTGCAAATGGAAGTTTTAAAAATTATAGCATATCCGAGAGTTCTAATTTATCGCCAGAGTTACAAATAAAATACCCTGATATAAAATCATTTATAGGATACAATTTAGATAACCCTCAAGAAAGAATTAATTTTAGTCTTTCTCCACAATTTGGATTATATGGCCTAATAACTGATGGAAATAAAACTGTATTAATTGATTCTTATACAAAAAATAAAGACTTATATATTATATATGACAAAAGTGATTTGGTTAATGCTTATAATTTCAAATGTAGCATAGAGCCAAATGAAAATGCTCTAGGAATAGAAAATTTAAATTTTGAACAATTAAACAAATCAAATAAGGCAATTACACAAAGTAATTCACTAAGAAAATTTCGAATTGCAATTACTACAACTACTGAATATTCTAATTTTATTATAGAACAAGCAAACTTAAGTTCAGGAACTGAATCGCAAAAGAAAGCTGCAATCTTAGCTGCAGTAAATTTATCTTTAACTAGAATAAATGGAATTTTAAAAAATGATGTTGGAGTATTCCTTGAATTAATACCAAATACAGATCAATTATTTTTTATAAATTCTGATAGTTTTCAAGATCCAAATATAAATTCTGAATCAGCTTCTAATTTTAATCTATCAGAGAATATTCGAGTTACTAATAGTATTATTGGTGTTGATAATTATGATATCGGCCATTTATTTTTCCATGTAAAAGATATTCGTAATTCTAATGGTTTAGCATATACACCATCTGTTTGTAATAACCGTAATAAGGCTGGAGGCGCTACAGGGACAGTAATTCCAATAGGAGATCTTTCGATATTGATTATACAACTCATGAAATTGGTCATCAACTTGGAGCTTATCATACACAAAATAATAATTGCAATCGCACGTTAACAAGTTCTGTAGAACCTGGAAGCGGATCTACAATTATGGGCTACGCGGGAATTTGTTCTCCAAACATACAACGAAATAGCGATCCATATTTCCATAGTAGAAGTATAAATGAAATTAGTAATAATTTAAAAAAAGTAAATTGTGGTCAACTTATTTCAACAACAAACGAAACACCTATAATTAATTCTAATTTAAAATCAACTTATAACATACCTATCTCTACAGCTTTCTCTTTAGAAATATCTGCTCATGATACAAACAACGATCAGTTAACCTATACATGGGAACAAATAGATCCTGAAATAGCAGAAACTAGTATCAATAACCTACTTCCATTGTCGACAAATACACAAGGCCCAAGCTTTAGATCGTTTTCTCCAACAACATCTGGAATAAGATATTTCCCAACTTTAGAAAAAATTATTTTAAATAAATTAGTATTTGAATCGAACGATTACCTTTCAAACATTTCAGACTACCCAAAAAATAATTGGGAAGTCATACCATCAGTTCCACGACAAATGAACTTTTCAGTAACTGTCCGTGACAATAACACTCAAGTTGGCTTAACTACAAGACAGGATATTCAATTAAAGTTTTTAAACATTGGTCCATTCAAAGTAACTTCTCAAGCTGAGAATGATTATTGGACACAAAACTATCCAGCTACAATTACTTGGGATGTTGCAGGAACTGATGCAAACGAAATTGATACACAAAATGTAAAAATCTTATTATCGGTTGATGGAGGAAAAACATTTGATTATGTCTTAGCTGAATCTGTTCCGAATAATGGAAAATATGATTTTACAGTTCCAGCTGATATTACTTTAACAAAAGAAGCTCGTATAATGATTAGAGCAATTGACAATGTTTTCTTAGCAGTAAATGCTACAAATTTTGAGATCTCAAATAAGTTAGGAACTTCTGAGATTAGCTCAAAAGATTTAGCCACTATTTCGCCAAATCCATCAATCGGAATTATCAATTTAGAGTTCACAAAATCATTCACAACCGGAAAAATTACAGTAACAGATTTAGCAGGAAGAACAGTTTACACAAATACATTGAATTCTTCTAAATCGCAACAAGTTAATTTATCCAATTTAGGAAATGGAGTTTACCTTGTTTCAATTGAAACGGGTAACGAACAATTCACAAAAAAACTGATTATAAAAAAATAATCTAATCTAAAATTACTTTAAATGCCAAGTTGTCTGACAGCTTGGCATTTTTTATTTTTCTTAACCACAATTAACTTATCCATAATGGCAGAAATTGGCTGTTGGCACGCTTTTCGTTGAATTGTAAAACATCAATTTAAAATAAAATATACAAATATGTCACAATTAAACATTAAACCATTAGCAGATAGAGTTGTTATTGAACCTGCTCCTGCTGAAACTAAAACCGCTTCAGGAATTATCATCCCAGATTCAGCAAAAGAGAAACCACAAGAAGGAATTGTAGTTGCTGTTGGTAATGGAAAAAAAGACGAGCCAATGACAGTTGCAGTTGGTGACAAAGTACTTTACGGAAAATATTCAGGAACAGAATTAAAATTAGAAGGTAAAGATTACTTAATTATGCGTGAAGCTGATATTTTAGCAATCATCTAAATTTAGTTGCAATAAGTAAAATGTATCAAATACAAAGTAACTTATTTTTTTAATTTTTAATCATATTCGCCTTAAGACTTAAGGCTTAAGACATCAAAACATAAATAAAATGGCAAAAGATATTAAATTCGATATTGAATCAAGAGACGCTTTAAAAAGAGGTGTTGATGCATTAGCAAATGCAGTTAAAGTAACATTAGGACCAAAAGGTCGTAACGTAGTTTTAGAAAAATCTTTCGGAGCTCCACATGTAACTAAAGATGGGGTTTCTGTTGCTAAAGAAATCGAATTGGAAGATCCAATCGAAAACTTAGGTGCACAAATGGTGAAAGAAGTTGCTTCTAAAACAAATGACGTTGCTGGTGATGGTACAACTACTGCTACAGTTTTAGCACAAGCTATCGTTCGCGAAGGTTTAAAAAACGTTGCTGCAGGTGCAAACCCAATGGATTTGAAACGTGGTATTGACAAAGCTGTTGCTGGAATTGTAGCAAACTTAAAAGACCAATCACAAGAAGTTGGTGATTCTTCAGAAAAAATCAAACAAGTTGCTTCTATCTCTGCTAACAATGATGATACAATTGGAGCATTAATCGCAGAAGCTTTTTCAAAAGTAGGTAAAGAAGGTGTTATCACTGTTGAAGAAGCAAAAGGAACTGAAACATATGTTGACGTTGTAGAAGGAATGCAATTCGATCGTGGATATCAATCTCCATACTTCGTAACAAACGCAGACAAAATGATTGCGGAATTAGAGAACCCTTACATTTTATTATGTGAGAAAAAAATCTCTAACCTACAAGAAATCTTACCTTTATTAGAGCCAGTTGCTCAATCTGGACGTCCATTCTTAATTATCTCTGAAGAAGTAGAAGGACAAGCATTAGCTACTTTAGTTGTTAACCGCTTAAGAGGATCTTTAAAAATCGCTGCTGTTAAAGCACCAGGATTCGGAGATCGTCGTAAAGCAATGTTACAAGATATCGCAATCTTAACAGGTGGTACAGTTATTTCTGAAGAGCAAGGAATCACTTTAGAGACTGCTACATTAGAAATGTTAGGTACTGCAGAAAGAGTTGTTATCGACAAAGACAATACAACAATTGTTAACGGTGCTGGAGATCCAGAGCAAATCAAAACTCGTGTTAACCAAATCAAAGCTCAAATCGAAACGACAACTTCTGATTATGACCGCGAAAAATTACAAGAACGTTTAGCTAAATTAGCTGGAGGTGTTGCTGTATTATACGTTGGTGCTGCTTCTGAAGTTGAGATGAAAGAAATTAAAGACCGTGTAGATGATGCTTTACATGCAACTCGTGCTGCTGTAGAAGAAGGTATCGTTGCTGGTGGTGGTGTTGCTTTTGTTAGAGCATTAACTAACTTAGCAATCGAGACTACGAATACAGACGAAGCTACAGGTGTTAAGATTGTAACGCGTGCTGTAGAAGAACCATTACGCCAAATCGTTCACAACGCAGGTGGAGAAGGTTCTGTAGTTGTTGCAAAAGTAAAAGAAGGAACAGGTGATTTCGGTTACAATGCAAAAACAGATGAGTATGTAAACATGATTGAAGCTGGGGTTATTGACCCTACTAAAGTTGCTCGTGTAGCATTAGAAAACGCTGCATCTGTTGCTGGTATGTTAATCACTACTGAGGCAGTTGTTACAGAAATTAAGAAAGATGAGCCAGCTATGCCACCTATGGGAGGCGGAATGCCAGGTATGATGTAATCTAATCATCAACTTATCAAGATATAGAAAGCCTTGTCAAAGTCATTAGACCTTGACAAGGTTTTTTCATTATTATCACCTCAATCAAAATAACTCATAAGTAGTTAACAATAAAAAGCCGCGCAGGTTTTCTCTCACTACTAAGGAGGTTTTATTTCGTTGATAATTAGAATAACATCAAAACATTACTAACTTATTAAAAATCAATAGTTTTAAGTTATTTCTTAAGTAATTAAGATAAACTTTCATCTTGCTTAATAGTTAGATTAAATCCCCTTTAATTCTATTTATCTTGAAACTAACTTTCGATAAAAAGATACGTATTAACGAATAGAAAGAAAGCGAAAAAGCCATTCAGAAGTCTGAATGGCTTTTCCATTAAGTCATAAATAATAAAAAACTATATAATCGTCGATTTTCCCAACAATACGTTCTCAAAGTTGAAATACGAATGATGATCGTGATCGCTCAATAATATCTTTGCGATGTAATTTGCCACAACAGATGTCGAATAATCACTTGTTTCATCTAAATCTGACGTTACAATCAAATTATTAATTGCGTTTTCTACCGCATCTTCTATAGCATTTGCTCCTGCATCTAACCCTAGATAACGCAACATCATTGCGGCACTAAGAATAGACGCCATAGGATTGGCAATTCCTTTTCCCTTTGCCTGCGGATACGAACCATGAATAGGTTCGAACAACGCATTGTCTGCACCAACCGAAGCAGAAGGCAACAAACCTATACTTCCTCCTATTACACTGCCTTCGTCCGAGATAATATCGCCAAACATATTCTCTGTCAATAGCACATCAAATTGTTTTGGGTTGATAATTAGCTGCATTGCCGCATTATCTACAAACAGGTAATCTAGCTCAACTTCTGGGTAGTCTTGGCTAATATCCATCACTACTTTTCGCCACAAACGAGACGTATCTAGTACATTTGCTTTGTCTACTAAGGTTACTTTTTTACGGCGTTTCATTGCTTCCTGAAAAGCTAAATGTGTAATTTGCTCAATGTCTTTTCTGTTGTAAGAACAGGTATCGTAAGCATAAGAACCGTCTTCTGCTGTAAATTTTTCACCGAAATATATACCATTAATCAACTCGCGAAAGATAACCATATCTGTACCTTCGATGTGCGAACGCTTTAGCGGGCTCTTCCCCAACAAAGATTCGTAAGCCTTGATTGGGCGGATATTTGCAAATAAACCAAGTTCCTTTCTCAGCTTTAACAAACCTTGTTCGGGACGAACTTTAGCGTTCGGATTATTGTCATACTTGGGATCTCCGATGGATCCAAACAAAACAGCATCTGCCTCTTTACATAATTGCAAGGTTGTTTCGGGCAAAGGATTTCCTGTTTCGTCAATCGCAATTGCACCAATCAAAGCTTCTTCAAACTCGAAATTATATTTAAAAAGTTGTTCTACTACTTTCAGAACTTTTATAGTTTCCGAAACAACTTCTGGCCCTATTCCGTCGCCAGAAAGTACTGCAATCTTATACGTCTTCATATTGTAAAGGTTTATGGTTTTGTTCGTATGCTTCTATTTTTTCTTTTTGACTGATTAAAAAATCAATGTCATCATATCCATTTAATAAACATATCTTTTTATAGGAATCAACTTCAAAGCTGATGATTTGATCTTGAATCTTTAAAGTTTGATGTTCTAAATCGACTTCAAACGCTGTTGTTGGTTCTTGGTCGATAATATCAAAGATTTGATTTAGGATTTCGTCCGTAACAACAATTGGTAAAATACCGTTATTCAAGGCATTTCCCATGAATATATCTGCAAAATAGCTGCTAATCACAACATCGAATCCATAATCTTTAATTGCCCAAGCTGCGTGTTCGCGGCTACTACCACAGCCAAAGTTTTTACCTGCAACTAGTATTTTACCGGAATAGTTTGAGTTATTAAGTGGGAAATTCTCAATGATTTGATTGTCTTGATTAAAGCGCCAATCTCTGAATAGATTGTTTCCGAAACCTTCTCTACTAATTACTTTCAGGAAACGAGCTGGTATAATTTGATCGGTATCTATGTTTTCTATTTTAATCGGAACAGCCGATGATTTTAGTTGATTAATTGAATCCATTTTGAGTTAATTTTAATTGATGTCAACAATTTTACCATGAATTGCAGCAGCGGCAGCAATCAAAGGACTTGCTAATAATGTTCTTGAATTTGGACCTTGACGACCTTCGAAGTTTCTGTTCGAAGTCGAAACGCAATATTTCCCTTCCGGAACTTTATCTTCGTTCATCGCTAAACAAGCCGAGCAACCAGGTTCGCGCAATTTGAAGCCCGATGCTTGAAAAATCTTATCCAAACCTTCCTCTATTGCTTGCTTTTCTACTTGTTTAGAGCCTGGAACAATCCAAGCTGTTACATTTTCATTGCGTTGTTTTCCTTTGACATAATTTGCCACTTCACGCAGATCTTCTATTCTCGCATTGGTACAACTTCCGATAAATACATAATCTATTGGATGATTTATAATAGATTGATTGTCTTGAAAGCCCATATATTTTAATGCTTTTTCGAATGATTCTTTTTCATTCTCGCTTAATGAATCCTTAGAAGGAATGATGTCTTTCACCGAAATTCCCATTCCTGGATTAGTACCAAACGTAATCATTGGATAAATATCTGCTGCATCAAACTCTATTTCTTCATCAAAAATTGCATCTTCGTCACTTGGCAAAGTTTTCCAATAAGCTACTTTTTGTTCCCATTCTTCACCTTTTGGAGCAAATGGTTTGTCTTTCAAATAGTCGAAAGTTGTTTGGTCTGGAGCAATCATTCCGCCACGCGCTCCCATTTCAATCGACATATTGCAAACAGTCATTCGACCTTCCATCGACATATTCTCGAAAACATCGCCTGCATATTCACAGAAATATCCCGTTCCTGCATTGGTACCAACTTTAGAAATAATGTATAGAATAACATCTTTTGGTTGAACATTAGGATTCAGTTTTCCATTGACTTTTATTCGCATTGACTTTGGTTTGTTCATCAACA
This sequence comes from Empedobacter brevis, assembly GCF_965118635.1. Lineage (GTDB taxonomy): Bacteria > Bacteroidota > Bacteroidia > Flavobacteriales > Weeksellaceae > Empedobacter > Empedobacter brevis_A. The sequence continues at coordinate 151,826 of NZ_CBCPHV010000003.1, read as the reverse complement.
AACACTGGCTTGCAAAAACCTGAGCAACTTGACTTGTTCCAATCCCGAAAGCAATCGTACCAAAAGCACCGTGCGTAGATGTGTGGCTATCCCCACAAACCATTGTCATTCCTGGTTGCGTAACACCCAATTCTGGCGCTATAATGTGAACAATTCCCTGATATGGATGACCTAAACCATAGAAAGCAATCTTATTTTTTTCGCAATTAATTGCTAATTGTTCTAACTGTTGTTTTGATAATGGATCACGAATTGGCTGATCTTGGTTGATTGTTGGTACATTGTGATCTGCTGTTGCAACAATTTGATCTGGACGAAAAACTGGAATATTTCTCGCTTCTAACTCTGCAAAAGCCTGTGGACTTGTTACTTCGTGAATTAAATGTTTGTCAATATAAATAACTTGTGGACCGTTTTCTACTTGGCTCACAACATGGGCATCCCATACTTTATCAAATAATGTTCTCATGCAAATTTTCGTTGTGTTGTTTGGTTAAACTGATGCATTAACCCAAGTAAATCTTCGCGTACTACTTCTTTCTTTTCATCTGCAATTGCTAAAAATTGTTCATATAAAATGTCTAACTCATTCTTAGATGTATCGAAACCGATATCTTTTAGACGATAAGCCAATGCCGAACGTCCACTGCGAGCTGTAAGAATAATAGAAGATTCATTCACCCCAACATCTGCTGGATTGATAATTTCGTAGGTTTCACGGTTCTTTATCACGCCATCTTGGTGAATTCCTGAACTATGCGCAAAAGCATTTGAACCTACAATTGCTTTATTTGGTTGCACCATCATTCCCATTGTTTCGGAAGTTAACTGACTTAATTCTGTTAACATTTGCGCATTGATATCTGTATAAAAATTAAGTTCTTTGTGTTGTCTAAAAATCATCACAATTTCTTCTAATGCTGTATTACCTGCACGCTCTCCAATTCCGTTAATTGTACATTCAATTTGTCTTGCACCATTTATTGCACCAGCAACTGCATTTGCTGTTGCCAAACCTAAATCGTTATGATTATGACAAGAAATAATAACATTATCTATCCCTTGAACATTATCTTTTAAGTATTTAATTTTATTTCCATATTCAAAAGGCAAACAATATCCCGTTGTATCAGGAATATTAAGAACTGTTGCTCCAGCTTTGATAACTTCTTCGCAAACTTGTGCTAAAAAAGCGTTGTCTGTTCTTCCGGCATCTTCTGCATAAAACTCAACATCGTTTACAAAAGTTTTTGCATAAGCAACAGCTTCTATTGCGCGTTCGATAATTGCTTCACGATTCGAATTGAATTTGTGAATAATATGTGAATCCGAAGTTCCAATTCCGGTATGAATTCTTGGTTTAATTGCATGTTGCAAGGCTTTAGCAGCAGATTCAATATCTTTTTTATTTGCACGAGTTAAACCACAAACAGTTGCGTTTTTCACTAATTTCGAAATAGAATCTACCGCATCAAAATCTCCTGGGCTAGAAATAGGAAAACCAGCTTCTATAACATCAACTCCTAATTCATCTAATCTCGCAGCAATTTCTAACTTTTGTTTTTTGTTCAACTTACATCCTGGGACTTGTTCTCCGTCTCTTAATGTCGTATCAAAAATTTGAATCTTTTCAGCACTCATAGCAATTTGTTTTGATTATTATTGTGACATAAAATTAAAATTATGCTAACTTTAAATTTCTTATTAAAAGTTTATTTTACAATTTTCAAAAAGATTTTAAATACACTATATTGCTGTTTTTAAACACTTTAAATCTATTTTCATTACAATGTCAAATCATAATAAAGATTCTCTTTTTAGTTTAATAAAATCACTTAATCGTTCGGAGAAACGTCAATTCAAGCTTTATGTAAATCGTTTGCAGATTAATGCAGATGCAAAATTTCTATTGCTTTTTGATTTATTAGACAAATTGGATGAGTATGATGAAACGATTATTTTAAAGAAGAAGATTACAACTAAGCAGCAATTATCTAATCTAAAGGCACATTTGTACAAACAAATTTTATTCAGCTTAAGAATGAATCCTTCTCAACAAAATACACGTATGCAAATACGTGAACAATTTGATTTTGCTACAATTCTATATCAAAAAGGTTTGCATAAGCAAAGTTTAAAAATGTTGGATAAAGCGAAAACACAAGCCTTAGATTTTGATGAAAAAACAATTGCATACGACATTCTTGAATTAGAAAAGATTATTGAATCTCAATTTATTACACGAAGCATTTCAGGACGTGCAGATCAGTTAATTGAACAATCAGAGAAGTTAAGTTTACAGAATTTACAAGCAAGTAAATTATCTAATTTATCGCTGAAATTATATAGTATTTTACTCGAAAATGGTTATGCAAAAGATGAAGATGAAATAAAAAAAATTCAAGATTTTTTTGATTCGGAAACGAAAAATATTGATTTAAAACAATTGGAATTCAAAGAAAAACTGTGGTTTTACAAAGCAAATGTTTGGTTATCTATGCTAACACAAAACCTTGATACAGCTTATGATTTTTCGAAGAAATGGGTTGAATTGTTTTATGAAAAAAGAGAACGTATTCTTAGTCATCCTGTTTGGTTTATAAAAGGAAATACTTATTTATTGAAGATTTTGTATTTGAAAAAGAATTCGTCTGAATTCAAATTATGGTTCGATAAACTAGAATCTATTTATGATATTTTACCACAAAATGATAATGTAGAAGCGCTTTGGTTTATCAACAAATTCAATAGTAAACTGAATTACTTTTTTATCAATCCGAAAGAAAATATTAGTCCTTTTTTAATTAAAGATATTTTACGCGAAATAAAACTTCATCAACACAAAATAGACAATCATCATATTTTGGTGCTTTATCTGAAAATTGCAGCTTATTATTTTCTTAATAAAGATTGGAATAATTCGTTGGAATATTGTCAAAAAATAATCAAGAGTGAAGCTATAATTCAGGAAGATTTATATTTTTATACATTGGTTTTGATTATGATGAATTTATACGATTCTGGAAACGATCAGGAATTGGATATGTATTCGTACAAAACGCATAAATTCTGTAAAAAGATGAAAAACAGTAACATTATTACACGAAAAATTAGTTTGTTTTTTATAGAATTGAATGATCTTTATCCGCATGAAAAAGTGAAAGCTTTCCGTGAATTATACAATTTTCTAAAAGATTCTGATCAACAAAATTTATTGAGAAGAAATACCAATTACATTAATCTTAGTCGTTGGATGGAAGATAAAATTTAAGCTAAATACTTCTCAACAAAATAATTTCAAACTTTTTGATGCTTATTGTATCTTTACAAGTAAATCTAGCTAAGTATTTTAAAATACAGTTGTTAATAAAAAAGCTTTTGAAGCAGTTTTATCACAAACAGACAGTATAGAAAGTATTCGGAAATCGAAAGTTTAATAAATCTCTATAAAATAATAATCAACAAATTATCGTGGTTAAAAGAATTTATGCAATAAATCATTCTTTTTCCTACATATTATTTCGCAAAAAAGCCTATTTATTAATACCTTTACAACGTTAATATTTTTTTTAGAAATGGAAAAACAACCTCAAGAAGTAGTTCTAGTTGGTGCTGGAATAATGAGTGCCACACTTAGCATACTTCTTAAAAAGATAAATCCAAATATTAAGATTTCTGTTTTCGAAAAATTAGATAAAATTGGGTTTGAAAGTTCTGATGCTTTCAATAATGCTGGAACAGGACACTCAGCTTTTTGTGAATTAAATTACACTCCTATGGACAAAAATGGAGTTGTAAATATTGATAAAGCGATTGAGATTGCAAAACAATTTGAAACTTCTAAAGAGTTTTGGTCTTACTTAGTTGAAAATAATTATGTTTCTTCGCCAGAAAAATTTTTACGTCCTACTCCACACATGTCTTTTGTTTGGGGAGATGATGATGTAAACTTCTTGAAAAAACGTTATGAAAAACTTTCTCAACATCCTCTATTTAAAGGAATGGAGTTTTCTGAAGATGTCTCAAAAATCAAAGAATGGGCGCCATTAATTGTGGATGGTAGAAAAGGACATGAAAAGGTTGCTGCAACGCATATGAATTTGGGAACTGATGTAAATTTTGGTGAATTAACTCGTCAAATTTTCAAAGGTTTACTAGATAAAAATGAAATTACACTTGAAACTGAACACGAAGTAAAAGACTTAACTCGTCTTAGCAATGGAAAATGGGCAGTTAAAGTAAAAGATTTAAAATCTGGAAATAATAAAGCCGTTAATGCTGATTTCGTATTTGTTGGTGCAGGTGGAGGAGCAATTTTATTGTTACAAAAATCTGGTATTCCAGAATCTAAAAAATTTGGAGGTTTCCCTGTTGGTGGACAATGGTTAATTTGCCAAAACGAAGAAGTCATCAATAAACATCATGCGAAAGTATACGGAAAAGCGAAACTTGGTGCACCACCAATGTCTGTTCCTCACTTAGATACACGTGTTATTGATGGAAAACAATCTTTATTATTCGGACCATTTGCAACATTTTCTACAAAATTCCTAAAATACGGTTCTCATTGCGATTTATTCAAATCAGTAAATTTTGGAAACGTAGGATTTTTGATGAATTGTGGATTGAATAATATAGATTTGACAAAATATTTAGTACAACAAGTTATGTTATCCAAAGCTAAAAAAGTCGAAGCATTACAAGAATACTTTCCAGAAGCAAAAATAGATGATTGGTTCGAACAAACAGCTGGTCAACGTGTGCAAGTTATCGAAAAACAAGACGGAAAAGGAGTTTTAAGATTTGGTACTGAAATCGTTGTATCTCAAGATGGATCAATGTCAGCCTTATTAGGAGCTTCTCCAGGAGCATCTACTTCTGTTAGTGCAATGCTAAGTTTAATGAAACAATGTTTTCCAGAATTAATGAAAAATAACTGGAACGAAGCTATTAAAGCGATGATTCCTTCTTATGGTGAAGATTTAGCAAAACCTGAACTAATTGAAGCTTCAAGAGCACGCACAACTAAAGTGCTTAAAATTTTAGATTAAGATTTTTCTTACATTATTATATTATAATCCTGATATTCATTTATCAGGATTTTTTTTAACCCAATAATTATGACATAAAAAAAGGTTTGAGAAATATCTCAAACCTTTTAATTTTTTCTGAACATCCTAAACTTTTTGTTAGTCTTCGCTTTTTAAAATTTCGTATTCAACTTGCATCACTCCTGTGTTAGTGTGACCAATTTCGCTGAATGCAGCTTGACTTAAGTCTAAAACTCTAGATTTAGCATATGGACCTCTGTCGTTAATTTCTACAACAACAGATTTACCATTTCTGATATTCGTAACTTTTACTTTCGTACCAAATGGTAAAGACTTATGGGCAGCTGTTAGTTCGTATTTATCATACGTTTCACCACTAGCTGTCTTGCGTCCGTGGAATTTGTCCCCATACCAAGAAACAACTCCTGTAGAGATTTTTCGAGCACTATTCTCGATAAGTTCTCCAACCAACTTTTCATCTTCAACTGATAATGTATCTTTTTTAATTGTATCATTATCAGCATCATTACTAAATCTTTTCTCAGAAGCTGGCACAATAATTGTATTATCACTACCAGAATCCTTAAAAATTTTACCATCAGCATTTGCTATTGGAAAAATCATTATCATTGCTATAAACGCTGTAATGCTTTTCGTCATCCTTTAGATATTTCTGATTATGATGCAAATTTAAGGGTATAAGTACCTCATTATTTAGAATTGTTCTAATCAATTGATTTTTAATCTGAAATTCTCTTGTGCGATGCTAGTTTAGATGCTTACAGTGATTTGTTAATTTAATGTTAAAATAAATAGATAATGCTAATTTTTTTAGGAATTATTCATTTAAATCGGATATTTAACTGATATACAACAATAAGCTATTTTATATAATTCGAAGAAATTTATTAAATAAAGAAATAAAAAAGGTAAAGTTTCATAAACTTTACCTTTTTTTAATTTTAAACGATTTAAAAAACCGATTATAAATTTGCTAAAATATCTTTTACTTTAGCTGAAATCAATTTTCCTTCCGCTTTTCCAGCTAATTTAGATGAAGCAGCTCCCATTACTTTTCCCATATCTTTTGGAGAAGTAGCTCCAACTTCTGCAACGATTTCTTTAATTGCAGCAGTTAATTCTTCGTCTGATAATTGTGCTGGTAAAAATTGTTGAATAACTTCTGCTTGAGCCAATTCTTTTTCTGCTAATTCTGCACGTCCGTTAGTTTCAAATTGTTCAGCAGCTTCTTTACGTTGTTTTACTAATTTTTGTAATAAAGCAATTTCTTGATCTTCTGATAATTCACCATCAGCACCAGATGTTTTCGCTAATAATAATTCAGATTTTACAGCTCTTAAAGCTTCTAAAGCAACAGTATTTTTAGCTTTCATTGCTTCTTTTAACTGTGCCATTATTTGAGTTTCTAAATTCATTTTTTTTGCTTTTAAATTACAAATTTAAGATAAAAAAAGGCTCATTACAAAAGCAATGAACCTTTTCTATAATAAGAATATTTTTTACGAGTGATCGTTTATTAATCTACGTTATCGTGTAAAAAATTGTTTGGACGAATTTGTGTTTCGTTATTACGATTTGTTCCTACTGAAAAATCAGATGATTGATTATCATTACGATCAGACAAGTTTAAACCTTGACGTTTGTAAGCAGGAATTGTTTCATATTCATCTACTTGAGAATTTGTCATCGTATTATTAAATTTAAAATTAAATTGTTTTAAACGATTTCTTCTCTCTTCAATCATGCTATTTAATTCTGGATCATTTGAATCTTCAATTGGATGATTAAATGGATCTGTTGCAATTTCCACTTCTTCTGCTTGTGGAAGAGTTGAATGAGCCATATTAGATTGTACATAATCTCCAAATCCTTCGTTTTTTGGAGCTTGGTATCCTGTATAATTATTTTGAGGATAATTAGACTGTTCTGAAGCTACCGGATTTGAATATGAATTATATGTTTGATTGTTATTTACATTATTTGTTTGTTCTTGTGAACTGTTAAAATCAGATTTTAAACGTGGTTCGAAATCATCGTAAGAACGTTTTTCTTGAACTGGTTCATCTTCAATATCATCTAATACATAACGTTTTGGCGCATTGTTTTCTTCGAAAGATTGCTCTGGTGTATTATGATAAGATTGTTGTTGAAAATTTTGATTAATATTCGCTTGACGATAATTATTTTGTGGCGCCTCTGGAGTTTGATTTTGTTGTGGCGTTTGTGGTGCTTGTTGAGGAGCAGCAGAACGTCCAAAATCTAACGTCATTGGTTTTACACGATTTACAAAAGGTTGATCAACAGACAAAGTTTTATTGATAGGTTGTTCTTCTTCTAAAGTATGAACAATTTTTTGTTCTTCTTTCCCTGTGTAAGTTTGATCTTCTGTAGGAAAACCAGTTGCTACAACAGTTACTGAGATAGAATCTCCTAAATCTAAGTCTTCACCAATACCCATGATAATATTTGCACTATTACCAGCTTCTTGTTGAATATAATCGTTGATGATACCAATTTCATCCATTGTAATTTCGTTATTACCAGATAAAATCAATAACAATACGTTACGAGCTCCTGTAATTTTGTTGTTGTTTAACAATGGAGAATCTAAAGCAGAAGAGATTGCATCTTTCGCTTTGTTTTCACCAGAACCTTGTGCAGATCCCATGATAGCAGTTCCAGAATTTTTAAGTACTGTACGCGCATCACGTAAATCGATGTTCATTGCATAGTGCTGTGTAATAACTTCTGCAATACCTTTTGCTGCAGTTGTTAAAACCTCATCAGCTTTTGAGAATCCATTTTTGAATCCTAAATTCCCATATAATTCGCGTAATTTATCATTGTTGATAACAATCAATGAATCTACGTTTTGTCTTAATTTTTCAATACCTTTTTCGGCTTGTTCCAACCTCATTCTTCCTTCGAAAAAGAATGGCGCTGTAACGATACCAACTGTTAAGATATCCATTTCTTTTGCAATACCAGCAATTACTGGCGCTGCTCCTGTTCCTGTACCACCGCCCATTCCGGCAGTAATGAACACCATTTTAGTTCCTTCGTCTAAAACAGCTTTTACGTCATCCATACTTTCGATGGCTGATTGCTCTCCTACTTCAGGATTTGCTCCAGCTCCTAAACCTTCTGTTATAGCTTGACCTAATTGAATTCTTGTTGGTACTGGACTATTTGCTAATGCTTGAGAGTCCGTATTACAGATTACAAATTCTACACCTGCAATTCCTTGTTCAAACATGTAGTTTACGGCATTGCTACCTCCACCACCTACTCCGATTACTTTGATAGCTTGAGATCGGCTCTTTGGTAAGTTGAACACAATATCTCCTGTTAACATATCACTCATATTCTTCTTATTAAATTGGTTCGTAATTTATTCTAGTTTATTCTTATTATTCAGTTTCGTTGATCATTTGGATAAATTTATCCGTCCATTTTGAAAAGAAATTTTTCTTTTCTGGTTTAGATTTAGCTTCTTTCTTTTCTCCAATCTCTTGGTCCAAGAATTCGTCTACTATTTCTTCTCTTTTTGGTTTTTGGATTACTTCTTTCTGCTCTATCAAAACTTCAACTTTTTCAGTCTTATTGTGTTGAGTAGTATGAATTCCTATTTCTAATTCTTCTTGGTTATTAAGATTATTAATCACTGGTTTTTCATAGATTTCGTGCTGATAATTCGCCGCTAATTCTTCTAAACCTTTCATTAATAACCCTACAGATGTTGCATATTCTGGTCCACTAATTTCTTCTGCTTTAGCTCCCACAATATGTTCGTTGGAGTATCCAATTCTAACATCCATTCCAGTAACATATTCTGTTAACTGTCGAATGTGTTTCAATTTAGATCCACCACCTGTTAAAACGATTCCTGCAATCAATTTTTTGTTTTGATCTTCGCAACCGTAGTTTTTCAATTCCAAATATACTTGTTCCAAAATTTCTTGCACACGTGCATGAATAATTTGTGACAATCTTTTTAATGATATTTCTTTTGCTTCACGTCCTTTTAAGCCAGGGATTGAAACAATTTCAGTTTCTTTATTTTCTCCAGGCCAAGCTGAACCAAATTTTTCTTTTAATGCTTCTGCTTGTTTTCCTATAATAGAACATCCAACTTTGATATCTTCCGTAATTACATTTCCGCCAAATGGAATAACAGATGTATGACGAATGATATTATCCTTGAAAATTGCAATATCCGTTGTTCCACCACCTATATCTATTAATGCAACACCAGCTTCTTTTTCCTCTTCGCTAAGTGCAGCACTAGACGATGCAATTGGTTCTAAAGTAATACTTGCCAAACGTAAACCAGCAGCTTTTACACAACGTGCAATATTTCGAATTGATGAAACTTGTCCTACAACTACATGGAAATTAGCTTCTAGACGACTTCCGTACATTCCTATTGGTTCACGGATTTCACCTTCATTATCAACCTTGAATTCTTGAGGGAGAACATGGATAATTTCTTCTCCAGGTAACATTACCAATTTGTAAACTTGATTTGTTAATAACTTTAAATCGTTATCATCAATCACATCTTCCGAATTAGTACGTGTAATATAATCACTGTGTTGTAAACTACGAATATGTTGTCCGGCGATACCAACAGTAACATCAGTAATTTTAACACCAGATGACCTTTCAGCCTTATCAATTGCTTCTTTTATCGAATTAATTGTTTGTGTAATATTATTCACAACTCCTCTGTGCACACCCAAGCTTTTTGCTTGTCCGTGTCCAAGAATTTCGATTTTTCCGTTTTCATTTTTTCGTCCGACAAGCGCTACAATCTTTGTAGTCCCTATGTCTAAGCCAACTGCAATCTTACTATTGTTTTCCATTTTTTATACGTTTGGTTGCTACAACTTGGTTTACAAATTTCAAGCTCAGTTTTGCATAATCTTCAGTTCCTATAAAATCAATATATTGATTATAGAATAATTTTAGATTGTGCAACTTTTGTTCAAAGTTGTTTAAGGTTCCTAATTCTATATAATAGTTTCCTGTGTTTACAATTAAATTAAAAGAACGTTGTCCTACTTTTTGAATGGCAATGATGTGATTTTTTAATAAATCGTCTGCTTTCAAAGCTTGTACAAATTTACTTAAATCTTCATATTCATTCGGTTTTACATCACCAGAAACTAAGATTACGTCCGCTGAATTTAATTTAGATAAAGGCATTTTTTCGCCTTTTGTTGTCAAATAAAATTCATCTTTCAGCGTCTTTATTCTTGCTACTGCTGAGTTTGCTTTTATGTCAAGTCGTAAATGTCCGTTGATATCTTTACTTACTTGTACAGAATCCACAAAAGGACTCTCACTTACTTTTTGTTCGATTTCTTTTACATTCACATCTCGTAGAGATTTTTTCAGAATGTCTTTTCCACCTTTATTAATGATATTTCTTATCGATTCATCATTAATAAAATAATTATCAACTGGCTGAATAAATGCCACGTCAATTTTTTCCACTTTACGTGAAGCATTCTTAATTACCGTAAAACTAATCAATCCGATTAATAAGGCAACCCCAAAAATCACTTTTATGATTTTCAATTTACGCTTCACTTAACCACTCTTTTATTGGTTTAACAATTGTGTCAATATTTCCTGCTCCGACAGTCAATAATACATCAAAATCTTGTTTTTTGATGTTTGATAAACTATCTTCTAATGAAGATACTATTTTTTCATTTAAATTTACCTTTTCTAGCAACCAATTTGAAGTAATTCCTTCGATTGGCAACTCTCTTGCAGGATAAATATCTAATAAAATTAAACTATCTAACTGCGATAAACTTTGTCCAAATTCTTCTGCAAAGTCTCTTGTACGTGTAAATAAGTGAGGTTGAAAAACACCTAAAACTTTTTTACCCGGATACAATTCTCTAACTGAACGAATTGCAGCATTTAATTCTGTTGGATGATGCGCATAATCATCGATGTAAATCTTTCCTTTTGATTCGAAACGATTAAAACGTCTTTTAACTCCTATAAAAGTAGATAAAGCTTCTTTTATTTTATCGTGTGGAACTCCCATATAGTCTGCAACAGCTAAAGCTGCAATTGCATTTTCCATATTATGATGTCCTGGCAATAAAATTCCAACATCTTTCAATGAACCATTTGGCATTTTTACATCAAAAACATAATAACCATCAATAATTCTTACATTGTGTGCATTATAATCTGCATCTAAATCTACTCCGTAAGTAAATGCATTATCGAAAGGCAAACCTTTGTGAACAAATAATTTGTCTTCTACAATTGATGCGAACTCTTGAAATGATTTTTTTACTTCATCTCTTTCTCCATAAATATCCAAATGATCTGCATCATCACTTGTGATAATCGCTAATTTTGGAGAAAGACGTAGAAAAGAACGATCAAACTCATCAGCTTCTGCAACTGTATATTTAGAACCATTTAGGATGATATTCGAATTGTAATTCTCTGCTATTCCACCTAAAAAAGCTGTACATTCTACATTTGCAACTTTTAAAATATGTCCTAAAATAGATGAAGTTGTTGTTTTTCCGTGTGTTCCAGCAACTCCAATATTATATGTATGTTTCGTAATTTCACCTAATACTTCAGAACGTTTCATTACTTTAAAATCATTGACTAAGAAATAATTAAGTTCTGAATTTTCTTTTGGTACTGCTGGCGTATAAATCACCAATGTATTTTCTGGAGTTACTCCTACTGGAATTAACTCGATGTTATCTTCGAAATGAATATCAATTCCTTCAGCAATCAATTCAGTCGTTAGTTCAGTTTGTGTTCTGTCATACCCAACAACTTCTTTTCCGATTGATTTGAAGAAACGTTCCAAAGCACTCATTCCGATTCCTCCTGCACCGATGAAATAATAATATGTTTTATCTAAAATATTCATTATAATAAATTCAATAATATATCTACAATCTCTTTTGTCGCGTTCGGTTTTCCTAATTGCTTAATGTTTTGAGATAATTTATTTTTTAATTCTTCATTATTTGCCAAAGCAATTACTTCTTTGACTAAATTTTGTTTTGCATCTACATCTTTTACCATAATTGCAGCTTGCTTATCAACCAATGCTTGAGCATTTTTAGTTTGATGATCTTCGGAAGCTGTTGGTAAAGGCAATAAAATAGTTGCTTTTCCTACTATACACAATTCCGAAATTGCCATTGCTCCTGCACGAGAAACAATCATATCGGAAGCTGCATATGCATCTTTCATGTTGTAAATAAATTCGGTTACATGGATTGTTGGATATTTATCACCAACCAAATTTTTGATTTTTTGATAATCTAACTTTCCTGTTTGCCAAATTAACTGAACGCCACTTTCAACAAATTCGTCAAGGTTTTCTAACCAAGCGTTATTCATTGCTCTTGATCCTTGTGAACCACCAACTGATAAAATGGTTGGTTTTTCTGGATCTAATCCAAAAGCTGAAATTGCTTCGGCTTTTGAAGGTAAATTTTGAAAAATTTCGGCACGAATTGGATTTCCAGTATAATGTACTTTTTCTAATGGAAATTGTGAAATTCCTTCGTAAGCTGTACAAATAGCACTTGCTTTATTTTTCAAAATTTTGTTGGTAATTCCTGGAAACGAATTTTGTTCTTGTAATAAAATCGGAACATTTTTGCTTCCTGCTACCCACAACATTGGTCCACTTGCATAACCGCCTGTACCAACTGCCAAATCTGGTTGAAAATCTTTATAGATTCTTTTTGCAAGGTTTAAACTTTTTATCAATTTGAAAGGGAATTTTAAATTCGCTTTCATATTATTTCTATCAAATCCAGAAATTGGCAATCCTTTTATAGCATAACCAACTTTTGGCACTTTTTCCATTTCCATTCTTCCTTCTGCTCCAACGAACAAAATTTGTGCATTTGGCAAACGTCTTTTAATTTCGTCTGCAATTGCAATGGCTGGATAAATATGTCCACCTGTTCCTCCGCCGCTTATTAAAACTTTAGGCGATGTCTTCGATGTATTCTTCACTTAATACTTTTCTATCTTGTTCTAATTCTTCTTTCGATTTTATTTGGGTACTTACACTCAAAATAATTCCGAACGAAATACATGTCATCCAAATGGATGTTCCTCCATAACTAATCATTGGTAAAGGTTGACCAGTTACTGGAATTAAATTAACTGCTACCGCCATGTTTACCATTGCTTGTATAATAATCGGCAAGCCGACTGCAAATACAAGTAATGTACCAAAAACGGTATGAATTTTTGATGCAATAATACAAATTCGAATTAATATCAAAAGAAAAATTCCTATTAATAAAATTGCTCCAATTGCTCCGTATTCTTCCACAATAATTGCGAAAATAAAATCGGAAGATGACTGAGGTAAAGTTTGTTTGAAAACACTTTTTCCTGGTCCAGCCATTTCATTTAATCCTCTTGCAATTGCTGCTTTTGCATGTAAAACTTGATAACTTTCTAATCCAGAATCATCATTAAATTTCTCTATACGCGACATCCATGTATGCACACGAGAATTTGTAACTAAGTCTGGTCGAGATAAAGCCATCCATACAAATCCTCCACCAAGTATCAAACCAACACCAGCAATTGTAAATAAATATTTGAATGGAAATCCACCAATAATCAGTAATATTCCACACATCCCAGCTAACATCAATGCTGTTGATCCATTAGAAGGAAAAATTAATCCTACGATTACAATAATTGGTAAGAATAATGGAATTGCTGTGTTTTTCCATGTATATTCTTTATCTCTGTTTTTTGTTAAATAACGTGCGATATAAACAAGTAATGCTTGTGATGCAATCATAGAAGGCTGAATACCAATACCAGTTCCGGGAATGGTTAACCATCGTGCTGCATTTGCTCCACCAATTGTTTGCCCTTGAACGAGTGTTATCGCTAAAACTACAGAAAGTATAACAACCGCTGTTAAAGCAAATAAACCAAACCAACGGTAATCGACACGTTGTAATCCATAAATGATAAATAAACCAATTAATAAAATTCCAGCATGTTTTGCTAAGTGACCAAAAATAGTTCCCGAACCTACTGTATACACCAAGTTTGAACTTGCTGAATAAACTGGCAAGAACGAAAATAGTGCTAACAATAAAATGAAAGCCCAAAGCGGTTTATCGCCTTTAAAATATTTTTGTACGATGTTAGACATTGGTTGGTTTTGTTATTATAATTTACGTACGTTTTCTTTAAACTGATCTCCTCGATCTTCATAACTATTGAACAAGTCAAAACTTGCACAAGCAGGTGATAAAAGAACGGTTTCTCCTTTTGTTGCTAATTTATATGATTGCGCAACACAATCTTTCATATTATTTGTTTCAACAATTGTATCGATGTATGGACTGAAAAATTCAACAAGTTTTGTGTTGTCAGCACCTAAACAAACAATTGCTTTTACTTTCTTTTTCACGAAAGGTAAAACTTCATTGTAATCGTTTCCTTTATCAGTTCCTCCAACAATCCAAACGACTGGTTTTCTCATACTCTCTAAAGCAAAATATGTAGCATTTACATTTGTCGCTTTAGAATCGTTGATAAAATCAATTCCGCCAATTGTTAAAACAGGCTCTAAACGATGTTCAACAGATTTAAAATCTGATAAACTCTTTTTTAAATCCTCATTATTGATATCAATAATCTTTGCAGCAACAGCTGCTGCTAATGAATTAGAAACATTGTGTTTACCAATTAATCCTAAATCATTCACTAACATTGTAAAATCACCATTCGAATCATTCACACGAAATAATTCATTATTTGCGTATGCTTCATTTGTTGCATCCATCATTGTGAACGGTTTGCGATGAGCGCGAATATTAATATCATCTATCATCTCCATTGTTTTTGGATCATCAAGATTGTAGATAAAATAATCGTTTTCATCTTGGTTTTCAGTAATTCTGAATTTAGACTTTGCATACAAATCAAATTGATAATTGTATTGGTCTAAATGATCTGGTGTGATGTTTAATAAAATCGCAACATATGGTTTGAAATCTGTTTTGATATCATCTAACTGAAAACTACTCACTTCTAATACATAATAATCGAAGTTGTCTTCAGCTACTGATTTTGCAAAACTTTTTCCGATGTTACCACCTAATCCTACATTTAATCCAGCTTGCTTCAGGATATGGAACATTAAACTTGTTGTTGTTGTTTTTCCATTAGATCCTGTTATCGCAATAATTTTTGCATCTGTGTAACGAGATGCAAATTCAATTTCAGAAATAATTGAAACTCCTTTCGCTTCTAATTTCTGAATTAGCGCTGCTTTTTTTGGAATACCTGGACTTTTCATTACTTCATCTGCATTCAGAATTAATTCTTCTGTGTGCTGACCTTCTTCATAAGCAATTCCGTACTCCTCCAAAAGTTTTTTATACTTATCTTTTATTTGTCCCATGTCCGAAAGAAAAACATCAAAATTTTCTTTCTTCGCAAGAATAGCTGTTCCTACTCCACTTTCTCCTCCTCCTAAAACGACTAATCTTTTCATTTTTATCTAATCTTTAAGGTAATGATACTAATTACCGCTAAAATGATTCCGATGATAATTGCACGTACCACGATTTTACTTTCATGGTAACCTAATTTTTGAAAATGATGATGCAAAGGAGACATTAAAAATATTCTTCTCCCTTCGCCAAATTTCTTTTTCGTGTATTTGAAATAGGACACTTGTAACATTACTGATAAACTTTCTGCGAAAAATATTCCACATAAAATTGGCAGTAATAATTCTTTACGAACGATAATTGCCAAAACAGCAATAACACCTCCGATTGTTAAACTTCCTGTATCTCCCATGAATACTTGTGCAGGATAGGTATTATACCAAATAAACCCTATCAAACCTCCAAGGAATGCTCCACAGAAAATTAATACTTCTTCTGAACGAGGAATAAACATGATATTCAGATAATCTGCAAACATGATATTTCCCGAAACGAAGACAAACATAGCTATAGCAGCCATAATTACAGCTGAACTACCTGCTGCTAAACCGTCTATACCATCTGTTAAATTTGCTCCATTCGAAACTGCTGTAATGATAAAAATTACGGCAAAAATGAAAATTGCAGCAACTGCCCATGTTGGTCGATCTTGCGCATCCATCCAAAATAAAATATCCGAATAGTTAAATTCATTTCCTTTTACGAAAGGCATTGTTGTTTCCAACGTTTTTTCTTCTGGACCAAATTTAATTGGTCGATTGTATTCTGTTTGTTCTGTTCCCACAGAAGCTTTCACTCTATTTTCTTGATGTTTTACGGTAACTGTTGGACTGAAATAAAGCATTAATCCAACAACAATTCCAAGACCTATTTGCCCTAAAATTTTAAATTTTCCCTTTAAACCTTCTTTGTTCTTTTTAAATACTTTTATGTAATCATCTAAAAAACCAATTACACCTAACCAAATTGTTGAAACCAACAAAATGATAATATAAATATTGTCTAATCTTGCAAAAAGTAAAGTCGGAATCAATGTTGCTAGAATGATGATTAAACCACCCATTGTTGGCGTTCCTGCTTTTTCGATTTGCCCTTTTAAACCTAAATCTCGAACAATTTCTCCCATTTGTTCTTTACGCAAATAACTAATGATTCGTTTTCCGTAAAACAAACTGATGAACATTGCCAATAAAATTGCCATTCCCGCTCTGAAAGACGTGTATTGAAACATACGTGCTCCAGGAAAATGAATACCTTCTAAATAATCAAATAAATAGTATAACATTCTTTATTTGTTCAATATTTTACTTAATTCTGATGCAACTTCTACATCAGAAAAATGTGTTCTTACTCCGTTAATTTCTTGATACGTCTCATGACCTTTTCCCGCAATCAAAATAATATCTTTAGGTTCGGCCATTTTAAGGGCTGTTTTTATAGCTTCTTTACGATCGGTAATTTTCAAGGTGCGATTATAAAATTGCGCTTTCACACCAACTTCCATTTCGCGAAGAATCTCTTCCGGATCTTCGGTTCTTGGATTATCTGATGTAAAAATAGAAAGATTAGATTTTTCGCTCGCGATATCTGCCATTTCTGGACGTTTTGTTTTATCACGATCTCCACCGCATCCTACAACTGTTATTAGTTTTTCGTTTTTGGTACGAATTCCTTCTATTGTTTCTAAAACATTTTCTAGCGCATCAGGTGTATGTGCATAATCTACGATTATAATAATTCCTGATTCTGTTTTGAATGTTTGAAAACGACCATCAACATTTCCAAGTGTGCTCAAAGCTTTTAAAACTTCTAATTCATCTTGTCCTAAAACCGAAGCAACACCGAAAACTAATAATAAATTATATGCATTGAACTGACCAATTAATGAAGTCCAGAATTCTTTTCCGTTGAATTCTAATTGCATTCCATCAAATTGATGTTCAATAATTTTCCCTTTAAAATCTGCATCAGTTTTTAGTGCATACAATTTTTTTGTTGCAACTGTATTCTGAAGCATCACTTTTCCGTTTTTATCATCTGCATTTGAAATTGCTGTTGACGTTTTTGGTAAATCGTCGAAGAATTTCTTTTTTGCTGCAAGATAATTTGCAAACGTTTTGTGATAATCTAAATGATCGTGTGTGATATTTGTAAATCCAGCAACTTCGAAATGCAAACCTGCAATTCTATTTTGATGAATTCCGTGCGAAGAAACTTCCATAAAAGCAAATTCGCATCCTCTATCCACAGCTTCGCGAAACATTTTGTTCAATGTCAAAATATCTGGCGTTGTATGCGTAGATGGAATCACTTCACCATCGATCACAATTTTAATTGTCGAAACTAATGCGCAAGCATATCCTAACTTTGTAAACAATTCGTACAACAATGTTGTCGTTGTTGTTTTTCCATTTGTTCCTGTAACACCAACAAGTTTTAAATCTTTTGTTGGATTTCCATAAAAGTTTGATGCTAAAATTCCTAATGCAATTGTTGAATTTTCAACTTTTACATATGTTATTCCTTCAACTAAGTTTTCTGGCAAAACTTCGCAAATAATTGCTTTAGCACCTAAACTAATTGCTTTATCTATATACTGATGTCCATCAACTGTAACTCCATTTACAGCGACGAAAACATCATCTTTTGATACTTTTCTTGAATCAAATTGAATATTATTGACTTCAACTTTTGTTGAAGCAATCGTTTCTGAGATGGAAACTTTATATAATAAATCAACTAAATTTCTCATCCTTCCAACATTAAATAAATTGTCTCACCCTTCTTAAATCTTGTTCCCGCAGGAATGGATTGATTTTTCACTCTTCCAACTCCTGAATATTGTACATCTAATCCTAAATTTTCTAATACAGAAATCGCTTTATGTCCTGTGTGACCAGTTACATTCGGCACTATATTTTTAGAATTACCTACGTTAATTTCATCTCCTTTTTTAAACTCTTTTACAACATTCTTTTTGACTAAATCGCTAGGCAAAGGTATTGGAGTTTTTGAATAGACCCAATCGGCAATTTTCTTGAAAACTGGAGCAGTTACACTCCCTCCATAAAACCCTTTCGCTGTATTTGGTTTATGCACTACTACGATACAAGAATACTTTGGCTTTTCTGCTGGAAAATATCCTGCAAAAGAAGCACGATATTGCATTCCTTTCCCTTCACGCTTCCAATAATCTACACGAGCAGTTCCTGTTTTTCCTGCAATATCATAATTACTATTACTAATAATACGTCCAGTTCCTTGCTCGACTGCTCCGCGAAGCATTTCTTGCATTTGTTTTACATTTTCCAAAGATGTTAATTGATCAACTAAAACAACTGGTTCGAATATTTTATCAGGTTCACCTTTACGCGTAATTTTATCCATGAATAATGGTTTTAGCATTTTACCATCATTTGCTACTGCGTTATAAAATGTCACGATTTGAATTGGAGTTAATTGCAATCCATATCCATATCCCATTACAGGTAACGTAATATTACTCCAAGATTTACTATCTGGACGATGCATAATTGGACTTCCTTCTCCAAGAATATCAACTCCAAGAGGCGATGTCATATGCCACTTATCCATTTTTTTGAAGAAAGCTTTTGGGTTTTCTCCATAATATTTATTGATAATTTTTGCTGTTCCGATGTTAGAAGATTTCTTCATAACACCATCTACTGTCAATGTTCCGTATCCATGCGTATCATTAATTGTACGACCATAAAATTTATAACTTCCTCCTCCAGTTTCTACTGTTGAATTTTTATTAATAAACCCATCATCCATTGCAGCAAGTAAGGAAACTGTTTTAAAAGTAGATCCTGGCTCAGCAGCTTCTCCAACAGCATAATTATAGTCATCTATATATGTACCATCCTTTTTACGAGACAAATTAACAATTGCGCGTATTTTTCCTGTCTGAACTTCCATCACGACAACACTTCCATGTTGTGCTTCAAACTCAGAAAGTTGTTTGTATAAAGCATCATAAGCCACCATTTGCAAATCCGCATCTATTGTTGTGTAAACAGATGAACCTGCTTGAGGTTCTTGCTCCCAACTTTTCATTGGTTTCCATTTTCCACGTCCCATAAATTGCTCCCAACGACGACCTTCAATACCGCTTAATAAATCAGAATAAGCACCTTCTAATCCAACTTTTCCACGTTGATCATCGTAACCAATTGTACGAATACCAATATCTTGAACAATTAATTCTCGTTTTGATTCAGTTTCATGAATAAAACCACCTTTGTTTTGACCTTTATTGAAGATTGGAAATTTTCTGATGCGTTGATATTGCTCATAATCCAAATCTTTCACCAACATCATGTAACGATTTTTCTTTTTACGCTCTGTAGAAAATTTATCGTAAAAATAAGATGGAGATTTTGTAAACATCTTACCTAAAGAATCGGCAAGATTGTGCATTTCCGTTTTAAACAATTCATCTTTAATAACTGTTAAATCCACATAAACATTGTGTTTTGTAACAGTTGTAGCCATTAAAGCTCCGTTCGAAGCGTATAAATTTCCACGCTCGGCTGTAACAGTATCTAACCTAAAGTTGTTTTTTTCCGCAAAACGCTCTAATTCAACTCCTTCTACAATATTTATTCGAAACATAAAAACAATAATAAATATTGCCCAGATCGCAAGCGCGCCGGCAAACACCCATCCTTTGATGACAATATTATTTTTATTTTTCGCTGACTTCGTCATAAACTTTGTCTACTATATAATAAGGTTGTTTATCTGGAATTTTCAAACCATACACAGCTGTACGTTCTAAAATTTCCGTTTCTAATTGCATACGCATTAAATCGCGATGCTTATCTGTATATTGAGATTTTAAATCTTCTACTTTATCTTGTAATTCAGCAATACGAACTACTTTTCGATCTACTAAATGCGAACTTGAAATACTCAAAAAAGCTAAACCTACCAAATACAACATAAACTTCCAATTTTGTTCTGAGCCAGTTTTAATTAAAAACTCACCTCTTAACAAACCTGTAAAAGTTTTTTTCTCTGGTAATATTTTTTTCTTTTTTGCCATTCCTTATATATTAATCCTCGTTTCGAACCGCAATACGCATTTTTGCACTACGCGCTCTCGGATTTTCATTAATTTCTTCTTGCGTTGGCACAATTACCTTTGATTGTAAAGGTTTGAAAGGTGCCGAC
Source organism: Empedobacter brevis (assembly GCF_965118635.1). Taxonomy (GTDB): domain Bacteria; phylum Bacteroidota; class Bacteroidia; order Flavobacteriales; family Weeksellaceae; genus Empedobacter; species Empedobacter brevis_A. The sequence goes on along the minus strand of NZ_CBCPHV010000003.1, from coordinate 131,047 downwards.
CAATTTCCAAAAACATCACGTTCTGGCTCTCCTTCGAACATTCCGTTTTTCATATATCGTTTTGTTAAACGATCTTCTAATGAATGATAAGAAATAATCACCAAGCGACCTCCTGGTTTTATTACTTCTCCACATTGTGTTAACATATCTTTCAATGCAGCCATTTCATCATTTACTTCGATTCGTAATGCTTGAAACATTTGAGCAAAAAATTTATTTTCCTTCATTTTTGGAATAAACGAAAATATTTGTTTCAATTCATCAATTGTATTGATTTCCTTATCCGCTCTTGCTTTCACAACTTCTCTTGCCAAACGATACGAACCTTGCAATTCTCCAAAATCATAAAAAATACGCGCCAGATCTTCTTCTTCGTATTCATTAATAATTGTTTTTGCAGAAAGTTTCGCATTTTGATTCATTCGCATATCCAACTCTCCATCGAAGCGAGTTGAAAAACCTCGTTCTGGCGTATCAAACTGATGAGAAGAAACTCCCAAGTCACCTAAAACACCATCTACTTGTTTTACCCCGCGAAATCTTAAATTATTTTTCAAAAATCTAAAATTTTGCTCGATCAACTCAAATCGATTGTCTTCTATTTTATTACGAATTGCATCAACATCTTGGTCAAATGAAAATAATTTTCCATTTTGATCCAAACGACTCAAGATTTCACGTGAATGACCTCCGCCACCAAACGTACAATCTACATATATTCCCGATTCATTAATAATTAATGCATCGACACTATCTTTTAATAATACTGGATTATGATACTCACTCATCTTCTCCTAAATTTCCCATTACATCTTCTGCCAAAGAAGCAAAATCTAAATCATCAACGTTAATTGACTCTTCATATTTATCTTTATCCCAAATTTCAATCATGTTTACAGATGAATTCAGAACGACTTCTTTATTAATTTCTGCAAATTTCACTAAATCTTTTGAGATTTGCACTCTTCCATTTGCATCAACTTCGACAACTTTTAATCCAGCTGTAAAAATTCTAATAAAATCATTATTTTTTTTCACAAATCGATTCAATTTATTTAAATCGTTCATCACTTTTTCCCATTCTTTCATAGGATGAAGCTCTAAACAATTTTGAAACACAGATCGTTTCAACACAAAACCATCTTCCAAATAATCAACAAGTTGTTTCTTCAATCCTGCTGGTATCGGGAGTCTACCTTTTGTATCTACCTTACACTCATATGTTCCAATTAATGAATTCATGATAGAATTTTTTCAAAAATAAAAAAAATATTACCACTTATTACCATTTTTTACCACTTTTATTAAAATAGTTATCAACAATTTAAAATTTAGTATCAAACAGTTAGGATTTTTATAACGCAAATACCTTGTTTTTTTTGAGCGTTTTGCATTTATATAGACCTTGTTTTAATTTATAGACAACATCATTATTAAAGTTTTTTGGATAAAGCACGAATTAAAAAATATAATTAATTAAATTTGTCCACTTAATATCGAGTAAATGTTTTTTAGCTTAAAGAAAAAAGATAAGTTCTCTTACATAGAAGAAGGAGAAGGACAACCAATTGTTTTGCTTCACGGTTTAATGGGTGAACTTAGTAATTTTAGCTCACTTACAGATTTCTATATAGAGAGAGGATACAAGGTTTTCGCTCCGGAACTACCTATTTATTCACTACCTGTAATTAGTACAAATATTAAAAACATTGCGAAACACGTTGCAAAGTTTATTGAAGAAATTGTAAAAGAGCCAGCTATTTTAGTCGGAAATTCATTAGGAGGACACATAGGTTTGATGGTTTGCCACAAACATCCAGAATTTGTAAAAGCACTTTGCTTAACTGGAAGTTCTGGTTTATATGAAAAATCTTTTGGTGAAACCTATCCTAAACGCGGAAATTATGAATATGTAGAGCGTAAAACACGCGAAGTATTTTATGATGCAAATGTAGCTACAAAAGAAATTGTGGATGATGTTTTTAACACTGTTAATGACAGAAATAAAGCCATCAAAACTTTATATATTGCTAGAGATGCGATTAAATCTAATATGAAAAATGATTTAAAAGACATCAAAATACCAGTTTGTTTAATTTGGGGAAAACAAGATAATGTAACTCCTCCAGAAGTAGCAATAGAATTTAACGAAGAATTGCCTGATGCTTCTCTTTATTGGATTGACAAATGTGGACATGCTCCTATGATGGAACATCCTGAATTATTCAATGAAATTTTACACAAATGGCTAATTGAAAAACAATTAGATCCAGCTACAAAAGCATAAACACATGATTAAAAAAGCTGAATTCGTAAAAAGTTCACAAAAATATACAGATTGTCCAGATCCTTTCAAACCAGAATATGCATTTATTGGACGTTCTAATGTTGGAAAATCATCATTAATCAATATGTTAGCAGATAAAAAAGCGTTAGCTAAAACATCTGCAACTCCAGGTAAAACTCAATTGATTAATACATTCGAAATGGATGATACTTGGTATTTAGCCGATTTACCAGGTTATGGTTTTGCAAAAGCGCCTAAAGGTGTTCGTGGTGGTTTCAATAAAATGATATATGATTATATAGAGTTTCGTAAAAACTTAGTTAATGTATTTTTATTGATTGATTCTCGTCATTCACCTCAAAAAATAGATTTACAATTTATGGAATGGCTTGGGAACAAACAGATTCCTTTTGCTATTGTGTTTACAAAATTAGACAAACTAACAAGTACACAAATGCAAAAAAACTTAACTCATTATAAAAATGAGTTATTAAAAACATGGGAAGAATTACCAAAAATATTTACTAGCTCTGCTTCAAGTAAAATTGGTAAATTAGAGATCTTAGGCTACATTGATAGTTTGAACGAACATCTTGTAGATGAATTCAAAAAAGAACAATACAAAAAAGAATATTAAAAAAGTCGGAACTAAGTTCCGACTTTTTTAATATTCTACTTTTTTACCTCAGAAGATTTCGCATTAAAATCATTCATACAAGGTTCTATTAACTTCATTAATCTTTCTTGCAATTCTGGAGTTGGATTATTCATTTGCAACATTTCTTTGTAAGTGAACTCGTCCATCATTTTATCTGTTGAACAATCGCAGTATTTTTTCACCAATTCTTTCTTTTCTGCAGACATTCCTTCCGTTGTTGCAGCGTTTTCACAAGCAATCATCGCTTGTGCTTTTTGTTCAGAATTATTTTTATCTGCTTTCGCATTACAACTAATAATTGTTAAGCCAAAAATTGTTACTAAAATTATATTTTTCATGGGAATAGTTTTATGTGTTTTTAATTTCTACAAAATCATTAATAGCTTCTACATAACCCGCTAAACCTTTTCCAGAAATAATTTTTAAGCAACCTTCTCCAGTTACACTATTTTTTCTGAAATCTTCTCGCGCATAAATATCAGAAATATGTACTTCGATTACTTTGGTTGTAATTGCTTTTATTGCATCTGCAATTGCATATGAATAATGTGTATATGCACCAGCATTCAAAATTATGCCATCATATTTAAATCCAACCTCGTGCAATTTATCAATAATATCTCCTTCATGATTTGATTGATAATAATGTAAGGAAACATCTGGAAATTGTTTTTTTACTTTAACAAAGAAATCTTCGAATGTTTGTGTTCCGTAAATTTCTGGTTCACGAACTCCAAGTAGATTTAGATTAGGACCGTTTATAATTTGTATTTGTTTCATTTTCTTGTATTTATAGATATTATTTTAGATATAGATATTTCAAAAAATTATTTTTTTAACTTTTTATTATTAAATTTTAAGTTTTTGGCACAGATGTTGTATTTACTATTTTACCAACCTATTACCATATAAACCAATCTAAACCAAAAAATCAACCAAACCTTAAAATCTCATTTAACTAATTGTTAATTGGGATTTTTTTTTAATATCCATATTTCCCTTTCCATCTTTGGTTAAGTTGCTGTTTATCCATTTGTTCACGTTTATTATTCCCTGGCTCATAGAATGTAGTTCCAGAAATTTCATCTGGAAGAAATTCTTGTTCAACAAAACTTCCTGGAAAATCATGCGAATACTTATATTCTTTTCCATAATCTAAATCTTTCATCAATTTAGTTGGAGCATTTCGCAAATGCAATGGAACAGGTAAATCTCCAGTTTGTTTTACAGCTTGCTGCGCTTTTGCAATCGCTAAATAAGTTGCATTACTTTTTGGAGAATTAGCTAAATAAACCGCACATTGACTTAATAAAATTCGAGATTCTGGGAAACCGATAACCGAAACAGCCTGAAAAGTATTATTTGCCAAAATCATTGCTGTAGGATTTGCATTCCCTATATCTTCCGAAGCTGAAATTAACAAACGACGCGCAATGAATTTTAAATCCTCGCCGCCTTCTATCATTCTTGCTAACCAATAAACAGCTCCATTCGGATCAGAACCACGAATAGATTTAATGAAAGCAGAAATAATATCGTAATGTTGTTCACCCGTTTTATCGTAACGAGCTAAATTTTGCTGAATACGTTCGTGAACAATCTCATCGGTAATTACAATTTTTTCTGTTGGTGAAAAACTATTAATAACCAATTCCAATCCATTTAATAATTTTCTTGCATCACCTCCCGAATATCGTAACAATGCATTTGTTTCAACCAACTCGATATCTAATTGAGATAAAACAACATCACTTTTTATAGCTCGATTGATTAAATCAACTAAATCTTCTTTTTCAAGATGTTTTAACACATAAACTTGCGCTCGCGAAAGCAAGGCTGGTACAACTTCGAAACTAGGATTTTCGGTTGTCGCACCAATCAAAGTTACAAGGCCAGTTTCTACAGCACCTAACAAACTATCTTGTTGAGATTTGTTGAAACGATGAATCTCATCTATAAATAGAATTGGATTCCTTGTTCCTGAAAACAAATTTTGACTTTTTGCTTTTTCTATTACTTCTCGCACTTCTTTTACACCAGAATTTATTGCACTTAAGGTATAAAAAGGGCGATCTGTTAATTCAGAAATTAATTTAGCAAGCGTTGTTTTTCCAGTTCCTGGAGGTCCCCAAAAAATCATAGAAGCAATCATATCGTGTTGCAACATCATTTTTATCGGCCCATTTTCGCCCACTAGATGCTTTTGATTAATATATTCTTCAAGCGTTTTCGGACGCATTCTTTCAGCTAAAGGCGCATTCATAAAATCTTGTTTAGATTTCAAAGTTAGGGAATGTTTTGTCAAAATGAATCATTTTTTCGACGACATATTTTGGCTTTTATATTTATTTTCTTTGTGTTAGAATAAAAATTTAAATGATGAAGAAAGCGTTAGAATGTGCTTTAATTTTAACAAGAAAGCACCAACTTTTGGGTGATAAAATTGCTTTATCGACAGATTATTTAAAAAAGATTGAATTAAAGGATAAACAATTAGAAATTAATAAGCAAATGATCAATTTCTTGATTGAACTACAAGAATTTGTAGAATTTATCAAGGTTAATCAAGAACTTAAATTAATGTATATCGAATTGGTTAATTATTATTTCAATCAGATTCATCATCAAATTAATTTTTATGAGATTGAATTGGATCGTTTAGAATTTGAATCTAAATTTTCGATTAATTTAATTAATCAAATGAAGTTGATTGAAAAAAAATGTGAAATAAATTCAGTTCAAGAAAAATTAAATTCTTGTTATAACATTATTAATTCATAGAAAAACATTTTCGGCACAATTTTTATTGTAAATTCGAGTTTATATTTAGAATTGAAATGAAAAAATTAACAATGTTTTTTAGCTTAATGCTTTTATCGTTAAGCTTTGCATTTGGTCAACAAAATAATAAGCCAAAGATTTATAACGAAGATGCAGATCCTAAAGTAGATATTGCAAATGCAGTACAAAAAGCTTCTGCTGAAAAGAAACATGTCTTAGTAGAGATTGGAGGAAATTGGTGTGCGTGGTGCGTGATGTTTGATAAATTGACAAAAGAAAATCAAACTATAAAAGATTATATCGACAAATACTACGAAGTTGTTCATGTTAATTATTCACCAAAAAATAAAAACGAAGAAACGTTAGCTGCCTTGAAACATCCAGAACGTTTTGGATTTCCTGTTTTTGTTATATTAGATGATAAAGGAAATTTGATTCACACACAAAATTCTGCTTATTTAGAAAGTAAAGAAGGGAAAGGTCATGATCCGAAAGCTGTATTAGACTTTTTAGAGAATTGGTCTTACATTGCATTAGATCCTGTTAGTTATATTAAAAAATAATATCTCATAGAAAATAGTAAGAATCAATCTTAAAACAAATCGTTTTTATTTAGATTGATTCTTTTTTTATTTCTCTTATTGATTAACTTTGCGAGATGAACACTTTTTTAGTGAAACCATTTATTTTATTGGTTAGATTTTATCAATTAGCTATCTCTCCTTGGATGGGGAATAATTGTAGATATCAACCAACTTGCTCTTCTTATATGATAGAAGCGCTAAAGGAACATGGTTTACTAAAAGGTTTATGGCTCGGAACAAAAAGAATCGGTCGTTGTCATCCTTGGGGAGGACACGGATACGACCCTGTACCTAAAAAGAAAAATTAATGATTAACTTATTTTCGTTTATCGATTGGGATCCACAATCTTATTTATTTGAAATAGCAGGATTCAAAGTACATATTTATAGTTTATGTTGGATAGTAGCCTTTGTTGTAGGTTGGTATTTGATGGCTAACATTTTTAAAAAAGAAAATCAGAAAAAAGAATTACTTGATCCTTTATTCCTATATACATTTATTGGCGCTATAGTTGGAGCAAGACTTGGAGAATATATATTTTATGATCCAGCAGCTTTTATCGAGCGACCAATCGAGGTTTTTTTACCTGTACAACACGCACCAGGGAAAAGCACTTTATTTGGTTTATTACAAAATTACGAATTCGTAGGATTTAGTGGATTAGCAAGCCATGGAGCTGCAATAGGTGTTATTTTAACATCGTACTTATTCAGTAGAAAATATTTGCACCGCAATGTTTTGTGGTTACTAGATAGAATTGCAGTAGTTGTTCCTTTTGGTGGAGCTGCTGTTAGAATAGGAAATTTCTATAACTCAGAAATTGTCGGAAAACCATCAGAATTACCTTGGGCAGTAAAATTTCATCAACAAAGTTTGGGTTACGGAGAAGTTATTCCTCGTCATCCAGCTCAAATATATGAAGCTATTGGGTATGTTATCTTAGGCTTTGTTATGATTTATATGTACAATAAAACTGACAAAAGAAAATATTTAGGTGCTTTGTTAGGCGTATTCTTATTTTTATTATTTTTAATACGTTTCATCGTGGAATTCTACAAAGAAAACCAAGGTGAAGAAGCTGTAGCAGAAACTATTAATATAGGCTTAAATAACGGACAAATATTAAGTATTCCTTTTATGTTAATTGGAATCTATTTATATATCTCATCTAAAAATAGATTAGATACAAATCAACCTTAAAATTATTATAAACTTAGAAATAAATTTAAACTTATGGGATTTTTTAAAGAATTTAAAGAGTTTGCTGTAAAAGGCAACGTAGTAGATTTAGCTGTCGGTGTTGTTATCGGTGGTGCTTTTGGTAAAATTATAACTTCTTTAGTTGAAGATATTATTACTCCAGCACTTTTAAATCCAGCTTTGAAAGCTATTAATGCTGAAAACTTATCAGAATTAGTCGTTCCAGGAACTGCAATAAAATATGGTAGTTTTCTAGCTGCAACTATTTCTTTTATCGTTGTTGCATTTGCTTTATTCTTAATGATTAAAGGAATTAACAAATTAAAAAGAGAAGAACCTGCTGAAGAGGCAGCTCCTGCTGGTCCATCTCAAGAAGAATTATTGAGTGAAATTCGTGATTTGTTAAAAAACAAATAATTCATTTTAGTTCAAATAATTAATAATAAAAAAAGGATTGCAATTGCAATCCTTTTTTTATTATTAATTATTAAATGATCAAGAAGCTGTTTGCAATTGCATTTCTTCTCCTCCTATTTCTTCTCCATCTGGACGTTGTTGTCTATTCTTTTCTCTTTCATTTGTATTCTTGAAACGATAAGTAAAAGACAAGTTAAGAGAACGTTTCATCCATCTCATGTTTTCGTAATTTGTGTAATCAGATCCATAAGTTGTCGTTTCTCTCTTTCTTGAATTGAATACATCACGAATATTTAAAGACAATGTTGCTTGTTTTTTGAACAAATCTTTTGATAATGAAAAATCCATCGATAAATTGTCTTCAACTTTTTGTTGAGCTGTTTTTATACTTCCTGAATAATTTCCAGCTACTTGAATTTTGAAATCTGCTGGTAACGTAAAGTTAGATGATAATCTACCACGAGAGCTAAATCCATCTCCTGAAAAATCTTGAGAATAAATTTCTTTCGTTTCTTTTCCTGTTGTAGGATCTTTTTCTACAATAGATTCTTCGTAATAACCAGTTCTATTATATCCAAATAAATTTACATTAAGCATCAAATTCCACCATTTTGCTGGTTTATAAGTTGCGGTTAAATCTAAACCATAACGATCTTCATTACCCATATTAACTGGTTTTGTAATAAAAACGTTATCTCCTTTATCATTTACACTTTTACGTTGAAATTGATTAATCATATCTGTTGTTCTTTGGTAAAATAAACTTGGTGTTACCATTAATTTACCTACTGAAGTGATATAAGACAATTCGAACGAATTTGTATATGTTGGATTAAGATCTGGATTACCATTTCTTATGTTTCTGTCATCTGTTGCAGAAAAGAAAGGCATTAACATGAATCCCATTGGACGACGAATACGACGAGAATAACTTAATTGCATCTCGTTTTTATCTGTAAATTTATAGTTCAATGTTAATGTTGGAAATAAATCTGTGTATTTTTTAGAGATGTTTTTATTTGTTGTATAATTCGTGATTTTCATATCTGAACTCTCCAAACGTAAACCTGCAAAATATTGGAATTTCTCTCCAATTGCATTTCCATATTGTGCATAAGCCGCAAATACATTTTGTTGATTATCTACATTTGCAAAGAATCTAGCATCTTCTTCATAATCTCCATTTGGTTTTAAGAAAAATGTTTTATTATTCGTTTTTGTATCGCTAAAATCTGCACGAGCACCTAATTCAAATTTTCCTTTTTCTCCAATTGGACGAACATAATCTGCTGTTAAAATCACATTTTTCTGATCTTCTAAATTATCAGTAATACGATTTGTAATATTATCTTTGTAGATTCCTGTTTTTTTATCAAGATCTTTTGTTAATCCATTTACAAGCCCATCTTCGTCTTCTTTTTGAGATGAAAAACGTCCCGTAAAAACAAATTCATGACCTTTTTTATCAAACTCGTGTTTATAATTAAAATCTAAATCAAAGTTATTTTCAATTTCTTTTTCATTTTGACGATTATATTCATGTTTTAAGAAATTCATCGTATTATCAAAATAATTGTAATCAACTACAGAGTTATTATTTCCATTATTGTAACGATAACCAGCTGATAATCCTAAGGTATTTTTATCATCTAAATAATATTCTCCACCTAAACGAATGTTATAATTTCTACGAATTCTGTCCATCTCACGATTTGTCGATCTAAACTCGTTCGCAATTTTCGTTTTTTCATCAAAACTTGTCATAAAAGCAGAACCTTCTCCTTCACGATCAGCATATCTTGATCCCAATGTTGTGTAAATATTATATTTTTTAGTTTTGTAGTTTAAGTTAACATTTCCACCAACCGTTTTTGGAAGTCCTCCATTCAACGTTACAGAACCATTAAAACCAGTATTAGATCCTTTTTTTAATACAATATTAATAATCCCTGCAGACCCCGAAGCTTCGTAACGAGCCGAAGGGTTTGTGACCAATTCTATACGTTCTACATTTTCGGCTGGAATATTTTTTAAAGCTTCAGAAACATCAGAAACACCTAACATTCCTGAAGGTTTTCCATCAATTAAGAATTTGACATTATCATTTCCTCTCAACGAAACATTTCCTTCTGCATCAACTTGCACAGATGGAACGTTTGCCAAAGCATCTGACAATGATTGTCCTTGCGACATAGGATCATTGGCCATGTCGTAAACTTTTTTATCTAGCTCTACTTTATATATTGGTTTTTCTGCTTTTACAACCGCTGCATCTAAAGAAACTGTTTCTGTTCCTTTTACGACGAATGTACCAAGATCAAGCGCTTCATTTAATTCTATATTTTTTTCAATCGCATCGTAACCCATTGGTTCTATTACCAAAATATAGTTACCTGCTTTTGCTTCTATTACAAAATTTCCTTTAGCGTCAGTTGCTCCTTCTGCAACAACACCTTCCTCAGTACTCTCTAAGGAAATGGTTGTATATTCCACCGGCTTGTTGTCATTTGACAAAACCTTTCCTTTAATTTTTAAGAGATCTTGTGCATTCAATGCAGCACAGATACAAATAAAAATCAGAGCAAATAAATTTCTTAACCTCATCTGTTTAATTTTTCTTTTTAGTAGTTCTAAATTTTACAATTTATTAGACAACCTTTATCTGAAAAGGTTTAATTCTAAATAAAAATATTTAAAGAATATGTCGAGTACTCTTCTTTTTCGTTACAAGCTATAACAATTTATTGTATTCGTTAGTTTTAAAAATTTAACAAAATACATTTTAAACCTTTTTATTTTTTTTGAGTCTTATGTCTAAAATAAATCATTAAAAAGTTTAAATTATGAAGACAGCATTTTATAAATACTTAGGTTTAGGGGTAATCGCTTTTACTTTAACTACTGCCTCTGCACAAGATCAGCACCATGTATCGAGAGAGCAAAAATTACAACAACTAAAGAAAGATTTAAACTTGACAGATGCTCAAGTGATTAAAATTAAACAAATAGAAGATAGTTACAAAGATGAAAAACTTGAATTGAAACGAAAAATGAAAGAAGTTCGTGAAAAAGAGTTTAATGAAATCAATAGTGTTTTTACACCTGAACAAAAGGCAACATTGAAAGAATTGCATGCCAAAAAACATAAAAATAGAAAAGGAGCTAATTAATAGCTCTTTTTTTAGTTTTTGATAATTATTATAATTAATACGTTTATCTATCTGTTGTATAAAATATAATTGTTTTAGCACAGAATTTCTTAAATATCTTTACATACATTCTACAGCCATTATATTGCCATTATATTGCCTTTATCCTGCCTTTATGTAGGGAATATCTAGCAAGAATTTATAAATGGAAAAAGATTTTTTATTTTCTACACTACTAAAAATCTGTGAAGCTTTAGATATTAGCCTTAGAGAATTAATAGATTGAATACTTCTTAAAAAAGTAGTAGAAAGGATAAAATATTTTTTATTATTAAATCCTTATTTACGAAACTAAAGCTATATTAGTTTGATAAAAATATATTATAAGGCATTTTAAAAAGACGACACTAAAGACAATGATAAATCAAGTATTAAAAGGACTTGTTGACTTAATTTATGGGACTGGACGAATAAGACGAAAGTTTGAGTATAACAATCCAAACGAAAAAATTTTAGCGGCAGACGCAAGTAAAAGTATAATGACAACTTCAAATCAAGACATACAACATGGATTTGATTGGGTGACTTCTCAACGTGCAGTTGTTCTGTTGACGGACAATAAAATTGTTTGTGGTAAATGGACTATTCCACTTGAAACAATTTCAACAGCTAAATTATTAAAAATTAACTCTTTGTTTGGAAGTGGACAAGTTTTAAAAGTTCAGACAACTGATGATAAAAACTATCAATTTGGAATGCAATTAAACCCTGAATGGACAAATCAACAGCGACTTCCTTTGACACTTGAAAAAGGACAGGTAAAACATTCCGCTTTTAGTATTATAGTTAGACTACTTGTAGTTGGATATTTGATTTATAGGCTGTATGAACGATTCATTGCTAACTAAATAAAATAATGCGGATTGACACAACATTGACAATAGAAAGAAAAACGTCCATAACATCGGTAACTGTTGCACAACTCTAATTTTAGTTTTAAAAACACAAAATAGTATAATGACAACCTCTTTAATACTTCGGCTAGCTCAGCAACCGTTTTAAGGAGGTTTCTTATTTTACACAATAAGGTATATATTTTATTATGTCATCTATATTTTTCAGAGACAAAATATTCAATTTCTTCGGAATTTGTTCGAGAAAACGTATGTTTTGTCGAACAACGGTCGAAGGATTGTCGAAGAAGATACATCAAAAAAATATATTTTAGTTGGTCTGTTATTTTTTGCGTTAAACGATATAATTTGAGAGAATTTTATAAAATAAAGGCAAACAACCGTTTGTCTTTTGATTTATTGTGAATATTGGTATAACAAAAACAATACTTCTGATACCCTATCCTAGTATACTTATTAATTTTTCAGTTAAATATTTTTTACCCAAATTTTTGACTAATTTAAAAAGAATTGAACTTAAAAAATATCAAACAAAAAAAGGAGCTATTCAATAGCTCCTTTTTTTGTTTGATATAAGATTTATTTTAATATGCTTTTGCATATAAAACTCTATATTTTGCAGGTTTTCCAGAGAAAACATCCACTCCTTCTGTTGGTGTTTCGAATGCTAAAGGAATACAACGAATCGTTGCTTTAGTTTCATTCTTCACCGCTTCTTCTGTTTCTTCTGTTCCGTCCCATAAAGCAGAAACAAATCCTCCTTTATTTTCAATTACATTTTTGAATTCTTCAAAATCAGAAACCTCAGTAATATGTTCATCACGATAATTTAAAGCACGCTGGAATAAGTTTGTTTGAATATCTTCTAACAATTTTTCAACCTCTGTTGAAACATTATCCAATGTAATAAATTGTTTTTCTAATGTATCACGGCGAGCAACTTCTACATGGCCTTTTTCTAAATCTTTTGGTCCAATTGCAATTCTAACAGGAACACCTTTCAATTCATATTCAGCAAATTTCCATCCTGGTTTTGTTTTATCATCGTCATCAAATTTGATTGAAATTCCTTTCGCTTTCAATTCAGACGAGAATTTATCTACAACTTGACGAATTTCTTCTAATTGTTCTTCTGTTTTATAAATTGGCACAACAACAACTTGAATTGGTGCTAATTTTGGAGGTAAAACTAATCCTAAATCATCAGAATGTGTCATAATTAATGCTCCCATCAAACGAGTAGAAACACCCCAAGAAGTAGCCCAAACATATTCTTGTTTACCTTCTTTACTAGCAAATTTCACATCAAAAGCTTTTGCGAAGTTTTGCCCTAAAAAGTGAGAAGTTCCCGCTTGTAAAGCTTTACCATCTTGCATCAAGGCTTCAATTGTGTACGTATCATCTGCTCCCGCAAAACGCTCAGAATCTGACTTTCTTCCTTTCACAACTGGAATTGCCATATAATTTTCTACTACATCTGCATATACTTCCTGCATTTGTTGTGCTTCTGCAATCGCTTCTTCTTTTGTTTCGTGTGCTGTATGCCCTTCTTGCCACAAAAATTCTGCAGTTCTTAAAAACAAACGCGTACGCATTTCCCAACGAACTACATTTGCCCATTGATTGATTAAAATTGGTAAATCACGATAAGATTGAATCCAATTTTTGTATGTACTCCAAATAATTGCTTCAGAAGTTGGACGAACAATTAGTTCTTCCTCTAATTTTGCTTCTGGATCTACAATTAATTTTCCTTTATTATCTGGATCATTTTTCAAACGATAATGTGTAACTACTGCACATTCTTTTGCAAAACCTTCTGCATTTTTTTCTTCGGCTTCGAATAAACTTTTAGGAACAAATAAGGGGAAATAAGCATTTTGATGACCTGTTTCTTTGAATTTTTTGTCTAATTCTGCTTGCAGTTTTTCCCAAATAGCATATCCGTATGGTTTAATTACCATACAGCCTCTAACCTTTGAATTTTCAGCTAAATTCGCTTTTACAACAAGCTCATTGTACCACTTAGAATAATCCTCAGCACGAGTTGTTAATTTTGCCATAATCTTTTATATTTGTTGATAAGTTTCGTATCTTTACTTGGCATAAATATTGCCTTATGTTTATGCAAATTTAATTATTACAAACGATGTAAATTTATAATTATGAACAAAGTTTATAAAATTTCTAATAAAATTTCTGCAACTACTCTAATAATGGTAGCTGCTTTAGGAATTTCATCTTGTTCGACTTATCAACCAAGCGGTTACGAAAGCGACGGAGTTTATTATAATCCGAAAACAGATAAAACATATCAACAAGCTCAACCACAATATGATAATGAGCAAAATGAACAAGATAATGCTGGTGAAATTAAAATAGGAAGTCCTTACTTCGATGCAGAAGGTAATGGGGCGGAACAATTTTACTACCAAGACGACATAGATACTACTCAAAATAATTCGACTGAAAACACTTCAACCAAAGTTAAAATTAATGGATATGGTTTAGGAGGTTACAATTATTTTGGAAACAATGACTATACACTTACTTATAACGGGTCTAGTAATTCTAGCTGGGGACGTAATGAAGGTGTAGAAATTAACATTTGGAACAACTATCCTTGGTATAACTATGGATGGTCAGGTTTTTACAATCCATATCAATGGGGATTTTACAATCCTTGGTATAGCGGATGGTATGGAAACGGGTTCGGTATGTCTTTCGGATGGGGTTGGAACAACCCTTGGAACAATGGTTACTATGGATGGGGTTGGAATAGACCTTTTTATGCAGGATATTATGGAAGCTATTATGGTTGGAACAATTGGTACGGATACCCAGGTTACTATAATGGATTTTATGGATATAATCGACCAAGAGGTATTTATACACAGCCTGGCTACAGAAATGGAGGTCGTTTGAATAATACAATTAATTCTACACGTCCTATAGGAAGCTTAAATAGTAGAAATAGTCAAGGTTCTGCAGGTATAAGACCTAGTCGTAATATTAATAGTGTAAATCGTGAGGTTAGACCTTCAGATCGTAACCAAATCAATGGTACTCGTCCTACTCGTGAAATAAGACCTACTGTTGATAGAGGACAACTAAACACGCGTCCAACTCGTGAAGTAAGACCAAGTGTTGACCAAAGTCAAATAAATGGAACCCGTTCTACTAGAGAAGTAAGACCTTCTATTGATCGAGGACAAATAAACACACGTCCTACCCGTGAAGTGAGACCAAGTGTTGACCAAAGTCAAATCAATGGTACTCGTCCAACTAGAGAAGTAAGACCCACTATTGATCGAGGACAAATAAACACACGTCCAACTCGTGAAGTGAGACCTACTCAACCTCAACAACCAAGTTATAACACTAGACCAACAAGAGAAACACAACAATACCAACAACCTAACAGAAGTTATGACAGAGGAAGTATGAATAATTCTCGTCCTACCTATTCTACACCTTCTCCAAGTAGAGGAAGCAGTATGAGTAGCGGAAGTATGGGAGGAGGTTCTCGTGGAGGAAGCATGGGAAGCGGTGGTTCTCGCGGAGGAAGAAGATAATAGATTGATCTAGATTATATACATAATGAAAAAAATATTATTAAGCCTTTGTACCTTAGTTGGTACATTGGCTTTTGCACAACAAAATAAAGGGTACGAAACTCAATATTCAACAAATGCTATAAATTTATACTCGCAAGATATTAACAGTGGAAACGCTAAATATATTGGTGTTGGAGGAGCTGTTGGTGCATTAGGAAGTGATATAAACTCTGTAGAACAAAACCCTGCTGGATTGGGAGTAGCAATAAATTCTGATGTACAAGTAACTGCTGGTGTATCTAGTTTTAAGAACACAACAACTTTTGGTACAAAGTTAAAAGAATCTGATAGTAATTTTGATTTTCAACAATTTGGTGGAACATTCGTTTTTGCAAATGATGCTTCTAAATGGAATCGTTTCACAGTTGGTTTAGCTTATCTTAATCAACGTTTAGATAATTATTCATCAATCGGAACAAATGAAAATATAAATTTTAATAATCCTAACGGAACTTTCGGTGGATATTTAAAAGATATTGACGGATATAAATCTAAATTCTCTGTTAACTTAGGTACAAGTTATGATGATAAAGTCTATTTTGGTCTTGGATTAAATTTCCATGAAACCAATTATTCTGCATATGAACAATATGCTGAACGTAACAATGATAATGGCTATACATATGTTTACAATGCAGATGGTGCTCCTTATAATGAAAATGGGCAAGGATTCTCTTTCTCTTTAGGAACAATCTACAAAATTAACCATAATGTACGTTTAGGAGCTGCTTATCATTCTCCTGTATGGTATAATATAGATAAAGATTTTTACTCAGCAAACTTCATCAATAATGGAACTTCTGTAGAATCTTATTACATGTATTCAACTAGCTATGATATGACCCGTGGTGGACGATTAGTAGGAAGTTTAGGTTTTGTGGTAGGTAAAAATTTATCCGTTGGAGCAGATTATACTTATCACATGAACAATGACACTAAATTAAAACCAACTCGATATTTAAGCGAAGACAATAACTTCATCAATGATTTTGTTAAAAATTCTAGCGAAATTAGAATTGGTTCTGAATACCGTATCGATCGTTTCAAAGTAAGAGCAGGTTATAATTATATCACATCTCCTTATAAAGATTTTTCGATGGATATTACGAACGAAAACAATGATGTAACAAATGCAGCTGTTTTATCAAAAGCATTTCAAGGAGACATTAATCGTGTAAGTTTTGGTTTAGGATATGATTTTGGTGGATTCTATATTGATGCAGCTTATCAATACCAAACTCAAAAGTATAAACAATTAATCGGTGGTACAGATTATATCGATCCAGATTATGACAACAAACTAAATAAACATTACTTTGTTACTTTACCAGAAACTTATGCTCCAAAAGTTAAATTAGACAATAATTTATTTTTATTGACATTAGGTTGGCAATTCTAATAAAGCATATGATACAAAAAAATCGGATGAAATTCATCCGATTTTTTTATTATTAAAACTAAATTATATTAAACAAAAACTATTAATTTATTCGTTTAATAGAAGACATTCCAGAAGAACTCACTTTTGTTTGTAAACCATTTTCGTCTACATAACGAACAGAACTTGCTCCAGAACTATCAGCCGTCAAACTATTCACTGCCCAAACTGTTGTAGAACTTGCACCAGAACAATCAACAACTACATTCGCCGCTTTCAATTCTTTTCCAACAAATGAAGAAGCTCCCGAAACCGAAATATTCAAATCTTGTACATTTCCAGAAATCTTCATACTTGATGCACCTGAATTATCTACCGTAATAGAATTCGACACCACATCTAATTTCAGATTACTTGCTCCAGATAAATCAACAGCCATTTTTTCTACTTTCTGCGTAGGCAAAACAGTTACACTTGTAGCTCCTGAAAGATCAAAAGAACGTAATTTTTGATGCGGGAATTTTATTTTAATAGAAGTGTTTTTCAAGTTTACTGTTCCATTAATTTTCATCACCAACACTCCATTTTTCACTTCAGTTGTAATTCTATTCATTATATTATCTGGCGCTTCAACAGATATTTCACCATTATAGCTTCCATCCGAAACCGTCACACTAATCGCACTACTTACACTAATTCCTTCAAAAGAAGATATCTTACGTGTTTCTGTAACCGTATTATTACTCGCTTCTACTCGATCTAAATAATTAGAAGCTGGTGATTTAGAATTCAAATCAACCGAACAACTCGCAAATCCTAACGAACTGAATATTAAAATTGGAAGAAAAATGTATTTCATATTGATGTCTTTTATTAAATAGACGTATTAACTTCTAAAAAGTTACAAAAAATATTCACTTTATTTATCATTATAAATCAATCCGTCATAAATATTTAGTAATTTCGCTTACTATGAAAATCATCAGTTACAATGTAAATGGAATTCGCGCTGCGATGACAAAAGGTTTGGTTGAATGGTTAGAAGCTGCACAACCAGATATTCTTTGTATTCAGGAAACTAAAGCAATGCAAGAACAAGTGGACACAAAGCCTTTCGAAGATTTGGGTTACCACATTTATTGGCATGCAGCTGAGAAAAAAGGATACAGCGGAGTTGCTATTTTCTCGAAGATAAAACCAAATCATGTACAAATAGGTACTGGAATAGATTATATTGACAGAGAAGGTCGCGTTTTAAGACTTGATTTTGATAATGTTTCTGTAATTAGTTTATATTTACCAAGTGGAACAAATATCGATCGCTTAGACTTTAAATTACAATTTTGTGAAGATTTCAAAGATTATATCAAAGAACTTAAAATCACACATCCAAACATTGTAATTTGTGGTGATTATAATATTTGTCACGAAGCAATTGATATTCACGATCCTGTTCGTAATGCAAAAGTTTCTGGTTTTCTTCCTGTCGAAAGAGAATGGATGACTGCTTTTCTTGATGAATGTAATATGATTGATTCTTTTCGTTATTTTGTAAAAGAACCTCATCATTATTCATGGTGGTCTTACCGTGCAAATGCGCGTAACAATAACAAGGGTTGGAGAATTGATTACAATATGGTAAGTAATACATTAGAAAAAAACATGACAAGAGCAACGATTTTACCAGATGCAAAACACTCGGATCATTGCCCTGTTTTATTAGAATTAGACGTTTAAGATTATATAAATGAAAAAAATTGTACTTTGTTGTTTCACTCTTTTTGCAGTTGCAAGTTGCGTTCCTCAGAAACAACACCAAGAATTGGAAGCTAACTATTACAAAGCTTTAGACGAACAATCGAATACATCTAAAGATTTGACATTAGCAAATTTGAAAATCGAAACACTTGAAAAAGATTTAGCTAAAGCAAAAAGCGAATTATACATCAAAGATACAGCTTTGTCGAATGCGCAATCTATGATTAGAATCGCTCAAAAAGAACACGATACTAATTTGCAAGAATTATATTCTGCATTGAATAGTTCTGGAGAAAAATCGAAACTTTTCTACACGCAATTGAATGAAAAAGAAAAACAAGTTGCAGATTTGACACAGAAAGTAAAAGATTTGGATGCGAGAATTGATCAAAAAGACACTGAAATATTCAATCTAAAAAGACAAATCTTAACACAAGAGATTAATCAAAAAGTTTCGGAAGCTACAGCGACTCCTCCTAAAGCAACAACTCCAGCAAAAACTGGAAAAAAATAATTAACAAAAGTCTTGCATCAAAATGTAAGACTTTTTTTATTCTCTAAATCGAAGTAACTTTGCAGGAACTAAAAAGTTTTAATGAAAGTTATTTGCGAAACAAAAAGTTTGGTCTTACGAGAGTTTTTTGAGATTGATTCATTCGAGTTATTTCAATTAAATTCTGACAAAGAATTGATGAAAATCGTCAACGAAAAACCGTATAAATCTGAGGACGAAGCAAGGTTTTTCATCGAAAATATGGAAAAACATTACCAAGAATTTGGTTTTGGTCTTTGGGGAGTTCACGAGAAAAAAAGTGGAAGATTTGTTGGTTGGGGCGGTTTACGTCAAACGAAATATGGTGCAGTTATCAACATTCGTTTAAAACGCAAATTTCAAAATAAAGGTTACGGAACAGAAGTTATAAACGCGATTGTTGATTATGCTAAAAATGAATTGAAATTGGATAAAATTGCTGCAAAAGCAAATGCAAATCAACCTGAAACATTGAAACTTTTAGAAAAAAGCAAGCTTCAACAATCAGAAGAAAATGAATTAATTTTTAAATTACAATAAAAAACCTTGAGAAAATATCTCAAGGTTTTTTGTTATTTCTTTTTAGGAGGAAATTTTTGTAATAATTTCGTTACACCTTTCTGAATATTCGCTGCTCGAACTTCTGGAGAAGCTTTCAATGGCATTTGAATTTTCAACGTTCCTTCCCAAACCAATCTTCCTGCATTTGTCATTGAGATGGTATAATTTTGATTTAATTTTTGAGACATAATCGGAATTCCGACAGAAACGCCACCTCCAAAACCATAACCGCCCGTTCCCATTCCAATTCCAACATTAGAATTTTGTTGTTTCGAAACATATTCTTCTGGCTTTACATGAACTGTTAAAATTCCATCATTCGATTTCTGAAAACCTCTGTATAACATACCTTTTTCTATCGATGAATATAATCTGGAAGAATCTAAATCATTTAAACCTAAATTTCCTGTTTGTGTGAACGCATAAGTTCTGTTTGTTTCAAAATCAAAATCACGGTCATAATCAACCGCTACATTTTGTGTAGTACATGAAACAATTGTTAAAAACAATACGCTTAGTAATGCTATTTTTTTCATTATATTTCTTAATTATTTAAAGAATTAATATACATTTCCACCACTTTTCTCAAAGAATCAAAACCTATATCGTCTAAATTAATTTCGTTGATGGAAACCCATTTCACATCTGCTATTTCTTTTTTTTCTAAAATAATTTCTTCATCAGGAAAATTAGCTATAAAAGCTAAATCGCATGTTTTATATGGAATCCCTTTGTATTCGTAATTATTTGGTTGAGATGTAAAGTATTCAAAGTTTTCTAAAGGAATTGTTATTCCTAATTCCTCTTCAAGTTCTCTCTGGCAAGTTCTTTCTGCAGGTTCATCGGGATCTGTAAATCCTCCTGCTAAATCTAACATTCCTTTTTTGGGATCTTTATTACGAACTGTGAAAAGAATTTTATCTTCCTTTTTTAAAATAACTGCTACAGCTGCCGCTACATTCTGATAATAAACCAAATCACAATTGTTACAAGACATTCTTCTAAAATCAAAACGATCAATAGAATGTCCACAATTCGGGCAAAATTTAAACGATTTTATCATCTTTATTAGATTAGTGGTTATTATTTATTTCTTGGATGAAATTTTATAATCGCATCTCGAATAAATTCTTGATCAACATGCGTATAAATTTCTGTCGTTGTAATACTTTCATGTCCCAACATCAATTGAATTGCACGAAGATCTGCTCCATTTTTCAACAAATGAGTTGCAAAAGAATGACGAAATGTATGCGGACTAATTGTTTTTTTCACTCCAGCAATTATCGACAATTCTTTTACAATTGTAAAAATCATCACTCGTGTTAGGCTTTTTCCTCGTCTATTCAAGAATAAAAAATCCTCAAAACCTATTTGTATAGGCACATGAATACGAATACTATCTTTATACAAGTTAATATATTTTATCGTATAATCGCTAATTGGAACTAATCTTTGTTTATTTCCTTTTCCGATTACTCGAATAAAACCATCATCAAAAAATAGATCAGAGATTTTGAGATTTATTAATTCTGAAACACGCAAACCGCAACCATAAAGCACTTCAATTATTGCTCGATTACGTTGCCCTTCTGGTTTTGAAAGATCAATTACCTCAATCATTTTATCAATTTCTTTTTCCGAAAGAACATCAGGAAGTTTCATTCCTATTTTTGGTGTTTCAAGCAAAGAAGTCGGATTATCTTCTCTAAAATCTTCGAGTTGTAAGTAACCAAAAAAACTTTTCAGCCCAGAAATAACACGCGCTTGCGAACGAACGCTATATTCACTTGACGCAAAATCGTGTATAAAATCCCTCAAATCATCTTGTGAATAATCTAAAGGCTGTTTGTCTGAATAATTAATTAATTTTTGAATATCACGTAGATAACCTTCAATTGTATTGGCAGAAACTCTTTTTTCTAATTTCAGATACATTTGATAGTCATACAAAGCATCTTTCCACAGCATTTACTTCGTTATTTTTTCTAGTTCAAAAATACGCTTTATCATTTCATCCTCTGGCATCCAAACTTCATAAAATGCACGAGAACCATATAATGTTCCTGCTATTATTGCTTTCATGTAGTTATCAACAGTTGTTGAAAAGACTGGATTGAACTCATTTGAAGGAATTCCTAAAACGCCTAAAAATTCATTTCTATACATTCCTGCACTAAAATATTTCAAATAAATTGCTTCATTATGAAACATGAAAAAGTCGTGAATTGAATATATTTTCTTAAATAAAAAGTCATTAAAATAATTCGCATCTTGATTATAATACAACCAATTCGAAACAGAGTTTGTGTCTAATGCAACAAACTCATCAGGAATAATTCCTCCACCTCCGTAGACTTTTTTTCCTGAAGGTGCTGTAAACTCTAAATCTTTATTGATTTTTATGGAATCTTTGTTGTATAATTCTCCCGATTTTAATCGTTTATACAAATCATCGCTATATTTTGCTGTTTTTTTGTCGAAAGGTTTTTGAATAGATCGACCAGAAGGTGTGTAATAATTTGCAACTGTTAAACGAACTTTGGTATTATCACCTAAATTAATTTCGCGTTGTACCAAACCTTTTCCGAATGAACGACGACCAACTATAATTCCGCGACCATAATCTTGTAAAGCTCCAGCTACAATTTCACTTGAAGAAGCTGAATTTTCGTCCATTAAGACATAAATTTTACCTTTCTCGAAAAGACCTTTATTGGTTGCGTAGATGTATTTTTTACGTTTTTGTTTATCTTGTGTATAAACAATTAATTCGTTTTTTGTCAAAAATTCATCGGCAATTTCTTCAGCAACATGCATTATTCCACCTGGATTTCCACGTAAATCGAAAACTAAAGTTTTCATACCTTGATCCAATAAATTTTGTAAACCTTCGTGTACTTCTTTTGCTGAATTTTCTGAGAAACGAGTTAATTTAAGATATCCAATATCTTTTGTCAGCATATTTCTTCCTGTAACTGTTGGAAGCGGAACAATGGTACGATTGAGTGTAATTGAAATAGGTTTTTGATCTCGAATAACAGATAACTTAACTTCTGATCCATTTTTACCTTTCAGTAAACCTTCAATTGTTTTATTGTCTTTTGCAACTAAAGATTGATTATCTGCCGCGATTAATTGATCACCAAATTCAAGTTTACCATAATTTTTTGTTCCAGGCACTGAACGTTCAACAACAATCGTATCATTCATTATGCGAAATTGAACTCCAATTCCGACGAATTCACCTTTTAGTTGCTCTTCAGCTTTTTGAACAGAAGCTTTGTCAATATATGTACTATGCGGATCTAGCTTCGCAACCATGTAACGAATCGCATCATCAACTAAACTATCCGAGTTAACATCATTCACATATTCATTGTCAATTAAAGAAACTAATCGTCGTATTTTTTGTTCATTATCCGAATATTGTAAACCTACAATATCCTTGTTCTCATCGAACGCAAAATCATATTTTTTCCCAACCATAAAACCGATTAAGAAAATAATCATGACAACTAATACGATATTAATAACTTTGAAAAAACTTCTCATTGAAATGCTAACTGTATAATTCTTCTTCTGTAATTTGTTGAATTTTAATTCCTGCTTTTTCTAAAAACTCTAACCCCGAAAGATCTTTGTATTGTTGAATATATACGATACGTTTTATACCTGCTTGTAAAATTAATTTACTGCAATCTGTACAAGGTGAAAGCGTAATATATAACGTTGCTCCTTCTGCAGATTGGGTTGACGTAGCGCATTTCAAAATAGCATTTGCTTCGGCATGTAAAACATGCCATTTTGTATTACCTTCTTCGTCTTCGCATTTATTTTCGAAACCACTTGGCGTTCCATTGTAACCGTCAGAAATAATCATTCGATTTTTAACAATAATTGCACCAACTTTTTTGCGTTCACAATAAGAAAGATTAGCCCATTCAAAAGCCATTTTTAAATAAGCTTTATCATAACGTAGTTGTTTTTCTAAATTTGTTTCCATTTTCTAAACTAAGCTTCGTCTTTTTTATTTGTCCATAATGGTGGAACGAAAAATGGAAGTGGATTTCTAAAGAAAGCTTTCAATGTATGCGAAATCATACTAAATATCTTATAGAATGGAATATTATTAGAACGCATTGCCATTAATAATGATAAGATAAAGCTTACTAAGAAATTACTCCAACCTACCATAAATACTGCAATAAATCCAATAATCATAGGTCCAATATCAAAATGATAGCCCATTCCTCCTATACCAATTGCAAAATTACCTGAAACGAATGTAATATGTCGAATATCAAAAGGCTGCCCCGTAAAATCTCCTATTAAAAAAGCACATCCCATCATAAAACCAAATGCAATGTTACCGACTACACCTCCCATATTTTTTTCAAACCAATTTGAAATTCTTCTTCGTCTTCGATCTGAAAACGATTTTTTCAAAACAGGATGATTATAAATACGTTCTGGGATATTATGGAAACGTTGACTATTGATTGTCATTCCAGAAATTAATCCTGAAAGAAATAAGAATACTCCAGCTATTGCACCAAAATAGAATATGTGCCAATCCATCGTTACTACTTCTTCCCAATAATGATAAGCTTTCGAATACACTAAAACATCTATACCTAAAATATCTTTCAATAAATAATATATCCCTAATGATACGACAAAACCTGCAACAACATTTCCTAAAAAAGCAATCATTTGGCTTCTTACTAATTGCGCAAATAACGTTGTGAAATCTTTTACATTTAATTCTGAACCAGATGTAGGTACAAGTGATCGTGCTAAGCGAGCTGCTGTCATAGAAGGTTGCTTTGTAGCAAGCGTCATATGAGTAAGATAAATAGCACAAAAACCTACTGCATAATTTATACTAAAGAAAAATGCTTTGAATAAAGGAGATGTACCCTCTATATTTCCAATTCCTGTTTTTATAAAACATAAAAAAGAAACGATAAAACCACCACCACAAGCAGTCCAAAACATTTTATTGTATTCTTTTGCTGTTTGCGTTATATATTTTTCACCTGTTATTCCATTGTGATAAGTTACCAAAAACGTAATCAAATAAACTGTTGATCTTAATTGGTTACTCATAAAATTTTTGGGAGCATAAAACTCAACCCATTTCTTAGTTGCAAGACTATAAAATGATATTATACCATTTGATTTTAACTCATTAAAACTATTCAAAATATTTTGAAGTCGTCCTAATTGTTGTTGTAAACGGTTTATTTTAGATGCAACTTTTAATGAGATTCCTTTGTAATCTTTTTGCGTTAAGATATCATTTAAAAGATGTTTACATTTAGAAATACTTTCTTTTACTTGCAACATATCAAATCCTGCTTGTGGATTCTCAATAATGTTACTAATCTGCATCGAAAGTTTTGAGAAAGGATTGTCTAAATAATTAACTTCATTACTGTATCGCATCATTTCTTTGTCAGAAAATCCGCCAGTAATTCTTACTGTTAAAATAGATATTGCTTGTAAAAGTTGATTTTGGATATTATTAATACTTCCTTTAAAACCATCGCTTTCTATATCCTGAAACAAAACTTCGAAGAATTTTTTCCATCTGTCTCTAGGTATAATTCGGATTGTTTGTAAGTTTTTCGAATTATAAAAGATTTCATTAACAACCGAAGTTAATTCATTATTATCTTCTATATCTGGAAGAACAGATTCCATTATCTTTTTTTGGAAGATAGAAAACAAATTATCTTCTAAATGAATTCCACTATCTACTAAGTAGCTTACGACATTAATTTTTCCAAATGTTTTTTGAAGTTCTTCACGAAAAATTAATCGATATGTTATGTTATTTTGAAGTTTCGAGATTAAATCATCAATAAAAGAAATCGAATCTGGATAATCTTTTCTTGCTTTTTCTAATAATCTCAGAAAAAAACTTTTCTCGTATTTTTTATTTTGATCAAATATAGAGTCTAAAGCCATATTTTAATTTCTTCATTTAGTGTACAAAAGTAAAAAACTTATACTATCTAATCAGTATAAATTAATATAAATAAAAAAGTGATTCTTAAAGAACCACTTTTTCTATATTTAGAATTTAAAATTTTTCTTATCTATTGCGGGGTTGATTTTTATGTCATTAAATTTTATCACATATTCTCCTCCCTCAGTAGGTTTACCTACAACTTTGGTAGCGAAAGATAATCCGTTGTAATTTTTGAAATTTGAATAATAAAGTGTTTCATCTTTATTTTTCTCCATTACAATCTCGTAAGAATTTTTATCAAAACAATAAACTGTAGAATTTGCATTCTTTGTTAGTTCTATTTTATAACAACTGTTATTTTGATTGTTTTGATCGTATTTGTCAATACCTAAATATTTTACCTTGAATCCTTTTTGTTTGTATTTTAAAATATCAGAATCAAAAGAATCAGGTTTGTAATCTTTTACAGGAACGTTTTTTTTTGCAACTTCACTGTAAGTCCATCCTACATTACCATCATAACCTTCATTTAATATTTCTTTGCCATTCATGACAAAAACTACTTTTTTATTATATGGACGTTGATGATAGACAATCATTGGATAAGAATCACCTACATTTATAATAGCTTCTCCTCTTAAGATAATACTATTTAAACTATTCCAAGCTGCTTCTCCTCCTGTTTTTTGAATATGAGTTTCAATTATTTTCTCTGCATTTTGTGCAAATGCTGTAAAAGAAAAAAATGAAATCATAAGCGCGCTAAACGTCAATTTCGACATAATAACTTTTTTAATTTTTATGAATCTGTAGGACAAGATATAAAAACTAATTTAAAGTTCTATAAAGAAATGTTGTATTTTAATCTTTTTTAACTTCTATATGCGACCAGTTTTCTCCTCTTAAAATGCGGTAAACTTGTCCTTGAGAAATATTAAATTGTTTAGCTAAAGTAGAAATTTTAGTTTTTCTATTTGGATCAAGTAATTTCTTTTTTAAACGAATTACTTGGGCTTCTGTTAGCTTACTATTTGGAATGCTATCTAAGCGAGAACGACCTTTCATCATTCTGAATAAGTCTTTATTATGTTCTTTCCATTCGTCTAACGTTGCCCATTTTAAATTACCAACTGCGTTGTTTAATTTATTGTGGTCCAAATGCACAACATACTCTTTGTTTTCCTCGTTTGGTAGAAAAGTTTCAGCAACCATTTTGTGTACATATTTTGCTGTACGTTTCCCATCGGCTTTTGTTACCCAAATAGCTCGATAACCATTATTGATTGCACCTTCTAAAATTTTGTATTTTTCTTGTCCTGTGTACATTTTTTTGACAAGTCCATCTTTTGAAACTAAGAAGGATCTTTTCTCAATTAGCCCTTCTGCTTCGTATTCTTTCCATGAATCACTCATAATCACTATTTTACTTATTTACTTCATTTTACAACAACATTCATACCGAAATAATTTTTTAAGTATTTATAAACTTAATTATTTCATCTTTAAGCTAAGTATAGGTGATTTTGGGTGGCAAATATAATTCATAAAAAGTTTAAACATTAATTTTTAACAATAGTAGATAAATACTTTTTTGCACGCTCTAAATCTTCGGGGGTATCGATACCAACTCCTATTGATTCTGTCTCAATAACTTTAATCTTCATTCCGTATTCTAAATAACGTAGTTGTTCTAGTTTTTCTGCTCGTTCATTTTGTCTCATTTTAAGGCTTGAAAACTGTAATAAAGCTTCTTTTCTGAATGCATAAATGCCTAAATGACGGAAATAATTTGGTGTAAAATTAGTTTCGCGGGCAAATGGAATTACTGAACGTGAAAAATAAAGCGCAAAATCGTTGATATCTGTTACGACTTTTACAAAATTGGGATTGTTGATATCTTCTTCTTTTTGTATTGCTTCTTTTAGCGTTGCAACATCTACCGTTTTTCCTATTTCTCCATCAAAAGATGACAAAATATCTGCCAAAGCTTTTTTATTAACAAATGGTTCGTCGCCTTGTACATTCAAGATTATATCGCATTCGATATTCTGTATAGCTTCTGCAATTCGATCGCTTCCTGTTTCGTGATCTTTGAGACTTTTTATAGCTTTACCATGATGTGAAACAATTTCATCAAAAATCAAATCAGAATCTGTTACGACAAAAACATCATCAAACAAATTTGTTGCAACAACATTTTCATATGTCATTCTTATTACAGTTTTGTCTCCCAATTTTTGCATTAATTTTCCTGGAAAACGTGTTGCTGCATAACGAGCAGGAATTACGGCTATTTTTCTCACAATTTTTAATTTCAATTTTTTGTAAATTTAAAATAGATTCGGTTGAAATGCTTCTTTAATCAACAAAATAATTATAGTATCTTTGCTAAAATAAATTTTCTGTATGAAGATTGCTTTCAAAATTTTGTTATTTTTGATTTCATTAGGATTAATATATATCTTAATCAGCGAGTTAAAAATTCAAGGATAAAGAAAAATTTATGTCAAAAACAACTCAACGTTCGTTAGCGATTTTATTATCTCACGATATGCTTAGTTATATTACCAAAACAACCGACGGAGAAACGACTTCGTACTCGGATGTTTATGACTATTCTGTAGATTTTACAAATCTTAATAAAACGGAGATTGAGATTGAACATGAATTACGTTCGAACTTGGCTTTTTTGCAAGAATATGATTATGTGCATATCTGTTTTTTGTCGACAACGATAAATGTTATTCCAAATCAATTTGTACATAAACCTTTTGAAGAATTGTTATCACTTTCTGATTATAGTCCTATACAATTGGCAATAGATTGTCCTTTGGAAAATGTAGATGCATCAATTATCTATAATATTCATTATCCACTGAAAGATGTTTTGCTTTCGTTACCAAATTTGCAAAATGCACGTTTGTATCATTCGGGCAAATTTTTGGTGGATTATGGAATGATTAATTCTAAAAACGATGAAATTTATATCAATTTAATGCATCAAAAATTAGAAGTTTGTGTTTTGAGCAATGGAGAATTTATTTTTTATAATCTATTTGAAACAAAAACGAAAGAAGACTTTTTGTTTTACATTTTGTATACATTAAATCAATTAGATATTAGTCCAAATACGGTTTCGTTATATGCTTTTGGTGATTTTCTAAATTTGTTAGATTACCAAGAAACTTTGCAAAAATATGTTCGTCATATTTCGTTTAACGATTCGGATCAACAACTTGGGCAATATTTTACATTATATAAATTATTCGAATGCGAATCATTTCAGGAACATTAAAAGGAAAAAGAATTACAGCACCAAATAACTTGCCGGTGCGTCCAACAACAGACTTCGCGAAAGAAGCTTTATTTAATATCTTAAACAACGAATGGTATTTCGATG
This sequence comes from Empedobacter brevis, assembly GCF_965118635.1. Taxonomy (GTDB): domain Bacteria; phylum Bacteroidota; class Bacteroidia; order Flavobacteriales; family Weeksellaceae; genus Empedobacter; species Empedobacter brevis_A. Next base: position 101,830 of record NZ_CBCPHV010000003.1, on the reverse strand, counting down.
AGATTACTGTTTTAGATTTATTTTCTGGAATAGGAAGTATTTCATTAGAATTTGCTTCGCGTGGAGCTAAGAAAGTAACTTCTGTTGATAATTTCTACGGTTGTGTAAATTTTTTAGACGATACTGCAAAGCAATTAAAATTAGATGAAGTTATCTCTACTGTAAAAAGTGATGTCATAAAATATTTGGACAAACAGCCTATCAAGAAGTTTGATATTATTTTTGCTGATCCTCCTTACGATTTGGATATTAAAACGTATAAAAAAATTCCAGATTTAGTTATTGATAACAATTGGTTGGAAGAAGGTGGAAATTTTGTTTTAGAGCATCCTTCAAGTATTTCTTTTGAAGATCATCCTCGCTTTGTACAACACAAAAAATATGGAAACGTACATTTTTCGTTTTTCGAATAAGATACTCTAATAATTAAAAAAAATAGCTATTTCTTTCTGAAATAGCTATTTTTTTTTATAAAATGTTATAAAAATTAAAATCTAAATGTAGCTCCTATTTGATAACGAAGTCCATCAATTCTGAAACCATAGTTATTAACACCTAAACTTGTATCATTTATGATTTTTTTATCAAAGAAGTTATAAATACCTGCTGTCAATTGTAAAGACTTTGTCATATTAAAAACACTTCCTAAATCAAATAAACTATATTCTGGAATTGGAACAGGATTGTAATTACCTCTTGAGATTCCTCCAGTTGTTTTACCTCTATAATTCCATCTTGTCCATAATTGAACAACTTTACTTGTATCCCAAGAAAGTGTAGCATTTGCCATATTTTTTGGTAATCTATTCAAATTAACCTTATTCAATTTTGGATTAGAATTAGATAAAGATAATGTCTCTGTGTAAGTATAATTGGCTTTCAAGTTAAGCTTTGGTAAAATTTTTACCGATGTACTTATTTCAACACCTTTCATCCTTGCTTTATCAATATTATTTCTAACAGAAATAAAATCGAAGATTTCTCCGTATTTATCTGCGTATTTTGTACATTCTTCAGCATTATTACATAATCTTTCTTCAACTAACTTTTCTTTAAAATTAGTTAAATATGCTGTACCTGAAATATTGAATCTTTTTGAATCATCTTCAAACATTATAGTAGCTTCATAATTTACACTTTTCTCAGGTTTTAAATCAGGATTCCCTATAATCATCCCATTTTGAACTCCTCCACCTGTTACTTGTCCCCAACCTGGAGAAACTGCACGTAATCCTGGAGCTTTGAAACCAGATGACACTCCCCCTTTAAGCGTGAAATTATTATTAACATCCCAAACTACATAAGCTCTTGGTGTAAAATTACCTCCATAATTTTCATCATGATCATATCTACCTCCTGCAACTAAACTCAGTTGATCAATTAATTTTAAATTAACTTCTGCAAAAAATGATAAATTCCATCTTGTCAATTTATCTAAAACATCACCATTTGTAGTTAATTGATTTCCTTCATCTTTAAGATTCTCATAACGATATTCTCCACCAAAACTCACTACACTTTTACCTAAATTAAAATTATTTATGGAATTAGCTATAAATGTAGCATAATCCATTTTTCTTGAGGGATTCTTAGTTCTATCGTATTGTAAGTAGCTTTTAGTATGAAAATTAGTATAATCTCCAGCATGAGAAAGAGTAAATGCATTTCTGTCATAATCATTTTGTGTTGGTTTTGCAGTAGTTGCTAAGGTTTTATTAGGATTTTGATTACGCTCTTGTCTGTTAAAATTATATCCGAAACTAAAAACATCAGTTTTTGATGGTGTAAAATCTAATTGAGAATCTACATTTTTTATAATACGTTCTGTAAATCCTCCTATAAATTTATCTTCTTCTCTTTTAGAATAGTTTGCTCCGATTTTCACTTTCAACAAATCATCTATTACAGAACCTGATGTATATCCGTTTACTTGATATGTATTCCCTGAATTACTATGTGTTTGAGCTGTAAGATTTGTTCCTAATGAACCTTTCCATTTATTAGAACTTCTTTTTGTAATAATATTAATTACACCTCCCATTGCATCTGAACCATATAAAGAAGACATTGGACCTTTTATAACCTCTATTCTTTCTATTTCTTCAATTGGAGGCATCCAACCTTGTTCAATTCCAGGTCCATCAGAATTTGGACGAGTTTCTCTTGAGTTTACTCTTTTCCCATCTATCAATACCATTGTATGAGAAGAATCCGTTCCTCTAATAGAAAAATCACTTGAACTTCCTCCTCCTGTTATAAAGACACCTGGCACATCTTGCAATGCATCCGTTATATCTCTATAAGCTTTCATCTTTATTTCTTTTTGAGTAATAACAGAGATAGTTGCTGGCGCATCTTTTATTTTCTGTTCGTATCCACTACCGGTTATAACAACCTGATCTAAAGTATAATTAGAACTATCCTTTTCTTGTGCATTAGCTAAAAATGATAAAGCTAAAAATGATGAAGAGATAAATCCTTTATTTAATTTCATATATCTATGTTTAATTATTCTAAATAAAACCAGTGCAATATTAACTTTTTATTTGGAATAATTAAAAATTATATAAGTGATAATACTCACTTTATAAAAAAAAATGCTTTATAATTTAATTATTTGAGTAAATTACCTCCTAAATACGATTTATTTAAACATGAAAACAAAACTTACTGCATTATTGCTATTGTTGTGTTCTATATTTACATTCGCGCAAACAGAAAATACATTAAAAACAATTCCTGAATTTTCTTTTGTTAAAATGCAATCAGATGGAATCTTCAACTCAAAAGACATCAAAAAAGGAAAACAAACCTTGATTGTTTTATATTCACCAACATGTATACATTGTAAATTAGCATTAAATCATTTCAGTAATAATTACGATGAGCATTTAAAAAACACTCAAATTATTCTAGTTTCTGCATACGAAGCAAAAGACGTTTTACCTTTCCTGAAAGAGAATGCTCCAAAATTTGTAGATAACAAAAATGTAGAATTATTATACGATTCTAATTACGAATTTGGCCCTATATTTCAACCAACTTCAATTCCTACATTTTATTTGTTTGATAAAGACAAGAATCTTGTAACAATAAAAAAAGGTTCTGTTGATGCGAATCAAATCTTCAACTACTTGAAATAAGAACAATTTAATCCATAAAAAAATTCCACTCAATTGAATTGAGTGGAATTTTTTATTATATCCAATAAAGATTATTTTCCTTGTTTAGATTGAGCTTCAAATTGTTTTTGTAACTCTTTTATTTGCTCTTCCGTCAATCCTTGCCCTTGCGCACCTGGTTGACCTTGTGGAGCTGGCTGACCTTCTTTGAAATCAACTAATTCTACTTCAAACTCTAATGCTTGATTTGGTCCAATTTGTCCTCCTGGAGCTCCATTTTCACCGTAACCTAAGTTAGCAGGGATATAGAATTTATATTTTGCACCTTTAGACATTAATTGTAAACCTTCTGACCATCCTGGAATAACTTGATTCAAAGGAAATTCTACACCTCCTTTTGCTTCTGGATTTTTATCAGTGCTATCAAAAGTTTTACCAGTAGCTAAAATTTTACCAGTATATTTTACTTTAACAACACTATTAATATTTGGTTTAGCACCTGTTCCTTCTTTCTCTACAACATAAACTAGTCCTGAAGCAGTTGATTTAGCTCCTGATGCTTTTTTCTTTTCTTCTACTAATTTAGCAGATTCATCAGCATTTTTCTTAACTAATTTTTGTTGATTGTTTTTTGCATAAGTATCTAAAATACCCATTCCTGCTTCTTGTGTAATCAACAATTTTTTGTGACGCACAACATCCATAATCCCTTGAACAATGATATCTTTGTCCATTTGATCTAATTGTTGTTGGTTAATAACCGTCTCTATTTGTTGACCAACTTGTTGACCAATCGCGTAAGATTCTCTACCTTCTTTACCTGCTTTTAAGTAATCACGGATCCCTTTCTCTAATTGATCGTAGTTGATACTATCCGTTTCAACTAAACGTCCTCCAAGACCTTTGATTTGCTCACCAAGACCAGTACCAAAAGCATAAGAAGCTTTTTGATCTTCGCTTTCTAATTTGTCTACAGATTTTCCTTTGTTACAAGACGCTAACGACGCAACAACAAAAATCCCTAAAAGAACTTTTTTCATTATTTATAAAAATTTATTGCAAGTTTAATAAGAAACTTTCATTAATCATACAAATCTAACCCAAATTCTTCTTTTAATTTTAACAAAATCGGATTTTTGTCTAATAATTTATCAAATTTTTCTTTATTAGATAATATATGATTCTCTGCCTCCTTCTCTGAAAACTTAATTTGAATACTAAAATAGTGATTTTTAAGAAAAACTCTTAAACTATTTCTAATTCTATCCTTATATTCTTCAAACTCTTGTTTAGATGAATGAGAAGTAAATTCGAAAATAATTTCATCATCTACCAAATCAAGATTTGTCGTCATCAAAGCATTGTATGATGGAATATTGTGTTCTATTTTTAAGCGATCCAAAAATCTCTTCCAACCATCTTTTACTTGATCCAAGGTAAATTTTTCTCGAGGCAAATCATTTCGTAAAATCTCTTCTTGATCTTCTTCCACTTTTGCTCCTGGCAAAGCCATTTTAAGACTAAACGAAGAATTTCTATTCGTTTTTATCGGTTTTGCTGCTCGTGCATATTCTTTGACTTCTTCTGAAATCGAAGTTTTAACTTGTTGCGTATTTGTTTGTGGTAAAGCTTGTCCGTTTTGTTGAATAGAATTACTTTGCTGAACTTGAGGGACTTCAATTTTAGAAGGTTGTTGTTCAGACAAATAAAATGTTGGCGGAACTATCCTATACTTTTTTTTTTAAGTCCGTTTTCTTCTACTGTTAAAGAAGCTAACTGCATTAATGCAATTTCAACTGTTAAACGTGGATTTTTGCTGGATTTATAATTCAAGTCAGCTTCATTACAAATTTCAATCGCACCAAACAAAAACATTGGCGTACATTTTTGTGCATGTTCCAAATATTTTTCTTTTATACGCTCTCCAACTTCCAACAAACTAACTGTATTAGCAGTTTTCGCCATTAATAAATCTCGAAAATGAGCTCCTAATCCACTAATAAAAATATGTGCATCGAAACCTTTATCCAAAATTTCATTCAATTGTAACATTGCTTGTGGAATATCATTTTCCAAACATGCATCTGTCATCTTGAAATAATAATCGTAATCTAATACATTCAAGTTTTCTGCAACTGCAGAATAAGTCAATTTTTTGTTTGTAAAAGTTACCATTCTATCAAAGATTGACAACGAATCGCGCAAAGCTCCATCTGCCTTTTGAGCAATTAAATACAATGCATCATCTTCAAAAGCTACATGTTCTTTTTCTGCAACATTTTTTAGATGTCCTTTGATATCTTCAACTCCAATTCTTTTGAAATCATAAATCTGACAACGGGAAAGAATCGTAGGAATAATTTTATGTTTTTCTGTAGTTGCTAAAATAAAAATCGCATGTGCAGGTGGTTCTTCCAATGTTTTAAGAAAAGCATTGAAAGCTGCTGTTGATAACATATGAACCTCATCAATAATGTAAACACGATATTTTCCTATTTGTGGAACAATACGTACTTGATCGATTAAATTTCGAATATCATCAACCGAATTGTTTGACGCTGCATCTAACTCAAAAATATTGAAAGCAAAATCTTGATCACCTTCAACGCCATTTTCTTCGTTGATTTTACGCGCTAAAATTCGAGCACATGTTGTTTTTCCAACACCTCTTGGCCCACAAAACAAAAGAGCTTGTGGCAATTGATTTGATTTTATCGCTTGTTCTAATGTATTTGTAATAGACGCTTGTCCTACAACATCTTCAAAATTTAACGGGCGATATTTTCTAGCTGAAACAACAAAATTTTCCATACAAATGCAAATATAATAGTTTTAAATTTCTAATAAAAAATTCTTTCAAAACTCAACACTTAATATTAGTTTTTAAGCTTTCTAAAATGTATAATTACAAACAATTCAAAAAAATATTTAATTTAACAACAAGCTTTTTTATACTTCATTTCCTATAAAAATCTAAAATAGATAGCAAATTGAGTAACATTTGATTATGATTTTAATAAATTTAAACACTTTTCGTTAGATTCGTCTATCAAGATTTATTATTTTTGCCTCAATATACTCAACCTTAAAAATGGCTATAAAAAACACGCAAGAAGTACCAAAAACTTCTAAAAAACAAATCATAAAAACAATTGTAGGTATTCTGTTCTTAGTAATTGGTTTATTACTATTAGCTTCGTTTATCTCTTATTTCTTTAATGGTTTTATGGATCAGAGTCAAATTTCTGATTTATTAGACAAAAGTCAAACTGCAGAAAATATTTTCGGGAAGTTTGGCGCATTGTTAGGAGAAACTTTCATTTTGCAAGGAATAGGAATTGTTTCATTTTTTGTTCCAATTTTCTTTGTTCTTTTAGGAATTAAAGTTGCTACAAATTGGAAAAAAATCAAACCTTTTACAACGCTTTATCAAAGTATTTTCTTCATGATTTGGTTACCAATTTTCTTTGGTTGTATTTTACCAACTCAGCATATGCTTTCTGGCGTAATGGGTTTTGAAATAAATGATTTCCTAAATAGCTTTATCGGTAAATGGGGCGTTATTTTATTGCTTTTTGTTAGTTTATTAATCTATTGTGTGATTCATTTTAGAATGACGTATGAATCTTTCCAAGCAAAAATGGAAGAACGTGCAAAACAAAAAGAGCTTATACGAATTGAAAAAGAACAAGAGCGAATCAAAAAAGAGCAAATTCAATTAAGACAACGCAAAGAAAAAGAAGAACAAGAAAAGATAAATAAATTCAATCAAGAAGCTGAAAAACAACAAGAAATAGATTTGATTGAAGAAGTAGATTTAATTGAAAATTATGAAAAAGAAGCAATTAAATCGCATAAAGTGAATCCGAACGAATCGTTTCATCAAGAATTTACGATCAATCAACCACAAGAGGAAATTCAGGTTGAAGAAACTCCTTTCAATATAACTGAATTGGTCGTTGAAGATATTGAAGAAGAAGTTGAAGAAGAAAATAATGAAATTGATTTTGCTCCAACTTTTGAAGAAATCGAAATTATTCCTGAAATAAATTCGGCAGAAGAACAACCTGGAAATAATTTAGAATTAAAAGTTCAACAAATCGATGAAGAAGAAGAATTTGAAGCAACTTCTGCTCGATTGGTTCAGGAACAAGGTGAATATAATCAACGTTTAGATTTACCAAATTATCAATTTCCTCCAATTTCTTTATTGAGAAAGTACGATAATGGAAATACCTTAATTGATCAAAAAGAATTAGAATCGAACAAAAATAAAATTATCGAAACTTTAGGCAACTACGGAATCGGTATTTCACAAATTACAGCTACCATTGGACCAACTGTAACGCTTTATGAAATTGTTCCACAAGCTGGAGTTCGTATTTCTAAAATCAAAAATCTTGAAGATGATATTGCGTTAAGTTTAGCTGCTCTTGGTATTCGTATTATTGCGCCAATTCCAGGAAAAGGAACTATTGGTATTGAGGTTCCAAATTCTAATCCATCGATGGTTTCGATGCATTCTGTAATAGCTTCACAAAAATTTCAGAATTCTGATATGGAATTGCCAATTGCTTTTGGGAAAACAATTACAAATGAAACTTTTGTTGCCGATTTAGCAAAAATGCCTCACTTATTAATGGCTGGTGCAACTGGACAAGGTAAATCTGTAGGATTGAATGCAATTATCGCTTCATTAATTTATAAAAAACATCCTTCTGAATTAAAGTTTGTAATGGTCGATCCTAAAAAAGTTGAGCTTACTTTATATTCTAAAATAGAACGTCATTACTTAGCGAAATTACCAGACGCTGAAGAAGCAATTATCACGGATAATACGAAAGTTATTAACACATTGAATTCGCTTTGTATTGAAATGGATGATCGTTACGAATTATTGAAAAATGCTTTCGTTCGAAACATCAAAGAATACAATGAAAAATTCAAACAAAGAAAATTAAACCCAGAAGCTGGACATCGTTTTTTACCATATATTGTATTAATTGTAGATGAGTTTGCTGACTTGATTATGACAGCTGGAAAAGAAGTTGAGCTACCTATTGCACGTTTAGCACAATTAGCTCGTGCCGTTGGTATTCATTTAATTGTTGCAACTCAACGTCCTTCTGTCAATGTAATTACAGGAACAATTAAAGCCAATTTCCCTGGTCGTGTTGCTTTCCGTGTAACATCTAAAATCGATTCAAGAACAATTTTAGATTCTCCAGGAGCAGATCAATTAATAGGAAAAGGTGACATGTTATATACAACAGGAAACGAATTAATTCGTTTGCAATGTGCTTTTGTCGATACGCCTGAAGTAGATAAAATCACAGAATTCATTGGTGAACAACGTGGTTATCCAGATGCTATGCATTTACCTGAATATGTTGGCGAAGAAGGTGGATCTTCTTTAGATATAGATTTATCGGATCGCGATGTTTTATTTGAAGATGCTGCACGATTAATTGTAATGAATCAACAAGGTTCTGCGTCTTTATTACAACGAAAATTAAAATTAGGATATAACCGCGCCGGACGTTTGATTGATCAATTAGAAGCTGCTGGAATTGTTGGTCCCTTTGAAGGAAGCAAAGCTAGACAAGTACTGATACAAGACGACATGAGTTTGGAACAGTTGTTGAATAATTTGAACTAAAATTTATAAAAAACAAATAGAAAATTAAATTGTATGAAAAAGATAATCTATTCTTTCATACTCTTATTAGTAGGGGTTGGAACTTTAAATGCTCAATCAGCAAAACAAATATTAGACAAAGTTTACGCAAAATATACCAACGCAAACTCATATTACATCAAATTTGATTTTAGCCATAATGCTAACGGAAAAGCAACAAATCGTTCGGGTGAAGTTTTTTCGATGAAACAAAAATTCAATTTGAATGTAGGAGACATTAATCAAATTTTTACAGGAACTAAATTATATACAATTGCAAAAGATGATAAAGAAGTCACTATTTCTGATGCATCTAACACAGATGATTTCTTAACGCCAACTAAAGTTCTGAATACTTATCGTACAGATTTTAGCTATGCATTAACAGATAAGAAAACAATTGGAGGAAAAACAATTCAATATATAAAATTAACGCCTACAAAAACTTCATCAATCAAATATTCGCTCTTAGGAGTAAATACAGCGAATAATGAAATTTATGATTATAAAGAATATGCTAAAAATGGCGATACAACATCAATCGTTGTAAAAGATTACGTTCAAAATTTACTTATTCACAAAAGTTACTTTAACTTTGACCAAAAGAAATATAAGTCGCAAGGCTATATGATTACTCAATTATAATCAATGTTAAAAAAACTTGACTGGTATCTAATTAAGACCTTTTTAGGCCCATTTTTTTTCATATTTAGTGTTCTATTTTTCATCTTTATCGTGCAATTTGCATGGCAACAAATGGAAAAATTTGTTGGTAAAGGTTTAGAATGGTACACTATTACAGAATTACTTTTTTGGTTAGGAATCAATGTTATTCAACTTGTATTGCCTCTTACAATTCTTTTAGGGTCGATTATGACAATGGGAGGTTTTGGAGAACGCTATGAATTAGCTGCAATGAAAGCATCTGGAATTTCTCTTACCAGAATACTTGCACCTTTGTTTACATTAATCTTATTAATGTCTATTGGATTGTATTTTTTTGGAGATAAAGTAATGCCTTATTCTCAACAAAAAGCACGAACAATGTACTTCAACATCTTACAAACCAAACCAACTGTAAGTATGAAAGAAGGTGTTTTTATTGAAACAGTTCCAGGTTTTCAAATGAAAATCAACAAAGTTTCTGGAGAAAATTCAGAAAAGTTAGAAGATGTTTTTGTTCATCAAAATGCAACTTTTAACGACAATACAATGACAATCATTGCAAAGAAAGGAAATCTTGCTCCTGACAAGAATGATAATCATTACCTAAAAATGGAACTTTTTGATGGAATTGCTTATACAGACAATGTAAAAGATAAAAACTTTGATCAACGTAAACGTCAAGAAAATCAATACACGAAATTTGATACATTAAACTATTATATTGACATTACTGATATTTTAAATTCAGGAAAAGACGAAGATCCAGGAAACTCTTACAAATACTTGGATGGAAAAGGTTTAAGACATCTTATTGATTCCTTAAATACTAACTACAAAAAATATTATAAAGATTTAAAAACCAACACATTTAATCAGAATTTTTACTATTCTTCTAAGGTAAAACAAATAGATTCTGTAAAAACTAATATGGTTTTTGATTTGAAAGAATATAGTCGCGAGCAACAAGATCAAGTGCTTAATCAAGCAATACAAATGGTGAATCGTGATCAAGAAAATATAACATTCTCTGAACAAGAAATTATTAATAAAGAAAAATTATATTCGAAAATAAATATTCATTACCATCGAAATTTCTCGTATGCTGTAACTTGTATTATTTTCTTTTTAATTGGATCTTCTTTAGGAGCAATTGTAAAAAAAGGAGGAATTGGAATGCCAGTTGTCATTTCAATTATCATTTTCGTAATTTATTTTATTCTTAATTTCTCTGCAGAAAACATGGCAAAGAATGGTAAATTAGAACCAACTTTTGCAGCTTGGGCAGCAAATATCATTGCGCTACCTTTCTCTATTTTGTTTAGTTACAAAGCTAATCAGGATTCGGGATTATTTGATGTCAGTATTTACGTTGATCCAATTGTAAAATACTTTAATAAATTTAAGAAAACAAACAAAAGCGAGGAGCATTCTCGTTACCAATAACATAAAACAATGGAAAATAGATCATCTCAATTAAACACAATTGAAGAAGCTTTAGAAGATTTAAAACAAGGAAAAGTTATCATTGTAGTTGACGATGAAGATCGTGAAAATGAAGGAGATTTCTTATGTATCGCAGAATTTGCTACACCAGAAGTAATCAACTTTATGGTAACGCATGGACGCGGATTGGTTTGTACACCACTTACTCAACAAAGATGTAAAGCGTTAGGCTTAGATCTTATGGTAGGACACAATACAGCAATTTACGAAACTAATTTTACGGTTTCTGTAGATTTACAAGGTCATGGATGTACAACAGGAATTTCAGCTTCGGATCGTTCTAAAACTATTCAAGCTTTAATTGATGAAAATACAAATCCAGATGATTTAGGAAAGCCAGGACATATTTTCCCATTGATTGCTAAAGATGGTGGAGTTTTAGTTCGTATGGGACATACAGAAGCTGCTGTTGATTTGGCTCGCATGGCAGGACATTATCCTGCAGGATGTATTGTTGAAATCTTGAAAGAAGATGGAGAAATGGCTCGCCTACCAGAATTATTGGAAATTGCCAAAAAATTTGATCTTAAAATTGTTTCAATTGAAGATCTGATTGCTTATCGATTAGAAAACGAATCATTGGTAAAACGTATCGATCAATTTCCTGCAAAAACAAGATTTGGTGAATATGAATTAATAGCCTATCAACAAACAACAAATAATCAAATTCACTTTGCTTTGAAAAAAGGAAAATGGACAAAAGATGATGTTGTTCCTGTTCGTGTAAAATCTACAAATAGTTATTATGACTTATTCAGTGCTTTGCAAAACGGAGAAACACCATTGTTAGAAAAAACAATGAACATCATTAATGAAGAAGAAAAAGGAGTTGTTATTTTTATTAATAACATTCAGAATTCTGAATTGATTGAACAAAAATTAGAGATTTTCAAAAGTTTTTCTGAAGGAAAATCTAAATCGGGTGTTTTACCTGCCGATGAAAAAGATCACGGAATTGGTTCGCAAATCATCAAGGATTTAGGCATTCAAAAAATGAATTTGATTACGCGCACTCTAGAAGAACCGCATACAACACAATATGGTTTGGAAATAGTGAAATGTACTACATTGTAATAAATAATTTATCCGATATACAAAAGCAGTTCTGAGAAGAGCTGCTTTTTTTGTATTATTCTGTAACCTTTTCATTATATTGTAGTCTTATAATAAAAACCATTATGAAAAATAAACTTTTTATTGCATGTTTTTCTTTTCTGACAACAATAGCATATTCCCAATCTAAAACCAACGAATATCCACTTAAATTTAATCCAAAATCAGAACAATTTAAATCTATCCAACCAATTATTGACGCCACAAAAAACAAAACTATTGTAGCATTAGGAGAAGGCACTCACGGGACCAAAGAATTTAACTTTATTCGAAATCAGATTTCTAAGGAATTAATTCAAAAACATAATTTTAGAGTTATCGCTTTTGAAACTGCTTTTGGAGATATGTCTATTTTGAATCAAGAAATTAATTCGACTAAAAATATTCGGTCAATCATAAAAGAAAATATTCTTTCGATTTGGCAAACAAAAGAAATTGAAGAATTGTTTACTTGGGTAAGAAAATATAATGCAAAAAATCAAGATAAAATTATTTTAACTGGTTTCGACATAAATTTCCTGAATAATAGCACAGTTGTTTTAGAAAAAGATCAATTGATTCAAGATAAAAATTATGCAAATCTAGTTCGTGAAATTAGTTCTAAAGCAAAAACAATTGACGAAGCTTGGAGCCAAAGTAACAATGTTGAATACAATGTTGATATGAAAAATCTAATTAAAAATGGTGTTGACGGCTATTTGTTAACAAAAAAATTAGACAGTATTTATTCCGCTAACTTGAACGTAAATTCTAAAATCGCAACGTATAATTTACAACTTGGTTTTCAAAATTTTTATGAAGCAAGCAAAGAAAACTATGACTTTTCGAGAGATTTTGCTATGAGCGAAATGATTCAAAAAATTCAGTCAGAAATGAATCAAAAAGTTATTGTTTATGCACATAATGGACATATTGCCTTACAACCAACTTTGATCGAAGGAATGGGCGGATATCTAAAAAAACAATATACCAACAACTATTATGCATTGGCAACATTTACTGCACAAGGTACATATAACGCCATGACGGATAATGTTGTCACAAAAAATAACGTAATGAAACCATACAACTTATTAGCTATTTTAGATAATTCATGGGAACAAAAAATGAGTAAAAATCCATTGCAAAACTTTTTTATTAACTTCCAAGAAAACTATGATTCGAGTTATGATAAAGAATTAAAAATGCGTTTTTATGGATATAAAGTAGTTAATCCAGTCGAAGAAAAACAAATGATTACAAAAGAAATAAAATTGAGTCAATATTTTGATGGGCTTATTTTTATCAACACAACAAATGCGGCTGTTTCATTTTAAAACAAAAAAAGCTTCTCGATATCGAGAAGCTTTTTTATTAATAATCACATAATATTTAATGCGCATAATGTTTACGTGAAACAAGATGCAGAATTTTCTGAACTAATTTTGTGTTTTTATAAAGATTCCAATTCATAAGAAGAACACTAAATAAAATCACGACTAAACCGTAAATCTGTAAATGAGTTACAATATCGTCTGAGAAAAAGTAACTTAAAGCTACCGCTACAATTGGGTTTATGTAAGCATAAGTTGATACTTCTACAGCAGGACGATGTTGTAATAACCAAACATATGATCCGAATGCAAGAATAGAACCAAAAGTTACTAAATAAGCCATTGCTAACCAATCTTCTGTTGCTACGTTATCAAAATTAAAGTTGGCATATTCTCCATTGAAAATTGCAACTGTGTTAAACAAAACTCCAGCAGTAATCATTTGCCAAGCTGTTTTCACCATGATATTCAACTCTTCTTTTGGTTTTGTAACTTCTTTTTTCTGTTTTTCTGTTATATATTTTGAATATAATGAACCCAACGTCCAAGCAATAGAACAAAATACTAAAACAATCAAACCAATCATATTCAAGAATTGCTGATCTGGGTTTACATGCACCGCTGTTGTTTGTTCGTAGAATAACATCAAAACACCAATAAAACCTAATAACACACCTAAAATGGTTGGAATGCTAGAAAAGTTTTGTTTCCATTTTGGTTTATCTAATATAATAAACCAAATTGCAGCAGATGCTGCCATAATCGCAACAATTCCACTTGGTAAAAATTGTTCTGACCAAATAATACCAGCCATATCAATAAACAAAAGCATAAAACCTGTAAACATACATTGTTTTACAATTTGTTTATCCCATAGTTTGTAACCTTTTAATTTACAATATCCCATTAAAATTGTGCTTGCTGCTATAAAGCGAAACGAACCCAAAATAAATGGACTAAAACCATGTAAAGCCTTATCTATAAAAAAATAAGTCGATCCCCAAACGACATAAACCACAAAATAAGCTGCAATAACTAGCCATTTGCTTGGTTGATTTCCTTTCATTCAATCTTTATTTTAATTTGTTGGTATAACGATATTTTGTTCTTCTTTTATTGTTTGCAACACAATTGTTGTTCGCGTAGATGTTATTCCACCTATTTTACTTAGATGTTTTCTCATCAAATCTACTAAGCCTTCATTGTCAGAAGTTCTTACTTTTATCAAGTATCCATCTTCTCCTGCAATGTCATGAACTTCTAAGACTTCTGGAATTTCGGCTAATTGTTTTCCTACTGTTTCGTCTCCAATAATATCAACTGTTTTGATAAAAATATACGAAAGCAATTTCTGTCCAACTGCCACAGGATTTATTTTTGCATGATAAGCTAAAATAACTTTCTTATTTTCAAGCTTTTTTACCCTTTCTAATATTCCAGAAGGTGCCATTCCCAATTCTCTAGCGATATCAGCATTATTAATACGTGCATTTTCTTGCATTAATCGCATGATTTTCAAATCAGTAGCATCTAAATTAAACTCTATTTTTTCCATTTCGAGTGCAAAATTAAGACTATTTTGAATAATATTCAAAAAATCTATTAAAAAATGTATGATATTCTGTTTAGTTTTTTGTCTTGATAATTTAATTCGTAGAAATTATTATAATTAAATCGTTTATTCACATAAAAAAAATGAGACAATCAAAAGTGATGTCTCATTTTTCTTTTATAATAAATAATAAAAATTACATGATGATTTTAATCTTTGTTCAACATAGAATTTTCTTTTGTGTCTTTCATAAATAGATAAACAACTAATGAAAAAGCAATACATGCTGTGATATACCAATAGTAATATGTTTCTACTCCTTTTGTTTTCAGAAATAATGCTACATATTCTGCAGAACCTCCAAAGATACTTACAGTTAAAGCATAAGGTAATCCAACTCCCAATGCACGAATCTTTGCAGGAAACATTTCTGCTTTTACTACTGCATTAATAGATGTATAACCTGAAACAATGATTAAGGCTGCCATTAAGTATGCAAATGCTACCCACATAGAAGTGGCTTGACTAAGTCCTGTAAGTAATGGAACAGTAAATAATGTTCCTAAAATTCCAAATCCTAATAATAAAGGTCTACGTCCTATTTTATCTGATAATAAACCAAATGCTGGCTGAAGAGCAGCAAAAATAAATAATGATAAAAATGAAATTAAAGTAGATTCTTCTTTGGTTAAGTTTACTGTATTTACAAGAAACTTTTGCATGTATGTTGTATAAGTATAAAAAGCTAACGTTCCTCCCATTGTAAGACCAACAACAGTTAATATTGATTTTGGATATTTCAATAATTCTTTAATACTTCCATTATTATCTTTTTCTTCTGCAGAATCGTTGTTCTTTTCAAATGCTTCTGTTTCATGTAAATTTTTTCTTAAATACAATGCTATAACAGATAAAATTGCTCCGATTACAAATGGTATTCTCCATCCCCATGATAATAATTGATCTTCTGTAAGTAGTAGTTTTTGTAATATCAATAAAATTCCTAATGCAATTAACTGTCCTCCAATTAATGTTACATATTGAAAAGATGAATAAAAACCACGTTTATCTGCTGTAGCCATTTCTGATAAATATGTTGCCGAAACTCCATACTCTCCTCCTACACTTAATCCTTGTAATAAACGAGCAATTAATAAAAGCGCTGGAGCCAAAACTCCAATAGTTTGATAACTTGGAGTTAATGCAATAAGTAAAGAACCAAATGACATTAATAAAACGGATAAAGTCATTGCTCGTTTTCTACCAATTTTATCTGCAATTGTTCCAAATAACCAACCACCAATTGGGCGCATTAAAAATCCTACTGCAAAAATTCCTGCTGTATTTAATAATTGTGCTGTTTGATCTCCTGAAGGGAAAAAAGATGAAGAAAAATAGATAGCAAATGCTGCATAAGCATACCAATCGTACCATTCCACTAGATTTCCAATAGATCCACCTATAATCGCTTTTACACGATCTTTAACAGTTAATTCTGTTGTTTTAGTTTCTTGAATATTCATTTGTAATAATATTTTATGATTTATCTTTTAAAATGCAATTTGTAACGTGATTAAATGTTCTCCTTTTCTTGTAAAAACCTCTTTCGTATCTTGTGCATACAATGGTCTTGAAGAATATTGATAAGCAACTTTAGCATTCTGAGCTAAAATGAATAGATTCGCTCCTACATCAAAATAATTTCCTGTTTGATTTAGCGCTTCAAAATCTTTCAAAGCATAAGCAAAAAATGGTTGAAGTTTTACAACATTACTAAATTTAGGAAGCACAAAACCTGCTTGTGAATACCATATATTTCCAGTTCCCAACAGAAATCTAGCATTCCCAAAACCTTCCATAGCTTTAACTCCTGTAAAATCTGGATCTGCTGTACCCGGATTTAATAAACCTGTTGTTCTTAAGTAATTTGGACCAAAACTATAACGATAAAAAACTGAATAAAGACTTAAAGACATTTCTCTCGCTTTTCTACCAATTGGCATATCTAGAAAAGCATCTGCACCAAAAATAAATTCATTATGAGATTTAAAAACTCCTTCTGTAGGCTGAGATAAGGTTGCATTATTTGTCGAATAAAAACCAGCTCCAATATTAAATACCTTTTTTGATCCTAAATATGTTCCTGCAAAAAAAGATGTGGCTGTATTTTCTTTTTCAAAAAATTGATACATCGCATAAGTTGCATATGATAATTTACCAGATTGATTATTATCGACTATTTCTCCAACTTCTGGTTTTTTATTTGTTGCAAACGGTTTGTTCACTGCAACTCTATAATTAAATCTATCAAATTCTCCATGAACAAATACACCAAATTGTCTAGAAAATTGATCAGAAACCTCAATATTTGGGAAATTAAATACAGGTAAATCTGCTGTTAATAATTTAGTTGTACTTGCATTGGTCATACGACTAACACCCGCCCAACCATGTAAACCAGCTCCTACGTATAAATTATTTTTATTTTCTTTTTTTGTGAATTCATTTTTTCTTGGAATAATTGCTAATTCATTATACGCATCCATAAAAAATACTTGAGGTTTTTTCCCTTGACCATTTGCTCCAGTTCCAGCTCCTCCTCCACTTATAAAAGATTGATTATTAATACCCAATTGCATCACAATAGAATAATAATTTGATAATTGGGCTGAGATAGATATTCTCATACGACGCAAACTAGCATCATAAGTCTGATCCTGAGGAACATTATTAACCATCGTTCCAGGATTATTTTCGATACTTCTTAACCAAATTTGACTTGATAATCCGAATTTTATATTCTTGTCTCCTGATTCATCTAAGTTAATTTTAATATCTCCTAATGAATTTTTAAACTGAGGTCCTTGATAAATTTTTTCTGTTGGTTCTTCCGCTAATTTGATTGAATCTTGAGCTAATAAGAAACCAGAAAAAAATACAGTGGATATAAAAATTTTTAATCTCATGTGTTACTTTGTGTTTTAGTTTTTTATATTGTGTATTTTATACACTACTAAATAACAAATGAAATTTGAAGTTTTGTTGAAGTTTTATTGAAGAAAGTTTGAAATTTTATACAAAATTTCTGTTTTCATCATTTCAAATCAATCATAAATTGATGCCAATTTGATTTGTATGTATAAATAATCTCAAAATTATAAACATTCAATATTTTTTTTACTAAAGCCAATCCAAGTCCTATTGATTCTTTATTGTGTTTACTTTTATTGAATCGGTGGAAAATAGTTTCGTTAGTAAATTCTGCCTTATGACCAGTATTGCGTATGATAAATTTTGTCTTTGTTAATTCTATTACAATTACACCGTTTTGACGATTATGTCTATTCGCATTACTTATTAAATTATTAAAAACAATATGAGCTAAAAGTGTATTCATCTTAATGTAAACATCTTTGTCTAAATTTAATGTCAATTCTACACCATTCATCAACATTAAATCTTCTTGCTCGGAAATCATTTCTTTTATTAATTCAGTTAAATTAATTTTTTCAATTGTTGCTTCGTGATATTCTAAGCTCATTAATAAAATCAACGAACGATTAATTGCAGAAACTCTGTTTATATCATCGTACATTCCACTTAATGATTGCATCTGAGTTTCTGATAATTCTTCATTCAACATCAACTCAATTTTTGCTTTCATATTTGCCATTGGCGTTTGCAATTCATGAGAAAGATTTTGAGAAAATTCTTTTAAAGCATTATAATGTTCAATTGATTGTTGAGATGTTTTAAGAAAAAGATCGTTTAATTGGTTCAATTCATTGATATCTGAATTCACAACTTTTATTATTTGATTCTCCTTCAAATCGAAACGTTTCATTCTGTCTATCAAATGATAAAAAGGTGTATATAATTTTCGGGAAATAAGTTCTCCAAAAAATAGAATAGAAATAATCACGAAAACAAATATCCATGCGATAACCATTAAAATTCCAACAAAAAATTTGTCATCTATAATGGTTAAACTTATTTGACTTTCTATTTGATAATGTTTTCCGTCAACAAAAGGATAAGTTGTCACTGTTAGATGATTTACCATTGTTTGTAACTTCTCATCCCATTCGTAATCTCCATGTCTTATTACTTCTTCTGTAAGATTATCATATCGTCCATCTAGAAGTTTAATCTTAACATGCGGATGTTGAGATTCTATTTCTGCTATTGGTTTATTCTCTAATTTTTTTTCAATTATATTGTTGAGATTTTCTAGTTTCCCAACAGCTGATTGATTTGTAGCTCTTTCTATTGCAAAGTAGAAAATAAAAAAACCAAATACCATTGAACAGAAAACTACAATAATAAGATATTGTGTTATTTTTTGACTTAATCTCATTTATCCATCAGTCCATTTATATCCTAATCCATAAACTGTTTGTACATAATCTGTTCCGTCTGCTTCCGAAATTTTACGACGAAGATTTTTGAGATGTTGATAGATAAAATCTACATTGTCTAAATTATAGGTATAATCGCCCCAAAGATGAATTGCGATTGCTTGTCTAGACAGAACTCTATTTTTATTGTTGATGAAGTAAATCAACAAATTCAATTCTTTTTTTGTAAGATTTAGAAGCACATCCTTTACTTTACATTCCATTGATTTCATATCAATAACAATTTCATTATAAATCAATAAATCATTATTAACTTCTTTTTTGCTTCTTCTGGAAACAGCTTTTATTCGGGAATGTAACTCTGGTAAAGGGAAAGGTTTTGTTATATAATCGTCTGCACCACTGTCTAAACCAATTATTTTGTAATCTAATGAATTTTGGGCAGAAATTATAATAACTTGTGTTGCCGGATAAAGTTGCTTAATGTAATGCAGCAACGTTAAACCTGTTCCATCAGGCAAAGTCATATCAAGTAATACACAATCGTATTCAAACATAGATAAAATGTCTTTTGCCTCGGCAATACTTGATACCCATTCGCAAATGTAATTTTCTTGTTTTAGAAAGTGTATAATATTATCTGCTAATTCTTGATGATCTTCTACCAATAAAAGTTTCATTCGAATTCAAAATTTTGTTTTTAAAGATAAACTATTTATACAGAAATATAAACTAATCTCTATTTTATGTTATTAATGGTTTGAAACAGAATGAAAATAATGTAAATTTTATTCTATAAATACTAATCTCAAAACACAAAAAAAGCTGCCCAATAAATTGGACAGCTTATCTTATCTAAAAATATTAGTTAGAGAATTAGTTTCCTCCTTCTTCCATTTTCTTTTTCAATTCTGCTAATGAATCGATATCTCCTAAAGTAGAAGTTTCAATTGTGTTAGATGAATTGTTGTTGTTATTGTTAGATGTTCTTTCAGCTTTAACTTCTTCTTCACGGAAAGTTGCTGTATGAGAAACTACTACGCGACGGAATTCTTTATTGAATTCGATAACTTTGAAAGTTGTTTCTTCACCTTTTTTGATACGAGATCCGTCTTCTTTCTCTAATGTACGAGCTGGAGCGAAAGCTTCAACGTCAGCATCTTCGAATTGAACTGTAGCACCTTTGTCAAATACGTCAACTGCAACACCTGTGTGAACTGTACCAACTGCATATTTAGTTTCGTACTGATCCCATGGGTTTTCAGTTAATTGTTTGTGACCTAAAGATAAACGACGAGCTTCTACGTCTAATTCTAAAACTACAACGTCTAAGATATCATCAACTGCACAGAATTCTGATGGGTGTTTGATTTTCTTAGTCCAAGATAAGTCAGAGATGTAGATTAATCCATCAACTCCTTCTTCTAATTCTACGAATACACCGAAGTTTGTGAAGTTACGAACTTTACCTTTGTGAGTAGAACCTACTGGGTATTTAGTTGTAATATCTGTCCAAGGATCTGGAGTTAATTGTTTGATACCTAAAGACATTTTTCTTTCTTCTCTATCTAAAGTTAAAACTACTGCTTCAACCTCATCACCTACTTTTACGAAATCTTGAGCAGAACGTAAGTGAGTAGACCATGACATTTCAGAAACGTGGATTAAACCTTCTACACCTGGAGCAACCTCAACGAATGCACCGTAGTCAGCTAAAACAACTACTTTTCCTTTAACTTTATCACCAACTTTAATATTAGCATCTAAAGCATCCCATGGATGAGCTTCTAATTGTTTAATACCTAATTGAATACGAGATTTATCTTCGTCGAAATCTAAGATTACAACGTTGATTTTTTGTCCATCTTCTAAGATTTCAGATGGGTGGTTGATACGAGACCAAGATAAGTCAGTAATGTGGATTAAACCGTCAACACCTCCTAAGTCTACGAATACACCGTAAGATGTGATGTTTTTAACTTCACCTTCTAATACTTGTCCTTTCTCTAATTGAGCAACGATTTCTTTTTTCTGAACTTCGATATCAGCTTCAATTAACGCTTTGTGAGAAACTACTACGTTTTTGAATTCTGGGTTGATTTTAACAACTTTGAACTCCATAGTTTTTCCTACGAATTGTTCGTAATCACGAATTGGTTTAACATCGATTTGAGAACCTGGTAAGAAAGCTTCAATTCCGAATACGTCAACGATCATACCACCTTTAGTACGAGCTTTGATGTAACCGTTAACGATTTCTTGAGAATCGTGTGCTTTATTAACTGCATCCCATGCATTTAATGTACGAGCTTTTTTGTGAGATAAAATTAATTGACCATTTTTATCTTCACGTTGATCAACCATTACTTCAACGATATCCCCAACTTTCAAGTCTGAGTTGTAACGGAATTCGTTTAATGAAATAACACCTTCTGATTTGAAGTTGATATCAACAATAGCTTCTTTATCTGTAATACGTACAACTTGTCCTTTGAATACTTCATTTTCATGTAAGTCTTCTAAAGTTGTATCGTACATTTGCTCTAATTCAGCTTTTTCTTTACGATCTTCTTCGTTTAATCCTGATTCGAAAGATTCCCAATCAAATGATTCTGGAGCTACGTTTGCATTAACAGACGCATCTAATACTGGAGTGTTCAATACAACTTCTTGTACCTCTTCTTGTTTTGTTTCTTTAGACATAATTCTAAAAATTTGTATCTCAATCTATTTTATTTCGGAATCTTCAAATGCAAATAAATGACCGAGAGATGTTTAACTTAATAATTAATCGCTTGATTCCTAAACCATTTTAGCGAGTGCAAAGATAAACAATTATATTTTAATATTTGGAATAATTTTAGATTCAACTCAAAGAAATTTAAGATTTTATAAACGAATTACACTCTTGTTTATTCGTAACTTGTATTCGAATTTAAATTTTATGGATAGTTTAAAGAAAATAAAACGATTTTCGAAAATCGTAAAAGTCGTCTCAAAATATGGTTTCGAAGAAATTCTTTCTCGTGGAAATGATTTCTTTCATTCAGAGAACAACAGTGAATTCTTCAGCCCTTCTTTCAACAAACGCTTTCGTATGGCATTGGAAGAACTTGGGCCAACCTATATAAAATTTGGTCAATTACTAAGTAATCGAAAAGATTTAGTTCCTGAATCTTTGGTTGAGGAATTAAAAAAATTGCAAGACAATGTTCCTCCAGAAGAAATTGATATCAGACAAAAAATTAGAGATGAATTTGGAATTGAACCCGACGAACATTTTCTTTATATAGAAGAAGAACCTTTTGCTGCTGCAAGTATTTCGCAAGTCTATCGAGCAACTTTACTGAACGGAGAAGAAGTTGTTTTTAAAGTAAAACGACCAAATATTCAGAAAATAATTGAATCTGATTTAGCTTTGATTCGAGATATCATTCATTTTTTAGAAAAAAAATACAAAAAACTTCAAAAATTATTTATTTCTGAAATCGAAAAATCATTTGAAAACTCAATTTTAAAAGAACTTTCTTTAACCAATGAATTTCAAAACATCGAACGTTTCAGAAAAAATTTCGAGAACAGCAAAGATGTTTATGTTCCGAAAACATATGAAGATTATTCAAACAATAATTTTCTTTGTATGGAATTTATCCAAGGTTACAAAGTAAATGATGTTGAACAGTTAAAAGCTTTAGGACTTGATCCCAAAAAAATTGTTCAAAAAGGGTTTGATATTTATCTGAAACAATTACTTGATGACGGTTTTTTTCATGCAGATCCACATCCAGGAAATATTTTTATTTTAAGAGATGGACGAATTTGTTTTATAGATTTTGGTTCGATGGGAATTTTAGCTATCAATGAAAAAGAAGCATTAGAAAATGTTGTCATTGATTTTGGATTAAAAAATCCGAAACGAATAGTTCGTTCGCTCAAAAAAATGGCGATTAAGCATTATATTGAAAATGAAAAGCAATTAGAACGTGACATTGCTGACATTTTTGATTACTTGGAATATAATACTGTTGATACAATAGAAGTACAAATAATCATTCAAAAATTCAACAATATTCTGCAACGAAATCATGTTTTATTGCCTGAATATGTATACATTTTATTAAGAGGAATTGCACTTATAGAAGGTATTGGGCAACAATTGCACGCTGATCTTAATATACAACGTTCGATGCGACCTTATGCTGTGAAATTAGCTCGACAAAAATTTTCTCCTAAATATTTAAGTAAAAAGGCTCTTGAAAATTTTAAAGATATTCAAGATTTAGTCAATGATTTACCAGAAGACACTTTGAAATTAATCGAAAAGATTAATAATGATAAATTAGCACTGAACTTCAAGATTCATGATATTGAAAATATTCAGAAATTAATAAAAGATAGTATTAATAAACTCGTCTTAGCAATCCTTACTTTGGCTTTTGGAATTGGAGCAAGTATGTTAGCAAACACAACTGTACGTCCAATGATTTTAGATATGCCATTACTTTCATGGATTGGCTATTTATTATCCATTTTTACTGGAGTTTGTATTATCATTTTGGTATTTAGAAAAAAATAATAACAATTAGTAAAAACAAAATAGCCACCTCAATGAGGTGGCTATTTTTATTGTAAGCTATTTAAAGAAATATTATTTCTTTTTTGAAGCTGGTTTTACAACTTTAGTTTCAATAACTGTTGCATTTTTTGGTAAAACCTCAACACGTCTGTTTCTTTGGTAACACTCTTCTGTGTTTTCAGTACATAATAGTTGAGCTTTTCCTAATCCACGAGCAGTTAAACGAGATCTATCTACTCCACCTCTTTCAACTAAAACGTTAACTAATGCTTGAGCACGTTTTAAAGATAATGCTTTGTTGTAAGCATCTTTACCTCTTTGGTCAGCGTGTCCATCGATGTAGAAGCTTTTCGCTTTTAAATCATCAGAATTTAAAATTTGAGCTGCTACACGCACATCTTCGTAAGAAGAAGGAACAATTTTATCAGAGTTGTATTCGAATAAAATGTTAGATAAACGTTTTGCTACGTGAACTTCTGTCCATGGACATCCGTTATTTTCTTTTGGTCCTTTAACAGTTGGACAAGCATCGTCTTTATCTGGAATACCATCTCCGTCTGTATCTGGACATCCATTAAATTCAGCTAAACCGAATTCTGTTGGACACTCATCATCTTTATCTAAGATTCCGTCACCATCTGTATCTGGCCAAGGACATCCATTATTTTCAACTGGACCAGCAACTGTTGGACAAGCATCATCTTTATCTGGAACACCATCACCATCTGTATCAGGACAACCTTGGAATTCTGCTAAACCAAATTCTGTTGGACAAGCGTCATCTTTATCGAATACACCATCTCCGTCTGTATCTGGACATCCATTTGTTGCAGGATCACCTGTTGCGATACCTGGAGTATCTGGACATGCATCTTCGTCATCTGGAATTCCGTCATTATCTCTATCTTGTTTTCCAAAACGGAAAGTAACACCTACAGTGTGTTGAAAGAAATCAAAATAGTTATTTCCTCCGTAAGCTGGTAACCAGTTATAATCAGAAGCAACGTTTAAACCGAAGTTTTTAGTAAACCAAAGGTTAAATCCAGCTCCTAAAGAAGCTACAAAATGGTTTTTCTCTAAATCTTCAGCTTCAGTTAATTGATAAGTACCTCCATTTTCGTTACCATAATATGCAGTTAAAGGAAATTGTAATCCTGTGTAATCATATCTGTGGTATCCAGCTCCTACGCGGATGTATGGGTCAAACCAAGAATCTTCATTGAAGATATATCCATTAGCTAATTTATAGCGTAAACCTAAACCTGCATTGATGAATAATTCATCTTTAATACGTAATCTGTTGTTATCAACTTCACCTACAGAAGCAGTTAAATCAACATCAAAAGATCTGTTTAAGTTACGGATAATAGATAATTTAGATAAAGGAGGAACAATATCCCAGTTATCTGTTTTGAAATACTGGTTGAATGGACCAGTAATTGAGTTGTGATCAACCGCGTGAGCACCAACTGTAATTGCCCAAGGATTCTTAGAATTTTGAGCATCTACAAAAGAATTACCCGCTAGGAATAATACTACTGCAGATAATAATAGATTAAACTTTTTCATTATCAAATATTTAGCGTTTTAAATATATTAAATTTTAATTAATTTTTATACAATTATAAGACAAATTTAAGAATTCTTTATCATTCTATCCAAATCTCTTTTCAAATCTTTTCCTTTTATTGTATTTCTTTTGTCAAAAAGTTTCTTTCCTTTTGCCAAATAAATCTTCAATTTAGCCAAGCCTTTATTGTTTATAAATAGTGTGGTTGCCACAATCGTTAATCCAGTTTCTTTAGTTTTACGTTCTAATTTTCTTAACTCAGATTTATGTAATAAAAGTTTTCTGTCTCGTCTTGTTTTATGATTAAAGTATGTTCCCCAATCATACTCATCTATAAACATGTTAATGATATAGAGTTCTCCATCTTTCATTTGGCAAAAGCTTTCAGTAATTGAGGCTTTTCCCATTCGGATAGATTTTATTTCAGTTCCAAACAATTGGATGCCGGCTTCGTAAGAATCTAATAATTCATACTCGAACCTTGCACGTTTATTCTTAATCGTAACTTCTTTTTGCACTTTATTTTATTCCAATTAAAATTTGTAACTTTGCCGGAAGGTTAAACAAACATCATACCAAAAATTATGTTAAATGTTTCTAATTTATCGCTTCAATTCGGCAAGCGTGTACTTTTCGACGAAGTTAATATAAAATTTACAAATGGCAACTGTTACGGGATAATTGGTGCTAATGGAGCAGGAAAATCTACTTTCTTAAAAATATTATCAGGTGAAATTGATCCAACTTCAGGGCAAGTAAGTCTTGAAAAAGGAAAACGTATGTCTGTCTTAGAACAGAATCACTTTAAATATGACGAATACACAGTATTAGATACTGTATTACGTGGAAATAAAGTTCTATACGATATTAAAGAGCGCATGGACGCTTTATATGCAAAACCAGATTTTTCTGAAGAAGATGGTATCAAAGCAGGAGAATTAGGTGTTGTTTATGAAGAAATGAACGGCTGGAATGCAGAATCTGATGCAGCTACATTATTATCTAATGTAGGAATTGATTCAGATATGCATTATACATTAATGGGAGATTTAGATAATAAAGCTAAAGTTCGTATTTTGATTGCGCAAGCTTTATTTGGAAATCCTGATGTATTAATTTTAGATGAGCCTACCAATGAGTTAGACGTTAATACAATTCAATGGTTAGAGGATTTCTTAGGAAATTTCGAAAACACAGTAATTGTTGTATCTCACGACCGTCACTTCTTAGATGCTGTTTGTACACATATCTGTGATTTAGATTTCTCTAAATTAAACTTATATTCTGGTAACTATACTTTTTGGTACGAATCTTCTCAATTAGCTGCAAAACAACGTGCGCAACAAAACAAAAAAGCTGAGGAAAAGAAAAAGGAATTACAAGATTTCATTGCTCGTTTCTCTTCTAACGTTGCTAAAGCTAAACAAACAACTTCTCGTAAAAAAATGATCGAGAAATTAAACATCGAAGATATCAAACCTTCTTCTCGTCGATATCCAGCTCTTATTTGGGAGCAATCACGTGAAGCTGGTGATCAGATCTTAGAAGTAAACAATTTATCTGCTTCTGTAGATGGAGAAGTTTTATTTAAAGATGCGAACATCAATTTGAAAAAAGGTGATAAAATTGGTGTTTTCTCACGTAACTCAAAAGCTGTTTCTCAATTTTTTGAGATTCTTTCAGGAAAAGCTCAACCAGATTCTGGGGATTTTACTTGGGGAATTACAACAACACAAGCTTATTTACCATTAGACAATACAGACTTCTTTAAAGAAGACATCAACTTAGTTGATTGGTTACGTCAATATACAGATTCTGATGAAGAACGTCATGAAGAATTTATGCGTGGTTTCTTAGGAAAAATGTTATTCTCTGGTGACGAAGCACTGAAAAAATCTTCTGTATTATCAGGAGGTGAAAAAATGCGTTGTATGTTCTCTCGTATGATGTTATTACGTGCAAACGTATTATTATTAGACGAACCAACAGGTCACTTAGACTTAGAATCTATTACAGCATTAAACAACTCTTTAGTAAACTTCAAAGGAACAATTTTAATGGGGTCTCATGACCACGAATTGATTCAAACAACTTGTAACCGTATTATCGAGTTAACACCAAAAGGAATTATCGATCGTTATATGACGTATGATGAATTCTTAGATGATCCAAAAGTAAAAGAATTAAAAGCTAAATATTACGCTTAATAATTCTTTCATAATATTTCAAAAATCCAGAAGGTTCTACTTTCTGGATTTTTTTGTACTCAAAATAGTTTATCTTTGAATTAGCTTTTTAGAAATGATTCAAATTCCATCGATATTACTTTATCTCATTCTTGCATTGATTATTTTTCTAATCATCATGATTTCTTATTTAATTCATTCATTAAAATCTGAGAAAAAAATAAATCAAGATCAATCAAAACGTTTAGACAACTTATCAACCAAAGTAGACGAATTAAAACTTGAATCTTATGAAGCAAAACTTAATCCTCATCTTTTTAAAAACATCTTAAATTCTATTCAATCAAATGCTTATCAAACTTATTATACGATTGATAAATTAGCAAATGTTTTGGACTATATTTTATACGAAAGCAAGGATAATTTTGTCACAATAAAAGATGAAATTGACTTTACAAAAAACTTTATTGAAATCAATAAAGTAAAAGTTTCTCCTTTATTTGATTTTCAAGTCAAAACAAAAATCGATCAAAATTCGCCCTATTATCAAGAAAAAATTATCTTACCTTTAATTAATATCGACTTTATAGAAAATGCTTTTAAACATACTGATTTTCAACAAACCAATTCCTTTATAAAAATTATAATCGAACTGAATAATAAGTCATTCCAAATTCAGGTAATGAATAAAATCTCTCCTAAAAACAGCTTGAAAAAAGATACTGGCGGTCATGGAAGTCAATCCTTAGAACATCGATTAAAAATGGTTTATGGAAACGATTTTTCACTTTCAAAAACTGTTGAACAAGATATTTTTATTGCTAACTTAAAAATAAATCTACATGAGTTCTACACTAAGATGCATACTAATTGACGACGAAATTCTTGGATTAAAATATCTAAAAATATTGTGTGAACAGATTGAAGGTATCGAAGTTGTAAAAGCTTATGTTGATCCTGAATTGTTCATCAACGATATTGAAAATTTAGATTTTGATTTTTGTATTTTAGACATCGAAATGCCAAAAATTAATGGTTTACAAATTGCCAATTTACTTAAGGAAAAACCTTTTATTTTTTCGACAGCTTATAAAGAATATGCCATTGATGCTTTTGAATTAGATGCAACAGATTATATTCAAAAACCTATAAAAAAGGAACGTTTACAACAAGCAATAGATAAAGTAAAAAAAAGAGTACAAAATAGTAATCCAATCCAAAATAATTTTGTGCAGCTAAACTCAGATAAAGGAAAAATTTTATTGCATTTCAATCAAATTTTATACATCACAACTTCGACTGTTGAAAGCCGCGACAAAATTGTTTACTATGAAGATTTATCTTTCCTTATTTTGAAAAATATTACTTTAGATACATTATCCGAATTATTGCCTGAAAAAGATTTTGTTCGCATCAACAAACGTGAAATCATAAATTTTCATCACATAAAATATTTTCATTCTGATAATATTACTTTAGATATTTTATCAAAACAGAACAAAGAAATTAATTTGGTTTTAAGCGAAGTGTACAAAGCTAATTTCATCAACAAAATTTCAATTTGATTACAAAAAAAAACCATTTCATTACATTTTATCCTTTCTTGATAAAAACAAGTCATTTTTCTAGAAATTAATTTCTGACTTTTGTTGAAAATTAACGCCATGAAAAAATCGACAAGAAACTCAATTTTTTACATCGTAACAATCCTGCTTTGTTCCTTAATGATGTATTTTATTGTGATTAAAGCAGAAGAATTAGAAGGAGCTAAACATGTTGTACATGCAGCTAATGAAAACAATTATTTCAATGATTTTATTTCTAGTATCACACATAATATCGGTCATCCTCTTGCTATTTTATTAGCCCAAATTGTAACAATTATTTTTACTGCGAGAGTATTTGGATGGATTTTTAATAAAATTGGACAACCTACTGTTATTGGTGAAATCGTTGCTGGTGTTTTTCTTGGACCTTCATTTATAGGGATGCATTTTCCGGAATTCTTTGGAAATCTTTTTCCAAAAGAATCTTTAGGAAACTTAGAGTTTATTAGTCAAATTGGTTTAATTCTCTTTATGTATGTTATCGGAATGGAATTGGATTTGAAAGTTTTGAAAAAAAATGCACAAGATGCCATTGTAATTAGTCATGCGAGTATTATTATTCCATTTACTCTTGGTTTAGCTTTAGCTGGGTTAATCTATATGGAGTTTGCTCCAGAAGGCATAAACTTTCTTTCATTTGCTCTATTTATAGGAATTTCGATGAGTATTACTGCATTTCCTGTTTTGGCAAGAATTGTACAAGAACGCGGAATTAGTAAAACTCGTTTAGGCTCTATTGTTATAACTTGCGCCGCTGCTGATGATATTACAGCTTGGTGTTTATTGGCTGCAGTAATTGCAATCGTAAAAGCAGGTTCGTTTGTAAGCTCTATTTATATCATTCTACTTGCAATTATTTATGTTATTGCAATGGTTCGCTTTGTTCGTCCTTTCTTGAAAAGAATTGCAGATGTACATTCTAGTAAAACAACACTTACAAAACCTATTGTCGGAATTTTTTTCTTAGTTTTAATAATCTCTTCCTATTTAAGTGAAATCATTGGAATTCATGCATTATTTGGCGCTTTCTTAGCAGGAACTATTATGCCTGACAATATCAAATTCAGAAATTTATTCATTGAAAAAATTGAAGATGTTGCATTGGTTTTATTACTTCCATTATTTTTTGTTTTTACTGGTTTAAGAACGCAAATAGGTTTATTGGATAGCGCTCATTTATGGCAAACAGCAGGTATTATTATTTTGGTTGCAGTAACAGGAAAATTTGTTGGAAGTGCAATAGCCGCCAAATTTGTTGGACAAAACTGGAAAGATAGCCTAACGATTGGAGCATTAATGAATACGCGGGGATTGATGGAATTAGTTGTACTAAATATTGGTTATGATTTAGGAGTTCTAACACCAGAAATTTTTGCTATGATGGTAATAATGGCTTTGGTAACGACTTTTATGACAGGTCCAGCTTTAGATTTAATCAATTGGATTTTCCGAAAACAAAAGACAGAAAATGAACTAACTGAAATTAGTCAAAGTCAGAAATATAAAATCTTAATTGATTTTCAAACGCCAGAAAAAGGAGCAGAATTATTGCGTGTAGCAAATAGTTTTGTTAAAAATCAAGAGGAAAATTCACTTGTTACAGCAATTCATATCATGAAAAGTAGCGAAGTTCAACATTTTAATATTGAAGAAAGGGAAACTGAAATTTTTGAACCTATTACAGAAGTTTCAGAGGAATTGCATCAAGATGTTACCACAATGTTCAAAATCTCTACCGACATGGTTCATGATACTGTTGATATTGCCCAAAAAGGAGATTATGATTTAATGTTAATGGGCGTTCGTAATTCAATTTATTCAGGTTCTTTATTGGGAAATATATTAGGTTTTACTACAAAAATTATTGATCCTGATATTTTGATTGGTCAAGTTACAGGTAAAGAAAATATGTTTAATCATTCCATTTTTAATGAACGTACAAAACAGTTATTAAATAAATCGACTATTCCTGTTGGTGTCGTTTTAGACAAAAATTTTACAAAAGCCGAAAAAGTATTTCTTCCTCTTTTTGGAAATAAAGATGCTGATTTATTAAAATATGCGCAACGATTAATTTCGAACAGTAAATCTCAAATTATTATTGTTGATGTGAGTGGTTACACAAAACGCCATTCAGAAGTAAAAGAGATTATTCGAAGCATCGAAAATATTGCACCAAATCATATTAGTCTTTCATACAAGCAACAATTGAATAAAGAGTTTTTGGATGAAATGGATTTGATGATGATTAGTATGGAAAGTTGGAAAAATCTTATCGAAACAAAAAGTATTTGGATTTCGAATGTTCCAACAACTTTAATTATTTCAGAATAATTTTCTCCAATTTTATCTTAATTCAACAAAAAAATCCAGCTTAAAAGCTGGATTTTTTTTGTTATATTATATTCAAAATCGATTAAACATCAATTTTTGCATAATGTGCATTTTTCTCGATAAACTCACGACGAGGCGGTACATCATCTCCCATCAACATAGAGAACACACGATCTGCTTCTGTTGCATTGTCAATCGTTACTTTACGTAAAGTTCTATGTTCTGGGTTAAGAGTTGTATCCCATAATTGCTCAGCATTCATTTCCCCAAGACCTTTGTATCGTTGAATTGTAACACCTTTACCAGAACCATCAGTTGAGAATTCTGCTGTTAAACGTTCGCGATCTTTCTCGTCCCAAGCATATTCTGCCTTTGCTCCTTTTTTAATTAAATATAAAGGTGGAGTCGCAATGTAAATATGTCCTTGTTCAATTAATTCTTTCATGTAACGGAAGAAGAATGTCAAAATTAATGTCGAGATATGAGAACCATCGACATCGGCATCGGTCATAATTACAACTTTATGGTAACGTAATTTTGCTAAATTTAATGCTTTTGAATCTTCTTCTGTACCAATTGTTACACCTAAAGCTGTATAAATATTTTTAATCTCTTCATTATCCAAAACTTTATGTGCCATCGCTTTCTCGACATTCAAAATCTTACCACGTAATGGCAAAATTGCTTGAAAATGACGATCACGACCTTGCTTAGCTGTACCTCCGGCAGAATCTCCCTCGACTAAGAATAACTCAGATTCTTCAGGGTTACGAGAAGAACAATCGGCTAATTTACCTGGTAATCCGCTTCCTCCCATTGGATTCTTGCGCTGTACCATTTCACGAGCTTTTTTCGCTGCCTGACGAGCTTTTGCTGCTAAAATTACTTTATCAACTATTTGTTTTGCTTCCGTTGGATTTTCTTCTAAGAAGTTCGTTAACATTTCTGCAACGATTTTATCAACTGCTGGCGAAACTTCAGAGTTCCCTAATTTCGTTTTTGTTTGACCTTCAAATTGAGGCTCCATTACTTTTACCGAAATTACAGCTGTTAATCCTTCACGGAAGTCATCTCCTACGATTTCAACTTTTTCTTTTGCAAGATTAAAGTTTTCTTCAGCATATTTTTTTAATGTACGTGTCAACGCACGGCGGAAACCAGATAAGTGTGTTCCACCTTCGTGTGTATTGATATTATTTACATATGAATGTACATTTTCAGTATAAGAAGTATTGTATCGCATTGCAACCTCTACTGGAATTCCATCACGTTCACCCTCCATGAAGATAACTTTATCCATAATAGATTCGCGGCTGCCATCTACAAACTCAACAAATTCTTTCAATCCTTCTTCTGAATGGAAAGTTTCCGTTAAAGGATTTCCATCAGCATCTTTTACACGTTCGTCAACTAATACAATAACGATTCCTTTGTTTAAGAACGCTAATTCGCGTAAACGGTTTGCTAAAGTAGAATAGTTATATTCTCTTATTTCTTGGAATATTGTATCATCTGGTGTAAAAGTAACTGTTGTTCCATTTTTTTCAGTTGGACCAACTTCTTTTACATCATACAAAGGTTTTCCTTTAGAATATTCTTGAATGTAGTGTTTTCCATTTTTGAATACTTCTGCCGTTAAATGGTTAGAAAGTGCATTAACACATGAAACTCCAACACCGTGCAAACCTCCAGAAACTTTGTATGTATCTTTATCAAACTTACCTCCTGCACCAATTTTAGTCATTACAACTTCTAATGCAGATTTTCCTTCTTTTTTATGCAAATCGACAGGAATACCACGTCCGTTATCTTCTACACGAATCGAGTTTCCTTCTAGAATTGTTACTTTGATTGTATCACAGTATCCTGCTAAAGCTTCATCAATAGAGTTATCAACAACCTCGTAAACTAAGTGGTGTAATCCTCTAACTCCGACGTCACCAATATACATCGATGGACGAAGACGTACGTGCTCCATTCCTTCTAACGCTTGGATATTATCCGCCGTATATGTGTTATTACTCATAATATGTTTCTAACTTTTTTAAACAAACAAATATAGTGAATTTTGATGAAAAAACCTCTTAAAAAGAACTTAAAGTATTGGATAAAATAACGTTTAACATTGTTTATATTTGTTTTCAATAATTGTTAAAATAAAAAACCGAAATCAAATTGATTTCGGTTTTTTAAATCTATTATTTATATAAATTAAATATCTTTCTTTTCTAAATAAACGACTTTTTTTGTTTCGAAGAAATCTTCGTCAAAAAAGTTTTGAATATCAAATAAAACAGCATTTGGAAAACCAGCTAATTCTTCTGTCAAATCGCCTCCTTTTAGATATAATAAACCGTTTGGAAAAGGATTAATCGATTCTTTTTTAAATTTTCCACGAATCCATTCTGCAAATCTTGGCATTGCTGTTACCGCACGAGAAACGACAAAATCGTATTTATCCGTTAGCTCTTCAGCACGCTTTTGTTCAGCTTTTACATTTGTCAAACCTAAACCATCTGCAACTCCTTTTACAACTTTTATTTTTTTTCCGATAGAATCTACTAAATGAAACTGAACATTTGGAAATAAAATTGCTAACGGAATTCCTGGTAAACCTCCTCCAGTTCCAACATCTAAAACGGAAGAACCATCTGTAAACTCCATTACTTTTGCAATCGCTAATGAATGTAAAATATGATTTGTATAAATTTCGTCAATATCTTTTCGAGAAACAACATTGATTTGATCATTCCATTCTTTGTACAAATCACCAACTTTCGAAAATTGTTCGATTTGTTTTTCCGTTAAATCAGGAAAATATTTTAAAATTAAATCAATCATTGCTTAAATAATTTCTGAAACTCGCTGACAAACGTAATCTAACAACTTTGTATCGTCTTCTGTAAACGGATTAATTTTGTGCGAATCGATATCAATTTGACCAATATTTTCTCCATTTTTGAAAATTGGAACAACAATTTCAGCTTTCGTTTCGATTGAACACGCCAAATAATTATCTTGTGCATAAACATCTGGCACAACAAAAGTTTCATTAGATTCTGCCACTTGTCCACAAATTCCTTTACCATAAGGAATGATTGTATGATCTGTTGCTGCACCAACATAAGGACCAAGTTTTAGCTCATTTTTATCTCCATTTTTGAAATAAAATCCTACCCAATTGTAGTATTCCACTTCATCGCTCAACAACTGACAAATTTTTTGTAATCTATCTTCCGTAGAAATTGCGCTATCAATTATGACATCCACGCGTTTATGTAAATTTTGCATTTTGTATCTTCTATAAAGAGCAAATTTATTGATTAATCATAACTTAATCAAAAGATGATGATTTTCATTTATATTTGTTTGAAATTTTTTAACCCAATGAAAGAATTTAAACCCTTATTGTTATTCCTTTTACGTTTTTTAGGTACTTACATTATTCTGAGCTTAGTTTATAAATTGTATTTAGATCAATATTTACCACATAACATTCCAGATCCATTTACAAAATTAACATCAGATATTACAGCTTTTGGGTTGAATAAATGTGGTTTTTTTACTTTTTCTAATATTGCAGAAAATCAGCCTTGGATGCGTTTGGTAATGGATGGACAAGTTGCTTCTATTGTAAATGAAGGTTGTAATGCGATTTCTATTCTAATTATTTTTATTGCTTTTATCGTTGCTTTTTACACAAATTTCAAACAAACTTTTTTGTTTATTTTATCTGGTTTAGCAATCCTTTTTGTAATGAATATTCTGAGAATTATGTTGCTAAATTACATTTTTAGATATCACGATGAATATGGTAAAATGGCACACGATTATTTATTCCCAGCAATTATTTATGGCTCTATCGTAATTCTATGGATTGTTTGGATTAAGTTTTTTGTAACAAAATACAATAAAAGAAATGCCAAATAAATATTTACGTTACGCAATTGCTATTTTACTTGTTTTTGGATTAATATTAGTCCGAAAATTCGAAGATGTTTTATTTTACGATCCTTTCTTAAAATATTTTCATTTAGTTGGCCATCCAAGATTTCCTGAAATCGATTTAGCAAAATTAAATGCAAGCCTTATGGTTCGCTATCTTCTTAATACATTATTAACAGTATTAATTATTTGGTTTATTTTCTGGAAAAAAAGTTACGTTAAATTCTCAATCATCATTATGATTATAGGATTAATCGTTCTTTTGCCTATTTATAATTATTTGATTTCAACTCATTTTTCATCAGGCGAAATGGTTTTCTTTTACATAAGGAGATTTCTTATTCAGCCTATGTTTTTATTGCTATTAGTTCCTTGTTTTTATTACCAAGAAATACAACATAAAAAAACGGTCGAAAATTAATTTTCGACCGTTTTTTTATGTTTATCTAATTTATCTTTTACAATAAACCTGATTCTTCTTTATCCTTTTGAGCATCTAATTTTGCTTGTTCTTTAGCCGCTTCTTCTTGTGCTTTTTGTTCAGCAATTTTACGTTTTTCTTCGTTTGCTATTTCAGCATTCGCTTTATTCACTGCTTTGTATTTATAAAGCCAACCTAAAAATCCTCCAAAAATAAATCCGATTCCAGCACCTCCAGTAATTCCTACCAAAAATTCTTTATCTGAAAATAATCTTGAGATATCCAAATTTGTAAAATAATACATTGCAATACTAATCGCAATCAACAAAAATCCAATAAAAGTAGAATAGGTCATCGTTATATGTTTTTAAAATAAATCTTGTAATATTCTTTGGCGAACAGCTTCATATAAAATTGCTCCAGCTGCAACCGAAACATTCAATGAAGCAGTTTGTCCAGCCATTGGCAATTTAATAATTTTATCTGATATTTTAATAATAGAATCAGAAACTCCATCTTCTTCACTTCCCATTACAATTGCTGCAGGTACAGAGAAATCTGCATCATAAATAAATTCTGCTGATTTTTCAGATGCACTAAAAATTGAAATTCCAGCCGATTGTAAATATTTTATAACATTCACTAAATTTCCTTCCTTACAAACTGGAATATTATACAAAGCTCCTGTCGAAGTTTTGATTGCATCTGCATTTACAGAAGCCGAACCTTTTGCTGGAATAATAATCGCATCAACACCAACACATTCTGCTGTACGAGAGATTGCACCAAAATTACGAACATCAGAAACACGATCTAAAATTAAGATAAAAGGCGTTTTTCCTTGCTCCCAAATTTGTGGCAATACATTTTCGATTGAATCAAATTCGATTGGCGAAATAAAGGCATAAACTCCTTGGTGGTTTTTCCCAGTAAAACGATTTAGTTTTTCTACAGGTACATAACTTACAGGAATTTCATATTCAGTTACTAATTTTCTCAATTCTGAAAAAATTTCACCTTGTAAACCTTTTTGAATAAAAATTTTATCGATTGTTTTACCTGCTTCAATCGCTTCTATTACTGGTCTTAAACCAAAAATTCCTGCTTCGTTTTTCATAAATGCAAAGATAAAAAATTATACGTAACTATTTACCAATCCTTCTTCTCAATTGTTGTAAATAATTTGGAATACTCATATACAACATGCAACCAATGATAATTAGCGAAATCATTGAGATTAAATTTAACTTAATGTGAATAATTTTTGAAATAAAAACAATCACTAAAACAACATTAAATAAGGTTTGAAAATAAAAATGTTGCGTAATTTTTCGCCCGAAATTTGATTTACTATATGAAGCAAAAAACATAAAAAGCACTAAAATTGTAAGAATTAAACTAATTTTCATTCTAAAAAAAATCACTAAATTTGAAAGGTTAAATATACTCAAAATGCAGCAATATCACGATTTATGTAAAAAGGTTTTGACAGAAGGATCTTTTAAAGAAGACAGAACAGGAACGGGAACAAAAAGTATTTTTGGTTACCAAATGCGTTTTGATTTATCGAAAGGATTTCCTTTAGTGACAACAAAAAAATTACATTTAAAATCGATTATTTACGAATTATTATGGTTTTTGAAAGGCGATACAAATATCAAATATTTAACAGATAATGGTGTACGAATTTGGAATGAATGGGCCGATGAAAATGGTGATTTAGGACCAGTTTATGGTCATCAATGGCGTTCTTGGGGAAAACAAAATGGAGAAGTTGTTGACCAAATAAAAGTCGCAATCGATCAAATAAAAAATAATCCCGATTCGCGCCGAATTATTGTTTCTGCTTGGAATGTTGGTGAATTAGATCAAATGGCTTTGGCTCCTTGTCATGCTTTTTTTCAATTTTATGTGAACGACGGAAAATTATCATTGCAATTGTATCAACGTAGCGCAGATATTTTCTTAGGAGTTCCTTTCAACATTGCATCATATGCTTTGTTACAAATGATGGTTGCACAAGTTTGTGATTTAGAAGTTGGCGATTTTGTTCATACGTTTGGCGATGCACATATTTACAAAAATCATTTTGAACAAGTTGAATTACAATTAACACGCGAACCTTTTCCTCTTCCAACAATGAAAATAAATCCGAATGTAAAAGACATTTTTGATTTTACTTTCGAAGATTTCGAATTAGAAAATTATCAAGCACATCCTCACATCAAAGGAATTGTAGCTGTTTAATCATAAAAAACACTTAAAGTCTCTAAATTAGAGGCTTTTTTTGTAACTTTTCGAGAAAATTATCAACCAATAGAATAAAAAATTTAAGATGAGAAAACGCATTCTTTGGCTTTCATCAGCCTTTATCATATCAAGTCTTACTTGTGCGCAAGTAATGACACCACCACCAAGTTATAATGAGAATCAAACGAATAAATTAGACATTTATCGTGCAGAAGCAGAACGCATCAATAATCTGGTTCACACAAAATTAGATCTTAAATTTGATTATGCAAAAGAGCATGTTTTAGGTGAAGCTTGGGTTACATTGAAACCTCATTTTTATACGACAAACAAAGTTACTTTGGATGCAAAAGCAATGTTAATTCACGAAGTTGCTTTAGTAAACGGATCAACAAAAAAGAAATTAAATTATAAATATGATGATCTACAATTGGTTATCGATTTAGACAAAGAATATAATAAAGATCAAGAATATACGCTTTACATCAAATATACAGCTCGTCCGAATGAAGTAAAACAAGAAGGAAGCGCAGCTATAAATGATGCAAAAGGAGTTTACTTTATCAATGCGAAAGGAGAACGACCAAATTACCCAACACAAATTTGGACGCAAGGCGAAACCGAATCTTCTTCTTGTTGGTTCCCAACAATTGATAAAACAAATCAAAAAACTTCTCAAGAAATCACATTAACATATCCTGATAAATATGTTTCATTATCAAATGGAACGATGAAATCTTCGAAGAAAAATTCGGATGGAACAAAAACAGATTATTGGAAATTTGATAAAAAACATGCTCCTTATTTGTTCTTTTTCGGAATTGGAGATTATGCAATAATCAATGATAAATGGAAAAATATCAATGTTGATTATTATGTAGAGCCAGCGTACAAAGATGTTGCAAAACAAATTTTTGGTAATACACCAGAAATGATTCAATTCTTTTCTGACAAATTAAACTATCCTTATCCTTGGGACAAATATGCGCAAATGACAGCGCGCGAATATGTTTCTGGAGCAATGGAAAACACAACAGCTTCTTTATTTCATGATGGCGTTCAACAAAAAGCTGGACAATTAGTTGATGAGAACACAGCAGAATATGTAATTGCTCACGAATTATTTCACCATTGGTTTGGAGATTTAGTTACAGCTGAAAGCTGGGGAAATTTAACTGTAAATGAATCTTTTGCAAATTATTCTGAATATTTATGGTTCGAACATAAATACGGAAAAGAGAAAGCAGATGAACATCGTTACAACGAAATGTTTGGTTATAAACATGGCGATGGACCAACAAAAAATTTAGTTCGAGTTCATTATAATTCTCGCGAAGATATGTTTGATGGCGTTTCGTACAACAAAGGAGGAATCATTTTACATATGTTGAGAAATTTCTTAGGAGATGATGCTTTCTTCAAAGGTTTGAATAAATATTTGAAAGATAACGAATACGGAAAAGCCGAATCTGCACAATTACGTTTAGCATTGGAAGAAGTTTCTGGTCGTGATTTGAATTGGTTTTTCAATCAATGGTATTACGAAAATGGTCATCCAAAATTAACCGTTGTTTCTGATTATTCATCAGCGAATAAAAAAGTAAAAGTTGTTGTTCGTCAAGATGCTTCAAAATTATTCGAATTCCCTTTTGCGATTGATATTGTTGAAAATGGAAAAACAACACGTCAACAAGTTTGGGTTCCAAAACAAGCTGAAACAACATTCGAATTTTCTGCCAATAAAAAACCTGATGTTGTTATTCCAAATGCTGATCAAGTTTTATTAGCTGATATTGACGACAAGAAACCTGTCGAAGATTTCATTGCACAATACAAAGCCGGCAAAGGAAATTACACAACACGTTTATTAGCGATTGATGCAATGGCAAATGCGCAAGCAACTAATCCGAAAGCTGCAGAAGCTTTAATTAGCGCTTTAGGAGATTCATTTGAAGGATTAAGAATTTATGCAATTCACAAACTGGATACACAATCGAAAACGATTGTTGATAAAGCTGTTTCAAAATTAAAAGAATTGGCTTCTAATGATCCAAAAACTTTAGTACAAGCAGCAGCTTTGGGCGCTTTGAATGATGCTAATATTTATGATGCTGAGATTTTTGAGAAAGCTTCTAAAAGCCCTTCATTTAGTGTTCAAGGAGCAGCATTAACAGGAATTTTAAAAAATAATCCTTCAAAAATTAACGATTTAACAGCTAATCTTGATGACGAAGTTATCAAAGGTTCACCAGATTTAGCAATGGCTTTAGTTCCTAGTTGGATTAAAAATAATCAATTGGACAAAGCTTCTTTAATCTCTGAATCTGCGGCAATGTATGAATTTGTAAAATTCCAAGATCCAGTAAAAGGAAAAGTTGCAGAACAAGCTTTCAATTGGATTATGAATAATGATACACCAGATGCAACAGCAGAAATTGCAAAAACATATTCACGTTATTATCCATATCTAAAAGAGCAAAATCCGCAAGCTGGACAAGCTGTAAAAATAATGGCTGAAAAAGCATTGCAAGCAAAGATGAATACGGAAAAAACAATAAAAAATGCATCTGTTGCAAAACAAGTGGAACAATTACAAGATGCAATAAATAAAATGAAATAATTCGCTAAAATTATTATATTTGTTAAGCTATCCTCAAAAAGGATAGCTTTTTTTACCTTATAACTGACTTATGATAAACATTGTAGTAGCAAAAGCAAGCAACAACGTGATTGGTGCAAAAAATGATTTAATTTGGCACTTACCAAATGATTTAAAACATTTCAAAGAATTAACTTCTGGACATCCTATTATTATGGGACGAAAAACGTTCGAATCATTAGGTCGTCCTTTACCAAATCGTACCAATATTGTTGTCACAAGAGATCAGAATTGGAATGCAGAAGGTATTGAAATTGCATCTTCTTTACCAAAAGCTATTGAAATAGCAAAAAAGATTGACGATGATATTTACATTATTGGTGGAGGAAATATCTATAAACAAGCAATGGAATTTACAGATATTTTGTACGTTACTGAAGTTCACCACGAATTTGACGGAGATACATATTTCCCAGAAATAGATGCGGATGAATGGGAAGAAATTGAAAGAGAAGATTTTAAAAAAGATGAAAAACATGCGTATGCTTACTCTTTTGTAACGTATAAAAAAATAGATAAAGAAAACTAAACAAATAAAAAAGCAAGAATTAAAATTCTTGCTTTTTTATTTTTATACTATTTTACACTTTAGTGTTTTATTTCTTGTACTTCGTTTGGATTATGTTTGTATTTGAACACAATTGCAAATAAAACGGTTACAACCAAAGCATATCCGGCAAAAATAAGCCAAGAATGTCTCCAACCTTCTAATTGCTCAACCAAATCTGTTTTACTAAACACATAATGATTAACAATGTATTGTGCAATTAACATTCCAATTGTAGCTCCAAAACCATTTGTCATCATCATGAAAACTCCTTGTGCAGAAGAACGAATTTCTTTGTTTGTTTCTTTATCTACATATAATGAACCTGATACATTGAAAAAATCGAACGCAATTCCATACACAATCATTGACAAAATAAACATCCAAACACCAGGTCCTGGATCTCCTAAACCGAATAATCCAAAACGTAACACCCAACCTACCATTGCCATTAACATCACTATTTTTATTCCGAATCGTTTTAACACAAAAGGAATTAATAAAATACATAATGTTTCTGAAACTTGAGATAACGAAATTAATGCATTCGCATTACTTGCTCCCCATGTATTGGCATATTCTGGAACATCCTTAAATGTTGTAATAAAAGGATTTGCATATCCATTTGTAATTTGTAAAGAAACTCCTAAAAGCATTGAAAAGATAAAGAAAATTGCCATTTTTCTATCTTTGAATAATGCAAAAGCCTTTAAACCAAATGCATCTGAAATAGATTGTTTTTCAGAACTTTTGTTTACTGGACAAACAGGCAATAAAAAGCTGTATAAAAATAAAACAACTCCTAAAACTCCTGATACAAAAAATTGAAAATAGTTGGATTGAAAACTTACAAATGATGAATCATTCGAAAAGTTAAATCCAAAAACACCATCTTTGAATCCTGAGAAATTAACAAATAACATCGCTACAATAAAACCAACTGTACCAAACGTTCTGATCGGTGGAAAGGCTTTAATTGTGTCTAATTTATTTTGTTTTAAAATTGAGTAGGCTGTTGAATTAGAAAGCGCAATTGTTGGCATAAAGAACGCTACACTAACTGAATAAAGAGCGAAAATTGTTGTAAAATCTACATTGTTTCCAACTGTCATTCCGTAATAACCCGCTGCAAACATAAAAATAGCAGCTAATAAATGATTTAATCCTAACAAACGTTGTACAGGAATCCATCTATCTGCCACAATACCCATAATGGCGGGCATAAAAATCGATACAATACCTTGCATCGCGTAAAAAAGACCAATTTTTGGACCTAAGCCAACTGATCCTAAGTAATTTCCCATAGAAGTTAGGTATGCTCCCCATACCGCAAACTCAAGGAAACTCATGATTGTAAGTCTAAGCTTTACAGACATAATTATTTGAAATAGTTATTAGTTTCCCATGTTATCGATTTGATCACGAAGGCGCGCTGCCAATTCGTAATCTTCATTCTTCACAGCTTTTTCCATTTCAGCTTCTAATTCAGATTTTGTCCAACCTTCATATTCATTTACATCAGACAATTCATATTCTAAACCAGCCAAAATATCCAAATCATCTTCGTAGTTATTTGCTGCACGACGTATATTTTCTTCTTCTTCAATAACGTCTAAATGAATACCGGCTTTTTCTACAACATTTTCATAAGCATAGATAGGTGCATTGAAACGAACAGCCAATGCAATCGCATCAGAAGTTCTTGAATCAATTTCGGCACGTTGTCCTTCATTATTTACAAAAACAATATTCGAATAAAAAACACCATCTTCCAATTTATAAATATAAATAGAATCGACATTTAATTGAAATTCTTTTCCTAATGAAATAAACAAATCGTGGGTTAATGGACGAGGTGGGTTAATATCTTTCTCCAAAGCCAATGCAATTGATTGCGCTTCGAAGCTTCCAATAATAATAGGTAATTTTCTTCCTCCTACATTTTCCTCAAGAATCAACGCATATGCGCCAGTTTGAGTTTGACTGTAAGAAATTCCTTTAATATTTAATCTAATTAAATTGTCCATTTGGGTGTAAATCTATGAAAAACTGATGAATATTTAATCTTTTTTTAATGAATAAAAAAATCCGAATCATCTAAATGATTCGGATTGAATTTATAATCTTAAAATGATTAAGCTTGACCTTTATATTTTTTTAACTCTTCAGTTAATTTAGGAACAATTTCAAAAGCATCTCCTACGATTCCGTAATCTGCTGCTTTAAAGAAAGGTGCTTCTGGATCATTGTTGATTACAACAATCGTTTTAGATCCATTTACTCCAGCTAAATGTTGAATAGCTCCTGAAATACCAACTGCAATATATAAATTTGGTGCAATTGCTTTTCCTGTTTGTCCTACGTGTTCTGCATGTGGTCTCCAACCGATATCAGCAACTGGTTTAGATGATGCTGTTGCAGCACCTAAAACTTTTGCTAAATCTTCGATCATTCCCCAGTTTTCTGGACCTTTCATACCACGACCAGCTGATACAACAATGTCTGCTTCTTTTAAATCAATC
The DNA here is from genome assembly GCF_965118635.1 of Empedobacter brevis. GTDB lineage: Bacteria > Bacteroidota > Bacteroidia > Flavobacteriales > Weeksellaceae > Empedobacter > Empedobacter brevis_A. The sequence continues at coordinate 57,909 of NZ_CBCPHV010000003.1, read as the reverse complement.
TTATCTGAAGAAGCCATTTCTGTTGAAACTACTTTTACTTTAACATCTGCATCAGAAACTGATACTGAAAATGATTCTTCTGAACCTGATACTTCATTTTCTTTTGTTCCAAAAGCATTTTGTAAAACTGTTACAACCACTTTTCCTGAAACTGCAACTGTTTCAATTCCTTTTCCTGAGAAAGCTTTTCTCGCAACTGTAAATGGAGAAACCGCTGTTGGTGCTTTTTCTACATTTGTTACTAAAGAAGCTCCTGTTTTGAATGCTAAAACTGGTGCAATTGTAGCTCCTTCGTTTGTAGAAGGTAAAACTACAACATCTCCTTGTGCTACTTCTGCCAAAGCTTTTGCATAAGAATTTGCATCAAATTTTGCTAAAACATCATTTTGTACTTTTACTACTTTAGATGCTCCATATTTATATAATTCGTCAGCACTAGCATTTCCAAAAACGATTGCAGTAACAGTATCTCCAGCAACATCAGCTGTAGCTTTTGCGTAAGAGACTGCTTCTAATCCTGCTTTTTTATATTTTCCGTCGTGTGACTCTGCGTATACAAAAATTGCCATTTTTTAATTTCTTTTTAGATGAATAATTAGATTACTTTAGCTTCTTCGTGTAATAATCTTACCAATTCTGCTACATTGTCTTTGTCGATTAATGTTACATTACCTCTTTCTGCAGGTTTTACATAACCAACAACTTCAACTTTCGTCTCAGTTGCTTCTGGCGCAACAACATTAATTTGTTTTGTACGCGCTTGCATAATTCCACGCATATTAGGAATTCTTAAAGCAGCTTCATCTACCAATCCTTTTTGTCCTGCAATAACAGCTGGTAAAGCAACTTCTACAGTTTCTTTTCCTCCATCTATTTCGCGAACAGCTTTCACAGAAGAACCTTCTACGTCAAGATTAATACATCCGTTAACGAAACCATAATCTAACATTGCTGCAACTAATCCTGGTACAGATCCTCCATTATAATCAATTGATTCTTTTCCTGTCAAGATTAAATCGAAACCACCATCTTTAGTAGCTTTTGCAATTTGTGTTGCAACAAAGAAATCATCACGAGCATCAGCATCGATACGAATTCCGTCATTTGCACCAATCGCTAAAGCTTTGCGCATAACTGGATCTACAGTTGCATCTCCAACAGTTAAAATCGTAACAGTAGCACCTTGTTTTTCTTGTAACTCTACTGCTTTATTTAAACTAAATTCATCATGTGGGTTAATAACGAACTGAACACCATTTTTATCAAATGATTTTCCGTCAGCTGTGAAGTTGATTTTTGCTGTAGTATCTGGAACACTACTAATACAAACTAATATCTTCATAATTTTGTGTTTATTTTATCTTTTATGTAAAAATAGCTAATATATTTTATTATGCAAGCATAATATTGTTAATTCTTTATTAAGTCCTTACTTTTTGCTTTCAATTGCTTTTGATAAACTGAATTTGAAACCAATACACTCAATTCATACAATAACCAAAGTGGAATTGTTACCAGTATCATGCTGTACACATCATTTGGTGTAATTGCAGCGGCAATCACCAACACAACGATAAATGCGTGTTTGCGATATTCTTTCAAAAACTTAGGTGTTAAAATTCCAATACTAGTTAAGAAGTAAACAAAAACAGGCATTAAAAACATTACGCCCATCGATAATAACAATTGAACAAATAAGTCGATATAACTTGGCAAAGTCCATGTATTTCCTACACCGAAAGGATCATAAGTAAACAAAAATTGTGTACACAATGGCAATAGCATATAGTAACTAAATAACACTCCTGTTACAAAGAAAAATGAAACGGCAAAAATGGTAAACCCTGCATATTTTCGTTCAGTTTCTTTTAAAGCCGGTTTTACAAATCGCCAAATTTCGTAGATAATGTATGGAATAGCTAGAATTACTCCACAGACAATTACCGCAAAAAATTGAGATGTAATTTGTCCTGAAGGGTTAAGATTCGTTAACTCTTTCGAAATATCAAATGATTCGGTATAAATTTTTCCAAAGCCTGTTAATTCACCAAATTGATTAAAAATATCAAACGTAGGAAAAGTAGATTTTAATGGAGCCATAATCACATGTTCCACCAATTCGTCCCAATAAATTGCTACAAATATTGATGTAACTACTATTGATAAAATAGAACGAACTAAATGTCCTCTTAACTCACCAACATGAGCCAAAAATGACATACTTGATTTTGAATTATTTGCCATATCTTATTCGATTCCTTCGTTTAAAATTGAATGAATGTCCAATATTCCATAATACTGATTATCTTCATCAACCACTACTAATTGTCCGATACTATTGTGACGCAAAATAGCTAAAGCCTCTCTTGCTTTTTCAGATTTTTTTATCGTTTTCGGATTCATCGATGCAATATCTTTCGCTTTCAAATGGCCAAATGTTTCATTATTTAATAACATTCGACGCAAATCTCCATCTGTAATAACGCCTACTATTTTATCTTCATCTATAACAACTGTAATTCCATGTCGACCAGATGTTAATGAATTAATAACTTCGGTAATCGAAGAATCTTGATGCACAAAAGGTTTTCTTTCCGGATCAACAATATTTTCAACCGTCCACAACATTCGTTTTCCTAAGGCACCACCTGGATGATATTTAGCAAAATCGTTTTGTGTGAATGTTCTCATTTTCATCAAAGCAACTGCCAAAGCATCCCCCATCACTAACTGAGCTGTTGTAGATGTTGTTGGTGCTAAATTTACTGGACAAGCTTCTTTATCTACATTAACATCTAAAACAATATCCGAGTTTTTTGCTAATTCTGATTTCAAATTTGATGTTAAACCAATCAAAACTGAAGCATATTGTTTAAGAATTGGAGCCAAATAAGTAATCTCTGGTGTATTTCCACTTTTCGAGATACAAATTACAACATCTTCTGGTCGTACAAGACCTAAATCGCCATGAATAGCTTCTGTCGCATGTAAAAATTGACTTGGAGTTCCTGTAGAATTTAAAGTAGCTACAATTTTATTTGCAATATGCGCACTCTTCCCAACTCCTACAACCACCAATTTTGCATTTGAATTATATATCGCATTTACCGCATCAACAAAAGGCTCGCTAATACGAGAAGCTATAGCTTCAAGCGCATGAATTTCTTCTCGAAAAACACCTTGCGCTATTTGTATTAATTCTGAATTTCCCACAATAAAATTTCTATTGTCTATTTTTAAAATTTTTCGTAATTTTACTCTCCTTTTTTATTTACACTCAATTATATATAAATCATATTAAATTTATGTGTATATTTAAGAGTTATCAAATATAGGAACTATTTAATTTATAATATTAATTTTAGTCTTTTGTGTAGATGGAAGCCACTTCGAAAAACTTAACATCTTACCTAAAAAAATATTTTGGTTTTGACCAATTTAAAGGACAGCAGCACGAAATCATTACAAGCTTACTTAATAAAGAAGATGTATTTGTTTTGATGCCTACTGGCGGAGGTAAGTCTTTATGTTATCAACTACCGGCATTAATGTCAGATGGAGTCGCGATTATTGTTTCACCTTTAATCGCCTTAATGAAGAATCAAGTAGACGCTATACGTGGAATTTCGGAAAATAACGGAATTGCCCATGTATTAAACTCATCTTTGAATAAGTCAGAAACAAAAACTGTGATGACGGATATCAAAAATGGAGTAACAAAAATGTTATATGTTGCACCAGAGTCTTTGACAAAAGAAGAATATGTCGATTTCTTTAAATCGGTTAAAATTTCTTTTTTTGGAATAGATGAAGCGCACTGTATTTCTGAATGGGGACACGATTTTCGACCAGAATATCGTAATCTAAAATCGATTATTAACAAAATTGGTGATGCCCCTATTATTGCTTTAACAGCCACAGCAACACCTAAAGTACAAGAAGATATTCAGAAAACTTTAGGAATGCAAAGCGCAAAAGTATTTAAAGATTCTTTTAATCGTACTAATTTATTTTACGAAATTCGACCAAAGGTTGATCAAGACAAACAAATCATCAAATTTATCAAACAAAACGAAGGTAAATCTGGTGTAATTTATTGTTTAAGTCGTAAAAAAGTTGAAGAAATCACTCAACTTTTACAAGTAAACGGAATCAATGCCATTCCTTATCATGCAGGTTTAGATGCCAAAACACGTAGCAAACATCAAGATATGTTTTTGATGGAAGACGCAAGTGTTGTAGTAGCTACAATTGCTTTCGGAATGGGAATTGACAAACCTGATGTACGTTTTGTAATGCATTACGATATGCCAAAATCATTAGAAAGTTATTACCAAGAAACTGGTCGTGCTGGTCGCGATGGTGGTGAAGGGATTTGTATCGCTTTCTACGATTATAAAGATATCGAAAAACTAGAAAAGTTTTTAGCAAGTAAACCAGTTGCGGAACGCGAAGTTGGAATGCAATTACTTTCTGAAGTTGTCGCTTATGCAGAAACCTCAATGTCTCGACGCAAATTCTTATTACATTATTTTGGAGAAGAATTTGACGATAAAAATGGAGAAGGCGCAAATATGGATGACAATATGCGCAATCCTAAAAAGATGGTTGAAGCAAAAGATGATGCCGTAACTGCTTTACAAGTTATTCAAAAAACTAATCAAAAATTAAAATTAAATGATGTTGTAAATGTCTTAGTTGGTAAAGAAACTTCTATCACAAAATCATACAATTTAAGTTCAGAAGATTTTTTTGGAATAGGAAAAGCAAAAGAAGATTATTATTGGAAATCAATTTTACGTCAATTAATTGTTCGCAATTTATTAGAAAAAGAAATTGAATCTTATGGAATTTTAAAAATTACCAAAGAAGGAAAAGATTTCATTGCTAAACCATCTTCTTTTGAAATAGCAGAAGATATTGATTTCAAAAAATTGTTATCGGAAGGAAATTTCGACAAAGAAGAAACTTCGTCTGCTCCAGTTGCTTTTGATGATGTTTTACTAAAACAATTAAAGGATTTACGCAAAAAAATCTCTAAAAAACATCAAATTCCTCCATTTGCAGTTTTCCAAGATTCTAGTTTAGATGATATGACAATGCAATATCCAACAACCGTGAAAGAATTAACGAATGTTTTTGGAGTTGGAGAAGGAAAAGCTCAAAAATTTGGAAAAGAATTTGTTGATTTCATTGCACAATATGTAAAAGACAACGATATCATTCGACCTGAAGATATGGTGATAAAACAAGTTGCGGATAAATCTAGCCACAAAGTTTACATCATTCAATCGACAGATAGAAAATTGAATTTAGAAGATGTTGCAGAAGCAAAAAATATGTCGATGAGCGATTTACTTTCTGAAATGGAAAGTATTGTTTATCAAGGAACAAAACTAAATATCAATTATTACATTGACGAAATTTTAGACGAAGACCAACAAGAAGAAATTTATGATTTCTTGATGGATGCAGAATCTGATTCAATGTCTTCATTATTAGAAGAATTTGGTGACGATTATGATGATGAAGAATTACGTTTGATGCGAATCAAATTTATTAGCGAAGTCGCGAATTAAACCATTAAAATAAACTTCAGCCCAAGGAATTCTTATCTTTGGGCTTAATTATTACAAAACATATGAATAATAAAGCAATATTAATGATATTAGATGGCTGGGGAATTGGACCAAATCCTGCAGTCTCAGCAATCGCTCAAGCGAACACTCCTTTTATAGACAGTTGTTTCGAAAAATTTCCACATTCTACTTTAGATACTTTTGGATTGGCCGTTGGTTTACCAGAAGGACAAATGGGAAATTCGGAAGTTGGACACATGAATTTAGGTGCAGGACGAGTTGTTTTCCAAAACTTAGTTCGCATTAATATGGCAGTTGAAAAAGGAACATTGCAAAATGAGCCTATCTTAAAAGATGCTTTTCAATATGCTTTAGAAAATAACAAAAAAGTACATTTCATTGGTTTAGTTTCTAATGGTGGTGTGCATTCACATATCAATCATTTGAAAGGCTTATTGGATGCCGCAAATCAATCTGGTTTACACGAAAATGTTTTTGTACACGCATTTACAGATGGTCGCGATACTGATCCTAAATCTGGTGAAGGATTTATCAGCGAATTGATGAATCACATGACAAAATCAACGGGTGAAATTGCTACGATTACAGGTCGTTACTACGCAATGGATCGTGATAAACGTTGGGAACGCGTAAAATTAGCTTACGATGCAATGGTAAATGCAGTTGGTGAAACAACAACAGATCCATTAGAAGCAATTCGTGCATCTTATAAAGAAGGCGTAACTGATGAATTTATCAAACCGATTATTATAACAGATGAAAATGGTCAGCCAAAAGCAAAAATAGAGAATGATGATGTTGTCATTTGTTTCAATTTCAGAACAGATCGCGGACGTGAAATTACAGAAGTTTTAACACAACATGATTTTCCAGATTTTGGAATGCATAAATTAAATCTAAAATATATCACATTAACAGAATATGATGCTACATATACTGGAGTTGCGGTAATTTTTGATGAAAAAAATATTGTAAACACATTAGGAGAAATTATTGCAAATGCAGGTCGTAAACAAATTCGTATTGCTGAAACTGAAAAATATCCGCATGTAACGTTCTTTTTCAACGGTGGTCGTGAAGAGCCTTTAACTGGAGAATCTCGTATTTTATGTGCTTCACCAAGAGATGTTGCTACTTACGATTTAAAACCTGAAATGGCTGCTTATGATATTACAAATGCAATTGTTCCTGAAATCGAAAAGGAATCTGCTGATTTTATTTGTTTAAACTTTGCTAATACAGATATGGTTGGTCATACAGGTGTCATGGCTGCTGCAATAAAAGCTGCTGAAGTAGTAGATTCTTGTGCGGAAAAAATTGTAAATGCTGCATTAGAACATGGTTACAACGTTGTTATTTTAGCTGACCACGGAAATTCAGATTTTATGATGAACGAAGATGGATCTCCAAATACACAACATACTACAAACCCAGTTCCAGTTATCTTGGCTCAAAAAAATATCGAATGGAATGTTGAACACGGAAAATTAGGAGATATTGCGCCAACAATTCTAACTTTAATGGGAATTGAAATTCCTACTGAAATGACTGGAAATGTAATTATAAACAAAACAACAAACTAACTTAAACTTAATTATAAATAATGATTAACAAAATTATTGCAGTAGACTTTGACGGAACTATTGTAGATGATAAATATCCTGCTATTGGAAAGGCGAAAATTTTTGCTTTTGAAACTTTACGTCAATTACAAAATGACGGATACCGACTTACATTATGGACTTACAGAAGTGGAAAAGCACTAGATGAAGCTGTTGAGTTTTGTAGAGAAAACGGTATTGAGTTTTATGCTGTAAACAATAGTTTTGAAGGAGAAGATTTTGATAAAAATACGCAAAGTCGCAAAATAAATGCCGATATCTTTATCGACGATAGAAATTTAGGAGGTTTTCCAGGTTGGAGCGACGTTTATCAAATCATCACAAAAAAGATTGAATTAAATGTTCACCAAAATGGGCAAAAAGCTCCTGAGAAGAAAAAGAAAAAAGGTTTTTTTGGATTATGATACATTTAAAAAATAAAGAAGAATTAGAACTAATGTACCTAAGTGCTCAATTGGTTTCAAAAACCTTAGGAATGTTAGCCAAAGAAGTAGTACCTGGTGTTACAACCAATCATTTAGATAAATTAGGTGGTGAATATATTCGCGACAATGGAGGATATCCTGCATTTTTAGGAATGTACGACTTTCCAAAAAATCTTTGTATTTCGCCTAATCAACAAGTTGTTCATGGTATACCTAACGATGAACCTCTTAAAGAAGGCGATATTGTTTCTATAGATTGTGGTGTTTACATGAATGATTTTTACGGAGATCATGCTTATACATTTGCTGTTGGCGAAGTTGATGCTGAAACCGAAAAATTATTACGTATTACAAAAGAATCTATGTTCAAAGGAATTGAACAAATGAAAAAAGGAAATCGTGTTGGTGACATAGGTTTTGCAATTCAACAATATTGTGAAAAAGAAGGTTACGGAATTGTTCGTGAATTAGTTGGACATGGATTAGGTCGTAAAATGCACGAAGATCCACAAGTACCAAATTACGGACGTCGTGGATCAGGTAAAAAAATTGAAGAAGGAATGGTTTTAGCTATCGAACCAATGGTGAATATGGGAACTGAAAAAGTGTTCTTTCATAAAGATGGTTGGACAGTTACAACGCGCGATGATAAATATTCGGCTCATTTCGAACACGATGTTTGTGTGGTAGATGGTGAACCAAAATTATTGTCTACTTATCAGTTTATTTACGATGCATTAGGTATCGAATCTGATGAAGAAAAATCATTTTTATTCAAACCTTAAAAAACTTTTGTGAAAAAGCTTTTAAAAAAAATCATGAATATTCTACCTCGTCCATTATTGATACAAGGTAGTTATATTATTCGTCCTATTCTCGTTTGGTTTATGAAAGGAAATCGTTTCGTAGATCCTATAGATGGACAAGGTTATTACAGTTTATTGCCTTATGGTTATGAAAAACAGCGCGATAATGTTCTCTCGCCTGGAACTTTTTCGTTAGAAAGACATCGTTTGATGTGGTTGTATCTAAAAAATGAAACTTCTTTTTTTACCGAAAAAGCAAAGGTCTTGCATATTGCTCCAGAACAATCATTTATCAAGCGTTTTCGTTCAATGAAAAATCTTGAATACATCACAAGTGATATCGAATCACCTTTGGCTGATGTAAAAGCTGATATTTGTGATTTACCTTTTGGAGATGATACATTCGATATTATTTTTTGTAATCACGTCTTAGAACATATAGAAGACGATCACAAAGCGATGAGCGAATTATATCGTGTAATGAAACCTGGAGGTTGGGGAATATTCCAAGTACCAATTTCATATCAAAGAGATGTAACATACGAAGATCCTAATATAACAACAAAAGAAGAACGCAAAGAAAAATTTGGACAATATGATCACGTTCGTGTTTATGGTTTGGATTATTACAAACGTTTGGAAGATGTTGGATTTATTGTAGAAAAAGTAGATTATACCAAACAAATTCCTTCGGAAGATGTTCGAAAATATTGCTTAGAAAAAGGTGAAATTTTACCCGTTGTTCGTAAACCAAAAGCATAATTAAAATAAAAAATAAAAGCGTTACCTTTTCTTAGTAACGCTTTTATTTTGATTATTTATCAACTCCTTCATTCGAAGATTCAACCGAATGCATATCATTTTGCATTTCTTTAAATGTCATTATTTTACCTTTTTTTGGCAAAGTAATCTTTAGATTTTCTTTCAAAATTTCAAGTTTATCCAATTTAAAAATCGTTTTGAAATATGGCGTAATAATTTCTGCTTGTATTATCAAACCTGGTAAATTAGCAATGTTATACGGACCATCTTTGTATTTTATTTCAGGAGAATACCAAGCAATAAATTCATTTCCATCTCCATCTTTTCCAATTGCTTTAATAACATTATAACCATTTATAACCGATTTTTCCTTTGTCAATTTCCATTGATAATCAGGAATATTTTCTTTTACTAAATATGTTTTAACATTAATATCAAATTGTTTGTAATATTCATTTTTTGAAAAATCTTTATACAACGGATTTTGTTCAGAAGCTAAAATCTTTTGCACAACAATATCTGCTTCGTCTTGTGCATTATTTATCTTAGTATCTCCTCTAAAAACAGATAAATTATTATTACTTTCTAATATAAAATCAACAAAAATTCCTCTGTTAATGGCTATTTTAAAAGCTTGTTGTAAATCTTTTGGAAACATATCCTTAGATTCTTCATAATCGAAGATAAATTCGGTTTTATATGTTGCTCTAATACTTTCTTTCTCAGTTTGAGCAAATAAATTAATTCCTAAAAATAAGGTTAATCCAATTATTACATTTTTCATTTTTTATAGTTGTTTTGATTATTTAAAACTTTTACGAATATCCATTTTTTCATTCACAGATTTATTAAATTCTGGAAAAGGTTGCGCACTAAAATCTTTAACTTCAATTTTTATTTTTACATCATTCATATGCTCAGTCTTATCGGTTTCTAAATAAGTAGCATTCCAATTTCTGTAACTTTCTTTTAAAATCCATTTATTTTGATAAGGTCTGTATTTGTAGACAACTTCATTAAAATTTATTTTAGAACCATCATTTTCAAAATATCTATTTTCTTGAAAAGATTTATGTTCTACAATAGCAAAAGTCTCTTTATCAATCAAAAAACTATTTGTAACATTTGTTTTTGAATTCTTAAGCTCAACTTCATACATAAATTTGTCTGCATATTTTACAATCAAAACTTTTTCATCATCATACATTTTTGCTTCAAGCTTTTTGTACATATCTTTTATAAGATTCAAAAGTGAAATATTATTAAAATAATGAATCATTCTATATACAGATTTTTGATGAATTCCTTCACCGATAATTCGTTTATTCACAATATTATTAGAATAAATTTTTAGTTGATCTTTTTTAAAACGAAACTGTAAATCAACATCAAGAAAATCTCTGTTAATAGAATCTATAATCGCATCAAACGTGAAATTCACTTTATAAAAATGTTGTTCAGTATTGAAATTCTTATCATAATTATCAATCACTTTTTTCAAAATATCTTCTGCCTTCAAATTGGTAACAAAAGCTTCTTGAAGTTCTACTTCTGATACTTTTTCGAGCTTAATTATCAATTCAGATTCTAAATCCGAAACTTTAAGTTTTGCATCTTGATAACCTTTTTTCGAAACAATTAATTCATCATTTTGCAAAACATTATCCAAATCAACAATCGCTTTTCCTTTCTGATCTGAAACAAAATTCTTTGTCGAATTCATGAAATAAATATCAGTATCATACAAAGGTAAATCGTCTGAAAAATCTAATATTTTCACATTGATAATCTGTGCATTAACCGAAATTGTAAACAATAAAAAAATGTAAAAAAATTTAGTCATTCTTTTTAATTACAATTTGTCTATTATCACTTTCCGTTCCTTGTTTGATTTCGATGAGAATATCATTTTTAAAAATTAGAATATTTTCGACAGATACGTTTTCTAATCCTGTCCATAATACTTCTTTATAGTAAAATAAATCTATTCTTTCATCAGAATTTTCAGTTCGAGATCCTATTTTAAAAGGCTTTCCAAGTTTTTCTTGCACTTGAGATTTAGACATATTCAGTTGAATATTATTCTTAATTAAAGTACTTTGAGTGCTAGCACAACTCATGATCGAAAAAACAGTAATAAAAATAAGTAAAATTCTTTTCATAATTTAAAAATCAATATTGAATTAAAGATATATTTTTAATCTTATTAAAAACCTATTAATCAATCTTTTTTACAAATATTTTAACAAAAAAAAGCGTTACTCAAAAAAGTAACGCTTTTATATTTTATAAATATTAATTTTCTAGTGAGCTTCTAACCAATTCGCTCCTACTCCAACTTCGGCAATTAATGGAACTTCCATTTCCATCGCTGCTTCCATTGTCGATTTTATTAATTCTGATACTTTTTCTACCTCATCTTTAGGCGCATCAAAAATTAACTCATCATGTACTTGCAAAATCATTTTGGTTTTGTAATTTTTCTCCAATTCTTTCTGAATCTGAATCATTGCCATTTTCACAATATCTGCAGCAGTTCCTTGTATTGGCGCATTTACTGCATTACGTTCGGCGTGAGAACGTACAACTGCGTTTCTCGAATTAATATCTTTCAAATAACGGCGACGTCCCATTAAAGTTTCAACAAAACCTTGTTCACGAGCAATCTCAACTTGTTTTTCAATATATGTTTTCAAGGTTGGATATGTTTCGTAATAAGCATCAATCAATGCTTTGGCTTCTTTACGCGAAATATTTGCTTGGTCTGCTAAACCAAAAGCCGAAACTCCATAAATAATTCCGAAATTCACCGTTTTCGCTTGGCTACGTTGTTCGCGCGTTACATCTTCCAATACTACATTAAATACTTTTGCCGCAGTAGAAGCATGAATATCTTCGCCATGCTTAAATGCTTCGACCATAATCGGATCTTGTGACATTTGAGCAATTAAACGCAATTCAATTTGTGAATAATCGGCCGAAATAATCACATGATTTTCATCTCGTGCTACAAATGCTTTACGAATTTGTTGACCTTCTTCTGAACGAATTGGAATGTTTTGTAAATTCGGATTTACAGAAGATAAACGTCCTGTTGCAGCAACTGTTTGTGCATATGTTGTGTGAACACGTCCAGTTTTTGGATTTACCAATTCTGGCAATGCATCAATATATGTTGATTTTAGTTTTTGTAATTGACGATATTCTAAAATATCATTAATAATTGGATGCTTATCTTTTAATTTCGATAAAATTTCTTCTCCTGTTGCATATTGACCAGTTTTTGTCTTTTTTGCTTTTGGATCTAATTGTAATTTATCAAATAAGATTTCACCTAATTGTTTTGGAGAATTAAGATTGAATTCTTCTCCAGCATCTTCTTGTATTTTTGCTTCTAACTCTCTTAATTTACCTTCGTGTTTTATAGAAAGTTCTTTCAAAAATGGAACATCTAAGCGAACACCTTCCAATTCCATATCAGCCAAAACTTGCATCAAAGGCATTTCCAGATTTGTGAATAATTTGTGTGTATTCGCTTTAATTAATTCTGGTTCGAAAAGATTTTTTAATTGATAGGTAATATCTGAATCTTCTACGCCATATTCGGTTTGCTCCATTAATGGAACATCACGAAAATTCTTTTGATTTTTTCCTTTTTTTCCAATTAAACTTTCGATTGAAACAGGTTGATAACTCAAATATGTTTCTGATAAAACATCCATATTATGACGCATATCTGGATTTATCAAATAATGCGCAATCATTGTATCAAAATTGTGACCTTTTACAAGAATATCATATTTGTTTAAAACTTTGATATCATATTTTAAATTTTGACCAATTTTAGAAATTGATTCATCTTCGAAAAATGGTTTAAATTCATTTATGATTGCTTTCGTTTCATCAAAATCAGCAGTAAAAGGAACATAATATCCTTTTCCTTTTTCCCAAGAAAATGAAATACCAACTAATTCTGCATTCAACGCATCTAAAGATGTTGTTTCTGTATCGAATGTAACTTCTCTTTGCTTTAGAATATTTTTCAATAAGATTTCTCTTCCTTTTTTTGTATCGATTAATTGATATAAATGATTGGTTGAATGAATATCTGTAAATGCTGAATTTTGAGGAATGATTTCTTCATCCGAAGTAAAATCGAATAAAGATTGTTGTGCTGTTTGTGCTTGATTCGACGAAATCTGACTTGCAGCAGAAATTTCTTCTTGTGCTTCTTTTATTATTCCAGAAGCATCCAATCCATAGATTCTGTAAACTGTTTCTAACATTCGACGAAATTCTAATTCCGTAAAAAGTTCAGTTACTTTTTCTATATCTGGCGGACAAACCGTTAAATCTTCTTCATCGAATTCAACAGGTGCATCTGTTATAATTGTTGCTAACTTCTTCGAAAGAATTCCAAGTTCTTTATTTTCTTCAATCTTTTCTTTGGCTTTTCCTTTTAGCTTATCTGTATTTGCTAAAAGTCCTTCCATCGAACCAAATTCTTTCAAATATTTACTTGCAGTTTTTGCTCCAACTCCTGGCAATCCTGGAATATTATCTACTGCATCGCCCATCATTCCAAGATAATCGATTACTTGGATAGGATCGTCAATTTCAAATTTTTCTTTGACTTCTTCAATTCCCCAAATCTCAACACCTTTTCCATTCGCAGCAGGACGATACATCTTGATATTTTCTGTTACCAATTGTGCAAAATCCTTATCTGGCGTTACCATGTAAGTTGTATAACCTTGTTTTTCTGCTTTTTGAGCTAAAGTTCCGATTACATCATCTGCCTCGTAACCTTCTGCAAAAAGAACTGGAATTTTTAAAGCTCGTAAAATATCTTGAATAAGTGGAACACCCAAACGAATAGCTTCTGGAGTTTCATCGCGATTTGCTTTATATTCTGGGAAATCTACGGTACGAACTGTAGCTTGACCAACATCGAAAACAACGGCTAAATGTGTTGGTTGCTCACGACGAATAACATCGAACAAGGAATTCGTGAATCCCATAATTGCCGAAGTATTAAATCCTTTTGAATTGATTCGTGGATTTTTGATAAATGCATAATATCCTCTAAAAATCAAGGCATAAGCATCTAACAGGAAAAGTCTTTTATCTAATTGATTCATATAATTTTCGTTATGCGAAAAGCGATGAGCGTTAAGCGAAAATTCTCGCAGATCGCTAACCGCAATACGTTTATCTTAATATTCTGGTGCTAATTCTAAAACTAATCCATCCATATCATCCGAAATATGTAACTGGCAACCTAAACGTGAATTATCTTTCACATTAAAAGCTTCTGCAAGCATTGCATCTTCGTCAGGATTCATTTCTGGCAAAGGAATTTCTGGCGTTAGCACATAACATTGACACGAAGCGCACATTGCCATTCCTCCACAAACACCTATGGTTCCTTCTGGTGCCAATTCGTAAGCACGAACAAGTTCCATAATATTCATATTCATATCAGTAGGTGCATCAACTTCGTGCGAAACTCCTTCTCTGTCTATAATTGTAATTTTAATATCTGCCATAACTCTTTTTCAAGATACACAAAAATACGTATTGTTTATCTTTCAAAAAAGAATATACCTCATTGGTTGATATTTAATACTAATTTTAAATAAGAGTTGTGATGAAGAGGATACTGAATAGAGATTTATTTTCTTAGAAATTATATCCTTTTTGGGATAATGAACCTAAAAGACGGAGTAGAGAATCGTGTGAATGTCAATAAAAAAACCTTTTACGTAAAACGCAAAAGGTTTTAAAAAATATTTCTATTTATTGGATTAAAATTAGTCAATAGCTTTGACAACGGCTTTTTCGGCTTCTTTTCTTGTTCCATCAAAACCATCAACACCAGAAACTGTCGTATATTTCAACACGAATTTTTTCCCAGGATTCATTCTATTGTAAACAGATTGACACATCAAAGTAGCTTCATGAAAACCACATAAAATCAATTTTAATTTTCCTGGATAAGTATTCACATCACCAATAGCATAAATTCCTTCGATATTCGTTTGATAATCTAATGCATTGTTTACTTTAATTGCATTTTTTTCAATCTCTAATCCCCAATTAGCAATAGGTCCTAATTTTGGAGAAAGACCAAATAATGGAATAAAATAATCTGTTTCTAGTTCAAAAGTTTCACCTTCTTTTTCAATAACCAAGCTTTCTACTTTACCTTCTCCTTTAATTCCAGTAATTTCAGCAGGAGTAATCAAATTAATTTTTCCCTCTTTTCTTAAATCAATTACTTTATCAACAGAATCTAAAGCTCCACGGAACTCATTTCTTCTATGAACTAAAGTAACTTCTGAAGCTACATCAGCTAAGAAAATCGACCAATCTAAAGCAGAATCTCCTCCTCCAGCAATAACAATTTTTTTATCACGAAATAATTCAGGATTTTTCACAAAATATTCAACTCCTTTATCTTCATATGCTTCTATATTTTCGATAATTGGTTTACGAGGCTCAAAAGATCCAAGACCACCAGCAATCGCAACTGAATTTCCGTGAACTTGTGTTCCTTTATTTGTAGTTACGATAAAAGTTCCGTCTTCCTGTTTATCAATTGTCGTTGCTTGCTCATTTAATGTAAAACCTGGTTCAAATTGTTTGATTTGTTCCATTAAATTATCAACTAATTCACCCGCACCAACAGAAGGATAACCAGGGATATCAAAAATTGGTTTTTTAGGATACAATTCTGTCAATTGTCCTCCTGGCTGAGGAAGTGCGTCAATAATATGACATCTCATTTTTAATAAACCTGCTTCGAAAACAGCAAAAAGACCAGTAGGTCCAGCTCCGATTATAACTATATCTGTTTGAATCATTTTTTAAATTTTATTTAGAATGTTACTAAATTGATTGCAAATTTAATGAATTTGAATAGATTAATCGATGATTATCATCAGAACTCTAATAATATTTTTGACAAAAAAAAGACAAACTCAATGATGAATTTGTCTTTTGAAGTTGTAGCGAAGAGCAGAATCGAACTGCCGACCTCAGGGTTATGAATCCTGCGCTCTAACCATCTGAGCTACCTCGCCTTGTTTTTAGTGGTGCAAATATAAGAGGTTATTTTCGATTAAAACAAATCTTTTTTGAAATATTTTTTATAAAAAATCCCTTAAATAGGCTAATTGATTGAAATTCATTAAAATTAAAATTTTACTTTTTTCAAAGAAAATTGCATCAACTAAAAAATCCTCAAGCAAAACTTGAGGATTTTAATATTTCATTTACTTTTAAACTTACGCTAAAGCATTTTTGATACGTGTCATTGCCTCTCTTAACTCATCTACTGAAGCTGCATATGACATACGAATACAATTTTTAGATCCGAAAGCTGAACCAGAAACAACTGCAACTTGAGCATGTTCTAATAAGTACAATGCTAAATCATCTGCATTGTTAATTGTAACACCTTTGTATGTATTTCCGAAAGTTGCTGTAACATCTGGGAACAAATAGAAAGCTCCTTTTGGTTCATTAACCTTGAACGTTGGAATATCTTTTGCCCAACCTAACATTAATTCGCGACGTTCTGCGAATGCATCTACCATATATTGTACTGAACTTGGATCTGCTTCTAAAGCTGTAATCGCTGCACGTTGCGCAATAGAATTTGCCCCAGAAGTAACTTGCCCTTGCAATGTTTCGCATGCTTTTGCTAACCAAGCTGGTGCTCCTATGAAACCTATTCTCCAACCTGTCATAGCGAATGCTTTTGCTAAACCATTTACAGTTACAGTTTGATTATAAACTTCTGGAAAAGATGCAATCGAAACATTTTTTTCTCCATAAACTATATGCTCATAAATTTCGTCCGAAATAATAATTACATCTGGATATTTAGCTAAAACAGTTGCTAAACCTTGCAATTCTTCTCTTGTATAAACCGATCCTGATGGATTACAAGGAGATGAATAAATAATTGCACGAGTTTTATCTGTAATTGCAGCTTCTAATTGTGTTGGAGTAATTTTGAAATCTGCTTCTAATGTTCCTTCTACAAAAACTGGTGTTCCTCCTGATAATTCTACAATATCTGAATAAGAAACCCAATAAGGTGTAGGAATAATAACTTCTGTCCCTTCGTCTACAATTGCTTGTAAAACATTATAAATTGATTGCTTCGCCCCTGTAGAAACAACAATTTGATTTGGAGAATATTCTATATTATTATCACGTTTAAACTTCTTACAAATAGTTTCTTTTAAATCTGCATATCCGGCAATTGGAGGATATCCTGAATAATTTTCGTCAATAGCTTTTTTAGCTGCTTCCTTAATAAAATCTGGCGTATTGAAATCTGGTTCTCCAATACTTAAACTAATCACATCAATTCCTTGTGATTTTAATTCTCTTGCTTTTGCAGACATTGCAATAGTTGCAGATGGTTTCAAATTTTGTAAACGCTTTGAAAGTTGCATAATATTTGTGAGTTATTTGTAATGTAATAATTTATTGATGCGAAGATACTTTATTCTCCGTATAAATTTATTACTTTTAATCATTAAAAATCTATCATAAAAATAAAAAATTATGGCTGAAATTACATTCAAAGGAAATCCTATTCATACAGGCGGAGATTTGCCAGTTATTGGTGAAAAAGCTCCAAGTTTTGCTTTAACAGCAGATGACTTAAGTCAAAAAACATTAGCAGATTACGCTGGAAAAAATGTTGTTTTAAATATTTTCCCAAGTGTTGACACTGGAACTTGTGCGCAATCAGTTAGAACTTTTAATCAAGAAGTTTCTTCTGCTCCAAATACAGTTGTTTTATGTATTTCGAAAGATTTACCTTTTGCATTATCTCGTTTTTGTGCAGCTGAAGGTTTAGATAATGTAGTAACTTTATCTGATTTCAAAAATGATGAATTTGCAAATGCATATGGTGTAAAAATGGTTGATGGACCTTTGAACGGTTTATTCTCTCGTGCAGTTGTGGTGATTAATCCAAATGGAGAAATTGCTTACACAGAACAAGTTCCTGAAATTGGTCAAGAACCAGATTATACAGATGCTTTAGCAGCAATTAAGTAATCAAATTAGTTTTCAAAACAAAAAGCGTTACTCGAAAAAGTAACGCTTTTTGTTTATTTTTATATTTCGTTTGAAATAATTTATTTCGCAAATTGAACAGCTAATTTTTCTGCTTTCTTCGATTCTGAATAATCATAAAATCCTTCGCCAGATTTCACTCCTTTTTTACCTGCTGTTACCATATTTACTAACAATGGACAAGGTGCATATTTAGGATTTTTGAATCCGTCGTACAATACTTCTAAGATTGATAAACAAACGTCTAAACCAATAAAATCTGCTAATTGTAATGGTCCCATTGGATGTGCCATTCCTAATTTCATAACATCATCAATTTCTTTAACACCTGCAACGCCTTCATATAAAGAATAAATAGCTTCATTTATCATTGGCATTAAAATACGATTTGCGATAAAACCAGGATAATCATTCACTTCTACAGGAGTTTTTCCTAATTTTTCCGACATTTCCATAATCGCTTTTGTTACTTCATCAGTTGTATCGTAACCACGAATAATTTCGACCAATTTCATCATCGGAACTGGATTCATAAAATGCATTCCAATCACTTGTTTTGGGCGATTTGTAACAGATGCAATTTTTGTAATCGAAATAGAAGATGTATTTGATGCTAAAATAGCATTTGCAGGCGCTGCTTCATCAATTTGTTTGAAGATTTTTAATTTCAAATCTAAATTTTCTGTTGCTGCTTCTACTACTAAATCAGCATTTTTTACTGCTTCTGCTGTATCTGTAAATGTTGTAATATTATTTAAAGTTGCCGTTTTATCAGCTTCCGTAATTTTTTCTTTGGCAATCATTCGCTCCAAATTTCCAACGATTGTTTTCAATCCACGCTCTAAACTATCTTGAGAAACGTCAACTAAATTCACTGCAAATCCTGATTGTGCAAAAACATGAGCAATTCCATTCCCCATTGTTCCAGCTCCAATAACTGTAATATTTTTCATCTTTTTGTATGTTTGTTTTTATTATTTGTTTTTAAAAATAGAAATTCTAACCTTATTCTTTTTCGATTGTTTGATTTTTAATAATTTGTTGCTCTTTTTCGAAGTAAGCAATAATTTCCAATGCAACTTTTAATGCATTTCGTCCATCTTGTAACGAAACTTTGATTGGTGTTCCATTTTCGATAGAATCTGCAAAGCTTTCCAATTCATCTAAAATTGCATTATTTGGTAAAACTTCAGGATGTTCAAAACAAATTTCTCTGCGATCTCCTTTATCATTTTCCAAAATCATGGCAAATTCATTTGGATTTTCTGGTGCTTTGTGCATTTTAATAATTTCTGTTTTCTTCGTCAAGAAATCAATTGCAACATAAGCATTTCGTTGAAAAACACGCATTTTTCGCATATTTTTCATTGACATTCTACTTGTCGTAACATTTACCACACAACCATTTTCGAACTCTATTCGGGCATTTGCAATATCGGGCGTATCACTAATTACTGAAACTCCAGAAGAATGAATTGATTTGATTTCTGATTTTACGATAGATAAAATAACATCTAAATCATGAATCATCAAATCTAACACAACAGGAACATCTGTTCCACGTGGATTAAATTCTGCCAAACGATGCGTTTCAATAAACAATGGTTCTTCTATAAAAGGTGCTGCTGCTGTAAATGCAGGATTGAAACGTTCTACATGTCCTACTTGTGCTTTCAGTCCTTTTTCATTTGTCAATTTCAACAAATGATCTGCTTCCTCTAAAGTATGTGTAACTGGTTTCTCGATGAAAAAATGTTTATTTTTTTCGATCACTTTCAATGCGACTTCATAATGTGATAATGTTGGTGTCACGATATCAACAACATCAACAGCATCAATTAATTCGTCCATCGAATTAAAATATTTATACCCAAATTCAGCCTCAACTTTTTTTCCATTTTCTTCAAAAGAATCAAAGAAGCCAATTAATTCGTATCTTTCCGATTGATTTAATAAATTTAAATGGATTTTTCCAAGGTGCCCAGCACCGATTACTCCTACTTTTAACATTTGGTAGATTTTGCCGTTAAAATTAATGAGAATAAGTTGTATTTAATGCATTTTTGTAAAAATTTTGGAATATGTCTGTAGACGATTTTAAACATAAAGGGAGACGCAAAATGTTGGTTGATTTGTTGCGTTCTAAAGGAATTGAAGATGAAAACGTGTTGGAAGCTATTAATTTAGTTCCTCGACATTTATTTTTAGATAGTGCTTTTACAGAATTTGCTTATCGCGACGAAGCCTTTCCTATTGCTGCTGGACAAACTATTTCGCATCCGTTTACAGTTGCTTTTCAAACGCAATTATTAGATATTCAACCAAAAGAAAAAATCTTAGAAATAGGAACTGGTTCTGGTTATCAAACTGCTGTTTTGGTTGCTTTAGGAGCTGAAGTTTTTACGATTGAACGTCAAAAAGATTTGTTTGATTTCTCGAAGATTATGTTGAAAAAAATTAATTTCGAGCCGCGTTATCAAACTTATGGAGATGGTTACAAAGGTTTACCTTCTTTTGCTCCTTTTGATAAAATTATTGTAACGGCTGGCGCGCCAGAAATTCCAGAAGAACTAAAAAAACAATTAAATATTGGTGGAATTATGGTAATTCCTGTTGGAGAACAATCGCAACGAATGATTGTAATTATGCGCTTATCAGAAAATCAATTTGAATATTATGAATTTGGTGATTTCAAATTTGTGCCGATGTTAGAAAGTCGAGATAAATAAAATTTTATAAAAAAAACTCCAACTGAATTTAGTTGGAGTTTTTATTAATTTATTTTAAAGAATTTTAATATTGAATACGAACAAATTCTCCTTTTGAATTAAATATCAAATCAAGATCATTTGTTAATTCTACTTCAAATCCTTCGTACTTTTTTTCTATTTGATTAATCTCAAAAGTTGGATAATTTGTTTTGACATAAGATACAATCGAAGGTAATATAAAACCAGTTGGAATAGGACGATTTCCTTCCGCTTCTACTTTCAACCATGTTCCATTCGCATCAAAATCTATTTCGTCTCTGTTGATAAAATCAACTTCATACATTGCTCCATTTACCTTTGCAGGATTATGTTTTTCTATTTTCTCAATTCCTATTCCAGAAAAATATTTTTCTACAAATTTTTGTCCTTCAGCAGGAAGATTATTTACTTCTATTAATTGAGATGAATTAACATCATCGTCATTATTGCAAGAAATTGTTGCAAATGCAAATACAGAAAATAAGCTTATTCCTAAAACTATTCTTTTCATAACAAATTAATCATCAATTTTTTTGAAATTTCCATTTCTATCAAACTTCACTTCAAGTCCGTTGTTCAATTTTACTTCAATTTCGTTATGATCTCTTTCTATTTTTATAATTTTTGTATTAGGAAAACTTCTTTTTACATAATTCGAAACTTTTGCTGGTACAAATCCTGTTGGAATTACATTTCTGTTTCCATCAACTTCTTTCCAAACTCCATCGCCATCAAATTCTACTTTCGTTCCATTTGCCAAATAAACTTTGTATTCTTTCGAGAATAATTCTTCATCCAACATTACTGAACCAACTTGTTTTGCTCCAAAATATTTGTTGATGAATTGTTGACCTGATTTTGGTAATTGATTGTATTTTATTGCTTGATCTTGTGCAAAAGAAACTAACGCAAAGCTTAACATTACTACACTAAAAAACTTTTTCATATTGTTTTGATTTTATAATTTATTTATAGGACAAAGTTCTGAAGTGAATTAGGAAAGATTTAGGAATAAATTATTTTTTTAGAATAAATTGATGAAAAGGATCATGATAATTATAATTTAAGCTCAAATTATGTTGATTTTTAATAATCGTTTCTACAATAGAAAGTCCTAAACCATTGCTTCCTTCGCTAATTCCCTGTTTATAAAATCGATTAAAAATGAGATGAGCATCTAAAGGTACTTTTTTTCCTGTATTCGAAATGATTAGTTGATTAGAATCACTTTCAATCTTTATCATTTTCTCTTCGTTGTTATGTTTTATTGCATTTCGAATCAAATTTGAGATTAAAACTTGTGCTAAATCAGAATTAAAATTAAGGATGAAATCTTGTTTAAAATTAGTTTCTAATTTAATTTCTTCTATTTCTAAAATTGATTCATAATCTTCGAGTAAATCTTTTGTCAACTTTGTAAAATTAACCTCAACATTATTTTTGTATTGATTATTTTCTATTCTTGACAACATTAACAATGATTTATTTAGATTCACCATTCGCCAAAGTGTTTGTTTGGTTTCTACTAAACTCAACAATTCTTTTTCGTTGAAATCTGAATTTTCAATTAATAAATCGAGTTTATTTATCGCAATCGACAAAGGAGTTTGCAATTCATGCGAAGCATTTTCTATGAATAATTTTTGCGAATTAAAAACCTCATCATTTCTATTAATCATTCGTTCGATTTCTTTCTGCAAAAAAGAAAATTCTTTCACATTTGTTTCTACAATTGTTAAGTTCTCATTATTTCCGACTTCATATTTTCTTAATTGAGAAATAATTTGTTGAAAAGGTTTAAAGGCTTTTTTCAATCCGAAATGATTAATCAATAAAATACTTATCAAAATGAAAACATATAACACAATAAGAGAAATGGACAAATCATAAATTAATTCATCTTCTTCTACAGTAGATGTTCTTATCTCGAGCGCATATGGAATATTATGTTTATCATAAAAACCTGTTCTCAAAACTCTATAAGGTTCCATATCATCGTCATATTCCATGTAAATCATTTCATTGGAAAAACGATTTTTTTCGTTGTATTGAGAAGGATGTATTTTTGTGATTTT
Source organism: Empedobacter brevis (assembly GCF_965118635.1). Classification (GTDB taxonomy): domain Bacteria; phylum Bacteroidota; class Bacteroidia; order Flavobacteriales; family Weeksellaceae; genus Empedobacter; species Empedobacter brevis_A. The sequence continues at coordinate 34,767 of NZ_CBCPHV010000003.1, read as the reverse complement.
GAATTGACTTAAACCAAATTCCGTTTCTTTCAACAAACTTGGATCTTGATAAGCTTCTCGAATAATTTCTATTTTTTGATTTTTCAATCCATCATCTACATTATCATAAACTTCGTCCAAAATCAAGGAATGAAAAATAACTGCCCAAATTGCAATAACAATAAGTAGCCAAAAAGTAAGATAACGAAAAGTATAATTTTTTAGGGAAACTTTCATATCAAATCAATTTATATCCAATTCCATAAATCGCTTGAAAATCAGCTTCCGAATTTGCTTCTTTCAACTTTTTTCTTAAATTTTTTATTTGAGAATAAATAAAATCTAAATTATCTGCCATTTCGATATGATCTCCCCAAACACTTTCTGCCAAAGTTGTTTTCTGAAAAACGCGTTCTGGTCTTAGCATAAAATAATAAAGTAAATCGTATTCTTTTCTATTCAATTTTAGTTCAATATCATTTACTTTTACAACTCTATCTTCGGGAAAAATTTTGATGTTTTTATAACTCAAAACATCTTCTCCTTTTTGCAAATTTTTGCGCAATGCAACTTTTATTCTTGCCAATAATTCAGCAAAATGAAATGGCTTTGCCAAATAATCATCTGCACCAACCAATAATCCTTCTACTTTATCATCAACTGAATCTTTTGCTGATAAAATAATAACTGATGTTTCTTTATGAAGTTTTTTCAATTCCTTCAATAAAGACATTCCATCGCCATCGGGCAACATCATATCTAATAAAATACAATCATAATCAAACGAAATTATTTTATCTAACGCTTGTTGATAATTATCTGCAGATTCCACAATCATCTTTTCATTTTCTAAAAATTCGACAATTGTTTCTTGCAATTTTATTTCATCTTCTACGACTAAAATCTTCATAACTTCAGTTTTAATAATTGGTAAAAATAGATAGTAAAATAGGAAAGAATTAGGAAAACTCCTATTTTTATTCTCGAAAATTAAGATTTCTATTTTGAAAAAATATAGCTTTAAAAATGATTATAGCGAAGGCGCACATCCTGCTATTTTACAACGATTAATCGAAACAAACTTAGAACAAACAATTGGTTATGGAGAAGATGAGTTTTGTAACGAAGCACGCGAACTTATCAAAAAACAACTGAAAAAAGAATCTGCCATTCATTTTGTTTCTGGTGGAACACAAGCCAATTTAATTGTGATATCTTCTGTTCTAAAACCATATGAATCTGTAATAGCAGCTGAAAGTGGACATATTGCGGTTCATGAAACAGGCGCGATAGAAGCTACAGGACACAAAGTAAATACAATTGCAACAGAGAATGGAAAAATTTCGCCAGAACAAATTTCAATTGTTCTCAATATGCATACAGACGAACATATGGTAAAACCAAAATTGGTTTATATTTCCAATTCTACAGAAGTCGGAAGTCTTTATTCGAAAAAAGAACTACAAGAACTTTATAATTTTTGCCAAGAAAATAATTTATATCTTTTTGTAGATGGCGCTCGTTTAGCACCTGCTTTAACTTCTTCTAAATGTGATTTAACGTTAGAAGATATGGCAAATTTTACAGACATTTTTTACATTGGCGGAACTAAAAATGGAGCTCTTTTAGGTGAAGCAATTGTCATCAATAATTTAAAATTGGACGAAGATTTTCGTTATCATATTAAACAAAAAGGCGGAATGTTAGCAAAAGGAAGATTGATTGGAATACAATTTTCAGAAATGTTTCGAAATAACTTATTTTTCGAAATGGGAAAACATGCTAATCAAATGTCCGAAAAATTAGCAAATGCAATTTCAGAAAAAGGTTATCGTTTTTTAACAGAACCTTCTTCGAACCAAATTTTTCCTATTTTACCAAACAATATCATTGAAAAGTTACAACAACATTTCGAATTTTATATTTGGCAAAAAATTGATGAACAAAATTCTGCAATAAGACTTGTTACTTCTTGGACAACTCCAGAAGAACAAGTTGATCATTTTATCAAATCAATATAATAAATAAAACCCACTTTTAAGTGGGTTTTATTTATTTCTATTTTGTTTTCTCTAAAGCTTGTAAAATATCTTGGATAATATCTTCTTTATCTTCTAATCCTACAGATAAGCGTATAGAACCTGGCTTAATTCCTAAATCTTGACGTTCTGCATCAGTTAATTTTGCATGAGTTGTTGTAGCAGGATGTGTTGCTATCGATCTCGAATCTCCTAAATTGGATGTATAAAGAATCATTTCTAATGCATCAATAAACTCAAAAGCACGTTCTTTTCCGCCTTTCACTTCAAACGTAACAATTCCACCTCCGCCTTTCATTTGTTTTTTCGCTAACTCATATTGCGGATGCGATGGTAAAAATGGATATTTTACGTCTACAATTTCAGGATGATTCTCTAAAGCTTCCGCTAGTGCTAATGCATTTTCGCAATGACGATCCATGCGAAGTGGTAACGTTTCTAAACTTTTAGAAATTGTCCAAGCGTTAAATGCAGACATTGCTGGTCCTGTATGACGAATAAAAAACAACATTTCGTTGATTAATTTTTCATCTCCTACAACTATTCCGCCCAAAACGCGACCTTGTCCATCCATATATTTTGTTGCAGAATGTATAGACAAATCAAATCCAAATTGCAAAGGTTGTTGTAAATATGGCGTTGCAAAACAATTGTCTATTGCAAAAATAATATTCGGATATTTATCTTTCAATTTTGCTAAAGCTTCTAAATCGAATAACTCTAATCCTGGATTTGAAGGCGATTCTAAAAAAACAATTTTTGTATTTGGTTGAATTGCTTTTTCCCAATCTTCAATATTTGGTGTTTCAACATAAGTATAAGTTACGCCCCAACGAGGAAATAATTGCGTAATTAATTGATGTGTTGATCCAAAAATAGCTCGACTAGAAACAATATGATCGCCACTTTTTATGTACGATGCAAATGATGCAAAAACAGCAGCCATTCCTGATGCAAAAGCTAAACCTGCTTCAGCTTTTTCCAAAGCACAAACACGATTTATAAACTCTGTCGTATTTGGATTTGCATAACGCGAATAAACCATTCCTTGCTCTTCTTCAGCAAAAATAGCTCGACCTTGTTCTGCGCTATCAAAAATAAAACTTGAAGTTAAATACAATGGAACTGAATGCTCGCGAATAGCAGATCTTGGTGCTTGTTCACGAATTATTTTAGACTGATCTTTTTTCATAAGTATCAAAGTTAACTATAGTTATATTAAGCTAAAAGCTTTTTATAAAGTTTTAAACCGAAATTATTTCTATTTTAATTCTTTTTTCTGAAATTTTAAAATGAATGTAAAATGATTTTTAGAAATATTTCAGAATTGATTTTAAACCTTTCATTTTCTTCACGATTAAAAATGATGTACAGAACAATTATTCCTAAAATATCATTCAGATTTAATCTCTACCTTTGTAACCTTATATCAATTTATGTCATTCGAAAATTTAGGATTATCACCATATTTATCAAAAGCAATTACAAAACTTGGATTTTTAAAACCTTTTGAAATTCAAACCGAAACAATTCCATCAATTCTAAAAGGAAAAGATGTAATGGGAATTGCAAAAACTGGTTCGGGAAAAACCTTGTGTTTTGTTGCGCCTTTGTTGCAAAAAATTCAGCATCAATCATACGAAAAATCTCGTCATGTAAAAGCGTTGATTTTAGTTCCAACTCGTGAATTAGCAGTTCAAATTGAACAAACTTTTGCTGGACTTCAAGCTGCTTTGCGTCGCGAAGTACAAACGCAAGCTGTTTATGGAGGAACTTCTATTAATCCGCAAATGAAAAATTTATACGGAACGGAAATTTTGATTGCAACTCCTGGACGTTTGTTAGATTTGATGGATCATAATGCATTATCATTAGATCAATTGCAATATTTGGTTATTGATGAAGCAGACAAAATGTTTCAATTAGGATTTGGTGATGAAATGAATCGAATTTTGAAAAGTGTTCCGAAAAAGAAACAATCAATTCTTTTTTCTGCCACATTAAATGATAAAATTGATGAAATAAAATCAACATTAAATATTGATCCAATTGTTATTGAAATCAAAAAGCAAGAAATTGATTTAGATCAAATCGAACAAGTTGCATATAAAGTTGATGCCGAAACGAAAGGTCCTTTTTTACGTTATTTAATCAAATCTGAAAATTTAGAACAAGTTTTGGTTTTTGTTTCTTCGACAAGAACTGCAGATAATTTGGTTGTAAAATTAAAGAAAAATAAAATTTCTGCAATGGCAATTCACAGCAAGAAATCGCAAGGAGCTAGAATGGATAATTTAGAAGATTTTAAATTAGGTGATATTAAAGTTTTGGTTGCAACAGATTTGATTGGGCGCGGAATTCATATCGAAGGTTTGCCAACTGTAATTAATTACGAATTGCCTCGTTCGCCTTTAGATTATGTACACAGAATTGGACGTACAGGTCGTGCTAATGCAAATGGAAAAGCAATAAGCTTGATAACAGAAGAAGATTTGCATCATTTCAAAATCATTCAGAAAAAAATGGGTAAAAAAGTTGATCTACTTCCAACTGATGATGTGAATTTACACGGATATTAATATAAGTTTTTAAATTATGAGTAATAAATTCTAAGTTTTCTCTGAACTTATTACTCATAATTTTTTACTTACAATTTCTATATATGTGGTCCAAGCATATTTTTAGGATCAAGGATTTCATCTAAACGTTCTTTCGACAATAAACCATGATCTAAAACTAATTGATAAACACTTCCTCCAGTTTCTAGAGCTTCTTTTGCAATTTTTGTACTTGCTTTGTAACCAATATACGGATTTAGCGCCGTTACAATTCCAATACTATTTTGAACTTCATTTTTCAAATATTCTGCATTTGCTGTAATTCCATCCACACATTCTACACGCAATGTATTCATCGCATTGGTTAAATATTGAATTGATTCCATAATTGAAAAACCAATTACAGGTTCCATTACATTTAATTGCAATTGTCCTGCTTCCGCAGCCATTGTTATAGTTAAATCATTTCCAATAACTTTAAAACAAACCTGATTAACAACTTCTGGAATAACTGGATTCACTTTTCCTGGCATAATCGAAGATCCTGGTTGTTTCGGAGGCAAATTAATCTCAAATAAACCTGTTCTTGGTCCAGATGTTAACAATCGTAAATCATTACAAATTTTTGATAATTTCACACAAAGACGTTTCAATGCAGAAGAATAATCTACAAAAGAACTTGTATCCGATGTTGCTTCTACTAAATTATCAGCCAAAACAACTTTTTCCTTTATTATCGAAGCTATTTTTGATGTACATAATTGTGCGTAGCCCGGAACAGCATTCAATCCCGTTCCAATCGCAGTTGCTCCCATATTAATTACTAACAATTCAGAAGCAATTTTATTCAAATTATCTACTTCTTTGTGCAATGTATTTGCAAAACCTTCAAACTCTTGTCCAAGCGTCATTGGAACTGCATCTTGTAATTGTGTACGTCCCATTTTTATAACATTCTCAAACTCTTTTGCTTTTTTATCAAAAGCCAAATATAAATTTGTTAATGCTTCAACCAAAGGTTTATTCATATCAAACAAAGCTAATTTCAAAGCTGAAGGATAAGCATCATTTGTAGATTGAGATAAATTTACATGATCATTTGGTGAACAATATTGATATTCACCTTTTTGTTTTCCTAAATGCTCCAAAGCTATATTTGCAATAACTTCGTTCGCATTCATATTTGTAGAAGTTCCTGCTCCACCTTGAATCATATCAATCGGAAACTGATCCACATATTTTCCATCCATCAATTCATTGGAAGCAAAGGAAATTGCATCAAATAATTCTTTCGATAGAATTCCTAATTCATAATTTGCTTCCGCAGCACCTAATTTCACAACACCTAAAGCTTTTATAAATTCAGGATAATCTGACAAATGATTTGTCGAAATTTTGAAATTATTAATCGCTCTTTGTGTTTGCACTCCGTAATAAGCCGTTTCAGGAATTTTTAATTCTCCTAATAAATCTGACTCAGTTCTCATTTTTTTTATTGTTTGTTATCAACAATAAAGGTAAGTAATATAATAGGATATTTTAAGAAAGCTAGTTGCTAAAAATTTCAAAAAATCTATATCTTTAAAACATCAACACAAAAGAGATGAAAGCAGCTCGTTATTATTCATTAGACGTTTTTCGTGGTGCAACTGTTGCATTGATGATTTTGGTAAATAATCCTGGAACTTGGTCCGCTATGTTCGATCCTTTAGAACATGCAAATTGGCACGGATGTACGCCAACAGATTTAGTTTTTCCTTTCTTTTTGTTCGCTGTAGGAAACGCAATGGCTTTTGTAATTCCAAAATTACAACAACAACCTCAACGTATTTTTTGGCAAAAAGTAATAAAACGGACAATCCTAATTTTCGGAATTGGATTATTCATCAATTGGTGGCCATTTTTCAAATGGGAAAATAACGAACTTATTTTCAAAGTTTGGAAAGATTCAAAAGAAAACGGAATTCGAATAATGGGAGTTTTACAACGAATTGCAATTGCTTACTTTTTTGCTTCAGTAATTGCTTTTTATTTTAAACAAAAACAAGTTCTATTTATAAGCTGCGCGATTCTTCTACTTTATTGGGTTTTAACCTTCGGATTAGGAAATTCTGATCCTTATTCATTAGAAGGATTTATTGGAACTAAAATCGATAATCAATTACTTGGTTTAGCTCATATATATAAAGGAGAAGGAATTCCATTTGATCCAGAAGGAATTTTCAGTACAATTTCTACAATTCCACAAGTTTTATTTGGATATTTAGTTGGTGATTATATCCAAAAACAAGGAAATATAAATTGGTTAGGAAAAACTTTACCAAAAACTGACAATCCGCAATATAAAATGTTGGCAGGTTTATTTGTTTTAGGAACAATTGCCTTGACAATTGGCTACATTTGGCAATGGGATTTCCCGTACAATAAAAAGATTTGGAGCAGTTCTTATGTTTTCAACACAACCGGTTTAGCGATTCTAACAATTGGAACTATGATTTGGTTCATCGAAATTTTAGGAATCAAAAATAAGCTAATGAAATTCTTTGACGTTTTTGGAAAAAATCCATTATTCATTTTTGTTTTAAGCGGATTATTACCACGATTATTAGGTTTAATTCGAATTGAAGCCGGTTTGAATGATCAAGGCGAAATAAAATTCGTTTCTCCTCTTGGTTGTTTTTACGAAAATATTTGCGCTAAAATTCCTGGAATTCCAGAAATCGGCTCATTTGTTTATTCGTTAATTTTCTTAGCTTTCTTTTGGTGGTTAGCTTATTTATTGGACAAGAAAAAGATTTATATAAAAGTGTAAATTAAACAAAAAAAGCAGAAGTTTTACTTCTGCTTTTTTTAAACCTTTTTATAAACAGCATAAAACTGATAAAAATGTTGAATATTTTCTACATCAAAAATAATTTGTTTCCATTGATTTAATTCCAATATCAACTGATTATCGTTTTGAATAAACTTTCCGACAAAAATTTCATCATCATTCAAATACAAACCAAACTTATCTTTTACCAAATGTAAATGTTCCACTTCCAAATGCTCAAAAAATAAAATATTCGAATCTTCTTCAGAAAAATCTATAGGAGAAGGAATAGTTGAAGAATATTCTAAAGCAATAAAATGGTGCGAATTGTAAATTGGAAAATAGATTGATGGATAATTCTCTAAATTCGAAAATAATTCTTTTTTAGTTTGAATAACTTCTCTTGACAAAAAAGGAATCGCGCTCAAATTTTTAACATTTCGCAACGTATCAGCTTCTTCAAAATAATTATCAAAGTGCAATATTTCGTTTACTGTTAAGTTTTTTTCAATTAAATGATTAATCGGAATGCTAAAATATTTAGCAATTTGAGAAATTGTTTCAATTTTTGGTTCTGCACGTTTTTCTTCGTAAGATGAAATATTCCCTCTACTAACTTTAAACAAATCAGCAAAAGCCTGTTGAGTTAAATTTTTAACTTGTCTTAATTTCTTTATATTTTCACCTATTTTCGTCATTGTTTAAAATTTTAACATTTTTATCTGCTAATTATTTTAGCAAATTGTTTAATTTTATGGAAACAAATTACAAAAAACACTAATAACAACAAAATGAATTATTTTTCTAAGATTGAAAATTTTATTCAAAACATAGATTACACCATCAATTATAAGAACGAAAAAGAAGGTGTTTTTATGATTGAAAATTTACTGGATGGTGTTCAAAATCTAATTGTAGGAATTGCTCCTCCAATTATCATTTTCGAATTGTATTTATTTACAATTACAGATGATAATCTGGAAATGTTGAAAGCATTGTTGATGAAAAATCGCGATATCATTCATGGTGCTTTTGCAATAACAGAAGACGGAAACAAAGTTATTTATCGTTACACACTTCAAATTGCGAATCTTGATCAAAATGAATTTGAAGCAACTTTAAATTCTTTAAGCTTATTAATGAGCGAATATTCAGCTCAATTAATCAAATTTTCTAAACATTAAAAACAATATCACTATGAATATTTTCAAACGTATTTTTAGAATAGGACAAGCAGAAATACATTCGGTTGTCGAAAAAATGGAAGATCCTATAAAAATGACTGAACAAGGAATTCGCGAAATGCGTGAAGACCTTAATCAATCACTTGAAGCTTATGCAAAAGTAAAAGCAATGGCAATTCGTTCGCAAAATAGTGTGGACAAAAAGAAAGATGAAGCTGTAAATTACGAACGAAAAGCAATTCTATTATTGGAAAAAGCTGGACGAAATGAAATCACAATTGAACAAGCCGAAAATTTAGCAAAAGAAGCTTTGGGCTTAAAAAATCAATTATTCGAAGAAATTGCTGAATTAGAAAATCAAGTCATTATTCATGAAAAATCTGCAAATGAAGTACATAAAAATGTTGAAATTCTAAAATTCAATATTAATAAATGGGAAAATGAATTAACAACATTAAAAGCACGAGTAAAAGTTGCTGATGCTACAAAGCAAGTGAATAAACAGATGGCAAAAATTGATGCAAATAGCACAATTAGTATGCTTGAACGCATGAAAGCTAAAGTAGAAGAAGACGAAGCGCTTGCACAAGCTTATGGAAGTTTGGCTGACAATTCGAAAACAGCTGATGACGAAATTAATGAAACCTTGAAAGGAGATTTGATTCAAAACGAATTAGAAGCATTAAAGCTGAAAATACAAGCTAAAAATTAAATAGAAATCACTTTTTATAGTGAGTTATTTCTATGAAAAATTTAGTAATTTAATCTGTTTTAAAAAATTAAAGCTATGCCAACTAAATATGAATACAAAACAATTGAAATTTACCCAAATACCTGTGAAATAAATAAAACATATTTGGATGATATGCTAAATAAATATGGAGCAGAAGTCTGGGAACTAGTCATCTCCACTCCTCTTGGTATCAATGGTGCAACGATAATTATTTATTATACATTCAGAAGAGCTATTTAACAATGAAAATTAACACTAAATGACCGAAATTTTAAACCTTCTTTTCAATCCATTACCAAACGGAATTATGACCATTTTAATGGGATTTTCTCTTGTTTATTGGGTATTTCAATTATTAGCTGGTGATGGAATTGATCTCGGAACTGATTCAGAATTTCATCTAGGAGACATCAACGATGTTGATTCACATCATGAGATTGATGCAGATTACGACACAGATGCAGATGTACATCACGAACCTAGTTTTTGGACAAAATGTATGGAATTTATCAATGTTGGAAAAGTTCCTTTAATGGTAATTATCACTTTGTTCAAATTTATCAGTTGGGTAATAACTATTATTTCTTCAATTATTTTTGGATTAAGTAAATTAGGTCTTTACTCCGTTTTAGTATTAATTCCAATTTTCATTATCGTTTATTTTATGATGCATTGGATTACAAAACCACTTGTAAAAATGTATGCAGAATTAGGTTATCATGGCGAAGAAGAAACAGATTTTATCGGAAGAGTAGGAAAATCTAAATCTAAAATTACAGGAGATAAAATAGGTTCTGCCGAATTTCAGATTGAGAAAGATATTATTACACTTAATATCAAAAGCCAAAATGGTGAAGAAATTAATTTTGGAGATACCATAATTATCACCGACGAATCGCCTTCAAATCATTATTATTTTGTCATCAAACATATAACCTTAAACAATATTTAACCACATTATGATACTATTATTCCAAATCACTTCGTTTATTATAGAGAATATCTTAAACCTAATTATTAACTAAATCAAGAACTAAATCAAACTTACAATAAAAATCTCATGACAAATTTTATTCTTTTAGCAGTAGCTGTTATCGTTTTCATTGCTATTTCATTTATCGTCGTTTTAAGCGTTTTCTACAAAAAAGTTCCGCAAGGAAAAGCTATCGTTCGTACCGGAGTTGGTGGTTCGCAAGTCGCTTTCAATAAAGGAATGTATGTAATTCCTGTTTTTCACAAAATGGAAATTATGGACATTTCTATCAAAAAAATTGACATTGCGCGTCAACAAGGCGATGGTTTAATTTGTAAAGACAATATACGTGCAGATATCAAAGTTGCCTTCTTTGTTCGCGTAAATAAATCGGTAAATGATGTAATTAATGTTGCTCAAAACTTGGGAACAGAAAGAGCATCAGAACCAGAAACATTAAAAAGTATTTTCGAAGCAAAATTCTCAGAAGCCTTAAAAACTGTTGGAAAAAAATTCGATTTTATAGAATTATACGAAGCTCGCCGAGAATTTAGAGATGAAATTTTAAATATCATCGGAACAGATTTGAATGGCTATATTTTAGATGATTGTGCGATAGATTATTTAGAACAAACTGAATTACAGTTTTTAAGTCCAGATAATATTTTAGATTCTGAAGGGATCAAAAAAATTACGGAATTAACAGCACAACAAAATATGAATGCCAATTTAATTCGTCGTGAAGAAGAAAAGGTTATCAAAAAACAAAATGTTGAAGCACGCGAAGCGATATTAGAATTAGAACGTCAATTGGCAGAAAAAGAAGAGCGTCAACGCCGTGAAATCGAAAATATAAAAGCGCGCGAAGAAGCAGAAATTTCAAAAGTTCGCGAAGAAGAACGCTTAAAAGCTGAATCTGTTCGTATCACAACAGAAGAACAATTAGCTGTACAAGAAGAAAATAAATTGCGCCAAATCATTATCGCAGAAAAAAATAAAGTTCGTACCGATGCAATCGAAACAGAACGCGTAGAAAAAGATCGTGCTTTAGAACAAACAGAACGCGAACGAATTGTGACTTTAGCTCAGATTGATAAAGAACGATCTATCGAAGTTGAAAAGAAAAACATTCAAGGCGTTATAAAAGAGCGTGTTCTTTTAGAAAAAGGCGTGATTGAAGAACAACAAGGCGTGAAAGATGTCGAAGTTTACCGAGAAGTAGAACGTCAGAAACAAGCTGGAATTATTGCTGCATCGCAAGAAGCAGAAGAACGTTTAATCGAAACTGTAAAAGCTGCGGAAGCTGCTAAAATTGCTGCTGAACAAGAAGCTGCTCGCCAAGTTATCGAAGCCGATGCACAAAAACAAGTTGCTGAACGTAAAGCGCAAGAATTATTAATTGATGCCGAAGCGAAAAAAGAAGCTTCTACAAAAGAAGCAGAAGCTCGTAAAATTATTGCTGAAGCACAAGCAAAAGAAGAAGCTGCAATTGGTTTATCTGAAGCAGAAGTAATGGTTGCAAAAGCAGAAGCAGAAGAAAAACAAGGAAGCGTAGAAGCAACTGTAATCGAGAAAAAAGCCGAAGCATTACGCAAAGAAGGTTTAGCACAAGCAGAAGTTGTTCGTGAAAAAGCATTAGCAGAAGCAAAAGGAATCGAAGAAAAAGCAGAAGCTATGAAGAAATTGGATGGTGTTGGAAAAGAACACGAAGAATTCAAACTTCAATTACAAAAAGAAAAAGACATCGAATTGGCTCAGATTAATATTCAAAAAGATATTGCTGGAGCACAAGCAGAAGTATTATCAAATGCATTGAAATCTGCGAAAATTGATATCGTTGGTGGAGAAACAATGTTCTTCGAAAATATTGTAAAACAAGTTTCGAATGCAAAAGGTTTCGATCATTTAATCGATAATTCAAAACACGCAACAGATATCAAAAATGCTTTAATTGACGAAGATGGCGGAAGCGATTTGGCCGGAAAAGTAAGAAGCCTTGCAGATAAATATGGTATTTCGTCAAACGATATCAAAAACTTAACAATTACTGCAGCATTAATTAAATTACAACAAGCAGCTTCGGCTTCTGGAAACAGCGAAGATACAGGATTTATCAATTCTCTTTTCGGAATTGCAAATCAGTTAGGTGTTTCAAATAAAAAAATAGGTTAATCCATTAAACAGCAAATAGAGTGATTGAGATTTAATCATTTCAACCGCTCTTATCATCATTGTTTAATCACCTTTTAGATTTTAATTTAATGCAAGAAGAAAAAAATATTAACGTTACCGAAACGCTTGATGCAGGCGCGTACGAAATCATTCGAAAAAGACTTCTTACACAAAAAGATTTTCTTTCGGAAAGATTAACCAAATTGAACGATGCTCGAAAAGAAGTCTTCAATTCTACCAATTTTGCATTAAGCGCAAACCAAAGAATTACAACAGAAAATACTTGTGTTGCTCGCGGAATTATTGCGTTCGACAACTTGTGTATTTTTGGTTACAATGTACATTTCGGTTTACGTACAGACATTCAGTTGAGCGATGTTTTCAGCATTTATCTATTTCAAGAAAATCAATTTATTCCTCAACCGCTTGATCTAATTAATGATCAGAATTTCTTTACAGATTTTCAAAATTTATATAAATATTACCGCGATTCTATCTTTTCTAAATTTCGTAGAACAGATAATTATTTATACATGGTTTTCCAAACTAGCAAAAGCGCTCAAGATTTAAAAGCTTTTAAATGGTTAATAAAAGATGGAAAATTAATTTATCAGGACGATCGTAGCATTCACGAAGTAAAAAAAGCAGATCAATTTGATTTCGAATGGGAAAAAACAACAATTGACGATCGTCGATTAGGGAAATTTCCTCATATTTCTATTTTAGATAAAATTTTTATCGAAGCAATTGGCGGCGATATTACATTCAAAATTGAAGATAATACAGATACAGGAAAAGGAATTTTCACTGAAAAAGTAACACATTTAGATCAACAATTAGATGATGCTGAATATTATTATGCTGATTTAGGAAATTTGATTGCGGTTAAAATAAAACCTTTTCAAGAAGATTTCAGAGCTTATATTTATAATGTTCGCACCAAAGAAGTTATCAATATTCCTGCTCTTTTAGATGCTGCAGTTTTATTGCCCGATAATCAAGGTTTAATTTTTTCGAATGGCTATTATTTACAAAACGGAACTTATCATCTTTTTGAAAATAATTTAGAACATTTTCAATTTTTTCGTCGTGTAAATTCTCCAAACGGAGAAGATTTCATGTATATTTTCAATCAAGAAGAAACCAATACATATATTCTATTATCGTACAATATCATTCAACAAACGGTCGAAACGCCTATTGTTTGTAATGGTTTCACGATTTTTAAAGACGGAAGTTTAATTTATTTTCGTACCGAAGAAGAAGCAACGCGACATCATCAAGTTCAAATTTGGGAAACACCTTATGTCGAACGTTTAATTGAAAATCAAGAAAAAACAAATCATCCTTTATACAAAATTGGAAACAAAGACATTGTAAAAGCAATGGCCGAATCTCAAGAGATTATTCAATTAATCAACAAAGAAGATTCGTACGAAGGTCTTTACGAAGATATTGTGAAAAAAGCGAATAATATTGTTGATGGTTATTTCTGGATCAACGATCAAGATACTTTCGAGCTTTCAATTCCTTTATTAGAAATAAAAACGGTTGCCAATACAGCGATTGATGAATTTGCAAAAGTTCAAGTTCAGAAAAAATTTGCGCAAGAAACTTTAGAAAAAACGGAAGAATCGATTGAAGAAATCGTTTTCAAAGTAAATAGTACAACGTACAATCAATTAGATTTATTGGTTGAACATTTGGCTGAAGCTCGTAAAATTCAAGGAAAAGTTATTGATTTGCGTTCTATTCGTTACATCAATTTAGAGCGCGTTCAGGAATTAGAAGACCAATTACAAGAAGTCAACGAAAACTTATCAACAAAAACAATCGAGTTTCTTTTACTAGATGAAGCGTTGATTCCTTACGAAGAAAAAGTTGCTGAACAGAAAAAATTAGTTGCTTCGATTGAAAAAGTAATCGATGCAAAAGTTATCGAAGAAGCATGCCTTAAAATCTCATCCGAATTAGAATTATTAATTGATATTCTCAATAGTTTAAAGATTGAAGATGCTACACAAACGACAAAAATTATTGAAAAAATTTCTGTCATTTTTGCTTCTCTTAACGAAGTTCGAGCGCAATTAACACGTCAAACTTCATCTTTAAAAAGCAAAGAAGCTGTTGCCGAATTTTCTGCTCAAATCACATTATTAGAACAAAGCGTTGTCAACTTTTTAGAATTATCAACAACCGCAGAAAAAACAGAAGAATACAATACAAAAATCATTGTTCAACTCGAAGAATTAGAAAGTAAATTTTCTGATTTTGACGATTTTGCTTTGAAAATTGCCGATAAACGCGATGAAATTATCAAAGCATTCAATTCCAAGCGCGAACAATTGGTCGAACAAACCAATAAACGTACAAATTCGTTAGAACAAATTGGTTTACGTGTTCTGAAAAATATAGAGAATAAATCTAAAACTTTTTCAGAAAAAGAAGAAATTTTAGCATTCTATTCTTCCGATTTAATGATTGACAAAATGCGTCAAATCATTCAAGAATTAAAAGATTTGAAAGATGTTTCGAAAGCCGAAAATCTAGAAAATCTTTTGAAAAAATCGCAAGAAGATACGCTTCGAATTTTACGAGATAAAACCGAACTTTTTGTTGATGGACAAAATATTATTGCACTTGGTACTAATAAATTTACGGTCAATACACAGCAATTAGCGCTTACTTTGTTGAATCGTAACAACGAATTATTTTATCATTTAACAGGAACAAGTTTTTATCAAAAAGTTAAAAACGAAGAAATTTATCGTTATCAAACTATTTGGAATCAAGAATTTGTTTCGGAAAATCAATTGGTTTATCGTGCAGAATATTTGGCTTATCAAGCTTTTTTAGCGAGAAATGAAAAAGATTTTGATGCAGAGAAATTCATCAACCAAATTATTGAACAAAATTATTCGGAAGGTTATATAAAAGGTGTTCACAATTTTGATGCGCTACGAATTTTTACCGAATTGGTAAATGTTAATTCAAAATTAGATATTTTACAATTTGATGAACAAACGCGCACAACTGCTCAAGTTTTTTGGCATTCTTTAGAAAAGAATTTACAAGAAAAACTGAATGCAATGATGAATTCGGCTCAATTGATTTTGAAAAATTTTCCGAATTCAAAACGTTTTGAAAACATTCTAAATGAAATAAAATCACTTTTTGAAAACTGGGAAACCGAATGGAATAAATTGCAAACTTCATCAGAAAAGGTTGCCAATTATTTGTTCACAACTTTTATTAAATATCAAGCTTTTTCGATGAGCAAAGAAGCTGAAACATTCCGAAATGAATTTGTAAATTATTTAGATAAAAATAAAAGTACGAATGATTTTAGTTCATTAATAGAAGATCAACAATTTTCTTTAACCGAAAAGTTTTATTTAATCGAAAACTGGATTTATTCTTTTATTGATGAAAATGAAAACTTCTCAACTTATAAAAATGTCGTAAATGAAGTTGCGACAATGCTTTTATTTTCGAAAGATCAATTTCATATTAATGATGGAAATTCGCTTATAGAAATCGAGGATTTAAAAGGAAATCATGCTGTAATTATTGATGGAATTTATGCTCAAAATTATCATGATATTATTTCAAAATTAGAACATTTTT
The DNA here is from genome assembly GCF_965118635.1 of Empedobacter brevis. Lineage (GTDB taxonomy): Bacteria > Bacteroidota > Bacteroidia > Flavobacteriales > Weeksellaceae > Empedobacter > Empedobacter brevis_A. The sequence continues at coordinate 18,690 of NZ_CBCPHV010000003.1, read as the reverse complement.
CAAGTGTTGATGTTCCTAATTTCAAATCTTTTCAAAAATTAAAAGAAGAAATTTCTAAAACGTACGAAAAGGATTTAAAAATATCAGAATTCGAGCCAAAAGTTTTGACTTCATTCGTTCGAAACAAATTAATCAACGAAGTTTATTTTCCTTTAATCGGAAATAATTTAGCCAAACAATTGGGAACAGCTGGCGAAAATAAACGTACAGCACGAATGGGAATGTTGCTGTTAATTTCGCCTCCCGGTTATGGAAAAACGACATTAATGGAATATTTGGCTAAAACAATGGGCTTGCATTTTGTAAAAGTAAACGGACCAACAATTGGGCATAACATTACATCGATTGATCCTATTGAAGCAAAAACTTCGGGAGAAAGAGAAGAATTGAAAAAAATAAATCTTTCATTCGAAATGGCCGATAATGTAATGTTGTACTTAGATGATATTCAACATTTGAGTGCAGAATTTTTACAAAAATTTATTTCATTAGCCGATGGACAACGAAAAATAGATGGAATTTTTGATGGAGAAAGTAAAACTTATGATTTACGAGGAAAACGTTTTTGTATTGTAATGGCAGGAAATCCATATACGGAAAGCGGATCTAAATTTCAGATTCCAGATATGTTAGCCAATCGTGCAGATGTTTATAATTTAGGTGATGTAATTGGTGATACAGAAACATTATTCAACTTAAGTTTAATAGAAAATGCATCGAGCGATAATCCATATTTGGATAAAATTGCATCGAAAAGCTGGACAGATTTTTATAAGTTAACAAATTTTGTAACCGAAAATCAAGAGCAACTTCCAGATTTTGAAGGTAATTATTTGAAACAAGAAATTGATGATTTTATTGCGGTTCTAAAACATGTGATTAAAATTAGAAATGTTGTTGTAAAAGTTAATCAAAATTATATTTCGAGCGCTGCAATGCAAGATGATTACAGAACAGAGCCTCCTTTCAAAATGCAAGGTTCGTATAGAAATATGTCGAAATTAGTTTCGAAAATTGTTCCAATGATGAATGAAAAAGAAATTAATGAAACGATTTTAGCGCATTACGAAAGTGAATCTCAAACATTGACAACAGATACAGAATCGAATCTTTTGCGTTTGAAAGAAATCGCTGGTTTAATGAATTCTGAAGAAAAGGAACGTTGGGAAACAATAAAAGCAACATTCGTGAAAAATAATAAACATGGAGGTTTGAATAAAGATGATAAAGTTTTCAGTCAATTATTAGAATTTAATGAAAACCTAGAAGGAATTATTCAAGCAATTCTGAAAAAATAATCAATAAAGCCGCTTATAAAGCGGCTTTATTTTATTCATTAAATTTATCTCCTTTGAATGTTTTTACAGGATTTCCTCTTGCAATGGAAGTTTGATTGTTCCATTTTTCTTGAATAAAATCTTTCATTTTATCCTTCTCAAATTCTTGTAATTTCAATAACAAACGAGTTGTTGCAATTTTTTTGTTTTGATGTTGAGAACGAGAATCCATTGAAACAACAGAAATTCCACTTGGCTGATGAATTGCACGAATAGCAGAATTTACTTTATTCACATTTTGTCCACCATTTCCCGAACTTCGCATTGTTTGGTAAACAATTTCATTTGGATTAATTGAATTTTCTTTTGCTATTTCGAGTTCGAAGCAACCAATAAACCAATTTTTTCGTTGATGAAATTTTCGATAAGGACTTTTCCCAATCCATAAAATCGTTCCAATCCAAGTTTTTAAAAAGTTATTCAAATCATTTCCTTCAAGCTCTATAATCACAGAAGAAATTTGATTAAAATCTTTGTCTATTTCTCTTTCGATTACTTCAAACTTGATGGCTGATTTTGTACATGCTTCTACAAACTTTTTGAAAACATTCGTTACTACAAAATTGCATTCTGCTGGTCCTCTACCCGATGTAAGTTGAATAATTTTTTTCATCATTATCATTTATCCATTCGTACTATTTTCGGCGTAAAAGTTCCCAATACTTTCACCAATTCAGTTTGTAAATTCATCACTGTTTTGATGTTTTTATACGCAAATGGCGCTTCATCTACACTTCCTCCAATAAGCTCAATTCCTGCATCTTTCAATTGAGAATTCATAAAACTTTTGGTAATTGTAGATTTACATTTCGCGCGAGACATTTTTCGTCCTGCACCATGCGATGCTGAATTAATACTTAATTCATTTCCCAAACCTTCGACAATGTAACCATTAGCTGTCATAGAACCTGGAATAATTCCTAAAACTCCTTTTCCAATTGGCGTTGCACCTTTTCTATGCACAATACATTCTTCATTATCTACAATTTCTTTCCACGCAAAATTGTGATGGTTTTCTATATTAAAAACAATACGTTTTCCTAAAGTTTTGGCTATTCTTCGATGAATATCGTCATGACAAGCCTTTGCATAATCTCCAGCCAAATTCATTGCAGCCCAATATTCTTGTCCGTCATGTGTATCCAAATCCAACCAAGCCAAATGTTGTACTTGTTTTGGAAGTGGACATTGTTTTGCAGCCAAATAAGTATAATGTTTTGCAATATTTGCTCCCAAACCACGAGAACCGCTATGCGATAAAACTGCTAGATATTCGCCCGGAATTAAATTCCATTCAGGTTTTACCTCATCTAATTTTACAATTCCAAATTCAACAAAATGATTTCCTCCGCCAGAAGTTCCCAATTGTTGATAAGCTTTTGTTTTTAAACTTTTCAAAATTGGAATTTCATCAAAAATAGATCGTTCAAAAATTTCATGATCAGCTTTTATTTTATGCGTTTCATACATTCCAAATTTGGTATGATCTTGTAAAATCTGAATTAACTGATGCGATTTTCCTTTCAAGAAACTCGCAGGTAAATCGTAAACCGAAAGACTCATTCTACAACCAATATCCACGCCAACTCCATAAGGAATTACAGCGTTATTTGTCGCTAAAACTCCGCCAATAGGCAATCCATAGCCCGAATGCGCATCTGGCATCAAAGCTCCTTTTACCGAAATTGGCAATTTCAATGCATCATACAATTGAAATTTTGCTTGTTCATCAATTTCATTTTCTCCGAAAATAGAAAAAGGTGAACGTGTTGTTTTCAATTCTTGTAGTCTAATTTCAACTGGTTTTATCAAGCCTTCTGCAACTTTTCCCCAAATTCCGTCTCCAATATATTTTTCTGGTTCTAGTAGAACTTCTTTAGCTTCATTAAGAATCGTTTGTTTTTTTTCTTTTTTTCTGTATCGATGAATTTGTCCTAAAACAATATTTATCGAATTATTTTTTGGAAAGCCTAATTTTATAAAGTCCTTTCCAGAGATTTTATTTCCCATGATTAATATCTTTTGGATACTGATGTTCTTTTTTCCATCAGTTTTTCAACGATTGAAATCGCTGAATTTCCTTGTTAAAAAAAATTACCTTTTTGTAAAAAGATTTTAAATATTTGTTATTCGTTGATACAAATAACTTTCTACGGTTATTTTTCTATTACATTTTTTTTCTTGCTGTTTTTACAATTTCTTTCCTAAACTTTTTTATATGATTGAATAGAAAAGAAGATTGAATCTTCCTAGAATAGATATTTGATTGTAAATAAATATTTTGAAAATAATTAACGCTAATTATTTCTTCTTCGGAAATTTTTAGAAGTTATTCTGAATCTAGAATGGAATAATAAAAGAAAAAGCCCGAAGAATCCTTCGGGCTTTTGATATAATAAAAGTAAATTATTTACGATTTATAAGCACGAAGAATGCTCATTGCAAAATCTGTTGCAATAGCTGAAAATTGATATGTCGCTTCTTTGAACATTTTATTTCTTCGTTATTAATTGTTATACGTTATGATTTTTATCAGTGCAAATTTAAGTCAATAAAATCCACATTTCCAAATAATCAGTACAATTTCACTAGAAATAGTGAAAAAATAAAGTTTATTCCATTCAACAAATAAACTAATTAGTAGAAAAATGAATTTAATATCCTAAATCCTAAATGTTTTACAAAATAATATTTAACACTTTATTTTTCAAAAAACTTGCAGTCTGAACGGAAAAGATTATTTTTGCCTATTCGACAAGAAGAGTATGAAAAATATCCGTAATTTCTGTATTATCGCTCATATTGACCATGGTAAAAGTACTTTGGCCGATCGCTTATTGCAAGTAACAAATACGATTTCTGATCGTGAGTTACAAAATCAAACTTTAGACGATATGGATTTGGAACGCGAACGCGGTATCACGATCAAATCACACGCTATCCAAATGGAATATGAAAAAGATGGTGAAAAATATATATTAAATTTAATTGACACTCCAGGTCACGTAGATTTTTCTTACGAGGTTTCTCGTTCGATTGCTGCTTGTGAAGGAGCTTTGTTAATTGTAGATGCTGCGCAAAGTATCCAAGCTCAAACTATTTCTAACCTTTATTTGGCTTTAGAAAATGATTTAGAGATTATTCCTGTTTTAAACAAAATCGATTTACCTTCTGCAAATCCAGAAGAAGTAACGGATGATATTGTAGATTTAATTGGTTGTGATCCTGAAGATGTTTTGCGTGTAAGTGGAAAAACTGGTGAAGGTGTATTGGAACTATTACACACGATTATCGAAAAAATTCCTGCTCCAGTAGGTGATCCTGATGCACCATTACAAGCCTTGATTTTTGACTCTGTTTATAATCCTTTCCGAGGAATTGAAGCTTTTTATAAAGTTGTAAATGGTGAAATCAAAAAAGGAGACCAAGTAAAATTCATGGCTACAGGCAAAAAGTATGGAGCTGATGAAATTGGAACTTTGAAATTGAATCAAGTAGAGAAAAAAGCAATTAAAACAGGCGATGTTGGTTACATTATTTCTGGAATTAAAGAAGCTTCTGAAGTAAAAGTTGGTGATACAATTACATTAGTTGATAATCCAGCAACAGAAGCAATTGATGGTTTCGAAGAAGTAAAACCAATGGTATTCGCAGGTATTTATCCAGTAGATACAGAGGATTACGAAGATTTACGTGCATCTATCGAAAAATTACGTTTAAATGATGCTTCATTAACTTTTGAAGCTGAATCTTCTGCAGCTTTAGGATTTGGTTTCCGTTGTGGATTCTTAGGAATGTTGCACTTAGAAATCATTCAAGAACGTTTGGAACGCGAGTTTAATATGACCGTAATTACAACGGTTCCTAACGTTTCGTATGAAGCCTATTTAGAAAAAGATCCAGAAAAAATGATTCCGGTTCATAATCCATCTGAATTACCAGATCCATCAGGATTAAACCGTGTTGAAGAACCATATATTCGTGCAACAATTATTACAAAATCTGAATTTGTTGGTCCAGTAATGAGTTTGTGTATCGAAAAACGTGGTGAATTACAATCTCAAAATTATTTAACTCAACATCGTGTTGAGATGGTTTTCAATATGCCATTGGCTGAAGTTGTTTTCGATTTCTATGATCGATTAAAATCAATTTCAAAAGGATATGCATCTTTTGATTATGCTCCTTCTGGAATGAAAGCTTCGAAATTGGTAAAAGTGGATATCATGATTAATGGAGAAGTTGTGGATGCTTTATCTGCATTAATTCACGTTGATAATGCATACAATATTGGAAAGAAAATGTGTGAAAAATTACGCGAATTAATTCCTCGTCAACAATTCGATATTCCAATTCAAGCAGCAATTGGAGCAAAAATTATTGCACGTGAAACAATCAAAGCTTTGCGTAAAGATGTTACTGCAAAATGTTATGGTGGAGATATTTCTCGTAAACGTAAATTATTAGAAAAACAAAAAGCAGGTAAAAAGAAAATGCGTCAAATTGGTCGTGTAGAAGTTCCTCAATCTGCTTTCTTAGCTGTTTTGAAATTGAATGATTAAAAATTCTCTTTAAATATTAAAAACCGTTCATAGGAACGGTTTTTTTTTATTCTTTTTTGACAAATATCAGCCGATAACAATTTATTGAACAATAATTATAGCTTAATTTTGCCTCGAATGAAATTTGCTTTTTCAATATTATTTACATCAATAATACTTATCTGTAGTTTTCAAAACTCTTTATTGGTCATCGATTACGAAATAAATAGAGATGTTTATGAACTTCTTTGTGAAAACCAAGATAAGCCTGAACTAATGTGTAATGGAAAATGTTTATTAAGCAAAAAAACAGAAACAACACAGTCAAGTTCATTAACAGCTAAAGTTTTTATTGATATTGTCTACATTCCTACGAATCTTGTCAATCTTCATTCAAATTTATTGGTAGAAAACTCTACTCAAACAACCTTTTCTGATCAAGAATATTCGATTAGAAAAATGTATTATTCCATTCCAGACATTCCTCCGAATTGTTAATTTATTTCTCACATTTTGAAATCGTTTGATATTACTTTTTATCAAACCAAATCACTATTGTCCAAATTCAAATTAACAAACATTGAAAAAGAATAGAACAAATTTACTATGTCTTACGGCATTTGTATTTGCTATAAACTCGTACGCACAGACAATCGAAAATGATTCGATAACAGAATTAGAAATGGTTAAAATTTCTAAGAAAAATGAAAATTCAGATTCTAAAAAAATAAACGTTACTTATTCACATTTACTAAACCATGATGCAGGAAGTTTTCTGAAAACAATTCCCGAAATTTCTGGTATAAAAAAAGCTGGAAACTTTGCAACAGATCCTGTTTTAAGAGGTTTTAAATATGAACAATTGAATATTGTAATTGATGGAGCTGCAAATGCAATAAATGCTTGCCCAAGTAGAATGGATCCTGCGATTTCGCAAGTGAACATGAATATGGTACAAGATGCCGAAATATATAAAGGTCCGTATAATTTTAGATACGGAACAGCATTGGGAGGAACAATAAATTTCACAAGTATTCAACCTAAATTCACAGAAAAAGTTCAGCTAAAAAATCGATTTTCAACAGGTTTTGAAAGCAATGGAAAAATTTTCAGGAATGAAATTTTGAGTCAACTTTCTTCAAAAAAAATAGTTTGGGATTTCTTTGGTTCTTATCAAAAAGGTGATCGATACAAAGATGGAAACGGAAACGAAGTTCCTTCTGCTTTCACTCGTTATAATATTGGAACGAAAGGAACTATGAAATGGAATAATACAAATTTCACAACCTTACAAGTAAATACAAATCAAGGACGAGATGTAGAATTCGCAGCTTTGAAAATGGATTTGATTTACGATAAAACGTGGATGCTTCAATTAAAACATTTGGCAATGTTTAATCATTCAATTCTGAAACAAATAGAATTTAACTCTTATTTATCAACTGTTCATCATTCGATGGGATCGCCAGATAAAAGTATGATTTCGAATGTTAAATCTTCTACTTATGGCGCACGAATAGAATCTAAATTCAATTGGAAACGAAATAATTTATTTTCTGGTTTTGATTTTAAGCATGAAGAAGCTAAAAATGTTAGTACAAAAATGTCTTCTATGATGATGAATAAGATGATGATGAATAAGAATGGTTCGTCTTGGCAAGATTCAGAAATCAATCAAATAGGTTGGTTTACCGAATTCACACATCAATTTGATCATGCTAAATTTATTGCTTCTTATCGATTAGATTTTAATGACGCTAATGCAAATGAAATGTCTCCACTTTTCGAAACATTGTATGGCAAGATGAAATCAAATTATGTAAATAACAGCATTAGTTTTGGATACAAACAAAGCTTAAATTCTAAAAATGAACTCTCATTTTGGATTGGTCGAGGACAACGAAGCCCAAGTTTAACAGAACGATATATCAACCGTTTTGTTGTTGGAATTGATGCTTACGAAGTTGTAGGAAATCCTTTACTAAAAGCCGAAACAAATAATCAAGCCGATTTTATTTATACTTATAAGAATGAAAAATTATTTATCCAATCCAACTTGTTTTATTCTTATTTAGAAAATTATATTTCGGGCGTTATTCGAGATGATATCAAACCAAATTCTATGCATAGCCCTGGAGTTCGACAAATGCAAAATATCAAAAAAGCGTACAAAACAGGAATAGAATCGCGCATAAATTGGCAAATTTTACAACATTTCAACACAGATTTTGGTTTTGCTTATACATATGCAGAAAATTTAGTAGACAAAAATGCTTTGCCAGAAATTGCGCCATTTAATCTGAAATGGAAAGTTGAAGCCGATTTTTCTCCTTTCAATTTTGGGATTTCTTATCATTATTCTTCAAAACAAAATCGAATTGCTCAAAATTTTGGAGAATTGAAAACGCCTGAATTTTCTGTTTTTAATATCTATTCCAATTATAATTTAACAAAGAATATCTTCATAAATTTTGAAGTAAGTAATTTGTTCGACAGAGCTTACTCGGAGCATTTGAACCGAACTTATTCTGATAATACAAAACAACGAATTCTAGAAAGAGGTAGAAGTTTTAACCTTAATATTAACATGAAATTCTAATCAAAAAGCCGTTCATAAGAACGGCTTTTTTTGTAACAATTGGAAACAATTTTATACTAATAAAATAAACCAATCATATGAAATACATACTAAAATTAGAACAGCTTGGTGTATTAATTTTTATAATCGTCTTATATAGCGTTCTCAAATTATCTTGGATGTGGTTTGCAATTCTTTTTCTTTCTCCAGATATTTTTATGTTAGGTTATCTTTTTGGAGCTAAAGTTGGAGGAATATCCTACAATTTTATTCACAATTATTTTACAACAATTGTCTTGATTCTTATTGGTTATTTTTTAAATATTGAATGGTGTTTGATGATAGGATTTATATTTTCTGCACATATTGCATTTGATCGTTTTTTAGGATTTGGTCTTAAAAAATATGATGGATTCAAATCCACACATTTAGGAGATTTATAACATCACAACATCATTCGTTGAACCTTTTTCCAAGATTTCTGAAATACTTCGCATTGTAATTTCTGAAATTTGTTCTAATGCTTCTTGCGTAAAAAATGCTTGATGCGCAGTTACCAAAACATTTGGAAAACTCATCAATCGTTGAATCATATCATCTTGGATAATTTCTGCTGATAAATCCTTGAAAAACAATTTTTCTTCTTGTTCATAAACATCAATTCCTAAATGACCAATTTTATGATTTTTCAACTCTTCAATTGCTTCATGCGTATTAATTAATCCTCCTCTACTTGTATTAATAATCGTTACGCCATCTTTCATTAGTTCGATCGTTTTTTGATTAATCATATAATGATTTTCTGGCGTTAATGGACAATGCAACGAAATAATATCGGAAGTTTTATACAACGTATCCAATTCCACATATTCTACTCCGCTATTTATCAATTCTTGATCGGGATATAAATCATAAGCAATTATTTTACATCCAAATCCTTTTGCAATATGAATAAAAGCCTTTCCTATTTTACCTGTTCCAACAACTCCTATTGTTTTCTGAAAAAGATTAAAACCAAGTAAACCATTCAATGCAAAATTTTGTTCACGAACACGATTATAAGCTTTGTGCGTTTTTCGGTTCAATGTTAATAACATTGCCATTGTATGCTCTGCAACAGCTTCTGGAGAATAAGCAGGAACGCGACAAACTTTTATCCCGAATTCTTTCGCTGCTTCTAGATCTACATTGTTAAAACCTGCACATCTCAATGCAATAATTTTAACTCCTTTTTTGGCTAAAACCTCAATTACTTGTCGGTTTACTTTATCATTAACAAACACACAAACAGCAACTTCATCTTCTATTGCATTTACAATATGCGGACCTAAATGTGTTTCATAAAAATTAAGTTGAAAGCCATAATTTTTATTTTCAGCTTCAAAAAAAGTTTTATCATAAGGTTTAGATGAAAAGAAGGCTATTTTCATTGAATTATTTTTAACTAATTTACGTTTTTAAATAGTTATAATTTACTTTACACTTGATTATTATATAGTTTTAAATCATTAAAAATTAATCAATCGTTCCTCAATTATAAATTTCGTTTTTCATTTTTTCTCTAAAAAAGAATTAAGAAATCTAAAATCCTATTTTTAACTTTGCGGCAATGAAACAGAAATTTAATCCTGAAGGTTGGAATCGTATAGAACATTTTAATATGTTTTCGAAAATGGATAATCCATATGTTGGAGTTGTTGCGGAGGTTGAATGTTCTAAAGCTTATAAATTTGCAAAGGCAAATAAATTGTCTTTTTTCGCGGTTTATTTACATTGTTCGATGTTGGCAGAAAATAAAATTAACGAATTCAAATATCGTATCGAAGAGGATGAAATCTTTGTTTATGATCATTTAGATTGTGGTACAACAATTGGACGAAAAGATGGAACTTTTGGCTTTGCATTGATGAATTTTACTGAAGATTTTGATGCTTTTAATACACAACTTCAAGCGCAAATACAAAGTGTAGAAAATTCGGTTGGTTTACATATCAAAAACGAAGAAATTACAATTGGTTTGGTTCGTCATTCTACTTTTCCTTGGTCAAGATTTACAGGATTGGTGCAACCGAGTAATTTTGGAACGGGAGAATCTATTCCACGAATTATTTTTGGAAAAGCATATACGCAAAATGATAAAATGTATATGCCTGTTTCTGTGGAAGCGAATCACGGTTTTGTAGATGGTTTTCATTTGGCGAATTATCTCCAAGAATTTGAAAAAGAATTAGGGAAATATTAGAAGTAGAAATTTTTTATATAAGTGAATTGATTGTGAATAATCAATTTACTTTAACTTTTTTATTGAGTTTTTTTGCCCACGAAAAAATATAAATCGATCCAATGATTGAAGGCACAATCCAAAAATAAATATTATTCCCAAATCCAGCTCCTGCAACTAAAAAAGCCGTTACGGAAGCAATATAAGCGCCAACCATTTTTCCTAAATGATTCATTGTCCATTTTTTATAATTTTCTGGATTTTTATAAAAAATAAAATCTCGATAAGATAAAACGCCTGCTAAAAATCCGAAAATTAAATACAACAATCCAATACTTTTAGTTGTAAAAAGTGGAAATAAACCAAAAACAATCATCACAATTGCTGTAATAAACATTGTTCCTGAAATGATTTTATCTAAATTATTTGAATAATTTTTACGTTTATAATTAAGAATTCTATTTCCGATTAAAATCATATAAATTGTAAAAATTCCTATCATCAAAAGAAAAGAATTATGGTGATTCGGGAAAGTGCAAATAATTAACGAAAGGATAGAACTAACGAGCATGCCAATTGAAAATATTTTTCCAATTTTTCTATGCATCGAATTTCCTTTTTTTATGATTATAACTGCTGTACCAGCAACTAAACCAATTACTCCGAAAAATGCATGAATGTAAATTATTATTTTGACTAGATTTTCCATAATAAGTTTATTAATTATGAACTAAAACTAGTTGAACTACCAAATAAATGAAAAAATAGTTGACTGAGTTGTCGAATTTTACAGATGAATTGTATTATTTTTTTGCTTTCACAAATTCAATCGCATCATTCATCAAATCGAATTCATAGCCTTTGTATGCTAAATATGCTTTTATCTTGTTTGTTTTCTTGAAAGAATCTCGTTCGGAAGTTAATAAATTGAACTTTTTCTGAGTTAAATGCAATAAATTATTCCAATATTTATCCAAATCAATTTCTTCTTTAAATGCTTTTTCGATTAATTTTTGATCTATTTGTCGCATTTTTAATTCTTGACGAAGTCGGTTTCTTCCCCACATTTTTTGATTAACTTTTCCTCGAACAAAGCTATGTACAAAACGTTCTTCATTTAGAAATCCGTAATGAATGAGCTTAAAAATAATCTCATCTTTTGCTTCTGGAATCAAATCAAAATCACGTAATTTTTTTTCTACTTCCCAATGACAACGATCTTGATAAAGACAATATTTTGCCATTTTATCTTTGATTTCATCAATCGTATAAATCTTTTTTTGGTTGTTTTTAGAAAAATCCATGCGACAAAGTTACGTATCTTTCTAATAAAAAAACTGAACCATTTTTGGTTCAGTTTTTTTATATCGATATATGTTATTTACATTAAGCTTTATGTAATTCTGCAATATATTCGGTTGGATTTTCTGCATTAAAAACTGCTGAACCTGCTACTAAAGCATCTGCTCCAGCTTCTACTAATTTTGATGCATTTTGAACACCAACTCCTCCATCAATTTCGATGATAACATTTGCATTCGCTTCTGTAATCATTTTCTTTAATTTAGAAACTTTGTTATATGTATTTTCGATAAATTTTTGACCTCCAAAACCTGGATTAACACTCATGATTAAAACTAAGTCCAAATCATTGATTACATCTTCTAAAACAGCAACTGGCGTATGAGGATTAAGCGCTACACCAGCTTTCATTCCTTCTGCTTTTATGGCCTGAATTGTACGATGCAAATGTGTACAAGCTTCGTAATGTACAGTTAAAATATCTGCTCCTATTTGCTTGAAAGTAGAAATGTAACGATCTGGATCAATAATCATTAAATGAACATCAAGAACTTTGTCTGTTAACGAATTTATTTTCTCGATAATTGGCATTCCGTAAGAGATATTTGGAACAAAAACGCCATCCATGACATCTAAATGAAACCATTCTGCTTGAGAATTATTTACCATTTCGATGTCCTTTGCTAAATTTCCGAAATCTGCTGCTAAAATTGATGGTGCTACTATTGGCATAATCTTTTTTTTGTTTGTTTTTTGTGATACAAAGGTAAGCAAAGAAAAAATGATTGAACAAAATTAAATCTAATCCAAGAAAACGCGATTATCAATAAAGTTATATGGTTCTTCGTCTTTCAATTCTTCATTAATAATAAAATGAATAGAATCTTTTGACATAAAAATATAAGTATAAATATCAGCCATTTCATCAGAATCTCTAAACTCATAATATTCTTCTCCAATAGTACACCAAACACCTTTATCTTCCGAAAAAGTTATGTTATCATCACTATGAATTGTTTTGAAATTAACCGTCATCGTTCCGTCAGCTTTTCTATTTATCAACCAACTATTAGTTTCGCCTTTAAAAAATTTCCCATGATCAGTTCCAGACCAAATTCCAACAAATCGTTCATCTACATCCATAGATTTTATAAATTCTTTAATTTGTTTTTGATCTGCTTTATCCATTCTGTTTTCTATATTAAAAGTAGCTTAAAAATAACAATCTATACTTCTTCTCATCTCAAAAAGACTTAATTTGCAGCTTGGGATAAAAACAACAAATTTATGGAAAATAATATGCTTAATCAACACCCTGCAGATATTGCTGAACAATTAACTGCATTGGACGTAAAGAAGAGAAACATCGCTTTTTACTCGCTTTCGAATGATGATAAAGTTGAAGTATTCTCCTATTTTGAGCCCGATATTCAGTACGAAATTGTAAAAAGTTTGACAGACGAAGATCTAGCAGAAGTTTTGAACAATCTTGATCCAGATGACCGAACAGAGCTTTTTGAAAACTTCCCAGATCAATTAATCAAACATTCAATCAACCTTTTAAATCCTGAAGAACGAGCAATTGCATTAAATTTAATTGGATACAATGAAGATTCTATTGCCCGATTGATGACGCCAAATTATATTCAAGTAAAAGAATATTATACTGTAAAACAAGTTTTGGCGCATATCAAAAAGTATGGTAAAAAGGCTGAAACTTTAACCTATATTTTTATTGTTGATGGTAAAAACAGGTTAATTGATGATTTAAAAATTGGTGAAATCCTTTTAGCTGATGAAGATACAAAAGTAGAAGACTTAATTGATTATAATTTTGTTTCAATAAAAGCGACAACGCCTTTAGAAGAAGCTTTGGAAGTTTTTGATAAATATGATCGTTCTGCGATGCCAATTGTTACAGAAAATGATGTTTTGGTCGGAATTGTAACATTTGATGATATCTTGGATCGAATGAAAATGCGCGATACAGAAGATATTCAAAAATTCGGAGGAATGGAGGAATTGGATGTTTCATATACAAAAACTCCAATTACAGAATTGATTAAAAAACGTGCTGGCTGGCTTGTTATCTTATTTATTGGTGAAATGTTTACGGCTTCGGCAATGAGCTATTATGATCAAGAAATAGAAAAAGCTGTTGTATTGGCATTATTTGTTCCATTGATTATTTCAAGTGGAGGAAATTCAGGTTCACAAGCAGCTTCATTAATCATTCGCGCGATGGCTTTAGGCGAATTGAAATTAAAAGATTGGTGGTATGTAATGAAAAAAGAATTTGCTTCTGGATTAATATTAGGTTCAATCCTTGGATTTGTTGGCTTTGTTAGAATTCTTATTTGGGAAAAAACTGGAATTTATAGTTATGGAGAATATTGGTTTTATATAGCCTTAACAGTTGCTTTATCCTTAATTGTAATTGTTTTATGGGGAACACTTTCTGGCTCTTTAGTGCCATTTATTTTGAGAAAAATAGGATTTGATCCTGCTACAGCTTCTTCGCCTTTCGTGGCAACTTTGGTTGACGTTTCTGGATTAATTATTTACTTTACAATCGCTGCAATTTTACTAAGCGGAAAATTATTATAACGAAAAACTCCAACTAAATTTAGTTGGAGTTTTTTTATTTATTTTTTTCTTGTATCAATAAATTCATAATTATTATTATTCTGATTAAATGATAAATCAAAAACTTTAAATTTTATTTGATTTACATTCAGAACTTCATAAGTATAGACATCTGTCATACCAGAATCTTCATGGTATTCGTAAAACTTATTATCTTTTACCCACCATTTTCCTTTCTCGATATGGCTTTCAACCTTATTTCCTTTCGATTTTACTCTAAAATCTAAAATAAATGTTCCATCAATATTTCGCGTCATTGTCCATTCTTTAGATACTCCTTCTATTTGATTATCCTTTTCAGAACCTAACCAAATACCCACTAATCTACTATCTTGTACACCATCTGAAGAGTCATGTGAAAAACCATTCATTTTATCGCTCATATTCATCAATTTTTGCATAGATTTTGCTTTGAATATAGAATATTGCTCTTCATAATAACTTGTTTGATCTGATGATTTTTCTTCATCAAATTTTTCTAATCTAAAACCTAAAGTTTGTTTCTTCTTTTTTATTTTAAAATTGACTTGATTTTGATTTATCTTGTAAGTAAACTCATCATTATACTCTTCTCCAATTTCTGTATAAAGATTATTATTCGTGTTCCAATGACCAACTTCTTTCACATAGATAGAATCATTATTATAAATTAACTCTAAAAATAATGTAAATGTTCCATCAGCCTTTCTATCAATAAAAGCTTTTCCTTTTACAGGATCATTTTTTGTTGGATAAATTGTAGATTTCCAAAAACCAACTAAATTTTGATCAATTTCCTTTTGACCGAAAGAATAAGTTGAAAAAAGTGTAAGTGTAAATAGTAAAATAAATTTTCTCATAAAATGTTTTAGTAATTATAAAAAAAGCAGCTTATATAGCTGCTTTCTTATGTTTTTATCGTCCGATATATGTTTTCAAAATCTTAGATCTTGAAGTATGTTTTAAACGACGAATTGCTTTTTCTTTAATTTGACGAACACGTTCTCTTGTTAAATCGAATGTTTCTCCAATTTCTTCTAACGTCATTGGGTGTTGACCATTTAATCCGAAATATAAACGAATTAAGTCAGCTTCACGAGGCGTTAATGTTTGTAATGCACGTTCAATTTCCACACGTAAAGATTCAATCATTAATTGTACATCTGGTGATGGAGATTCTCCAATGTTTAATACATCGTATAAGTTAGAATCTTCTCCTTCTACTAATGGCGCATCCATTGAGACGTGACGACCAGAGTTTTTCATTGACTCTTTTACATCACCTTCAGACATATCCAAAACTTCAGAAATTTCTTCTGCAGATGGAGCACGTTCATGTTCTTGCTCTAATAAAGCATAAGCTTTATTAATTTTATTAATTGATCCAATTTTATTTAATGGTAAACGTACAATACGAGATTGCTCTGCTAATGCTTGTAAGATAGATTGACGAATCCACCAAACGGCATACGAGATAAATTTGAAACCACGCGTTTCGTCAAAACGTTGTGCTGCTTTAATCAAACCTAAGTTTCCTTCATTAATTAAATCCGGTAAACTTAATCCTTGATTTTGATATTGTTTTGCAACAGATACCACGAAACGTAAGTTTGCTTTTGTTAATTTTTCTAAGGCAACACGATCTCCTGCTTTGATACGTTGTGCTAACTCTACTTCCTCCTCCGCTGTAATCAAATCTACTTTACCAATCTCTTGTAAGTATTTATCCAACGACGCAGTTTCACGATTTGTTACCTGCTTTGTAATTTTAAGCTGTCTCATTTAACTAAAACCCTACTATTATTAATGATTATTATCGATTTCTTTTGGTATCTTATCAACACCTCTATATATGTATACGCAGATAACTGAAAAAGGTTACAAAATATTGTAAATTATTTCATAATTAATATCTTAAAACTTCGTAAATCATTTGTGCAGAGAGTTTCGCTGTCGAGTTATCAACATCAAAAAGCGAATTATACTCAACTAAATCAAAGATTTTTACTTTGTTTGAGTTCATCAAAACTTTTAAAATATATTTTACCTGAAAAGGAGTTAAACCGTTAATTGTTGTTGCGCTTACACCAGGAGCATAAGCTGCATCGAAAACATCCATGTCCAATGAAACATAAAGTGCATCAAATTGCGAAATAATCGTTTTTAGATTATCTAATACTTTATTCAAGTTGAAATGAACTTCGTCAGCAAGAATAAAATTTACGTTTAAATCTTCTGCTCGCTGAAATAATGCTTTCGTATTTCCTAATTCCTGAATACCAATTGGAATATAATTGAAATTCATTTCATTTTCTTCGCAATATTTTGCCATTTCATAAAAAGGCGTTCCAGAAGTAGATTGTGGATTTGGAGTTCTTAAATCGAAATGTGCATCGAGATTAATAATTCCTATATTTTTATATGATTTTGCTAAAGCAAGAAAATCGCCTAAAGCTGTTTCATGTCCGCCACCAATTACAATTGGAAAATGATTTTGTTGAATAATTTTAGCAACTTGATGAATTTGTTCTTCTCTAGCAGCTTCTAAATTATTATCATCACAAATAATATTTCCTCCATCGAAAATAAAATCAGTTTTAGAAAAGTGTAAAGGTAAATTTGCTAAAGCTTTTCGAATTAAATCAGGAGAATTTTTTGCTCCAATTCGTCCCTTATTTCTTTCTACTCCTTCTTCTGAACAAAATCCTAAAATGACTTTTGGTTGTATTGAAGATGATTGAAATGTATTGTAATCAGCAATAACTTGATGAATTCTTAAACCTAATTCTCCATCTTCAGAATCAATTCTTCCTGTCCAATTTTCTTGATTAAATGGTGATTTTTTCATGATTAATAAAATTTAGGTAATGATAAATTATATTTTACAGTTACAATACGAATTACGGCAATAATGCATCCAGAAAGAATGAAATTTATATTACGATCTAGACCAAAACCATCAAACACCAAATACATAATTCCTCCAACAATGCAGGCTGTTGCATAAATTTCTTGTACAAAAATGGTTGGTGTTTTATTCATTAATACATCACGTAACATTCCTCCCATAACAGCTGTCATCATTCCCATCATTACGGAAATAAAATCGTTTGCACCTAAGGAATGTGCTTTTTCCAATCCTACAATTGTAAATAAAGCAATTCCTAATGTATCGAAAAGCATTAATGTCGTTCGTAATCGTGCAAAATATTTAAAAAATAATCCTGCTAATAAAATTCCAGCAAACACCGCATAAATTACATTCATATCATTTATCCAAACCAAAGGATAACTATTAAGAAATAAATCACGTAAAGTACCTCCTCCTACAGCAGTTATAAACGCAAAACAAGCAATACCGAACCAATCGTGTTTTTGTCTTTCATCTCCTGCTAAAGCTCCGGAGATAGCAAACACAAGTGTTCCAAATAATTCAAAAATATATTGAATATCCATCTATAAAAATTAATTCGCAAAGATACGAATCTATAAATTAATGACTTTTAAACTTGGGCAATGATAAATTGTATTTAATTGCAACTAAACGAATCACCACGATTACACTACCTGAAATAAAGAAATTTATATTACGATCAAGTCCTAATTTCCATAAAATCATATAAACAGCAGCTCCACAAAGACATGCAAATGCGTAGATTTCTTTTTTGAAAATAATAGGAACCTCATTCAACATTGTATCTCTAATAATCGATCCAAAAACTGCTGTAAACATTCCCATAACAGGAGCTATAACAGGATGAATTCCGAGATTCAAGGCCTTTTCTAAACCAACAATAGTAAATAAAGCGATTCCTAATGTATCAAAAAGCATAAAAGTTTTTCGGAGTTTTAACAATGGTTTGTAAAAAATAGAAGCTAAAACAACACCAATTCCCACTGCATAAATAAGATTAACGTCTTTTATCCACATTATATCAACAGAAAGTAAAATATCACGAATTGTTCCACCTCCAATAGAAGTCAAAAAGGCTATAAATGTTACACCGAACCAATCGTTACCAGATTTTTCATCTGCTGCCAGAGCTCCGGAAATTCCAAAAAAAAGTGTACCAAATAACTCGAAGA